>JADYYK010000001.1 GCA_020853705.1 Deltaproteobacteria bacterium
ACGCGCTCGTAGGCCAGCCGCGCCGACAGCTGCAGCCGCGCCTCGGCGTACTCGTGGAACGACGCGAACCCGAGCGCCTGGTGCACGCCCACCGCGCGCGCGTCGAGCAGCGCCGCGACCTCCTCGGCCTCGGCGCGCCTGCGCCGTTCGACCGCCTGGACGACCCGGCCGTCCGCCACCTGGATCTCGCTCGCCGCCCCCATCACCTGCGTCATCCCTGCCTCCCGCTCGTGTGCGCATCCCCTTCGTACCATGCAGATCTGGACCGCTCTGGCGGCGCCCTGGTGCGACGGAGGGCGACACCGACGCGAAGATCGACCGGCGGGGTCGCTGGCGCGCTCAGGCGCGAGCTGCTGACGTGCAGGGGGCATCCCAGGACGCAGCTCTGCCTCGGCGCAAGGCGCACCCGTGGAGCGTGTCAACAACAAAGTGCGCAAATGATCTACCAATCAGCATGGCGCACGACACGGGAATCGTGAGGGCGCAGCCGGCGCAGCCCTCGTCGTGATCGACTGACCCCAGGCTGATTCATGAGAGAGAGCGAAGCTCGATCACATGAATCAGCCCGAGGTCAGCGCGGCGGGTCGCCGGGGCTCGGAATCTTGAGCTGCACCAGCGGCTGTGGCTCCTCGGGGGCCGGGATGCGCTGCTCGAAGTCGAGCCAGATCCGCTTGTCGCGCCGGCAGTCGTAGGTGCGGCAGATGGTGGGGCGCTGGGCATACACCGTGCAGCCGCGGGTCTCGGGCTGGCTGTGCACGCAGTAGCCGTCCTGCGGGCGCTGCCGGATGTGGTAGGGCCGCCGGTAATCCCACTGCACCACGCGCTCGTCGAGATCCTGGAACGACAGCGGGAAGCTGAGGCGGCAACAGCGCCCGTGGCAGATCGGGATCAGCGCGGCGCAGTCGATGCTGGGCATTTCGCGCGGGGCGTACTTGTCGGTGTGCGGGGCGATGTGCACCATGGCGCGGTCCTGGTCGCGCTTGCGCTCCTCGTCGCGCAGCCGGTCCATGCGCTCGCTGAGCTTGCGCAGGTTGACCAGGCCACGGCCGGCCAGCTCCTCGGTCAGCGCGAGCACGCGGGCGCTGACGTCGGCGACGTCGAGGCGCGCCTCCATGGCCATGATGTGGCCGAAGCGCAGGCCGTCCTCCATGTCAGCCAGCGCGGCGCTGCGCGCTTCGACGGGCGGCGTGGTCGGCGGCGGCGTGGTCGGCGGCGGCGTGGTCGGCGTGGTCGGCGGCGGCGTGGTCGCGGCGGGCTTGGCGGGGTCGCTCACCGGTCCAGCTTGCCACAGGATCCGGGCGGAGCGTCCGCACGAGGGTGATGGCGCAGACAGGGCACGCGAACCAAGGACCTCAGCGTTGGGTGAACGCCGCCCGCACGTCCGGGCTCGGCGGCGGCGCCACCAGGGCGATGCGGCGGACATAACGCTTGGGCGGCGTGGAGCCCTCGCTGAGGCTGAGGATGAGCTCGCACGAGCGCGGCGGCGCCGCCAGCTCGCCATGGTCGAACATGGTGAGGACATCGATCTTGCGATCGCCGGGCTCGGCGTGCGACAGGTCCGAGAAGAACGCGGTGTCCTTGTCGGTGTGGCCGTCGCACTGCGCGATCACGTTCACGTGCGGCGCCGCCAGCCGCATGCTGGACTGGACCTGCAGCTCGATCTCGACGTTGAGCGCCGGACCGAAGGGCGTGCTGGTCGCGGTCATGTCGACCGCGAGGTAGCGCACCGCGGGACGACCGTCGGCGCCGTCGGCGTCGGCGTCGGCGTTCGTGCTGCCGCCCTTGCTGCAAGCGGCGAGGAGCGCAGCGGGGACCAAGGCCAGGAGCGCGATGATCTTCATGGCCTGGACAGGAGCAACCAGCGTGCCAGTGAAAGCCCCGCGATTTCGGCCCCGCGCCCGAGGTCCAGCCGGCGCGGTCCATGGACCTGGTCCAGCCGTGTGATCGCGTAGACTGTGCGGCTGTGACGGTGACCCCGACAGCGCCGCGGGCCGCGGACGCGGCGCGCAACCTCGACGAGCTGCGCTGGGAGGCGCGCCTGCTGGCGCTGCCCGAGCCGTTCTATGCCCGCGTCGCGGCCGAGCCGCTGCAGTCGCCCTACCTGGTCGGCTTCAACCCCGCGGCGGCCGAGCTGCTGGGCCTTCACCCGGCGGCCGCCAGCGAGGCCGACTTCGTGCGCGCCATCGCGGGGGCGCGGCCGATCGCGGGCACCGACCCGGTGGCGCTGCGCTACAGCGGCCACCAGTTCGGCGTCTATGTGCCGCAGCTGGGCGACGGGCGCGCGCTGCTGCTGGGCGAGGTCGTGCGCGACGGTCCGGGGCCCGACGGGCTGCGCACCGAGGTGCAGCTCAAGGGCTCGGGGCGCACGCCGTTCTCGCGCGGCGGCGACGGGCGCGCGGTGCTGCGCTCGACCATCCGCGAGTATCTCGGCTGTGAGGCCATGCACGGCCTCGGGGTGCCGACCACGCGTGCGCTGGCGGTGGTCGGCTCGGACGAGCGGGTCATGCGCGAAGGCATGGAGACCACCGCGGTGCTGGTGCGGCTGGCGTCGTCACACCTGCGCTTCGGCTCGTTCGAGATGTTCGCGCGCATCGGCCGGCCCGAGCTGGTGCGCGCCCTGGCCGACTTCGTGCTGGCCACCCAGCTGCCGGCGCTGGCGCCGGGGGACTACCTGGGCCTCTTGCAGGAGGCGGTCACGCGCACCGCGCACATGGTGGCGGCGTGGCAGGCGGTCGGCTTCACCCATGGCGTGATGAACAGCGACAACATGTCGATCCTGGGGCTGACCCTGGACTACGGGCCGTTCTCCTTCATGGAGGGCTTCGACATGGAGCACGTGCCCAACCACAGCGATCACGAGGGCCGCTACGCCTTCGGCCGCCAGCCCGGGGTGGCGCTGTGGAACCTCGGCTGCCTGGCCTCGGCGCTGCAATCGCTGCTGCCGCCCGAGGTCGCGCGGCCGGCGCTGGCCAGCTTCGCGGCGACCTTCGCCAGCGCGTTCGAGGCCCACTTCCAGCGCAAGCTCGGCCTCGCGGAGTGGCGCGGCGAGAGCGACGAGATCCTCCTGCGCGGTCTGTTTCGCGTGCTGGCGGCGCAGCAGGTCGACTATCCGCGGTTCTTCCGCCTGCTGTGCGACTACCCCGACGCCGCCGCGCTGGACGCGCTGCGTGGCCTGATGGCCGACCCGCGCGGCTTCGACGCCTGGGCCGAGTTCTATCGCGAGCGGCTGGTGTCCGAGGCTGCCCGCGACGCCGACCAACGTCGCGCCGCCATGCGCGCCGCCAACCCGAAGTACGTCCTGCGCGGCCATCTCGCCGAACGTGCCATTGCGCAGGCCCAGCAGCACGACTTCACCGAGGTCGACCGGCTGCTGCACATTCTCGCCGCACCGTTCGACGAACAGCCAGAACATGCTGAATATGCGCTGCCCGCGCCGCCGGGCAGCGAGCCGGTGGCGCTCAGCTGCTCGTCTTGATCAGCGCCGCCCGTCGCTAGACCAGATGGGATAAAATGGCCGGCTGGAGGTCGCATGAGCACCCACGATCGCTACGCCGTGCCCGCCGACAAGCAGACCTGGGACGTCCCCATGGCCGGGGACTCGCGCTTCACCTGGGAGTATGACGACGGGCGCGCCAAGCTGCTGGCCCTGTACCAGAAGGGCAAGGACAAGCAGTGGGACGCGCAGAAGCGCATCGACTGGGGGCTGCCGCTGGATCAGGCCGATCCGCTGGGGCTGCCGCGCGAGGCCATCGGCATCATCGGCTCGAAGACCTGGGACAAGATCAAGGACGACGACAAGGAGCTCGGCCGCCTGCGCCAGCACTTCACGGCCTGGCAGTTCAGCCAGTTCCTGCACGGCGAGCAGGGCGCGCTGATCTGCAGCGCGCGCATCACCGAGTCGGTGCCCGACCTGGACTCGAAGTTCTATGCCGCGACCCAGGTCATGGACGAGGCCCGCCACGCCGAGGCCTACGCGCGCTTCCTGCAGGAGAAGGTCGGCCTGCTGTACCCGATCAACCCGTACCTGAAGACGCTGCTCGACCAGACCCTGTCGGACAAGCGCTGGGACATGCCGTACCTCGGCATGCAGGTGCTGATCGAGGGCATCGCGCTGGCCTCGTTCGGCCTGATCCGCGACATGACCACGGTCGAGCTGCCCAAGCAGCTCCTGGCCTATGTGATGGAGGACGAGGCGCGCCACGTCGCCTTCGGCCGGCTGGCGCTGCGCGACTACTACGCGCAGCTGACCTCCAAGGAGCTGGCCGAGCGCGAGGAGTTCGTGGTCGAGGGCTGCTACCTGATGCGCGACCGCTTCAAGGCCGAGGAGGTCTGGAAGAACCTCGGCTATGACGTCGACGACTGCATCGGCGCCATCGAGGCCTCGCCGATCATGCGCCAGTTCAGGACCCTGCTGTTCACCCGCATCGTGCCCTGCGTCAAGGACATCGGCCTGTGGGGCGACAAGATCCGCGCCGCCTACACCGACATGGGCGTGCTCGAGATGGCCAACGCCGACCTCACCCAGCTGATGAAGAACGACGAGGACATCGCCGCCAAGGTCGACGCCGACAAGCTGGTGCAGTCGGCGCGCAAGGCCGAGGTCGGGGCGGTGATCGAGGCCGGCCGCGCGGGCTGACGCGGCTCAGAACGACAGCAAGCCGCCGACCTCCACGTAGGCGAACTCCAGGTAGGCGTCCGTGATCGGCGCCTGGCCGTAGCTCAGCGCCGCCATCACGGCGAAGATCGGCGACACCTCGTAGCTGCCACCACCGCGCAGGGCGATGCCCATCTCGCTGTGGACGTCGTCGCCGTAGTCCTCGCTGAAGGTGTCGTAGCCGAGCTCGAGATCGCCGAACAGATCGATGGTCCTCGACAGGTGAGCGCGCAGGCGCCCGCCCAGGCGCAAGCTGGTCAGGCTGACGCCCGAGGCCAGGCGCACATAGTGCAGCGCCACGGCGGGCCGGAAGTGCTTGCCCAGCAAGTAGCCCGCGGCGAGCCGGATCCCGGGCGCACTGGACTCGTCGCCGAGGTTGCCGACGGGCACGGCCAGGAGCGCAGCGAGGTCGATGCTGATGGGCCGGTGCTCACGAGGCTCCTCTCGGGGGGCGTCGCCGTCACCGCCACCGGCGACCGCCCGGGTGGTCCCCTGGGGCACGCCGACGTCGGGGCTGAGGCGCTCGACGGCCTCGTAGGCCTGCTGGCTGTGCTCGCCGCCGGGCTCGACGGCGAGATACTGCTGGTACAGCGCCAGCGCGCGGGAGCGATCATCGGCCTGCTCGTAGGCAACGGCGCTCTGGTACAGGAAGCCGCTCTGCTTGGTGCGCTCGAACAGGCCATGGTACAGCGCGCCGGCCTCGGCGAAGCGCTGCTGCTGCATCAGCCCGGCGGCCTCATCGCGCTGCAGCTCGACGTCGGTGTCCTGCGCCCGCGTGACGCCCGCGCTGCCGACCAGCGCCACCACCACAGCAACCGCCATCCACTGATGCCGCATGCGCGCCCGCTCCCGGGGTGAGTTGCGCGCACTTTACCGCGCGCGGCCGGCTCACGGCCAGGGCAGGACGGCGGCCTCGCCGTGGCGGCGGATGAGGCGGTCGATGTGGGCGAGGACGCGCTTGCGGCGCTGGTCGAACCGGCGGAGTTGACGGCGTGTCAAGATAGGTGACCGTGGTTTGCCGTGGGGTTCGAGGGTGGTGGCGAGAGCGCTGGCGTCGGTCTGGCGCAGGGCGGTGACCAGGGTGCGCGAGAAGCGCTGGGTGGCGGCCAGCTCGGCGGCGTTGAGCTCGAGGTTGGCCAGGCGAGACAGGGTCCAGGTGTCGCTGTTGTCGCGGTAGACCAGGTCGCCGTGCTCGTCGGCCATCAGGTTGGGGCCGTTGTCCCAGCGGTCGGTGTTGGCGTGCAGGTAGTCGAAGACGACCAGGGAGGACACCTGCTCGGCGCGGGTGGCGTCGGCGCCGCTGGGCGCGGGGCGGCGCTGGTCGAGCCAGCGCTGCCAGCGCGCGCGGCCGCGAGCGCCGGCGAGGCCGGTCGGGGTCAACGTGGGCAGCCAGGCGACCACGGCGCCGTGCACGTGATCGCGGACGCCGGGCGCCGGCAAGAGCTGCGCGCGCGGTGAGACGTCGAGCGCGGAGCGCGGCACCGTGCGCGTGGTCACCGGGGGCACGCGGTCGGCCAGGCCGAGCAGGCGCGCCAGGTGGTAGGACGCCAGCTCGAAGCGCCACAGATCGGGATAGGGCAGGCCGCTGGGGCGGAAGGCGACCTCGAGGCCGTCGGCGAGGGCGAGGTGGTAGACCGGCTGGGAACGGCTGTAGCGCTTGATCATGCGCTGCACCGGGCGCTCGGCCATGGCCAGGATCAGCTCGGGGACGACCCAGCCGCGATAGGTCTCGGTGCTCGGGCTCGGGCTCGGGCTCGGGCTCGGGCTCGTGCTCGTGCTCGGGATCGTGCTCGTGCTCGGGATCGTGCTCGTGCTCGTACTCGTGCTCGGGATCGTGCTCGTGCTCGTGCTCGGGGTCGCATGGGTCAATGCGCTCGGGAGCAGCAGCACAAGGGCCAGACGGCGCATGGGACAAGTCTATGCCGGTGGCGCCGCGGGGCCGAATTCTGGCATCTCCCCCGTCGCCAGCGCGATGACCCGACCCGACACCCGGATCACGCCGTCGCCACCGACCTCCAGCTCCAGGCGCGACGGCCGTCCCACCGCGGCGCCCTGGTGCAGCACCCGGCGCAGCGGCAGCGCGGCGCCCTCCAGCAAGTACCAGCCGCCCAGGTTGGCGCACGCCGAGCCTGTCGCGGGGTCCTCCACCACCGAGTTACCCTTCAGGAAGAAGAAGCGCACCTCGAGCTCGCCGTCGTCGCGCGGCGCGAAGATCTGCGCCAGGCAGCGCTCGGGGCGTAGAGCGCCGTGGCGCAGCAGCAGCGAGGGGTCGCACACCGCCCGGCGCACGGCGTCGACCGAGGTCAACGGGATGATCAGCTGCTCGCTGCCGGTGTCGACCCAGCGTGGCGTCGCGCCGACATCGGCCTCGGCCAGCCCCAGCATCGCGGCCAGGTCGGCGCGCGCGGCCGCCGGCCGCCCGGCACGCGGCGGGTTGGCCACCAGCGTCCACACGTCGCCCACCGCGCTGACCGGGATGACGCCGGCCTTCATCGCCAGGGTCAGCCGGTCGCCGGCCCGGCCCAGCGCGCGCAGCACATGTGCGCTGCCCAGCGTGGGGTGGCCCGCGAACGGCATCTCGTAGCTGGGCGTGAAGATGCGCACGCCAGCGCTGGCGCCGGTCGCCCCCGGCGCGGTCAGGAACGTGGTCTCCGACAGGTTGAGCTGCAGCGCCAGCGCCTGCATGGTGGCGTCATCCAGGCCGTCGCCGTCCTCGAACACACACAGCGGATTGCCCGACAGCGGCGCACCCTCGATGGCGAACACGTTGACGATGCGGAACCTCAGCATGGCCGCAGCCTGCCCTGCCGGGCGCGCGACCGCCAGCCACAGCTGTCACGGTTCGTGGACGGCTCAGTCTGGCAGCCGCGGACGGTGACAGACTGACTGACCACCACGCGGTGCACGAGGACCGGCTGATCATCACCCGATACCCGCGTGGGTTTGGTCTTCACCATGCGAACGGAGCAGTCTACGGCGTGGCTCCGGCGCCGGCCGGCGAGGCGGCGCCCGCCTGAGGCGGGCAGCAGCACGAGGCGCCGCCGGCTCTGTCGCGAAGCGCGGCCGCGGCAGCGCAGCGGCGAAGAGCGGCCTCCTCCAGAGGCCGCCGCCGCGGAGCCCGTCGCCCGAGGCACCCACCCTCCTCGGCCGCCGGACCTGAAGCGCACCTGTCCGCCGCGCCCGGGAGGGCTTCAGGCGCTGCGAGCGCCGGCCAACGGAGGAGCCGGGCCTCGATGCAATCCGGAACAGCCGAGGTGTGACGGGATTGACGGGATGACGAATCGTCAGGGCCACAGCTCGGGCGCGCGCGGCAGACACAGCCGGTGTAGCCTGGAGCCGTGACCGCCCTGGCCCGCGCCGCCGCCCTCGCGACCGCCCTCGCGACCGCCCTCAGCCTCGCCACCCTGCCCGCCGGCTGTGGCCCCGGCCACGGCCGCGCGGCGTCAGCGCTGGATCCGCGCCTGGGGCCGGCCTCCGACTGCGCCGCCTTCGCCGATCCGCGGTTGCAGGCCAACCTCGACCTGCGCACCGGGTCGCGCGTGCGCGAGGGCAACAGCGCCGAGCTGCTGGTCAACGGCCGAAGCTCGTTCGCGCGCCGCATCGCCAACGCCACCGGGGCCGACCTCATCCTGGTCAAGACCTTCGTCTTCGCCGACGACGAGGTCGGTCGCCGCCTGGCCGCGCTGCTGGCCGAGCGCGCGCGCGCCGGCGCCCTGGTGATCGTGCAGTACGACGTCAAGGGCTCGGCCGGCGGCGCCCCCCTGCGCGAGCTGGCCGCCAACGGCGATCTCGAGCGCCCGCTGGGCGAGCACGACATCATGCGCGGCCTGCGTGACGCCGGCGTCATCGTGGTGCCGACCAACCCGCCCACGCGCGCGCTGCAGCTGCAGGAGTGGCGCGACAACCTCGTGCGCCTGTTCCGCGATCCGCACGCCGCCCTGGAGCGCGCCGCCGGCTCGCTGGCCATCCTCAACCACAGCGACCACGAGAAGTACTGGCTGACCGGGCGGGTCGGCCCCGACGGCCAGGTCAGCCTGCGCGCCATCGTGGGCGGCATGAACGTGGCCAGCGAATATGCGTATGGCGGCACCCGTTTGATTGACAAGCTGTCAAGGCGGCGGGGCTGGCGCGACACCGACGTCGAGCTCGTCGGCCCGGTGCTGCCCGAGCTGGTGACGCGCTTCTTCGACGTCATGGCGCACCACACCGGCCACCCGGTCGATCCGGCCTGGCGCGCGCGCTGGACCGTGGCGCAGCCCGTCGCCGGCAGCGCGCGGGTGCGCTTCGTGTGGAACCAGCCCTCGCTGTCGCTGCGGCGCGCCATCGAGAAGCTGTACGCCACGCTGATCGACGCCACCCCGCGCGGCGCCGTGGTGCGCCTGGAGAGCGCCTACTTCGCGCCCAGCCGGCTGGTGCGCCGCGCCCTGTACCGCGCCATGCACCGCGGCACCCGCCTGGCGGTGCTGACCAACTCGCCCGAGACCTCCGACATCGGCGTCCTGGTCGACGCCAGCCGCTTCGCCTTCTACGCCATGCTGCGCGAGGACGCCGTGGTGGCGCTGTTCGAGCGCCGCCCGCGCCCCGACCTCGGCGAGACCACGCTGCACTCCAAGGTGGCCTCGTTCGGCACCTGCGGCCCGGTCATCATCGGCTCCGCCAACCTCGACGCCCAGTCGGCCGAGCACAACAGCGAGGACGTCGTGGTCATCGACGACCCCGCGCTGCGCCAGGCCTTCGACGCCATGTACGACACCGACATCGCGCCCGATCGGGCCCAGCGCATCACCCTGGCGCGCTTCCGCGCGCTGTCGGTGCTGGACTGGATCAAGGCCACCTGGGCCTTCGTGCTGGGCGACTACTGGCTGTAGACGCGCCCGAGATCTGCTAGCTTCCCGGCATGATCAAGATTGGTGATGCGCTCCCCGATGCGACCCTGACCGAGACCACCGAGTTCGGTGACGCCTGCCCGCTGCCGCCCAAGAAGCTCAGCGCGGCCGAGATGGCCAAGGGCAAGAAGGTGGTCATCTTCGGCCTGCCCGGCGCCTACACGCCGACCTGCTCGGGCAAGCACGTGCCGGGCTACCTGGCCAACCTGGACGCCCTGCGCGGCAAGGGTGTCGACGAGGTCTGGTGCGTGGCGGTCAACGACGGCTTCGTCATGGCGGCCTGGGGCAAGGACCAGCACGCCATCGGCAAGATCCGCATGCTGGGCGACGGCAGCGCCGAGCTGGCGAAGAAGCTGGGCCTGGAGACCGACATCCCGGGCATGGGCACCCGCGTGCGCCGCTTCTCGATGCTGGTCGACAACGGCGTGGTCAAGCAGGTCAACGTCGAGGAGGCCGGCAAGTTCGAGGTCTCCAACGCCGAGACCATGCTGACCCAGCTCGGCTGAGCGCGCGCCGCGATGCAGCGGCGGCGAGGTGCGCGGCGGGCCGGGGTTTCGGCTGGCGTCAGCGCCCTGCTGCTGCTGGTGAGCTGCACCCGGGTCGGGCGCGACGAGGCCGCGCGCCCGGCTGACGCTCGGGCCGCGCCGCCACCGGTCACCGTGCGGCTGTCGCCGGCCGAGCTGGCGACGCTGCGCGAGTCCGCGCTGGCGCGCCACGCCGAGGCACAACGGCTGCGCCACGGCGGTGATCCCGGCGACATGAAGGAGGCCGACGCCGCCTATGTCGAGGCCGCCGAGCTGTACGCGCGCTGGCTGGCGGCCGCCCCCGCCAGCGCCCCCGAGCGCGGCGAGACGCGCTTCTTCCGCGCCGAGGCGCTGTTCTGGAGCGGTGGCTATGCCGCCTCGGTGGCCGACTACCGCGCCGTCTTCACCGGCGGCCCCGAGAAGCGCCGCGCCGAGGCCTGCTACAGCACGGTCGAGGCGCTGTCGCTGGCCGCGGTGCTCGACGTCGAGGCCGGCAAGCTGGTCGACCCGGGCATGCCGGTGCTGGCCAGCTCCGGGGCGGTCGTCAGCACGCCGGCGCTGCCGCTGCCGGCGCAGTGGGCCGAGCTGGTCAGCGCCGCCGACGCCTGCCTGGCGCTGCCCGCCGACGAGCGCGGCGCCGGGATGGCGCTGCGCGCGGCGCTGGTGGTGCTGCGCCATCGCCAGTGGGCCGAGGCCGAGCGTCGCCTCGAGCTGGTGCTCTCCCACTTCTGCAAGGCCACCGTCACCGGCGCCGCGGCGGAGTCGCTGCTGCTGGCGGCGGCCGGACGCGGCGGCACCGCGGCGGCCATCGCGACCCGGCAGCGGCTGGCGACCGACAGCTGCGTCGCGCGTTGATTCGCGGGTGATTCGTCGCTGATTCGCCCTAGAATGGGGTGATGGCGGGCTTGAGGTGGCCGGGGGGCGCCTGGGCGTTCGATCGCGAGACCATCTCGCTCGGGCGCGGGGCGGACAACGTGCTGCCCCTCCCGGATCCCGGGGTGTCGCGCTATCACGCGCGCATCGCGCGCAACGCGCGCGGCTGGGAGGTCGTCGACAACGGCGGCGAGAATGGCGTCTTCGTCAACGGCAAGCGCGTGCAAAGGCAGCAGCTGCGCCACGGCGATGTGGTGCAGCTGGGCAGCACCAAGCTGGAGTTCGTGGACGAGCTGGATCCCGGCGAGACGGTGTCCTTGCCGCAGTTCGCCGAGACGGTGTCGGCGCAGGCGCTGAAGGCGGCCGAGGTCGAGGCGGGTGGCGCCGGGGGCGGCGCGCGCACACGCACGCCGCGACGCCGGGGCTCGCGCGCACCCAGGGTGATCGGGGCGCTGGTGCTGGTCGGGCTGGGCGCCGGGGTGACCGCGTTCGTGCTGCAGTCGCGCAAGGCGAAGGACGCTGCCGGCGCCGGCGCCGGCGACGCCAGCGTCGCGGTGTACCGGCCGTCGCAGCCCACCGTGGTGACCTCGCGCCCGCCGGGACCCGAGGACATCATCGAGGTGCCGCACACGCCGACGCCGCTCGGGGTGGCCTGGCACGGCAGCCTGCTCGGCGGGCTGGACTTCCTGCTCGAGTCGCCCAGCGACGCCGGCGATGGCGTGACCCGGTTCCGCCACCAGAGCTGGCAGCGCGGCGGCGCCCCCGCGCACGCCGGCGCCATGATGATCGAGGTCCACGGCCCGCGCGTGACCATGGCGCTGCTCGACGACGCCGAGCAGCTGGTGCGGCTGTATGACGGCATCTTCGCCAGCGACGGGCGCAGCATCACCGGGCAGGCCTATGCTCCCGACGAGCTGCCCAGCACGGGCGGCACGCCGTTCTGGGCCACCGTCGAGGCCGCCCCGGTGGCGGCGCCCGCGCGCCTGCACCTGGCCTCGGCCGGCGCCGGCGAGGTGGCGACCGTGCTGCCCGACCGGGCCGACGCCTGGCGCGTGGTCGAGCACCGCATGACCGCGGGGCCACTGACCTCGCTGGGCGAGCTCGACGCCCTGGGGCTGTCGCCGGCGTCGCTGGCGCGCCTGAAGGAGCTCGCCGATGCGCGCTAGTGCTTTGACCGGAGCATTCTGCTCCGGTCTGGGCCCTGGTCGATCACGACGAGGGCTGCGCCCTCGCCCCGCCGGCAAAGCCGTCGGGGCCCCACTCCGCTCACGGCCAGACTCCTGGCCGGCGCCGCCGTGCGGCGCATACAGATCCGCATCAATGTCTCTCGGTCGGAGCACCAGCGTGCTGCTGCTGGGGGCGCTGCTGCTGCTGGTCGCGCCGCGCCGCGCGCTGGCCGGCGATCCCGAGAGCCTCGACGACGTGGTCGCCGAGGTGCGCCGCATGAAGGCGGCCGGGGCGTCGAACCGCGAGCTGGCGCAGTACGTGGTCGGCGTGGCCGATCGCCGCATCACCAACGGCAACAGCATGGAGGGCGGCTTCGCGCGCTCGTGGGGCTTCGTGCGCCGTGACTCGACCATGGACGACATGTGGGAGAACTTCGATCGCAACCGCGAGCGCATCGAGGTCATCCCGGGCCGCGCCTACGAGAGCTACGCGCGCTGGGCCTGGGGCAACCGCTACGGCCACTGCGCGGAGAACTCGGCGCTGACCTACTTCATCTTCAAGTCGGCCGGCATCCCGGCGCGCATGCTGGAGCGCCCCGGACACGCCTTCACCGCCATCGGCGTGGTCGAGAGCGCCGACTCGGGCGATCTGTCGACCTGGGGCCCCGACGCCTGGATGGTCGACTCGTGGACCGGCATCGCGGTGCGCGCCGAGCACGCCGGGGGCTGGCGCAACAGCGGCAACAGCTGGCGCATGCTGACGCACCCGTTCGGGCGCGACAAGGACCCGACCCGGACCTGGATCCCGGGCTATGACAACGAACCCGAGTACCAGCGCTGGAAGACGCAGGGCCTGCTGCTGGGCTGGGTCACCTCGGCGACGACGAAGAACGGCGTCAAGGTGCCCATCACCATCGTCGGCGAAGGCCTCAGCAAGAGCCTCGACTCACGCAACATCAGCGGCTCGTTCTCGGCCTTCCTGCCCGAGGGCATCTACACCGTGACGGCGACGCCGAGCGATGGCGGCAAGCCGGCCTCGGAGACGGTGACCATGACCCGGGAGACCCGGACCCGGATCGCCCTGGTCCTCGGCGAGCAGGAGGTCGATGGCGGGGTGGCCGATGCCGGCGCGCCAGCGACCGCGGGCGACGGCTGGGTCGGGCTGTGGCACGGCACCGGCGCCGCGCACAGCGTGCTCAACGGCAAGGCGGTCGACATCAAGATCCCGATCACGGTGATCGCGGCGCGCAAGGCGGGGGTCCTGCAGCTCACGGTGTCAGCGCGCGGCAACCGCGCCCAGACGCTGACCATGACCGAGGGCGAGGGCGGCGCCATGACCAGCAAGCTGCGCGTGGTCGAGGGCAAGGGGCTGGTCAGCCAGATCACGGTGCAGGCGCGGCTGGTCGGGGACGGGCTCGAGCTGGTCATCAAGGGCACCACCACCGACGCCAAGGATCTGGGCTGGCAGGCGTCACACACCATCCGCGCCACCCTGGCGCGCGACAGCAAGACGGTTCGCACGCGCTAGTGCGCCGACGTCGCCGCCGGTCAGCGGCGGCGCGGTCGCCAGGTCCTGAGGTCGGGCGTGGGCGTCGATTGGCGAACGTGGAAGAGGCGCAGCAGGTGGATCGCCGCGTCAGCGTCGGCCTCGAGGTAGCCGTACCAGACCGCCATCGGCAGCTTGCGCAGGATCACCTTGCGCAGCACCGCGCCGCCCTCGCGCTGCATGATGACCCCGCAGGCAGGCAGCCAGGCCAGCTGCTTCTCGACCTCCGCCAGGCCCCGCTCGAGCCCCTCGATGCGCGACCACTCGCGGCGAGCTGTCAGCCAGCGAACGTGAGCCGTCACGTCCTTCACGAAGTCCGCCGCCAGCACGATGTCCCGCGCCATCTCAGCGCGGCTTGGCCGCTCTGGCCTGTGCCCGGCGGGCCCGCGTGAAGATCTGCTCGAGCTGGCGTCGTGGCGCGACCGCTCCCGTACCGCTTTGCAGCTGCTCCCAGGTCGCCCAGGCCGCAGCGCGCTGCCACTCCTCCACACGGGACAGCTTGGAGTCGTCTTCCAGCTCGGCCAGCCGCTCGGTGACCAGCAAGCGCACGGCGGTCGCGAGCTGCAGGTTGTGCTGCCGGGCGAAGGACTCGGTGCGCCGGCGCAGCTCCGCAGGGAACGGCACGCTGACGGGTCCCTTGCTCCTGGTGGCCTTCCGCGTGGCGGTGCTCCGCGCCATAGTGATTTTCACTATAGCAGCCCGGCCAGGGCCTGGCCCAGCCATGTGGTGGAGGGGCCGGCGGCCAGCACCGTGACGCCAGGGGTGAGGCGGGGCGGCGAGCGCAGCTGACAGCCCCTCGTCAGCTGCGGCGGCGTCAACAACCGCTGCACCTGGTGGAAGTGATCTGGTTTAACCTCTGGGGGTGAAGGACATCACCCGCCGAGGCGCCCTGAAGGTCCTCGCCGCCGCCAGCGCCAGCGCGGCGGCCGCCTGCGCCGAGCGCACCACCTCCTCCTCCGGCGCTCCGGTGCGCGGCGCCATCGAGGCCATCACCCCGCTCGGCCCACAGTGGCGCACCCGCGATCCCTTCCTGTTCTGCGTCCACCACGACGATCACTACCCCGCCGGCAACGACCAGCTGGGGCCCGCGGCCTCGCTGGCGGGGCGCAACCTCGGCGCCGACTTCGCCGGCCTCGGCGAGGGCGGCTGGCGCATGTACCACGGTGAGGTGGTGCCCGGCTTCCCGCAGCATCCCCATCGTGGCTTCGAGACCGTGACCGTGGTGCGGCGCGGTCTGCTCGATCACGCCGACTCGCTGGGCGCGGCGGCGCGCTACGGCGGCGGCGACGTGCAGTGGCTGACCGCGGGGGCCGGCATCCAGCACGCCGAGATGTTCCCGCTGCTGGCGCGCGATCGCGAAAATCCCCTGGAGCTGTTCCAGATCTGGCTCAACCTGCCGGCGGCCCGCAAGATGGTCGCCCCGCGCTTCTCGATGCTGTGGAGCGCCAGCATCCCGCGCCAGACCGTGCGCGACCGCGCCGGCCGTACCACCGAGCTCACCATCGTCGCCGGCCGTCTCGGCGACCTGCGCGCGCCCGCCCCGCCGCCAGCGTCCTGGGCCGCCCAGGACGACAGCGACGTCGCCATCTGGACGCTGAAGCTCGCGCCTGGCGCGCGCTTCACCCTGCCCGCCGCCGCGCGCGGCACCCTGCGCACGCTGTACGCCTTCGCCGGCAGCGGCCTGCGCGTCGCCAGCACCGACATCCCGAAGCGCCACCAGCTGGAGCTGCGCGACGCCCGCGCGGTCGATCTGGTCGCCGGCCCTGACGGCGCCGAGCTGCTGCTCCTGCAGGGCCGCCCCATCGGCGAGCCGGTGGCCCAGCACGGCCCCTTCGTGATGAACACCCGCGCCGAGCTCGAGCAGGCCTGGGCCGACTACCGGCGCACCCAGTTCGGCGGCTGGCCGTGGCCGAGCAGCGACCCGGTGCACGGCCGCGAGGCGACCCGCTTCGCTCGCCACGCCGACGGCCACGTCGACCGCCCGGCCTGACGCGGCGCCCCACCGGGCGACGCCCGCCAGCGCTGGTGGTACCCTGGGCGGGTCATGACGACCTCCCCCGATCGCATCCTCGCCATCACCGATCTGCTGCTCGGCGCCTCGCACGCCGACGGCGTGCACAAGGGCGACGAGGAGGCCGCGCTGCGCAAGCTGCTGCGCGGCTGGCTCAAGGCCGACGAGCTGCCCGAGGCGGTCGACGAGCGCATCGAGAGCTTCAAGATCGCCAGCTTCGACGTCAAGCAGGCGGCGGCCGACTTCGTCGGTGATCCCGCCGACAGCAAGCGCAAGCTGCTCGAGCTGGTGGCCGCGGTGCGCGACGCCGACGGCGAGGTCGACCTCGACGAGGACGCCTATCTGCACGACGTGGCGCGCGCCCTGGGCGTGGCCGAGGACGCCTACTCCGACCTGGTGCTGTCGATCGACATCGACATGGACTTCAGCGAGAGCGTCGCCGCCCTGCGCAAGGGGCCGCCGCCGATCCCGAAGAAGTAGCGGCCAGCTGGCGCGTTCGGTTCGGCTTCTGGCGCCTCGCTGCTCCGGGGTTGCGCTATGCGTGTGCCGATTGGAGGCAGGCATGCGAGTCGGAGCAAAGTTCGTGGGCATGGTGATGGTGGTGGGGCTCGGCGCCGGGGTGGTCGGGCTGGGCTGCGCCAAGAAGAAGCGCGACGCCGCGCCGGCGACCTCGCCGGTGGTGTCGGCGGCGCCCAGCGCGGCACCCGCCACGGTCAGCCCTGGTCCGGTGGCGTCACCCGCGCCGGTGGAGGTCGAGGTCGCCAAGGTCGCCGGTTCGCCGAGCCCGGACCAGCTCTGCGCTGGCGACTGCGCGGTGCCCGCGAACCGGATGGCGCGCCCGGCCTACGAGGCCAGCTGCGAGGCGACGCTGGCCCGGGTCAAGGCGTGCAGCAAGCACGCGGCGTTCAAGGCGCTGGAGAGCCGCGACGCCATCGTCACGCTGACCAAGGACGTGGACTACGCGTGCAGCGAGATGGCGAGTGATCTCTACCACGCGCCGATCCCCGACGACGTCGACGCCTACCAGGAGCTGACCTACAGCGACGATCTGACCGGCGAGGAGGTGGGCGCGCTGGCGGCGGTCCCCGAGGGCGACTGCGCGGCGCTGGCCAAGGTCGCGGGCGCCATCGACTGGCCGACCGAGCACGGCGAGTAGCCGCGGCCCGCGTCAGCACACCACGCAGTTGATCCCGGGCCGGTAGCGCAGCACCACGCCGGTCACGATGTCGACGGTCAGCTCGTAGCCCGCGCTGTCGCCGCACAGACAGTCGGCCTCGGCGATGTCGGGGAAGTAGTTGGCCGGCGCGATGGTCAGCGTGGCCGGGCGGCTGAGGCGCCAGCGCGTGGGCGCGCCGCGCCAGGTCCCGGCGTCGTCGAGCGCCTCCCAGGTCACCGGCGACCTCCAGTCGACGACGTCGCCAGTGGCCGGGGTGTAGGCGTAGCTGCCGACCATGCCGCAGCCGCGGAAGCGCAGCCCCTCGAAGCGGTGGGCGCGCACGGCGTCCTCGGCCGGCGGCGTGTCGGTGCTGCACGCCGCCAGCGCGGCGACCTCGGCGGGCGTCGCCAGCGACACGCTGGGCCAGATGACCAGGGACACGAGCTGCCACCCGGTGGCCTCGCGCTGCAGCGAGGCGCTGACCGCGGGGCGGGCGAAGCGGGTCGCCGTGCCGCCGACCTGGCTGCGCAGCACGACCAGCGACGCCGACTGCGCGCTGGCCCAGTCGGCCGGCGCGTTCGACACCGTCAGCTCGCTGGCGTCGAACGTCGCGGCGTCGAGGCCGACCAGCCAGCCCACGGTCGCGACGCCGGGATCGGCGGCGCCCGGATCGAGCGCGGCGCGGATGCTGCGCAGGTACAGCGCGTCGGTGCCGACCTCGCCGTTGGTGCCGGTGCGTCCGCGCGCCCACTGCTCGCGCACCAGGGCGCCGTGCAGCGCGGGCAGGTCGACGGTGGCAGCGCCGACGGGGAGCGTGCTGCAGGTGAACTGCGGCGGCGTCGCGTCGACCGTGGGGGCGGCGTCGAGCCAGCTGCCCGCGTCGACGCCCGGGCCGGCAGCGTCGCTGCCGCCATCGCCATCGCCAGCGTCGCCGGCACCGACGCCACAAGAAGCCAGCAGGAGCACGGCACCCAGACTCGCAAAGCGCAGCATGAGCGCCGCGGTCTGCAGGCCGTGTGCCGGAGGCCGCGCCAGCACTCCCGCGGAGTTCCACGCCGGGGTACGCGAAAAACCGGAGCCTACGTCAGCTTTTCGAGACCAGCCGAGCCCGCGCGGGCCCAGCCAGGCCGGGGCTCAGGCCGGGTACAGCTTGCGCAGCGACGCCACCGCGGGGCCCAGGGTGCCCTCGCCGAGGCCGAAGCAGTCGACCAGGAGGGCGCTGATCTGCTCGTCGGTGCCCGTGGTCACCGCGGTGCGCAGCCCCATGGCCTTGCCCATGAACGCGGGATCGGCGCCCATGCTCTTCTGGAAGTGGGTCGCCGCGGCCACCGCGGGCTCGCCGTCGAGGTCGAGCAGCTCCTCGAGGACCTCGGCGGCGCGCGCCGTGTTGCCACCCATGATTGCACCGGCGAAGTCGCGAAACGTCAGAGCAGGCATGGCGGCATGGTACTCGAACCGTCACATGCTGGCGTCATGATCGACGACGCCAGCCTCGACGCCCGCGCCCCTCGCGCGCGCGCCCGCGCTGCGCTGCACTGCCAGGTCAGCGCGGCAGCGTGATGGACGGAATCCGGCCCTTGGCCTGGCGGCCGTCGCCGTTGGGGATCCAGACCGGGCGGCCGTCGGTGCGGGTGCCCAGCGCGGTGAACCTCAGCACCAGCTCGTCGCCGGCCCGCGCGGCGGCCGCCAGGCCGGGGGCGTCGGCCTCGTAGGCGATGGCGTCGAAGCCGGTCGCGGGCGGGTCGAAGTGGTGCTGCCAGGTCGCCAGCACGACGTCGGCGACGGCGGCGCGGCGCCACAGCACGTCGAACTGGATGTCGGCGGGCTGGAACGTGATGCCGTCGCCCACGAGGTGCCACGTCCCCGCGGCGATGGGCCCGCGCAGGGTGAAGCGTGCCTCGAGGGAGTCACCGACCCCCACTCCGGGGCCTCAAAACGGGTTGGGTTCGACCGGGACCAGCTTGATGCGCAGCTCCGAGCCGTCGAGCGTCAGCCAGAGCTGCTCGGGGTTCGACGGCGCGGGGTCCGACGGGCAGCCGGCCAGCGCCAGCACGGCGACGGCGGACAGCAGGGCGATGCGCTTCATGGCGTCTCCGGGGTCAAGAGCACGAGGAAGTGTGCGGGCAGCGCGCGCGATTCGCTGGCCACGCCGAGGCCCGCGCGCCCCGCGGCCTCCAGCAGCGGGGCCCGGTACAGCGGCCGGTTGCTGACCGCGATGCGCCCGCCCGGGGCCAGCGCCGACGCCAGGCGGCGCAGGTACGCCGCGCGCTCGGGCAGCAGGTGGTCGACCTCGGCGAGCAAGATCAGATCATAGCTGGCCGGCTCGAGGCCGGGGTCGGCGGGCTGCACCAGCCGGGTCTCGACCGGGGCGGCGCCGGGGCCGGCCGGCGCGATGGCCGCCAGCGCCGCGGCGTCGATGTCGGTCGCGACCACCTTGCCGCCAGCGCCGACCGCGAGCGCCAGCCGCTGCGTCAGGTAGCCGCGGCCAGCGCCGACGTCGGCCACCACGGCCCCCGGGCGCAGCTCCAGCGCGGCCAGCAGCAGCTCGGGGCGCCGGTAGCGATCGTACTGCTCGCGCTCGGCCGCGGTCGGCGGCGCCGGCGCAGCCCCGGCCGCGGGCGCGGCCTTGCTCTGCTCGCACGCGGTCGCGCCGAACCCGATCATGACTCCCAGCCCGGCGGCGACCAACCAGCGCACCCCTGAAGCCTAGCGCACCTGCCTGCCCCGGTCAGGGGGTCCCCGTCACGGCAAAATGCTTTCTTGCCCCCTGCCGCACCCGGCCGACAATGAGCCCATGCGACTCGGCATCGATCTCGGCACGACACGCACCCTGGTGGCCGCCGCCCTCGACGGCCGCTATGCGCTGGCCAGCTTCGACGACCAGGGCGAGTTCAAGGACCACCTGCCCGGCATCGTCGCGCGCGACCCCGCCAGCGGCGAGCTCTGCCATGGCTGGGCCGCGGCACGCGCGCTGGCCGCCGGCGCGCCCGACAGCCTGCGCTCGCTCAAGCGCGCCATCAGTGGCCTCGGCCCCGATGATCTGGTGCCAGGTCTCGGCGCCAGCGCGCTCGAGCTCTACACCGGCTTCCTGCGCCAGCTGCGCGCGGATCTCTTCGAGCGCTCGACGCTGGAGCTGCCGGCCGACGACGGCCCGCTGGAGGCCATGATCGCGGTGCCCGCCAACGCCAGCTCGCGGCAGCGCTACCTCACGCTGGAGGCCTTCCATCGCGCCGGCTTCCGCGTCCTCGGCATGGTCAACGAGCCCACCGCGGCGGCCATCGAGTTCGCGCACAACCACCTCGGCGGCCTGGGCAAGCGCAGCCCCAAGCGCTATGTCGTGGTCTACGATCTCGGCGGCGGCACCTTCGACACCTCGGCGGTGTCGCTCGACGGGCGCAGCTTCGAGCTGATCGCCAGCGAGGGCATCGGTCGCCTGGGCGGCGACGACTTCGACGACGCGCTGCTCGACGCCGCGCTGGCCGAGGCCGGCCTGACGCGCGCGAGCCTGGCCCCCGGCGCGCTGGCCGCCGCGCAGGAGCTGGCGCGCGCCGCCAAGGAGGGGCTGCGCCCGACCACGCGTCGCGTGCTGGTCGACCTCGGCGCCGCGCTGCCCGGCGCGCCCGCGGTCACGCTGGCCACCGCCGACGTCTACGCCCGCTGCGCCCCGCTGATCGAGCGCAGCATCACGCTGACCGAGCAGCTGTTCGCGCGTCTGGCGGAGCGCGGCATCGATCCCGAGGACGGGCGCCAGCTCGGTGGCCTGTACCTGGTCGGCGGCGCGGTCGCCTTCCCGCCGGTGGCGCAGGCGCTGCGCGCGCGCTTCGGGCGCAAGCTGCAGCTGGCGCCGCAGCCGCACGCCGCCACCGCGGTCGGCCTGGCGGTGGCCGCCGATCCCGCCGCCGGCCTGCTGGTGCGCGAGGCCGTGACGCGCCACTTCGGGGTCTGGCGCGAGGGCGACGCCGGCCGCGACAAGGTCTTCGACGCCATCCTGGGCAAGGACACCCTGGGCGGGGCCGCCGGGCCCATCACGGTGCGCCGCGTCTACCACCCCGAGCACACCATCGGCCACCTGCGCTTCCTGGAGTGCGGCGGCCTCGGCGCCGGCGGCCAGCCCGCCCGCGATCTGACGCCGTGGGCCGAGATTCGCTTCCCTTACGACCCCGCGCTGCTGGGGCGCGACCTCGGCGGCCTGCCAGTGGAGCGCAGCAGCGCGCTGGCGGGCGAGGAGATCGCCGAGACCTACACCTACCAGCCCGGCGGCATGGTCGCGGTCGAGATCGCCAACCTGACGCGCGGCTATGCGCGCACCTACCAGCTCGGGCAGCTGACGTGAGGTGGCTGCGCCGGCTGCGACCGCGGCCGCAGCCGATGCGGATGCGGATGCGGATGCGGATGACGGCGACGCTGCTGCTCGCCGGCCTCGCCGGCCTCGCCGCCTGCGGGGGCGGCGGCCAGCAGGTGCGCGGCGTCAGCGGTCAGTGCGACGCGGCCCACCCCGACGTGTGCCGCGATCTCGGCGCCCGCGCGGAGTCAGGGCTCGACGGTCGCGCCAACCCGGCGCGCGCCGCCGAGCTGTACCGCCTCGCCGCCGAGGGCTACCTGGCGCGCTGCGAGCCCGCCTCCGAAGGGGCCGGCGTCGACGCCGACGGCCTGGCCTGCGCCCAGCTGGCCGAGCTGTACCGCCACGGTCGCGGCGTGGTGCAGAGCCCCGCCGAGGCCACCCGGCTGGACGAGCGCGCCTGTGTGCTCGGCGTCAGCCGCACCTGCAAGTGAGGCGCGGGCTGGGGTATCCTGGGTGCTGATGGCCCCGAGACACGCCGCTTGACCACGCCGCCGGGGCGCCGCAAGTGGCTCGTGCTGGCCGTGGCCGGCGCCGTGCTGGCCGGCGCCGGTATCGGCGGCTTCATGTTGCTGCGCAAGCGTCGCGCCGCCGCGCACCGGCCGGTGGCGTCGCCGCCCACGCCGCGCGGCCCCGCGGTGGCCGCGCTGGCCAAGCTGCAGTGGAACCCCGCCCTGGTGCCCGACTTCAGTCGCCCGCTGCCGACGCAGAGCGCCAGCCCGAGCGGCCACCCGCCCGGCTATGTCGGCAGCGCCGCGTGCACGCCCTGTCACGCCAAGCTGGCGGCCAGCTACCAGCGCCACTCGATGGCGCGCACCGGGCTGCGCCCGATGGCCGCGGTCGATCAGGCCATGCTGCACAAGGCCTTCGACGGCGCCGAGATCGTCGTGCAGCGGCAGAGCGGCTACTCGTACCGACCGTTTCGCGACGGCGAGCGCTACTTCGTCGAGGAGTTCGCCGACGCCCCCGACGGCACCCGGCTGCACTCGCTGGTGAAGCCGATCACGATGACGCTGAGCGCGGGCAGCTACGGCGTCGCCTTCGCGTTCCAGCAGGGCAGTCGGGTCTGGCAGGTGCCCGTCGACTACAACCCGCAGGCCGGCCACTGGGGCCTCGATCCTGGCTACCAGGACAGCAACCCGCGCTTCTCGCGCCCCATCACCGGCATGTGCATCTCGTGCCACAGCGACACCCCGCTGCGCCGCGCCGGCACGCTGGAGTTCTTCCAGGGCGAGCTGCCCGCCGGCGTCGGCTGCGAGCGCTGTCACGGCCCGGGCGCGCGCCATGCGGAGACCGGCGCGGTCGCCGACATCGTCAACCCGGCGCGGCTGCCGGTGGCGCAGCAGCTCGACGTGTGCGCGCAGTGTCACCTCGAGGGGCGCTCGTCCGAGCGCGCCGGCCGCGACGTCTTCAGCTACCGCCCCGGCGAGCCGCTGCACGCCTTTCGCCACTACTACGTCGAGGAGCCGGCGCCCCAGGACAGCTTCCCGCTGCTGGGCCACTCCGAGCGGCTGGTGCGCAGCGCCTGCTACCAGGCCGCGCGTGACACCCTGACCTGTACGACCTGTCATGATCCACATACGAGTTCTCTCGACAAGAAGTCGACTGACTGGGACAAGGGCTGCGCGAAGTGCCACACCGCGCAGAGCTGCACTGGCGACGCCGCCGAGCGCGCCAAGGTCGCCGACCACTGCGTCGGCTGCCACATGCGCCGCGCCACCCCGGCCGACGTCAAGCTGCTGACCATGACCGACCACTGGATCCAGCGTCGCCCGGCGCCCCCGGGCGCCCCCGACGCCCCGACCCGCCGCGAGCGCGGCGACAAGGCCAAGGGCATGGTCGCGTACACCACCCTGGTCGGACAGACCCCGACCCCGGGCGACGATCTCGGCGCCATCGAGGGCGTCGCCGCCGCCGAGTTCGGCCTCTTCGACCGCGGCGCCACCCTGCTGGTGGAGGGCATGAAGAGCTGGCCCCGGGTCCCCAAGGCGCACGTGCTGCTGGCGCAGGCCTTCGAGGCCATCGGCCAGCCCTGGAACGCCGCGCGCACCTACGAGGCGCTGCTGGCCACCGACATCGATCACCGCCTGGCGCTGCTCGGCTATGCGCGGCTCTTGCTGGCCAGCGGCCCGCCGGAGTCGCACGCCGACGCCATCAAGGCGCTGGATCGCCTGATCGCCATCGCGCCCGACGACGCCGACGCGCTGGAGGCCAAGGGCATCCAGCTGATGCTGACCGACCAGGACCAGGCTGCCAGGCCGGTCCTGCTGGCGGCGGTGGCGGCCAGCCCGGTGGCGGGCAAGGCCGAGACCGCGCTGGCGGTGCTGGCGCTGCGCGCCAAGGATGTGGCCGGCGCGGTGGCGCACCTCGAGCAGGCGCGCGGGATCGCGCCGTGGGATCGCTGGGTGCTGGAGCAGCTGCGCGACGGCTATCGCGCGCTGGGCAAGCCGGCGCAGCAGGCCGAGATCGACCGTGTGCTGGGCCAGCGTGCGCGCCAGCTGGGGCGCAGCATCAGCGCCTGGATGCCGGAGACGCCGGCGAAGTGAGCGCACGCGTGCACCTGCTGGGCGCGCTGGCCTGCGCGCTGACCACGGCCGCGCTGGCCAGCGTGGCGGGCTGTGGCGACGACGACGGCGGCGCCCGCGACGCCGCGCTGGCCGACCGCGCCGCGCTGCCCGACGCCGAGGAGCCGCGCGCCTGCCCGCCCGGGTGCGGCGACGCCGGCATCTGCGAGTTCATGTCGTGTACCGCCACCGTCGGGCTGTGCTTCGAGCGCCCGACCTCGTGCAGCAACGACTTCGATCCGGTGTGCGGCTGCGACGGCATCACCTACGTCAACCCGTGCCGGCGTGCGCTGGCCGGCGCCCGCCATGCCCATCGCGGCGAGTGCAACAACGAGTGTGTGATGGCGCCGCGCTCCGGCTGCTGCTTCGATCAGGCCGACTGTGACGTCGGCCTCGACTGCTATGGCGTGGGCAGCTGCAGCGCGGGCGCCGAGGGGCGCTGTCTGGCCCCGCCGGTGGTCGGCTCGTGCTGGGTCGACAGCGACTGCCGCGGCGGGACGCCACGCTGTGTCGGGGCCAGCGTGTGCGCGTGCGGCCTCAGCTGCCTGGTCGCCGATGCGCCGGGCACCTGCGCGCCGTGACGCGGCGGCCTGCGTGATATCCTCCCGTTGATGGGGGTTTTCCGAGGCTGGCGCGCCGGGCCGCTGGTGCTGGCGCTGCTCTGGCTCAGCGGCTGTGGCGACGATGCGCCGAGCGGCGCGCCGCCCAGCATCAGCGCCCTGACGCTGGTCACCACCACGGTGCCGGTCGCGGTCGGCGCCACCGTCAGCGGCGCGGTGACCTTCCACGACGACGACGGCGATCCCAAGGAGCTGCTCGGTGACCTGGTGCTGCCCGACCAGACCATGGTGCCGGTCATCGGGAGGCTGCTGGACGTGGTGGCCGGACAGACCGACGCCACGCTGCGCTTCGAGGTCGAGGTCAAGGCGCCGGTGGCCGGCCGCTACACGCTGCGCCTGCGCATGATCGACGACCAGTTCCATCCCTCCACGACGCTGACCGCGTCGTTCGACGCCCAGTAGCATGGCGAGCGTCGAGGCGACGACGGGCGCTGCGGGCGGTGCGCCGGTGCGCCGGCTGACCTTCATCCTGTGTGGCGTGCTGGCGGCGCACCTGGCCATCCAGGGCCTCCTGCTGGCCGCCGGCACGCGCTGGAAGCACACCGTGCTGCACGAGAGCGTCGACGGCCTGGTGCTCGGGCGCGGCGGGGTGTGGATCGACTCGTGGGGCCCCATGAGCTTCGCCGAGGAGCTGGCGCGCGGGTCGACCACGCCGCTGTATGCCGAGCTGTTCTGGCGCCAGCGCATCAAGTTCATCTACCCGGCGACGTCGCTGCCGGTGATCACGGTGGCGCGCACCGTGGTGTCGGACGACTTCGTCGCCATGGAGCGCGCGCTGCGCCGGGTCTCGCTGGTGATGGTGCTGATGACCGCGCTGGCGACGGCGTGGATCCTGCTGCACGCGACGCCCGCGGGTACGGGTACGGGCACGGGCACGGGCACAGGCGCGGGTGCGGGTGCGGGCACAGGCGCGGGCGCGGGCGCGGGCGCGCGCGGCTGGGCGCACAGCGCGGCGCAGGTCGCGCTGGTGTGCGCGCTGACCGGGCTGTTCTACCCGGTGGTCAAGGCCTACACGCTGGGCCAGCTGCAGAGCTGGATCAACGCGCTGTTCGCGGTCGCGCTGGCGTGCTGGCTGGGCGGGCGGCGCGCCACCGCGGGGGCGCTGCTGGGCGTGATCTGCCTGTGGAAGCCGCAGTACGGCCTGCTGCTGGGCTGGGGCGCGCTGCGCCGGCAGTGGCGCTTCGTGAGCGCGCTGGCGGCGGTCGTGGTCGCCGGGCTTCTGCTGTCGCTGACGCTGTATGGCCCCGAGGATCACCGCGGCTATCTCGGGGTGCTCAGCCACCTGGGTCGCCACGGCGAGGCCTACATCCCCAACCAGTCGCTCAATGGCCTGCTGCAGCGACTGTGGCGCAACGGCGACGCGCTGCGCTGGTGGCCGGATCGCTATCCGCCCTATCGCGCCGCCATCTTCGGCCTGACCAGCGCGCTCGCGCTGCTCGGGCTGGGCGCGGCGCTGTGGCTGCCGCGGCGCTCGGCGCGCGCGGGCGGCGTCGCCGATCTCGGCCTCTTCGTGGTCACCCTGACCGTGGTGTCGCCCATCGCGTGGGAGCATCACCACGGCGTGCTGCTGCCGCTGTACGCGTGGCTGCTGGCGCGCGCGGGCAGCGAGCGCTGGCTGGGGCGCGCGACCTGGCCGGTGCTGGGCGGGAGCTTCGCGGCGGCGGCGAGCTATCTGTGGCTGGCGCGGCGCGTGGTGTGGCCGCTGGGGCCGCTGCTGCAGTCGCTGCTGCTGGGCGCGGCGCTGGTGGTCGCGCTGCTGCTGGCGCTGGCGCTGCGGCGCGCGCCGGTCATGGCAGCGGGATCGGCGCACAGGGCTGCTCCGGCCCTGCGCGTCGGCGATACACCGCGATCCGGCTGACCGGTCCCAGGCTGCCGTACATCGGGGTGTACTCGAGCACGCGCTCGAAGCAGTACCTGCCCTGCAGATACGCGGCCAGCGCCGGGTAGTCGACCATGAAGCGGCCCAGCAGCGAGTCACCGGCGTCCAGCACCCAGCGCGCCGGGGTGTGCTCGAGCTCGTCGATCAGGAGCTGGTGGCTGTGCGGCGCCACCCGACGCTGCAGCGTCGCCGGCGGCTCGAGATACCAGGGCGACACCCCGCTGGGGTACAGCGCATAGACGTAGCGCGAGGCCGGCCAGCGCCGCGCGTTGAAGTGGATGTCGGCGCGGAAGCCCCACACGAAGATGCGATCGCTCGGCGCGGTGTTGCGGCGCACCCAGGCGCTGACCGGATCGCGCGCGGGCACCGTGGCGTCGAACCAGGGAGCGCGACGCAGCGCCGCCAGCTGCGCGTCCTGCTTCACCACCACGGCGACGCCGGCCAGCACACAGGCCGCCAGCGCGCCGACCAGCACCACGCGCGGCCGCGGCAGCGTGCGCTCGCGCAGCAGGCTGCCGGCGACGAGGCCGACCAGCAGTGCGACGAAGACGTCGGTCTGCAGCAGATAGTGGCCGAAATCGCGCCCGGTGAAGGTGGCGCCCGGGATGGCGACCACGGCGTTGGCCAGCGCCGCCCACAGCGCGGCCGCCTCGGCGCGGTCGCCCCGCCGCGCGGCCCGGCGCGCCGCCAGCACCGCGCCCACGCCGCCCAGCCCGAGCAGCGCCACATAGGGCACGCGCGTGAGGATGCGACGCTCGACCACGGCGGTGATGTCGCCCAGGGACACCGGCGCCATGTAGACCTCGCGGCCCCAGCGCACGAAGTAGTACCAGAACTCGCCCAGGTGGCCGGTCGCCAGGTAGGGGGCGAGCACGGCGCAGACCACCAGCAGCGCGCCGGCCGCGAAGCTGGCGACGCCGAGCAGCAGGCGCCGCCGCGGCCGCAGCGCCAGCGCCAGCCACAGCAGGCTGACCACGCCGTGGCCCGCGAACGACTGCTTGGACAGCACCGCCAGCGCCATCAGCGCACCCGCCAGCCCGAGCTCGAGCAGCGGACGGCGCGCCCGGCCGCTCAGCGCGTGGGCGCACAGCACGACCTGGCCCAGCACGAAGGGCAGCGCGATGAGCTCGCCGTTCCAGGCCAGACCATCGGCGGGGCCGAGCTCCGCGGTCATGGTCCACACCACCAGCAGCGCGGCCAGCGCGGCGCCGCGCGCGCACGACAGCACCAGCAGCGCGGCCAGCACCAGCACCACGGTGGCCAGCGCGAACAGCAGCGCGCCGTAGCGGATCGACGCCACCCGGAAGGCACCGCCGAGCGACAGCGCCAGCGCGTACAGCCAGTACATCACCGGCCCGCGCTGCGACACCCCGGTGACGTAGGGCAGCCCGCCGGGATCCAGGATGCGCAGCCCAATGGCGCCGGCGTAGCTCTCGTCGACGTTGAGCCAGCGCACCGGCGCCATGTACAGCTGGTGCGCGCGCACCAGCAGGGCCAGCGCCAGGCCACTTCCAAACCAGGTCGCGGCGTGGCTGCGCAACGCGAGCCACAGGCGCGTCCACGGTCGCGCGGGGCTCACCAGCTGTCCCAGGGCGCCAGCATGGCGGCGCCCGCGTCGCCGAGCTGCTGCGCCGCCAGCGAGTCGTCGCGCAGATAGGCGATCAGCGTCAGGCCACGCCGCACCATGAAGGCATGGGGCCGGTAGCGGGCCTGGAAGGCCGGCGCGGTCAGGAGCTCGAGATCGCCGAGGAACCAGCCGCGCGGGTCGCGTCCCAGGTCGCCCTCGGCGGGGCCGATGATGACCACGTCGGGCTCGCGTGACAGCACATACGCGCCGTCGCCCTTGCGGTGGCCGGGCAGCACCTGCAGCAGCGTCAGCCGGTGCGGCACCGCGCGACGCGCGATGTGGCGATCGTTCAGCCCCAGGCTGTCGATGAAGGCGAGGTGCGGCGCGTGATACGGCGTCGAGCCCGCGGTCGCGGTCACCACCAGCGCGCCCGGCGGCAGGTGCGCGTCGAGGTAGCGCCCGACCTGGCTGCCCACCGCCGCGGCGGCGTCGGGCGGCACCCGGCGCCCCAGCAGCGGGGCCACCTGCAACAGTCCCGCGCCGGCCACCAGCGCGCTCGCCGCCAGGCGCGCCCAGCGCTGCCGCGGCGGCCCCGCCAGACCAGCGCAGAACGCCAGCAGCACCAGCGCCGGCATCACCAGGCGCACGCCCGGCATGTGATCGCCGCCGCCCGACAGCGTGGTCAGCAGCATGGGCAGCGCCAGCAGCGCCGGCCACAGCGCGCGCGGCCGCCGCGCCAGCGCCAGCAGCGCGGCCGCGGCCGCCAGCGCGGGCAGCCAGGCGCGCAGGTTGAAGCGCAGGTAGCGCAGCGCCGCGCCGAGCTGCACCGCCAGCGGCGCGCCCAGCTTGACGCGCGCCGCGTTGGGCAGCCAGTCACCGTAGTAGCCGAGGCGCACCGCCTGCCAGGTCAGCAGGGGCAGCGCGAAGGTCACCAGCAGCGCCAGCCAGGTGCGCCGCGGGGCGCCCAGCAGCACCAGCCACAGCAGCGCCAGCGGGCCGAGCAGCGCGCCCTCCGGCCGCGTCAGCGCCGCGGCCGCCAGCGCGGCCCCCGCCAGCGCACCGGCGCGCCGCGCGTCGTGCCCGGGCGCCGCCAGCGCGCGCGTCACCAGCCAGGCGCCCAGACACAGCCAGAAGGTGAAGCTGACGCCCTCCAGCCCGCCGCGCGTCCACACCAGGAGGCCCGGCGTGGTCGCCGCCAGCAGCAGCGGCACCGGCCACGCGCGGCTGCGCCACCACAGCGCGAACAGCGCGACCAGGTACACCACCCCCAGCGCACGCGCGGCGTCGACCAGCGACGCCCCGGCCAGGCCGAGCGCGGTCAGCTGCAGCAGCCACAGCGGGTGGCTGTAGCCCTCGACGTGCTCGCCGTCGTTCCAGGTCGGGCCCCGACCAGCCAGCCAGCGCGCCACATAGCGCAGCGTGATGAAGGCGTCGTCGTGGAAGAAGTCGCGCGCCTGCCAGAGCCCCCACAGCGCCAGCAGGGCGGCGGCCACGAACCAGGCCAGCCGCTGCCAGCGTGGGTCGGTCGGCGGGGCGGCCGACGCCGGGGCCTCGGTCGGCGATGCCGCCGACGGCGGCGCCTCAGCGGCCATCGCCTGCCGGGCTGACCCTGCGAAACAGCGCGATGTGACCGCGCCCGACGTGGGCGGTCTCGAAGCGGTAGTCGCGCGCGAAGCTGGGGTGGTCGCGCACCTCGCGCTCGCCCAGGGTCTCGCTCATCAGCCCCAGGATGGGCTCCTCGGCGGGCACCATGGGATAGATCTGCACGCGCCCGAAGATCAGCGCGGGCTGGCGCGACAGCACATAGGCGCCGTCGCCCTTCTCGTGGCCGGCGAAGCCGCTGCCGAGGCTGGCGACCTCACGCGCCGCGATGTGGGCGTCGGTCAGGCCGAACAGATCGATGGTCGGCAGCCGCGAGTAGTAGGGCACCGCGCCGACCGCACCCAGCGCGATCAGCGTGCCCGGTGGCTCGTGGCCGCGCAGCCAGTGGCCGATCTGGATCCAGTCGCGCGCCGACGCGTTCCAGCGCGCGACGTCGCGCCCGAGGTCGCGATCGCCGACGCGACACAGCAGCAGCGCCAGCGCCGCCACCGCCAGCACGCGCGCGCGCAGGCCGCCCAGGAGCTCACCCAGCGCCGTCGCCGCCAGCGTCGCCAGCAGCGGCAGCGCCGGCACCAGGAAGCGATGCGCCAGCATGTTGTCGCCACCCACCAGCACGGCGAACAGCGCCAGCGCGCCCGCGCCCGCCGCCAGCGTGCGCCAGCGCCAGTCGGCCCGACAGGCCAGCACCGGCAGCAGCGCCAGCAGGCCGCCGCTGTGCAGCACGAAGTCCCCCAGGTAGCGCGCCCCGCGCGCCAGCTGGGCGGTCGTCGCGCCGGTCTTGGCGTAGAACGTGTTGGGCAGCCAGGCGCCGTAGTAGGCGCGCCGCCACAGGAGGTGCGCCAGCACGCCGACCGCCGCGATGGCCAGCGGCACCAGCAGCGGGCGCAGCCGCGCCAGCGCGCCACCCGGTCGCGCCGCCAGCGCGCTGACCAGCGCGACCGCGAACAGCAGGCCACCCTCGGGCCGGGTCAGACACACCGCCAGCCACAGCACCCCCTCGAGCGGCCGCGTCAGCCGGCCGTGCTCGGCCAGATGCAGCGCGAAGGCCAGTGCGACCAGGCCGGCGAAGAAGGTGGTCTCCATGCCCGCCCACGCCCACAGCCCCAGCCCCGAGTGCAGCCCCACCAGCAGCGGCGCCAGCCACGCCGAGCGCGGCGCCAGCCGGCGCGCCATCACGAAGGCCGCCACCACGCACGCGGCCGCGCCCGCCACGCCGAGGACGCGCGCCGCCGCCAGCGGTGACACGCCCAGCAGCAGCGACCCGGCCGAGGTCACCACCCACAGGAAGCTGGTGTAGCCCTCGACGCGCTCGCCGGGATTGAAGACCACGCCGTGGCCCTCGACCCAGTTGCGCGCGTAGCGAAACGTGATGAACGAGTCGTCGACCAGGTGGTGGAACCACAGCGCCTGCGCGACGACCAGCGCGACGCCGGCGACGACCGCCAGCCACGTCACATCCAGCGCGAGCGCGCCCCGGCCACGCGTGTCCCCCACGCGGTCAGCATACCTCAGCGCGCGCCGCGGCCCGTGTGCGCGACGATGTCGCGACGGCGACGCCGACGCCGAAAACGAAGACGGCGCCCGCAGGCGCCGCTTCGCGAGCTCGAGACGGGCTGCTAGTGGCCGTCCTCGTAGTACGGGTTGGTGCTGTACTCGACCATGTGCTCGACCCAGTCCTTCGAGTTGCAGGTGCTCCACCAGCTGTACGAGCAGCTGCCCTCGTGGACGTTGGCGGCGTCGTGCGCCGAGCCGGCCAGCGCGAACCAGTGGTCGCTGCCGTCGTGGTTCGGGTTGTGGTTGGCGACACCGCTGCCCGAGCAGGTCGGGTACCACGAGGTGCGGTTGGCGTTGTAGCAATGGCTGGTGTTCGACCAGCCCTGGTAGCTGGAGTCGTACAGGCGCGTGCTGTAGCTGGTCTCGACGCAGACGATCTTGTGCACGCCGGCCGAGCTCCAGCGCCGGTAGCCCCAGCCGCTGGTGACGCTCTTGTAGTCCGCCGAGTCGCCGGTGCTGCCGGCCTGCTCGACCGAGCCGACGTGGCCCGACGACTCATCGACGATCTGCTCTTCCGAGGTGCAGCCCATTGCCAGGAGAGAGGCGAGGCACATCGTGGCCAGCGTCGTCTTGATCGTCGTCATGACCTGCGACAACTAGCAACGACAGTGCCATGAGCTATCTTACTGAAATTTCGGGAGCGACGAGCAGATGTGCAAGTTCAAAGCTTGAACTGTGCAGCCGGGCTGTTCAAGAACGGAACTCGCAGGCAGCCTGGTGAGCTAGCGCTGACGGCTCGCATCCTGCCGTAACTTCTCGTATTGCTCCATGGAGATCCGGGCCGCCGCGCGAAAGTCGTCCTCGCCGAACTTCTTGAGCAGAGCGCGCGAGTCGAGGGCGACCTGGTCGAGGCGCGCCTGGGTCGGCTTCTGGGTCACATAGCGGCTCAGGAGCAGGCGGGCCTCCTCCTTGCGACGCAGCCAGGCCGCCAGGGTCTCGGTGCGGATGCGCTCGAGGTCGGCGTCGGTCAGTTCGATGGCGAGCACGCGCTTGAAGTCGCCGCGGATCTGCTGGCCGCGCTGGGCCAGCCGCGGGTCACCGGGATCGAGCTCGAAGAACTCGCCGAGCTGGTACAGGCGCAGGTTGCGCGCGCCCTCGAGGCACTCGGCGTCGCTGAGCAGCCGCAGCTTGGGTTTGGGCTTTGGCAAGAGCAGCGCCACCCCGAGGCCGGCGCTGGCCGCCACCGCGACGACCGCGACGAGCGCCACCACCATCCTTCTGCGCGAGGTCATCGATGCGTAGGGTACACTCAAACCGGGGACGGGCTGGCACTGCACTCTCACATGGCTGCCAAACCAGACAGGCCTGCAGGGAACCGGCGCGTCGTGGCGCTGTTCGTGGGCACCGCGCTGGTGGTGTTCGCGGTGTCGCTGTACATCGCGTGGTCGGTGCGCAGCAGCGAGGCCCGGCGCAGCATGGCGTCGGTCGGCGACGGCGCGGGCAGCGCCACGCAGCACGACCACGTGGACCACGAACATGACGGCGTGGCCAAGGGCGCCGCGCCGACCGAGCCCGCGCGAGCGCCCAGCGCGGGCCGCCCGGGTGTCGGCCCGCCCGCACGTCCACCCGGCGCCAGCGCGAGCCCGGCCTCGCTCGATGATGATCCGCGCCACGGCAAGCCGGCCTGGGTGCCGACCATCGATCCGCCCGCGGACATGTATGACAACACCTCGCCGAAATTCCCCATCCCCGAGGGCGGCTTCGACAAGTGGACCGGGCGCGAGGGCACCCACCCCAGGGAGCTCGAGATGTACGTGCGCGCCGAGGGCACCGACCTCGAGCTGGGCCTCGAGCTGCGCCGACTGCACTGGCTGACCAGCCTGAGCCGCAACTTCAACCTGCTGATGGAGCTGCGCGGCGGCCAGCCGCCGGGCCCCGCGCTCGAGATCGAGCTCAGTGAGCTCGGGGCCACCACGTGGACCAAGGGCGACCAGGCCTACGAGGACGTGCGCGCGAAGCGACGCGGCTCGGAGGAGGTGCGTCGCTATCTGCGCCAGCTACAGGACGAGTACCGCGCCACCTACACCAGCAAGGCCGGCATCACGCTGGAGCAGATGGATCGCTTCTTCGCACCTGGCGTCGAGCTGCCATAGCGGCCGTGACGCGCGAGGCGAGCGTCGCAGCGAGCGGGAGTGCGGGCGCGGGTGCCGATGCGGGTGCCGATGCGGGTGCCGATGCCGCGCGGGCGCTGCGCTGGCTGCTGGCGATCTGCGCGACCGCGGTGCTGCTGCGCGCGCTGCATCTGTGGGCGATGGCGGGCGACCCGCTGTTCGATCACCCGGTCATCGATCCGCGCGACAACCTGGAGCGCGCGCAGCGCATGGCGGCCGGCCACTGGGTCGGCGACCCCGGCGCGTACTGGAAGCCGCCGCTGTACGACTATGTGCTGGCGCTGCACCTCAGGCTGTTCGGGGCCTCGCTGTGGCCGATGCGGGTGACCCAGGTCGGGTGCGACGTGCTGAGCTGCGTGCTGGCGTTCCGGCTCGGGCGCGCGCTGCGCGGGGCGCGGGAGGGGCTGTGGGCGGCCGGCGTGCTGGCGCTGTCGGGGCCGCTGATCTATTTCACCGGCGAGGTCACGTCGGCCAGCCTGACGGTGACGCTGGAGCTGGCGCTGCTCCTGCTGGTGCTGCGCGCGCGCGAGCGGCCGTCGCTGGCGACCTGGGCGGTGGCGGGGGCGATGCTGGGCCTGTCGGCGCTGCTGCGCGCGGAGGCGCTGCTGCTGGGGGGCTGGCTGCTGGTCTGGTTGTGGTGGGCGCTCAGCGAGCGGGCCCCGCGCCAGCGCCTGGGCTGGAGCGCGGCGGCGCTGGGCGCGGCGGCCTGTGTGATCGCGCCGGTGACCCTGCGCAACTGGTTACACGCACGCGACGCCACGCTGATCTCGGCCAACGGCGGCGTCAACTTCTACATCGGCGCCGAGCCGCGCTACCACGGCGTCATCGGGGTGCGCCCGGGCGCCGAGTGGCTGGCCCTGATGCGCGAGCCCGAGCTGGTCGGCCTGCGCAAGGCGGGCAACCAGTCGCGCTACTTCCTGGTCAAGGGGCTGCGCGTGATGGCGGCCGATCCGGCCGGCGCGGCCCTGCACCTGGTCAAGAAGCTGGGCCACTTCTGGCACGGGCGCGAGCTGCCCTCGAACCGCGACCTGTACCTGTCGCGCGCGCGCTCGCCGGTGCTGGCGGCGCTGCTGTGGCGCACGCCGGTGCTGTGCTTCCCCTTCGGCGTGCTGGCGGCGCTGGCGCTGGCGGGGGCGGTGCTGGCGCTGCGCGCGCGCACGCGGGCGCGCTTCCTGCTCGGGCCCATCGCCATCCACTGGGTCACGGTGGCGGCCTTCTTCGTGACCGGACGGCACCGACTGCTGGTGGTCGGTCCGCTGGCGGTGCTGGCTGCGCTGGCGGTGGGCGAGGCGCTCGAGCGCTGGCGCGCGGGGGCGCGGCGGCCCGTGCTGTGGGCGGCGGGGGCGACGCTGGCGGGGGCGCTGCTGCTCAGCGCGGGGCCGCTCCTGGCGGCGGCGCCGCGCGCCTATGCCGGCGAGCTGGCCGCGGAGGAGGCTCATTTCACGGGCACCGTGCTGCTGGTCGAGGAACACCAGCCGGCGGCCGCCATGGCCGCGCTGGAGCGCGCGCTGGTGCGCCTGCCGTCGCGGGCGTCGACCTGGTTCAACCTGGGCCAGGCGGCGGAGGCGGCGGGGCAACCGGGCCGGGCGCTGGCGGCGTTCGCGCGCGCCGTCACCGTGGCCGAGCAGGCCCAGGGTGAGCGCTACCTGGTGCCGCTCGCGCGCGAGCGCATGCATGGACTCGCGGCGGCGCTGGCGAGCGCGCCGGACGCAGGCGCAGGCGCAGGCACAGGCGCAGGCGCAGGCGCAGGCGCAGGCGCAGGCGCAGGCGCAGGTGCGGGTGCGGGTGCGGGTGCGGGTGCGGGTGCGGGTGCGGATGCGGATGCGGATGCGGATGCGGATGCGGATGCGGATGCGGCTGCGGCTGCGGCTGCGG
>JADYYK010000002.1 GCA_020853705.1 Deltaproteobacteria bacterium
CCGGGCCCCCGGGCGGGGGCCGGCCCGACGCCGACAAGCTCGAGCTCCTGCGCACGATGACGCTGATCCGCGCCTTCGAGTCGCGCCTGCTCGATCTGTTCTCGCAGGGCAAGCTGATGGGCACCACACACACGTCGATCGGCCAGGAGGCCGACGCCGCCTGCGTGGTCGCCGCGGCCGAGCCGACCGACATCATCGTGTCCAACCACCGCGGCCATGGCCACTTCATCGCTCACGTGGGCGAGGTCGACGCGCTGATGGCCGAGCTGATGGGCAAGTCGACCGGCGTCGTCGGCGGCATCGGCGGCAGCCAGCACCTGTGCAGCGAGGGCCGCTTCTACTCCAACGGGATCCAGGGCGGCATCGCGCCGTTCTCGGTCGGCCTGGCGCTGGCCGAGAAGCGCCAGGGTCGCAAGAACGTCGTCATCTGCTACATGGGCGACGGCACCATGGGCGAGGGCGCGGTCTACGAGGCCTTCAACATGGCCGCGCTGTGGGGCGCCCCGGTGCTGTGGGTGCTCGAGCACAACGCCATCGCGCAGTCGACCCCGACCACCCTGGTGCAGGTCGGCGACTACTGCGACCGCGCGCGCGCCTTCACGCTGCAAGCGGCCGAGCTCAAGTACCCCTCGGTCGAGGAGTTCCAGGCCGCCGCGCACGACCTCCTGGGCTATGTGCGGCGGGAGCAGAAGCCGGCCTTCCTGCTGGTGCACACGCAGCGGCTGGCGGCGCACTCCAAGGGTGACGACCCGCGCCCGAAGTCCGAGATCGAGGCGCTGCGGGCACGCAGCCCGCTCGACCGCCTGATGCGCGAGCTGCCCGCCGACGTGGTCGCGGCCGCCGAGCAGGAGGCCGCGGCGCGCATCGACCTGGCCTGCGAGCGCGCGCTGGCGGCGGCGGATCCACATCTGCCGGCGCGGGTGACGGCGCCCCGGGTGGCGCCAGGGTCGGCCTTCAAGACCGATGATGACGACCGCGCCACCACCGCGCTGCGCAGCCAGAGCGGCAAGACCGTGCTGGAGCAGCTCAACGGCGCGCTGCACCGCATCTTCGAGCAGCGCAACAAGGCCGTCCTCATCGGCGAGGACGTGCTGGATCCCTACGGCGGCGCCTTCAAGGTCACGCGCGGGCTGCACACCGCGCACCCGAGCCGGGTCATCACCACGCCGATCAGCGAGCTCGGCATCGTCGGCGTCGGCGCCGGCATGGCGGTACGCGGGCTGCGCCCCATCGTCGAGATCATGTTCGGCGACTTCATGGCGCTGTGCGCCGACCAGCTCATCAACCACGCCGCCAAGTACCCCATGATGTACAACGGCCGCGCCACGGTGCCGCTGGTGGTGCGCACCCCGATGGGCGGGCGCCGCGGCTACGGGCCGACGCACAGCCAGACCCTGGAGCGCCTGTTCCTGGGCACCGTCGGGCTGCGCGTGCTGGCGCCGTCGCACATGCACGACGTCGGCGCGCTGCTGGAGACCGCGGTGGCCGACGACGGGCCGGTGCTGTTCGTCGAGAACAAGCTGCTGTACGCCAAGCGCTTCACCATGGACGCGGCGGGGCTCATCGATGATTTCGAGGTGCGCTGGCTGGGCGGTGACGCGCCGCTGGCGTGCCTGTCGTTGACCGGCTTCCAGGGCGAGGACGTCACGCTGTACGCCTACGGCGGCATGGCGCCCTATGTGATGGAGGCGGCGCGCACGCTGCTGCTGGAGGAGGAGATCGCGGTGCGCATCGTGCTGCCGAGCGAGCTGCACCCGATGCCGCGCGCGCTGCTGGCGGCGGCCTGGGCCGAGGGCTCGGCGGTGCTGGCCTGCGAGGAGTCCAACGCCGACTTCGGTTTCGGCGCCGAGATCCTGGCCAGCCTGGCCGAGGCCGGCTGCACCGGGCGCGGCTGTGCCCGCGTCGGCGCGCGGCCGGTGTGCATCGCGTCGAGCCGCACCCTGGAGGAGGAGACGCTGCCCCAGGCCCACGACATCGTGGCCAGCGTGAAGGCGCTCCTGTCACGTCGTTCGTAGCTTCGTGATCCGCAGTTTTCGAGGGGGAAAATGGCCGTTTCCGAGATCGTGATCCCGCAGACCGACGTCAACGACACCACCGTGCTGATCAGCAAGTGGCTGGTCGCCGACGGCGCCCAGGTCAAGGCCGGCGACGCCCTGGTGGCCTTCGAGGCCAGCAAGGCCTCGGTCGAGCTGGAGTCGCCGGGCGCCGGCTTCGTGCGCCATCGCGCCAGCAAGGGCGCCACCGTGCCGGTCGGCGCGGTGGTGGCGCTGCTGGCCGACAGCGCGGCCGAGCTGGAGACCCAGGCGGCGCCGGCAGCGGCGGCCACGCCGGCGGGTGACATCCGGGCCTCGAAGAAGGCGCAGGAGCTGGCGGCGCAGCACGGCATCGATCTGGCGACCCTGGGCGTGACCGGCATCATCACCGAGAAGCACGTGCAGCAGGCCATCGCCGACGGGCGTGGCAAGGGCGGTGCGCCCGCTGCGGGCGGCGGCCTGCCCACTGCGGCCGAGGTCAAGCCCTGGCCCGTGGTCTCACAGGGCGGCGCGGCCCCGAGCACCCCGTCGGGCGTCTTCATCATGCCGATGTCCGGCCCCGCCGCCGAGGAGCCCGCGGGGCCGTCGCAGGCCGTCGCGGTCACCCGCGTGCAGGCCGCGGTGGCGCGCCAGGTCCAGCACTCGCTGCAGACCCGCGCGCACGCCTTCGTGATCGGCCGCTACGTGGTCGACGCCACGATGAAGGCGCTGGAGAAGCTGCTCGAGCGCGAGAAGCGCATGATCGGCTTCGCCGACGTGGTCGTGTTCCACACCGCGCGCTGCCTGCGCGAGTTCCCGCGCTTCAACTCGGCCATGCTGGGCGACACCATCCACGAGTACGAGCAGGTCAACGTCTCGTTCACGGTCGACATCAATGGCCGCCTGTACACGCCGGTCATCCACGACGCCGACAAGCTGTCGCTGGCCGAGATCAGCGCCAAGATGATGGCGCGCAAGATGGAGATCATGCGCGGCGCCCCGCAGGCGGCGTCACTCGCGGGCGGCACCTTCACCATCAGCGTGCTCGATCAGCCCAGCCTGCTGTGGCAGCTGCCCATCATCAACCGCGCCCAGGGCGCCATCCTCGGCGTCGGCGCGCGCATGCGGGAGTTCGTGCCCGCCGACGACGACACCCCGCGCATCGCGCACACCGCCGGCCTGTGCCTGTCCTACGACCACCGCCTCCTGAACGGCGCCGACGCCGCCCGCTTCCTCAGCAGCATGGGCGAGCGCCTGGCCAACGACCCCGAGACGCCCAAGACCGACCCGGTGTGACGCTCCTCAGTTGGCGTCGAGATCGCCATCCAGGGCTGACGAGTCAGCGCTGGACGCGTCTCGTGGACCGAAGCAACCGTTGTCTTCGGTGATCACGCACCTGCCGTCGACGCACCCAACCTTGCGCTCACCGCAGTGGCAGGGCGTGGTGCCAGAACACCTGAACCGTTCCCTTATCTCCGGTGCGCGACTCTTCGAGTACTCCGAGATGTTCACGGCGACGCCACACTCATCGACCGTGGTGAAGCACAGGTCACAGCTCTGATGGCCGAGATATCCGACCAGCCTGCACTCGGACGTCACGCTGCAAAGATTCGGCAGCCGCGACACCTCGGCGTGCCACTCGCGCCTCACCGCATCACATGAATCAGCGCCGCCACCCCCGCAGGCGAACGCCGTGGCAGCCAGGGCTATCATCATCGAGGCCAGTCGACCCACCGCGAACCTCCGCTGGAGCCTGCGGGGAGGGGCCATGCGCGCCAGGCAGGGCCATACAGCTGCTTTCCCAGCGGAGAGGATAGCACCCTGGCAGCGGACATCGCAGCGCCCACGCCCGGCCAACGACCCCGAGACGCCCAAGACCGACCCGGTGTAGTCGCGGGCGGTCCGGGCGCGTCGCGACGCAGGCGGCTTCTAGTTGAAGTTGGCGGTGACCGTGCTGGCGGTCGTGATGGTCAGGAAGCAGGTCGGGCCGCTGCCGGCGCAGGCGCCGCTCCAGCCGGCGAAGCTGCTGCCGGCGGCGGGCGACGCGGTCAGCGCGACCGAGGTGCCGTAGCTGTAGATCTCGGCGCAGTCGGCGCCGCAGCTGATCCCGGCCGGCGAGGACGTCACGGTGCCCATGCCCGCGCCTGCGCGAGTGACCGTCAGCTGGTATGCGAGGGGCGCGAAGCTGGCGCTCACGGTCTGGGCGGCGGTCATGGTCACGGTGCAGCTGGCTGCCACGCCGGCGCAGGGGCCGCTCCAGCCGGCGAACTGGCTGCCGGCCTGTGGCGACGCCGTCAGCGTCACCAGGGTGCCGTAGTTGTAGACCTCGGTGCAGTCGGCGCCGCAGTCGATGCCGGCCGGCGACGACGTCACGACGCCGGCCCCCGCCCCCGCGCGCACGACCGTCAGCGCGTACAGGTTCGGCCCGAAGGTCGCGCTGACCGAGCGCGCGGTGGTCATGGCCACGGTGCAGGTCGGGGCGGTGCCCGCGCAGGCGCCGCTCCAGCCGGCGAAGCTGCTGCCGGCGGCGGGGGACGCGGTCAGCGTCACCATGGTGCCGTAGGGGTAGCTCTCGGTGCAGTCGGCGCCGCAGTCGATGCCGAGGGGCGACGACGTCACGGTGCCCGCGCCCCCGCGACTGACGGTCAGCTGGTACACCAGCGGGGCGAAGCTGGCGGTCACGGTCTGGGCGGCGGTCATGGTCACGGTGCAGGTGGCTGACACGCCGGTGCAGGGGCCGCTCCAGCCGGCGAACTGGCTGCCGACCTGTGGCGACGCCGTCAGTGTCACCAGGGTGCCGTAGTTGTAGACCTCGGTGCAGTCGGCGCCGCAGCTGATCCCGGCCGGGGATGACGTCACGGTGCCGGCCCCCGCCCCCGCGCGCACGACCGTCAGCGCGTACAGGTTCGGCCCGAAGGTCGCGCTGACCGAGCGCGCGGTGGTCATGGTCACGGTGCAGGTCGGGGCGGTGCCCGCGCAGGAGCCGCTCCAGCCGGTGAAGCTGCTGCCGGCGGCGGGCGACGCGGTCAAGGTCACCGTGGTGCCGTAGGGGTAGCTCTCGGTGCAGTCGGCGCCGCAGCTGATGCCGGCGGGGGCCGACACCACGGTGCCGCCGCCCGCGCCCGCGCGCGTCACCGTCAGGGTGTGGCTGGCGACGGCGAAGGTCGCGGTCACGCTGCGCGACGCCGTCATCCACATGGCGCAGGTCGGCGCAGTGCCGGAGCAGGCGCCGCTCCAGCCGACGAACTGGCTGCCGGTCAGCGGTGACGCCGTCAGCGTCACCGTGCTGCCCCAGCCGTAGGTCGCGCTGCACGTCGAGCCACAGTTGATGCCGGCCGGCGACGACACCACGACGCCGTTGCCGCTGCCGGCGCGGGTCACGGTCAGGCGGGTGCGCGCCAGGGCCGCCTGCTGGTGCTCCTGGGCGGGCGGGTGTGAGCCCAGCACCAGGGTCAGCTCCAGCGCCTCACCACGCACGGCGTTCCCGGCCACCGCGCCCCAGGCCGCGGCCTGCCCGGCGGCGTCGTAGCCGATGGCGTGCGCCACCAGCTGGCCGTCGCCATCGACGGGCACCTCGGTCAAGTTCGGAAACGGGGCCGTCAGGTAGACGATCCGGACCGCGCCCCCGAGCTCCAGCTCGACGCTCACGTGCGAAAGCCCGGCCACCTCGGGCGACTGCACCTCCAGCATCAGGGTGCTGTGCTGCGAATCGAACTCGCCACATCCTGCCACCGTCGTCAGCGCGGCCAGCAGCCACGCACGCTTCATCGTCATCGCTCGAGCCTCCAGGTGACCCCGCGCACTGCAACGGCTGTGCCCGCGAGATCAGGCCGCAACCTCGCGGACTGCGGTCGCGCGCACCGTCCCACCGACATCGCCTGGGACAGCCCCCCTGTCCCACGCCCTGCGCTTGACGCCCCGCCCGGCTCGGGAGACGCTACGCCCGTGGCCGACACCGCCGAGCTCGAGACCAAGCTCCTCACCTTCGTGACTGACACCTTCCTGTTCGGCCAGCGCGGCGATCTCGCGGCCGAGACGCTGCTGCTCGAGAAGGGCATCGTCGATTCCACCGGCGTGCTGGAGCTGGTGGTCTTCATCGAAGAGACCTGCGGCTTCAAGGTCGCCGACGCCGAGCTGGTGCCCGAGAACTTCGGCTCGGTCGCGCGCCTGGTCAAGTACGCCGGTACCCGCGCGGCAGGCTGATGCTGCTGGTCGACGGGCTGCTGTCGCGCGCGGCCGAGCGCACGCCCGAGGCCGTGGCGCTGGTGCAGGGCGACCGCGCCTGGAGCTACGCCGAGGTCGAGAGCCGGGTCGCCCGCGGGGCGCGCGCCCTGACCGAGAGCGGCGTGCGCCGCGGCGACCGCGTGATCTGCTGTCACGAGAACTCGATCGAGGGCGTGACCGCGCTGTTCGCGACCATGCGCGCCGGCGCCTGCGCGGTGCCGCTGCACCCGGCGGTCAAGCCATCCCGCCTGGAGTACGTCATCGGCCACTGCGAGGCCCGCGCCGTGCTGGCCCACGAAGGCGCGCTGGCCGGACTGCCCGCGGCGCCCGCCCTGCCGGGCCTGCTGCGCTGGTCGAACCCCGAGCTGGAGGCCGCCATCGCGACCGCGCCGGCGTCGCCGCCGCGCCCGGCGTGGGACCCCTACGGCGCGCGCACCGACGTCGATCTCGGCCTGGTGATCTACACCTCGGGCTCCACCGGCACGCCCAACGGCGTCATGCTGCCGCACCGCGCGCTGCGCTCGTCGGCGTGGGCGATCGCGACCTACCTGGAGAACCGCGCCGACGACGTCCTCTTGCTGCTGCTGCCGCTGTCGTTCGGCTACGGCCTGACCCAGCTGACCACCGCGTTCGAGGTCGGCGCCCGGGTGGTGCTGGAGCGCGGCTTCGGCCTGCCCTTCCCCATCGTGCAAGCCATCGAGCAGCACCGCGTCACCGGCCTGGCCGGCGTGCCCACGGTGTTCGCGCTGCTGCTGTCGCTCAAGGAGCTGCCGACCCGCGATCTGTCGTCGCTGCGCTACCTGACCAACGCCGGCGCCGGGATCGCCCCCGCCATGATCGGCCGCGTGCGCGCCGCCCTGCCGCACGTGAAGTTCTACCCCATGTACGGCCAGACCGAGTGCACCCGCGTCACCTACCTGCCGCCCGAACAGGCCGACAGCAACCCGGCCTCGGTCGGCCGCGGCATGCCCAACCAGGAGCACTGGCTGGTCGACCCCGAGACCGGCGCCATCGTCGGCCCCGGCAAGGGCCCCGCCACCGGCGAGCTGGTGGTGCGCGGCTCGCACGTCATGGAGGGCTACTGGAAGGACCCCGAACGCACCGCCCGCGCCCTGCGCACGGCCCCCGACGGCCGCAGCGTCGCCCTCTACACCAAGGACCTCTTCCGCGTCGACGCCGACGACAACCTCTACTTCGTCGGCCGCAGCGACGAGATCCTGAAGTGCAAGGGCCAGAAGGTGGCGCCCAAGGAGGTCGAGGACGCCCTGCTGACGCACCAGGGTGTCGCGCTGGCCGCAGTGGTCGGCGTGCCCGACCCGGTGCTGGGTGACGCCGTGACCGCGGTGGTCGTGGCGCACGACGGCGTCACACTGAACCTGAGGGAGCTACAGAAGCACGTCGCCGCCCGCGTCGACGACGCCGCGGTGCCCAAGTACATCGACGTCGTCGAGTCGCTACCCAAGAACGAGCGCGGCAAGCTCGACAAGCGCGCCATCGCCGAGGCCGCGCGCGCCAGACACCCTGTCAAGGTGTAGCCCGCAGATCGCGGGGGCGTCGCCCGTGTCCGTGGGGTACATTTTCCGCCTCATGAACCCCGGGCTCTCGATCCTCGTGATGTGTGCCGCGCTGGGCACGGCGTGCTCCGATTCGGCTGGCAAGAAGACGGCTTCGCCGACGCCGAGCATGTCGCCACGGCCGACCACGTCGCCGACTCCCAACCCGACCCAGAGCCCCGAACCGACGCCCACTGCGTCGCCCAGTCCCAGCGCCAGCACCGGCCCGACGCCGACGCGCAAGAGCCGCTGCCCGGGCGACACGCCCGCCCTCACCGCGGGGATCGACCTCAAGCGCTACTCGCTGACCGGCAAGGAGCCCGCCGCGCGGGTGCCCTTCCGCGATCCCGCCTTCGGCACCTGCATCGTGCGCATCACCGATCGCTCCCGCGACCTCAAGGAGCGCGCCCAGGGCTTCACCAACGAGTACTCGCGCGTCGATTCGTTCAACGCCGACGGCACCCGCATGCTGGCGCGCAGCACCGAGTCGACCTGGTACCTGTACGACACCAAGACCATGCTGCCCATCAAGAAGCTGTCCATCGAGGGGCCGGTCGATCCGCGCTGGGATCCCAAGGACCCGAACATCATCTGGTACACGCCCGAGACCGAGCTCAAGCGCCTCAACGTCAGCTCGGGCGACACCGCCACGGTGCGCGACTTCGCCGGGGTCTTCAAGGGCAAGGGCGTCACCCGGGTCTGGGGCCGCTACGAGGGCAGCCCGTCGGATGACGGCAACCGCTGGGCCTTCATGGCCTCGCGCGATGACGGCGCCGCGGTCGGCATCATCACCTACGACCTGCGCGAGGAGCCCGGCAACACCGACAAGCAGCGCGGCCAGATCCTCGGCACCTACGACATCACCACCCACGTGCCGCCGATGGGCGTCGAGGAGGGTGGCCCCGACAACATCTCGTTCTCGCACAGCGGCAAGTGGGTGCTGGTGCCCTTCAACTACTGCGAGCGCGACACCCCGCTGGGCACCTACAAGCGCCCGTGCGGGGCCATGGTGTTCGACGCCGCGCTCAAGACCGCGCGCCCGCTGGTGCGCACCATGGGCCACGAGGACCTGGTCGTGCTCGAGAACGGTCGCGAGGCGGTGGTCTACCAGGACACCGACACCGACACCATCGCGATGATCGATCTCGAGAGCGGTCTGCGCGTCGATCTGCTCACCATCGACTTCTCCAAGGGCTCGCTGGGCATCCACATCTCGGGGCGGGGCTGGAAGCGGCCCGGCTGGGCGCTGATCTCGGTCTATGACGGCGTGCCTGGCGACCAGAAGAACTGGATGGACGGCGCCATCTTCATGCAGGAGCTGAAGGTCGGCGGGCGCACCATCCAGCTGGCGCATCACCACTCGTCGCGCGATGACGAGGCGGGCGACCTCGACTACTTCGCCGAGCCGCACGCCTCGGTGTCGAGCGACTTCACCCAGGTGGTGTGGACCTCCAACTGGCGCCGCACCCGCACCAACATCACCGAGATCTACGTCGCCGATCTGCCCGCCGGCCCGCCGAAATAGTAGGCTCGCGGGCATGTCCACGTCCCCGACGCTGAACAGCCCGCACCTGACCGGCAAGGTCGCCATCGTCACTGGAGCCTCGCGCGGCATCGGCGAGGCCATCGCGCGCACCCTGGCCGCGGCCGGCGCCGCCGTCACCGTGGCGTCGCGCAAGCAGGACGACCTGGCACCCGTCGCCGCCGCCATCAGCGCCGCCGGTGGCCGCGCCATCGCGGTGGCCGCGCACACCGGCAAGGCCGAGGACGTGCAGCGCCTCATCGCGCGCACCATCGCCGAGTTCGGCCAGGTCGACATCCTGGTCAACAACGCCGCCACCAACCCCTATTTCGGGCCCATGCTCGACATCTCCGACGCGCAGTGGGACAAGACCTTCGAGGTCAACGCCAAGGGCTACTTCATGTGCGCCCGCGAGGTCATCCGCCACCTCGACGGCCGCAAGGCGCCGGGGTCGATCGTCAACGTCGCCTCGGTCGCCGGCCTGCGCGCGGCGCCGTTCCAGGGCGTCTATGGCATGACCAAGGCCGCCGTCATCTCGATGACGCAGACGCTGGCCACCGAGTGCGGTCCGCGCGGCATCCGCGTCAACGCCATCGCGCCCGGCCTGATCGAGACCCGCTTCGCCGCCGCCATCGTCGGCAACGACAGCCTGCGCAGCCACGTCGTCGCGCGCACCCCGCTGGGTCGCCACGGTCAGCCCGACGAGATCGCCGGCGCCGCGCTGTACCTCTGCAGCGACGCCGCGTCCTACGTCAATGGCCACGTCATGGTCATCGACGGCGGCATGACCGCGACCTGAGGCGCGATCGAGGCTCCCGGGCCAGGGTCAAGGCTGGCGGCCCGCCGGGGTGATCGAGCGGCCCCGGCGGTGTATCTTGGGCGCATGGGATCGAAGCGGGTGTGGGTGGCGCTGAGTGCGCTGGGGCTGGTCGCGGGGCTGTCGTGTTCGGGGCCGGCTGACGCGCCCGACAGCGGGGTTCCGGATGCCGCGCTCGACGCCGCCACCATCATCGTGGACGCCGCGGTCGATGCTGCGCGCGACGCGGCCGCGATGGTCGACGCCGGACCACAGGTGGTGCCGTGCTCCGACCTGCGCGAGACCTTCGGCAGTCCGGTCATGCTGCAGCAGGCCACCGCCACACTGGCGCAGACCTTCGACAATGGGCCCTACCTGCCCGCGAACGCCATCGACGGCAGCGACAGCACCGGCTGGGCCATCAGCCCGACCGTGGGCAGCACGACGACGCCGGCGCAAACCGCGGCGTTCGAGACCGTGACCGACACCGCCAGTTTCGGCACCGGCACGCGGCTGGTCATCGTGCTGGCACAGCGCTTCGCCAACGAGCACGGCCTGGGTCGCTTCAGGCTGTCGGTGACCACCGCGGATCGCAGCCAGTTCGCCGACGGTGTCAGCGGGGTCAGCACGCCGGGCAACATCGGCCCCGACAACATCTGGACGGTGCTGACACCGCGCCGCATGTGCTCGACCAACTCGGCGATGATGACGCTGCTCGGTGACAGGTCCGTGCTGGTGCAGGACCTCGACACCAACGTGATGGACTACACCATCGAGGCCGACACCAGCCTGAGCGCCATCACCGGCGTGCGCCTGGAGACGCTGAACGACGCCTCGCTACCACGCGGCGGCCCTGGGCTGCAGAACACCAATGGCAACTTCGTGCTCAGCGAGCTCCGCGTCCGCGTCGGCGCGCAGTAGGCCGTCGGCGCGGCAGACGCAGCGGCTACAGGGTGATGGCGCGGCCCAGCCGCTCGGTCATCACACGGGACACCGTGGCGCGCAGCTCGTCGCCGCCCGGAACGCCGCCGACGCGCCAGCGGCCGTCGCTGGCGTCGTGGCCGAAGTGCCAGGCGCGGCGCTCGCCGGCCTGCGCGGCCATCCAGATCTCGCGCGCGGCGCGGTGCGTGTTGATGACGATCTTGGCGCCGTCCTTCAGGGTCAGTGACAGCACGCCGCCCGAGACCGCGATCTCGCACTCGTCAGGATCGATGTCACCCAGGGCATCCTCGAGGTGCCGAAGCTCCGCGTCGCCCAGCTTGTCGAACTCTCGTTCGTCCAGCGCCATGGCGACTTCGTAGCATGCCCCGGCCAATTTGGTAGAGTCCCGCGCATGCCACCTCGTGACTTCGTGGAAAAGGCGTATGGCCAGGCCGACCCGCGCCTGGCGCGCTATGTCGAACAGGTCTTCGCTCCCGAGGACGAGGTCCTGGCCGAGATCCGCGAGCGCTCGATCGCAGCCGGGTTGCCGGCCATCCAGATGGGCGTCTTCGATCTGCTGCAGGTCGAGGTCCTGGTCCGCGCGGTGGCGGCCCGCAAGGCGGTCGAGATCGGCACCCTGGGCGGCTACTCGGGGGTGGGGATCCTGCGCGGCCTCGGCCCCGACGGCTTCCTCGACACCTGCGAGTACGACCCCAAGCACGCCGCCGTCGCCAGCGAGAGCTTCGCCCGCCACGGCTTCGCCGCGCGCACGCGGATCCATGTCGGCCCCGCCCTCGACCACCTGCCCAAGATCGCCACCAGCGGCCCCTTCGACCTCGTCTTCATCGACGCCGACAAGGCTAACTACCCGAATTATCTAGCCTGGGCCGAGGACAACCTGCGCGTCGGCGGCATGGTGCTGGCCGACAACGCCTTCGCCTGGGGCCAGGTCCTGAACGCAATCGGTGCGCCTGACGCCACCCCCAACGCCGACGCCGCCTCGGGCAAGGCCATCCATGCCATGAATGTCCGCCTGGCCAGCGGCGGGCGCTTCCGCGCCACCATGCTGCCGACCGCCGAAGGGTTGGCCATGGGCATCAAGATCCGCTAAAAGGCTCGCATGTCCCTGAAGGATGCTCACGACGCGCCGGCGCCCGCGCTGGCGTTCGAGACCCACCCGTCGCGCTACAAGCACTGGAAGCTGACCTTCGAGGGCGAGCTGGCGCGCCTGACCATGTCGGTGCAGGACCACGAGCCGCTGCGCCCTGGCTACGAGCTCAAGCTGAACTCGTACGACCTCGGCGTCGACATCGAGCTTTGCGACGCCGTGCAGCGCCTGCGCTTCGAGCACCCCGAGGTGCGCACCGTCATCCTGAGCGGCGACAAGGATCGCGTGTTCTGCGCCGGGGCCAACATCCACATGCTGGGCGCCTCCAGCCACGCCTTCAAGGTCAACTTCTGCAAGTACACCAACGAGACCCGGCTCTCGATGGAGGACGCCTCGCAGCACAGCGGCCAGCGCTGGCTGGCGGCCTGCAACGGCACCACCGCGGGCGGCGGCTACGAGCTGGCCATGGCGTGCGACGAGATCGTCCTCATCGAGGACGGCAGCTCGGCGGTGTCGCTGCCCGAGGTCGCGCTGCTGGCCGTGCTGCCGGGCACCGGCGGCCTGACCCGCCTGGTCGACAAGCGCAAGGTCCGCCGCGACCACGCCGACGTGTTCTCGACCCTGGCCGAGGGCATCAAGGGCAAGCGCGCCGTCGAGTGGCGCCTGGTCGACGCCATCGCGCCGCGGTCGAAGTTCGGCGACGCCGTCCTCGCGCGCGCGCGCGCGCTGGCCGCGAGGTCGCCCATGCCGGCCGGCGCCAAGGGGCTGCCGCTGCCGGCGCTGGAGCCCACGGTGGAGGACGGCGGCGACACCGTGCGCTATCGCCACGTCACCCTGAAGGTCGACCGCGCCGCGCGCACCGCCGCCCTGACCATGGCCGCGCCCACCGGCGCGCAGCCCGACAGCGCCGCCGCCATCGCGGCCGCCGGCGCCGAGCAGTGGTCGCTGCGCGCCTTCCGCGAGCTCGATGACGCGCTGCTGCGGCTGCGCTTCAACCACGAGCAGGTCGGCGTCGTCCTGCTGCGCACCAGCGGCGACCCGCAGGCGGTGCTGGCCGCCGACCGCGGGCTGCACACCGCGCAGGCCGCCGGCAGCTGGCTGGCGCGCGAGATCGTGCTGCACATGGCGCGCGTGCTGCGCCGCCTCGATCTGACCGCGCGCAGCTTCTTCGCCGTCATCGACGGCCCGGAGTCGTGCTTTGCCGGCTCGCTGCTCGAGCTCGCGCTGGCCGCCGACCGCGTCTATGCGCTCGACGACAGCAAGCGCCCGGCGCACCTGGCGGTCGGGCCGCTGTCGGGCGGCGCGCTGCCGATGTCGCACGGCCTGACCCGCCTGCAGGCGCGCTTCATGGGCGAGCCCGGCCGCGTGGGCGATCTGCTGGGCAGCGCCGAGGTCATGGACGTCGAGGCCGCGCAGGCCGCGGGCCTCATCACGGTGGCCAGCGACGACATCGACTTCGCCGACGAGCTGCGCATCGCCGTCGAGGAGCGCGTCGCGATGTCGCCCGACGCGCTGACCGGCATGGAGGCCTCGCTGCGCTTCCCCGGCCCCGAGACCGCCGACACCAAGATCTTCGGCCGCCTGTCGGCGTGGCAGAACTGGATCTTCACGCGCGGCAATGCGACCGGCGAGAAAGGGGCGCTCACCCTGTACGGCAAGCCCGAGCGCCCCGTGTTCGACTGGAGGAGGACCTGATGGCGATCGCGTCCGAGCTCGACACCCTGATCCCGAACAACGTCAACCTGTCGGCGGATCGCAAGCTGCAGCGCGCCCTCGAGCAGTGGCAGCCCAGCTTCCTGCGCTGGTGGCAGGACGTCGGCCCCGAGGGCTTCCAGGGTGATCAGGTCTACCTGCGCACCGCCATCTCGGTCGACACCGACGGCTGGGCCCACTTCGACCACGTCAAGATGCCCGACTATCGCTGGGGGATCTTCCTCAGCCCCGCCGAGGCCGAGCGCAAGATCCACTTCGGCGACTTCATGGGCCAGCCGGCCTGGCAGGAGGTCCCCGGCGAGTTCCGCAACATCCTGCGCCGCATCATCGTGACCCAGGGCGACACCGAGCCGGCCTCGGTCGAGCAGCAGCGCCGCCTGGGCCAGACCGCGCCCTCGCTGTACGACCTGCGCAACCTGTTCCAGGTCAACGTCGAGGAGGGCCGCCACCTGTGGGCCATGGTGTACCTGCTGCACAGCTACTTCGGGCGCGACGGCCGCGAGGAGGCCGAGGGCCTGCTGGAGCGGCGCTCCGGGGACAGCGACAAGCCGCGCATCCTGGGCGCCTTCAACGCGCCCATCGACGACTGGCTGTCGTTCTTCATGTTCACCATGTTCACCGACCGCGACGGCAAGTACCAGCTCTACGCCCTGAGCGAGAGCGGCTTCGATCCGCTGGCGCGCACCTGCAAGTTCATGATCACCGAGGAGGCCCACCACATGTTCGTGGGCGAGACCGGGGTCGATCGCATCGTGCGTCGCAGCACCGAGCTGGCCAAGCTCGACCCCAACGCCGACGTGCGCAAGCAGGGCGGCATCGACTTCGCCACGCTGCAGAAGTACCTCAACTACTGGTACGCCATCTCGCTCGACCTGTTCGGCGGCGAGATCTCGTCGAACGCGGCCGACTTCTTCGGCGCCAGCCTGAAGGGCCGCTTCAAGGAGGCCCAGCACGAGGAGCACACCGCGCTGGGCCAGCACTACGACATGGACGTCATCGAGGACGGCAAGGTGGTGCGCAAGGAGATCCCGCTGCGCACCGCGATGAACGAGGTCCTGCGCGACGGCTATGTCGAGGACTGCCAGCGCGCGGTCAACAAGTGGAACCGCACCATCCAGGACGCCGGCCTGACCGGCATCGAGCTTCGGCTGCCGCACCGCCGCTTCAACCGCAACCAGGGGATCTACGCCGGCCTGCACTTCGACGTCGAGGGCAACCCGCTGAGCGCCGACGAGTTCAAGCGGCGCCAGGACGAGTGGCTGCCCAGCGAGGCCGACCGCACCTACATCCACTCGCTGATGCAGCCGGTGGTCGAGCGCGGCAAGATCGTCAACTGGCTGGCGCCCCCGGCGCGCGGCATCAACGGCCAGCCGTTCGACTTCGAGTACGTCCGGCGATGATGCAGCTGGTCTGGTGGAGCGACTAGGCTTGGGTGTCGCCGGGTGGCGGCAGGAGTTCCTCGATCTGGAGCGGCCAGGCGTTCTCTGTAAGTTTCCACCCGTCTTCGGGTCTCGCTCGCCACTGCACCCGAAGATGATGATGGCCCGCCACCTTAGGTAGGTAGATCCCCCGGGTTCGAACTCTCGTCCTGGCATTCCCTACGGTGAACCGCTGTGGAGGGCCAACTTCACTCTCCGCGCCACCAGTGTCCAAGAAGTGCCGGACCTCGAAGTCCCTCCCGATCTCGTCGGCGGAGAAGGTCCAGTAGCTGTGTGCTTCCATCTCGACCGCTATGGGATCGGGGACGAAACGAAACTTCACCTGCTCCACCAGACAGAAGAGGGTGAAGGTATTGTCGTCGCGATCGAGTGACGAGCCACGACACAAGGCCAGCAGATAGCAGGAAGGCATGTGCGCTACACCGTCGCCAGGCAGACAGGGGTGGGCGGGAAGTTGCCGGCGTCTGAGCGCGAAGCCGCCGCCCTGCTACGTCCCCCAGCAGAGATCGTCGCAGGGTCTCGCTCAGCGGAAGAAAACGTGAGTGGACGTCGAGGAGCAGCGACCTGACTAACGGGTTCCACCGATACCACCGCTGGGCGTCGTGTTCGATAGTGCTTGGCGAGTGCTGATGGCCATAGGGCCTGCGGTTCAACGGAGTCCGCAATCGTCTGAAAGAGTGCGTCCACTTCGGAACTGGTCGTGTTGCGCAACGCAGCCAACACCACTGCGAGTTCCACCTCGCCCACATCTCTCTCGTTCGTTGCTAGGACTCGCTCCCACATTGCTCCCGCAATCCCAATGATCTCTCTGAGCGAGTCGTCAATCTCGCGGAGGCGCGAAGCGAGCTGAGTGCTGGATGCGTAGGCCTCGGAGACGCGAGCGTACCGAGCCAACGAGCTGCTCGCGAGGAGTTCGAAAGTGGCCTCGGAAAGGACGGTCGCGTCTTTGAAGATGCTCATGGCACCAGCCTCCAGTACTCAACTTGGTTCCCATAGGGTGACGCGAGATGATCGTGCTCGAACTCCCCCAGCCCCCCCCACATGCTCCAGACCCACACCTGCACCAACCGTTGGCCTTCGCGAACAACTGCGGAGACGAAGCCCGTGTGGTCAATCTCGCGCGTCCCCCGGTACGCAATGATGTCACCGACTCGCGGTTCGGCCGCCCTGCGGTACCCGTCGCGCCTAAGAACGTCGTCGATGTCCACCCCCTCATGAAGAAGAGGAGGCGGTGGGATGTTGGTCCGGCGCGAAGCAAACACAAGCCCATGGCAGTTGTAGCGCCCTGTTGGCGGCGCAAGCCGGCGCACGTTTGTGCCTGCGAGGCGAAGGCGGTTCGCTCCTTCCGCCAGCATGATTGCGTTCGCACTGGGGGCCGGGGCTTCGCCGTTTGGGATATCCCAATGGTCGTAGGTCTGGAGCTCAAGCTGGCCTGGCAGCCGCAGCATGGGACCGCCACCAAGAAGCGACATGCAGACCGAGCCTAGCACCCATTTTCAGCATCAGAGCCGGTTCGTAGAAGACTGCGGCAGTTATGCCTGGCCTGAACGGCTGAATAGATCACCGACGCGACCTGCCAGAAGGGCGTTTGACAAGCGCCAGTTCAACTCTTACACTCTGTCAGCAATGTCAACGAGAAGTGGCCCAGACGCCGAAATCGTTATCCCTCGGGCTTCCCGGTTGGATCTGCTCATCCTGGGGCTCCTTATCCAGAACGGAGCAGAGATGTACGGACTCCAACTGGTGTCCGAGTCTGAGGGGAAGGTGAGGAGGGGAACCGTCTACGTGACGTTGGGACGGATGGAAGAGAAGGGGTTTGTTGAGTCGCGACTCGAAGCAGTGACGAACCGGCCCGGGTTGCCTCGAAGGCTCTACCGAGCAAGTGCTCTGGGGGCAAGGGTGCACTCGTCCCTGCGACTAGCGGCTCGGCGCTTCGCGGAGCAGGCGTAGAAGTGATGGTTGAGCTAAAGGCGCTTACGCTCCTCAGGACCCGCTACTCAAAGCTGTGGGGCCTTCCAGACTGCGAGCTCGACGAAGCGATCGACCGGATGCCAGAGGCCGAGTTCACGCACTTCCAGGCGGGGGTGGCGAGAGTCAAATGGCTGAACACCTGGCTGCTCCGGATCGCGATCGTTTCCGCGCTCCCAGTCGTTGCATGGACGATCTGGGCCGCCGCGGCACTGGTAGGGGGCGTTTCCCGGTCCGGTCTTGTTGTGCTTGGCTTCGGTGGGGCGCTGGCGGGGCTACTTAGCGCTGGCGGCGGCTTCTACGTCCTCAGGCACCTACACCGAGTGCGAGTTGAGCGCGCGCCTCGCGGCCTTCTCCACCGGATTGCATCCTTCATATGGTCCCCCAAGACATGCAGCCGCTACTTTGACCCAATCATCGCTGACCGAGATGAGCAGCGCTTCCTTGCCGAAGCGGAGGGCAAGCGCTGGCAAGTCAAGTGGATCATATGGCGAGCTCGCTTCGACCTCATCCTCGCGATGGCGCTTCAGGTCCCAGGGATCAGACTCCTCTGGCGGTTAGCCGAGTCACTACGGCCTTGAGTTCAACCTGACGACGGCCACTGCGACGCCGCGACACGGAGCCCGCGCCGTGGGGAGCCCTCACACCGCGCCCGCAGCGGCGCCCCGTTCTCACCCCGGCGCGGTCATCTCCCAGACCAGCTCGCACAGGGGCCGGCGCGGCGCGCGCTGGCCCACGATGGCCTGGTGCGCCGCGCGCAAGAGCAGCCCCGAGCGCGCCATGAACTGATCCAGCGGCACGAAGGCCAGCGCCTCACGCCGGCCCTGCCCGACCGGATCGTACAGGCCACACTTGCTGGGGTCGTCGAGCGCGTGGCCGTTGCGACACACCAGGGGCCGCACCGGATACACCGTGCAGTCGCCGCCGGCGTTGAGGGCGCACAGGTTCCGCGCCTCGGGTTGGTAGCTGAAGATGCGCTCCAGCGCGGCCTGGTCGCCGAGCGCGGCGGCGGCCTCGACGCGCGCCGGCAGGTCACCGACGCGGGCCCGCCAGGCCGGGTAACGCGTGCGAAAATCGGCCAAGATCTGGCGATTTTCGGGCTGCAGCAGCCAGCGCGCCACCACCTGGGCCTCGGGCGCATGGACCATGATCAGCTCTTCGCAGCAGGTGTTGCAGCCGCGCGTGCAGGCGAGGTGCAGGCCACCCTGGCTGGCGGCCTCGGCCCGCGCCGCCGTGCCGCGGTCGACCTGGCGCTGCAGCAAGAGCGCGAGGTCGGCGCCGTCGTCCGGGGTGACCGTGCGCGGAAAGGCGCGCCGGCCGCTGACATAGTCGGGATTGCTCTCCAGGGCCTGGGCCAGCTGCTCCAGCTCGCGCTGGCGGTCGCTCACGGCGCGGCGTCCACGAGCTTCATCACGTAGGCGCACAGCGCGTCGCGGCGCATGCGCGCCCCACCCGCGGCGTGGTGCCCGGCCCACAGGATGCCCAGCATGCGGTTCGAGAACTGCTCCAGGGGCGGGAAGTCGATCTGCTTGCGCCGACCCAGCCCGACCGGGTGCGGTCCGCACAGCTCCGCGGTGTCGAGCGCGTGCGCGCGCCGGCAGATCAGCGGGCGCACCTCGTAGACCTGGCACACGCCATCCTGGTTGAAGGCGCACATGGTGCGCGACATCATGTTGTCGGTGTGCAGGCGGACGTACTCGGCCTGGTCCCCGCGCTGCGCGGCGTCCTCCATGCGCTGCGGGGTGTCGCCCACCGCGGCCTGCCAGGCGGCGAACCGGTCGCGAAACGCGGCCAGCGCCTCGGCGTTCTCGGGTCGCCGCAGCCAGCGCGCCAGCAGCGCCGCCTCCGGCAGCGTGACCATCACGATCTCTTCGCAGCACTTGCTGCAGCCGCGCTCGCAGGCCAGCTTCAGCCCCTGCTCGGCGGCGCGGGCGTCGCGCATCCGGATGGCCTGGTCGACCTCGTGCTGCACCGCCAGCGCGACGTCGGCCACGTCGTCCATCGTCACCGTGCGCGGATAGGTGCGCCGCCCGGTGATGTATGCAGGATCCGAGACCAGATCCTTGCACAGCGCGGCGAGCTCTTCGCCGCGGTCGCTCAATTTTCGCTCTCGGGGCGGTACACCGCCCAGCGCGAGAAGTGGCTGGTCAACACGATGACCTCCTTGCCACTTCCGCTGCGCGTGTAGTCGGTGCCCGGCACTGGCGTCCAGGCCGGCGCGCCGTCGTCGCCGAAGTAGACATACTGGCCGGCGGCGCCGTCGAACGGCAGCGTGAAGCGGATCGGCACCAGGAACGACAGCCGGTCGGGCCCCAGCTTGACCACCCGGCTGGCGCGCACGAAGCCCACCGGCGGCGCCGGCGGGTCGATCTCCTCGATGGTCAGGGTGACGTCGCGGTCGAGGGCCCCGGCCGGGACCTCCAGCACCACCCCGGCCAGCGAGCCCTCACCGTTGACGCTACCGCCAGCCGCGCCGACCAGCTTGCTGGCGGTGACGCGAGCCTCGCCCTCACTGCCGCCGCAGCCGGCGAGCCACAGCGACAGCACCGTCGCGAGCGCGCCGCGCCGCAGCGTCATCATCTGCGCGGCAGCTTCTCCACCGGCGTGGCCGGGTTGAGGTAGGTCTCGAGCTTGCCCTGCAGGTAGGTCTTGGCCTTGCCGCGCCACAGGAAGCCGGGGTCCTTGCCGTCGAAGTCGACGAACTTGTCGGTCACCGTCATGCTGCCTTCGATGTGCACGACCAGGTAGCGCCCGTTGGCGGTCGCCTTGTCGCCGTTCCAGGCCACGTTGATGCCGTGCTTGTTCTGCAGATAGTCGCCGAGCGCTTCCATGCGCTGCTTGGCCTCGGCCAGCGTCAGCTTGTGTGCGACTTCGATCCTCATGCCCATGCGCGCAGCCTAGCAGGCCGGGCCGTCGCTTTCGGGCGAAAAGTTGCCCCCCTGGTGGGGGGGCGATATGCCAGACCGGCAGGCAGCCACGAAAGGTCCAAGCCATGCCCGAGCCCAGCAAGCCGAGTTGCGAAGCATGTGGAGCCAAGGTCCCGGAGCTGCGCCGCGGGCGCTGCTGGGGCTGCTATCTGCGCTGGACCGAGGCCCGCCCGGTCGGCTTCGGCGCCGCGTGCACCATCTGCTGCGAGAAGCGCCGCGACAACCTGCGCTCGGTCGAGCTGCACGGGCGCTGGGTGCCGATGTGCCACAACTGTTCGGCCAAGACCGCGCGCATCGAGCCCACGCCGCCGACGCTGCAGGACATCCGCGAGCTGCTCGAGCGTGATCGCCGCGACCGCGAGCGCCGCTACGGCAAGAAGGACACCCGCATCTTCAAGCGCGACCGCCGCAACGCCGACCGCCGCGAGGCCGCGCGCCGCCTGGCCGCCGCCGGCGGCGCCCCGCGCCCCGAGACCGAGATCGACGATCTGCTGATGGGCTTCGGCGCCATCGACCCCGGCGATCCCGACCAGACCATCATCCGCGAGACCCCGCGCCGCAGCGCCGACGCCGTCAGCCCCGAGCAGTCGATCATCATCGAGGAGATCGAGCTCGAGGCCAGCGACTTCATCATCGAGCTCGAGGCCGAGTCCGCCAGCCCGCAAGAGCTCGCCGAAGAACACGCCGAAGAGCACGCCGCCAGCGCCAGCTGACGCCAGCCAGCGCCAGCTCGGCCCGTCGTCAGAAGCGGTCCTTCCAGCGCCGCAGCGCCGCGAACAGCGCCACCGCGTCACCCGGTGCGGCCACGTCGGGCTCGGCCGCGCGCGCCGCCGCGGCCACCGCGGGCTGGCCCCAGCGCAAGAATGGGTTGGTGGCCTGCTCGTCGGCGATGGTCGACACCGTGGGCTGGCCGGCCGCACGCGCCGCCGCCGCCGCCTCGGCGCGCGTCGTCACCGCGCTGCTGCCCGGCTCGACGGCGGCCGCGAAGCGCAGGTTGCTGACCGTGTACTCGTGGCCCGAGTACACCTGCGTCGCGCCCGGCAGCCCGCCCAGGCGCGTCAGCGAGGCGTGCATCATCTCGGGTGTGCCCTCGAACAGGCGGCCGCAGCCGGCGCCGAACAGGGTGTCGCCGGTGAACACCGCGCCGCCGACCACGAACGCGATCGCCCCCGTGGTGTGGCCGGGCACGTGCATCACGCGCGCCTGCAGCGCGCCCAGCGCGACGGTGTCGCCGTCGGCGACCGCGCGGGTGACACAGGGGACGCGCTTGCGCTCGGCGTCGGACTGGTGCGCGACCACGGCCACACCGGGCAGCGCGCGCTGCAGGTCCTCGACGCCCCCGACATGGTCGAGGTGGTGGTGGGTGCACCAGATCTGCTCCAGGGTCACGCCCTCGCGCGCGGCCGCGGCCAGCACCGGCGCCGACTCCGACGGGTCGACCACCGCGGCCCGCGCGCCGTCACACACCAGGTAGGCGTAGTTGTCCTTGAGGCAGGGGACCGGGACGACGCGCACGCTACTCCTGCTTCAGATCGTCCGCGCTGAGCTCGAGCGCCTCGACCGGCGGGGGCGGCGGCGCCATCGAGGCGCGACGCTTGGCCTTGGGATCGTCGATGCCCAGCACCTGGACGCGGAACTCCAGGTCCTTGCCCTGCAGGGGATGCAGGAAGCGCACGGTGACGACGTCGCCCTTGGCCTTGACGATCTTGAACGCCAGCGGCTTGCCGTCGGGGCCCTTGGCCTCGAACTGGCTGCCCGGCTCGAGCTTCAGGCCAGCCGGGAACTCCTTCTTCGCCATGTCCTTGGTCGGCAGCGAGTCCTCGGGGAAGGCCTCGTTGGCGGCGATGATGCCCTTCTTCTCCTCGCCGACGGCCATGCCCTCGAGGCGCTTCTCCAGCGCTGGCAGCATCTTGCCGCCGCCGTGGGTGTACTCCAGCGAGCCGTTCTTCTCGGACGACTCGATGACCTCGCCGCCCTTGACCTTCAGCTCGAACGAGATGCGGACGATGTTGCCCTTTTCGATCTTCATGGCGCGCTCCGTGCCTCCACGTTACACCGCCACGTTGGACCGGAACAGAACGGAATAGCCTCCTCGAAGCTTCGCTTCGAGGGGGCTAATGCAGCGGTTCTTTGTGGCGCGGCGACCCGGGATCTGCCCCATGCATGAGGCCATGTGCGTGTGGAATCATCTCGGCCAGATACGACGCCATGACGCAGAACTCGACCTGGCGTGAGCGCGCCGCGGCGTGCACCGCGCGGTGGATCACCGCCCGTGCCACCCGCCAGCGCGCGTCATCGCCCAGCTCGGCGAACGCGCTGGACAGCTCGCCAATGATGCGGTCGGCCTCGCGCTCGAGCTCGGCGTCCTGACCCTCGGACGCGCCGGGCTTGCCGCCCTTCTTGGGCGCGTCACTCATGGCGTGCCGGCGGGGGCCGGCGCAGGCGCGGACGCGCCTGGCGGCGGCGGCGCGCCCGGCTTGACGCGGGCGTTCAGCTGCTCCATCAGCTCGTTGAGCTTGGCGTCGATGGCCGCGATCTCGGCCTCGATCTTCTTCTTCTCGGCGCCCTTGGCGGCGGTCAGCTTCTCGCCCAGCTCGTAGCGATTGGCGCTGACCTTGTCCATCTCGGCGATGATGGGGGCGCGGAAGTCCTTCTCGGCGGTGAACGCGGCGTCCTGCTTGGCCTTGGCCGCCGCGGTCTCCTTCAGCTTGCGCGCCTCCTTGAGGCCCATGAAGGTCTTGGCGCACGACGCGCCGTTCTTGCTCTCGGCGCTGTTCTTGGCCATCGTGCACTCCTCCGGCGTGCCGTTGGGGCCGCAGAAGTAGTCCTTCACCTTCTTGCAGTCGGGCGGCGTCTTCTTGCACCCGGCGAGGGCGAGCGTACCGAGCAGGCAGATGACGAGCGTCGGGCCGAACTTGCGCATGGGGGCCTCCGTGCCGCGCAGCATTGCCAAGGCCCCGCCGCGCGTCAAGGACGATTGGGACGAGCGCGGCTCACTCGGCTCACTCAGCTCACTCACTCCACGCGCTGGATGACGTGGTAGCCGTACACGGTCTCGACGATGCCCGCCTCGCCGATGCCCAGTCGTAGCCCCATCTGGATGAACTCGGGCACCAGGCGCGCGCCCGGCGCCACGTCGTAGGAGTCGCCGCTCTGCGCGCTGCCCGGATCCTCGGAGATCTCCGCCATGATGGCCTCGATCTTCTCGCCCTTCTGCAGCCGCTCGAGCACCGCGCGCGCCAGCTTCTGGGCCTCGGCCTGCGAGCGCGCCGACGCGCGCGGATCCATGTCGCCGCGATAGGCCGGCGCCAGCGCGGCCCAGCCCACCAGCACGTGCTTGACCTTGGCCGCGCTGGTGACCGGCTCGCGCGACAGGATCTCGGTCGAGGGATCGCCACCCGCGGCCGGCTTGCCCGGACCCGGCGTGCCATCACCGACGGGCGCCTTCTTGACGCCCTCGTCGCCCTTCCAGGGCGCCACCACGGGCTTCTCGTGCTTGGGACCACAGCCCAGCAGCAGGGCGCAAACCAGGAACGACGGCGCGAGCTTCATATCACCTCTCATGGGTTAACGTTCGACGGCGTCAATGAATACGGGGTCCGTGTGGCAGCGACGCGATGATCTCGGCCTCGCGCGCGCCCAGCTCGGCGGCGCGGGCGTCGGCCTCCGCGGGCGCGACCTCGCGAGCGAGCTCGAGGAACAGCTCGAAGTGGCGCTCCTCGGCGCTGGCCAGGGCGGCGTAGATCCCGGCGGCGTCGTGGTCACCCGCGGCGGCGAAGGCGCGCCCCAGCAGCAGCAGGCGCTCGTGCGAGCGCGCCTCGATGAAGGCCGAGGTCAGCAGGCTGTCGAGCAGGCGCGCCGGCTCGCCGGGGCGGACCTCGGCGCGCAGCAGCTGGGCATAGCGGTTGCCGACGTCGTGGCGCATGGGCAGCCCACGCTCCTCCAGCAGGGCCGACATGCGCACCAGGTGGGCGGTCTCCTCGTGGGCCAGGCGGGCCAGCGCCTCCACCATGCCGGCCCGATCGGCGTAGCGCCTGACCAGCTGCAGGGCGTTCTCCACCGCCTTGCGCTCGCAGTGCAGGTGATCGACCAGCAGCGCCCCGAGGTCGGTGCGCGCGGCGTCGGCCCACGCCGGTACGGTGCTGGACAGCAAGAACATGAGCGCGAGATTATGGCGGCACTCGCGCGCGCCGCCAAGCCCTACGCGCGCCGCGGAAGCCAGGTGTGTGTGCGTGGTTACGCCACCGCGATGGCCGGCGCCGGCATGTCCAGCGTGGTCGCGTCCACCGGCAGGCCGCCCGCCTTGAAGACCTCGCGCGCCAGCTTGATGCGGCCGAGCCAGCCCGCCTCACTCCCCGCACCATCCCGACGCGGGAACACCAGCTCGTTGATGGCGTCGATGCCGGCGCCGATCTGGCGGTTCAGCGCCGGGCGCTCGATGCCCATCTCGGACCACAGCATCTCGCTGGCGTGCAGCTGCTTGGCCTTGCCCAGGCGCATGATCTGGCGCGCCTCGATGCCGAGCACGCGCAGGTCGGGCTCCAGCGCCTTGAGGCTGGCCATGCTCCAGAACACCAGGCGCAGCTGGAAGCCGATGGCGCCAGCGTGCTCGATGGCCGACGCCGCCTTCATCATCGTGGGCAGGTGCTGGATGCCGAGGCCGACGTGGCGCGCCTCGTCCTTCTCGTAGTAGCGCAAGAGCTCGGACAGCACCGGCTCGGCGTTGACCTCGCGCACGGCCTGGAACAGCGTCAGCGCCAGCGCCTCGACCATGAGCTGCATGCCCATCAACTTGCGCAGCAAGTTGTCCGTGTTCAGCACCAGATCCAGCAACGCCCTCGAAGCGGCATCCATGGTCTTCGGGACCGGCCCGAGCTGCGCCAGATAGTCGTGCATCACGTAGAAGTGGCGCGCCTCGTCGTGGGCCTGGCTGGTGGCCGCCATCTTGGCCTCCAGCGGCACCAGGCGGTCGGCCAGCTGGGCCGAGATCTTCCACGCCGCCAGCTCGCCCCACATGATGATGGCGAAGATCTTGGTCAGCGCGGCCGCCTTGTCGGGCGGCACCTTGATGCCGCCATGCTTGGCCACCAGCTCGGCCAGGACGTCGCGGCCATCCCAGGCCAGATCCTGACCGCGATGGTAGATGTGCTGCAGCTTCTCGGCGCGCCGCGCCTCGGCCGCCTCGCGCGCGAGATCGAACATATCGAAGCGGATCTCGCTCTTCCCGAACCCGGCGATACGCAGCGACTTCATCGGCTGGACTCCTGGCTGACAGCTTGACTGACCAACGGGTCATTCGTCAACGCTGACGTGAGATGCCGGGTCGGGCTAAGCTGCTGCGCGATGATCCAGTGGATGTTGCTTCCAGGGGCGCCCGACGCGGTCACCGACAAGGCGGCCGAGCAGGCATGGGTGGGCGGAGCTGCCGTGATCACACAGCTTCCGCTGGGTCGCAACGCCGCGCCCGTGACCATCGTGGCGGCCGACGGGGCGCGCGCGCGGCGCAAGCCGCGCTACCCCGAGCTCCTGACCGACTGGGCCGAGATCTACGGCGCCAAGCTGTTCCCCGACGACACCCTGCCGGTCATCTGCGAGGAGGCCTCGGGCCTGGGCAAGGACGCGCTGGCCATCTTCGGCGAGCCCGGCCTGACCCGCGCCACCGTGGCCTGGTATGCCAAGGGAGCGCTGGCGGTGTACGAGCGGGTCGCCAACGACGGCACCGTGGCCTGGGCGCCCGGGCAGCAGCTGGGGCGGCCGTTCGACGGCAGCTTGCGGCAAGTCGCGTCGTGGGTCGGGCGCAAGGTCACCAGCGACAAGGACGCGCCGCTGTTCGACCGCATGGACAACACCACCAAGGCCACCGGTGAGGCCTTGATCGCACGGGCTTTGTGGCGCCTGCTCGACACCACCCCGCCCACGCTGGACAAGATCGCGGGCATGGTGACCAGCGCGCCGGAGCGTCGCCTGCCGCGGTAGATCGGGCTGGCCGCCCGGGCGTACCAGGCGGTCATGCGCAAGAACCTGCTCGGGATCGCGGTGGCGGTGTGGGCGGCGGCGGTGGGCGCCGCCGGATGTAAAAAGCGGCCCGCGCCCAAGGGTGACCCGCAGCTGGTGACCATGGAGGGCGCGCTGGGCAGCGACCTCGTCGCCGAGGGCGTCCCCGGCGAGGTGGTGGCGCGCTTCCACATCGAGGGCAAGGCGCTGGCCAAGCGCGGCCGGCAGCCGGTCAACCTGGTGCTGGTCATCGACACCTCGGGGTCGATGGAGGGGGAGCCCATCGCCAGCGCGCGCAGCGCGGCGGCGCGACTGGTCGACCTGCTGGCTGACGACGACCACCTGGCGGTGGTGGGGTTCGACTCGCGGGTGACGGTGGTGGCACAGAACGGCGTGCTGCGCGGCCGGCGCGGCAAGATCAAGAAGGCCATCGCAGCCATCGAGGCGCGCGGCACCACCGATCTGGCGGGCGGCATGTCGACCGGCCTCAGCGAGGCCATGCGCGGCCTCTTGCCCGGGGGCGTCAACCGCATCGTGCTGCTGGGCGACGGCGTGGCCAACGACCCCAGCCAGCTGGCGGGGATCGCGGCCGGCGCCGGCCAGCAGGGCATCGCCATCAGCGCGCTGGGGCTGGGCCTCGACTATGACGAGACCCAGCTGGGTGCGCTGGCCACGGCGTCGGGCGGCGCGTTCCACTACATCCGCGAGGCGGCCGAGGTCGAGGACGTCTTCACCGAGGAGGTCCTGCGCCTGCACCGCGCCGTCGCGCACAACGTGCAGCTGGTGCTGACGCCGGGACCGGGGGTGGTCATCACGCGGGTGGCCGGGCTGCCGCAGCCGCCGTCGGGGCCGGCCTACTACACGCTGGGCG
>JADYYK010000003.1 GCA_020853705.1 Deltaproteobacteria bacterium
CCCGTCGCGTTCACCGAGAACGGAACGCCCTCCAGCGGACTGGCCATGACTGGCGCCAACAACGATGGTTCGGCCACGTCAAACTGCACCAACTGGACGACGACCTCGGGCAGCCTCATCGGCGGCACCGCCGACCGTGGCCCCGGCGGCTGGACGGGCGGCACCGGCTTTGGCTGCAGCGCGACCGGCTTTCCGATCTACTGCATGATGCGGACGAAGAACCCGGCCACCTTCACGCCGCAGACCTTCACCGGCAAGCGGGTCTTCATGACCAACACCCAGTTCACCCCGGGGTCGAGTACGGCCGATGCGGCCTGCATGGCGTCACGACCGGCGTCGATCACCAACGCCGTCCGCGCCCTGGTCGCCACCACCACGGCGCCTGCATCGTCGGTCCTGGTCGCCGGCACCACCTACGTCCGCCTCGACGGGCAGCGCGTGGGCACCGGCACCCAGATCATCAACTTCGCGTCGACCCCTTTGCAGAGCGGCTTCTGGCAGCTGGGCAACGGCACCTACCCCGATGACGCCCGTGTCTGGACTGGCAACTCGAACCTCACCACCGCCGGCACCCAGTCGAGCACCTGTGACAACTGGAGCCAGGCCTCGGCCTCGTTCGTCGGCGGTCAGGGCTACTCGCCCTCCACCACTGGCCTGTTCTTCAACTTCACCACCCAGGCCTGCAACAGCACCGGCTTCTTCGTCGGCTACCTGTACTGTGTCGAACAGTAGTAGCCGGTTCATCCCGACCGTCCCCCCAGCCGTTTGACTTCACAGCCATAACCCTGGTTCCCTCTCAGGGTGTCCCCGTCATCGTTTCAAAAGGTCGTCACTGCCCCGACCAGGCTCATCGGAATCGTCGTCCTTTGCATTCTCGGACGCAGTTCCGTCGGCACCGCAGACACGATCGTCCTCGACGTAGGGCTCGTTGGCGAGCAGAGCGTGGCTGAGAACAGGCGCGTGCAGGGCCGGCTCGTCGAGCTTGGGTGTGTTGATCTCAGCGCTCTTGTCCAGCGAGTCGCGGCGACCGGATCGATCTCGGGCATGCTCCTCGACCAGGCCACCATCGATCAGCTGAGGTCGATGGTCGATCACGGATTTCGGACCTTTCAGCAAGGCCAGTTTGTCGAGGCAATCGCCGAGATCAACCGTGCGCTGGCGGGCTTTGCGGCGGCACCAGCGACCGTCGCCGAGAAGCAAGAGCTCCGCGATACCATCCTCCGCGCCCATGTGGGCCTGGCGCTTGCCCATAGCCGGCTGGGGCAGACCCAGCAGGTATCCACAGTCATCGGCGAGTTGATACGTCTGTTCCCGGACCGTGAGGTCAGCCGGCGCGAGTATGGACCTGAGGCCCTCCAGCTCGTGAAGCAGGTCCGCGCGGAGCTCGATGGTGGTCTGCGGGGGGGCATCCACGTCGAAGTAACGGATGACCCCGGGGCAGTCGTCTTCGTGAATGAGCGCTACATCTCTGTTGGCAAGGCCGATCTGGGCAGTCTCATTCCGGGTACTTATCGCGTCTATGTGAGTGGTCGAAGGCGAGGCAGGGTCCACCTTGTCGATGTCAAGGGAGGTGAGACCGCATCGCTCCGCGTGAACCTCGAAGCCGAGGCCCTCCTCCAGGTGAGCGACACACGGGTCGCGTTGATCTTCCCTACGCAGGACGACGCGCTTCAGGGATTGGTCCGGGTGGGTTCCGCCGTTCGCGACTGGCTGGGGGCTGAGCGGGTGATCCTTCTGCACACGCAGCGGATCGAGCAGCGTAGGTTGCTCGTCGGTGTCCTGCTGGAGAGCGGCGCCGACAAGCCGGTCCGAGAAGGCGCCGTCCTTGTTGGTGCGGCCCAGCCCGCGGACGCCGCCGCCCTGGCAGACCTCCTCGTCAACGGGACGGCCGCACCAGATGTGCTGACGGGAACGGCTCTGCGACCACAGCAGTCTCCGACGACCACTGCCAAACGGACGCTGACGTATCTGCCTGCCGAGCCATGGTACCGAGACAAGCTGGGGTGGGCCCTTCTCGCGACTGGTGTCGTCACTGCTGGAGTGGGAGGAGGGTTCCTGTGGAACGCCTCGACCGTCGAGAGCGACGCCGAGCGCACCGTTGACGAGTTCGCTCGACGGTCGCAGCTCGAACGAGCTGACGATCGCCGGCTCGCTGGGCTCGTCCTCTTGCCAGCGGGTGCAGCCATCGCGGTCCTGGGCGCCATCAAGCTCGCCGTCCCAGGCGAGCGGCGGGTTCGGCCTGAGCGCGTGTCCATCGTCGGGGGTGCGAACTTCCTCGGCCTGGCAGGTGCGTTTTGACGGTTCGGGGAACGCTGGGTCTGGCGCTCGTGGCGTCCGTTCTGGGCTGCGGCAGAGCAAATGATGCCCGGGAGTGCGTGGTCGGGGTCTCGACTTGCCTCAAGGGCGGGGTCCCGGGCACGTGCCGCCTCTCCGACAGGTCGCCCCGCTACTGGTGCGCATATCCCGATGGCACCTGTGGCAGCGGTGAGCGCTGGGGCATCGCGGCTGGCGATGGTGTCGCCGACGAGTGTCGCGGCGGCTCGAGTGACGGCGGCCTCGACGGCGGCGAGCTCTCGCTGACCTTCGATCCCACGACGCACGACTTTGGCCCGCTCGCGCCTGGTGCTCAGTCGGCACCTCGCTCTTTCGTGCTGAAGAACCGCACAGGGACGCCGTTGGCGGCGGTTGCGATCACGCTCGAGGGCAGCGGCAAGGACGCCTTCGCACTGGTCGAGGACAACTGCAACGGGGCCGACCTCCCCGACCAGATGGACTGCAGCCTCAAGGTCTCATTTCGACCAATCTCTTCCGGAGTGATGCAGGCGAGCCTGAATGCGAACGTGGGTGGGCAGCACGCCGATTCGGCACTCACGGGCACCGGTGTCATTCCTGCGCGACTGGAGGCCGCGCCGACCGAGCATGACGTGGGCATGGTGGTTCAGGGTATGAGCAGCGGGGAGTACTTGTTCACGCTGACGAACCGAGGCGATGCCACGACCGGAGCGCTGACCACAGCGCTGGTGGGTGCCGACGCCAGCCAGTTCACGAAGACAGTCGACGAGTGTGCCGGCAGTTCCCTCGCTGGGGGTGCGACGTGCTCCATCCGCGGACGATTTTCGCCGACCTCGGTCGGCGACAAGACGGCCGGCATCGAGGTCATGGCCGCGCCAGGGGGGAGCCTCACCCTGGGCCTCAGGGGCCGAGGCCTCCAGGCCGGCACGCTCGGAGTTGACCGCACCATGTTGTCCTTCGGAGTTCGCCCGATCGGAACGATGAGCCCCGACGAGACCTTCGTCTTCTCGAATAGCGGCGCGGCCGCCACCGGTACGGTAGCCGTCAGCCTGAACAATCTGCCGGACTTCGATCTTGTTTCGAACGGCTGCGCGGGCACCATCGGGGCCGGGGCGAGTTGCATGATCAGAGTTCGGTTTGCGCCCGACACAGTTGGAAGCAAGATCGCATCATTGACCGTCTCCGCGACACCAGGAGGCAACGCGGTCGTATCGTTGACCGGATCTGGGACGGCGCGCCTCACGGTCGCGAAGACTGGCAACGGAACGGGGCGGGTGACCTCGAATCCGGCTGGCATCGACTGTGGCGGGACCTGCATGTTCGACAGCACGAGCGCGAGCGTGCGCCTGACAGCCATGCCGTCGGCAGGGTCGACCTGGATCGGATGGTCGGGTGCGGGCTGCAGCGGCGTCGGCAACTGCGATGTCGCCATGGATGCGGCAAAGACCGTCACTGCAGAGTTCAGCGACACGACGGCCCCCACGGTCATGGCGACGAATCCCACAGCATCTGCCCTCAACGTCGAGCCGAGCGGGGCGATCTCGGTCACGTTTTCGGAGGACATCGATCCGACCACCGCCACGACGGCGAGCGTCGTCGTCCGGAGGGGTGGAGTCGCGTTGCTGGGCACTGTCGCCACGAGCGCGGGCATGGTCACCTTCACACCGACCGGTCCCATGCCTCTGCTCGGCCATCTGACGGTGACCGTCTCCACAATGATCAAGGACCTGGCCGGAAACAGCCTGGTTTCTCCCTATGTCTGGTCGTTCGATGTGCGCGACGGGATCTGGGGAGGGGCGACCGTCCTGAGTTCCAGCACGAGTGAGTTCGCCACATCGACCGTCAGTGCAAACGCGGCTGGTGTCATTGGATTGGTGTGGGTAGCCAATGATGGCACTCGAGGCAACGTCATGGGTGCGCGCTATGCGCGAGGCTCAGGCTGGAGTTCGGCCACCCCACTCGAGTCCGCAAACCAGGATGCCGATAGTCCACGTGTCGCAGTTGATGGCATGGGCAATGTCTTCGCCCTGTGGCGCCAGCAAGACGCGACGGGTCGGTACAGCATCTACGCCAGCCGCTTCGCAGCCGGCTCGGGATGGAGCGCCTCGCCCACTCTGGTCGAGACGGTCAACGGCACCCACGCGTCGGCCCCCTCAGTGGTCGCTGACAATGCCGGCAACGCTACCGCCGCCTGGGCCTTCGATGATGCCGCTGGAGGTGACCGAAGTGTCTACGCCAACCGGTACGTGGCAGGGGCTGGCTGGGGTACCGCGGCGCCCATCGAGAACTACCCTGCGAACCGGCCGGCCCAGGCCGTCATGCTCGCCGGGACCGGCGGCGGCAAGGCGATCGCCGTGTTCCAGGTCTTCGACGGCACCTTCGAGCGGATCCACGCCTCCACCTACCTGCCAGGCACAGGATGGGACACCGGAGGCTTCATCGAGAACGAGGGCTCCAACCAGGAGATGAATGGGTTCGGCGGCGCCATGGCGATGAACGCGAGCGGTGACGGCCTCATCGTCTGGGGCAACGGAGCGAGCGAGGTCCGCGCTGTCCGCATCCAGAATGGAATCGGTCTGACACCAGGGGGACGGTTGGCGTCCACCTTCAGTCCTGCGGTCTGCGTCGACGGTGCGGCCAACGCCATCGTCACTGCCTCAGGGACCGGAGCTGTCGCCGCGAGACACACACTGGCGGGAGCCTTCGCACCGCTGGATATCCTGGGCGCGTCCACGTCAGCGACCCCCGTCGTCTGCGATACCGATGGCAACGCCATTGCGGTCGTCTCGAACCCCAACATCCTGAGAGCGCATCGCTTCCGCGCCAGCACGCTGATGTGGGGCACGACGCCGACGACCATCGACAACATGACCGGCGTGGTCCCGGTTCTGTCCACGGTCGCGATCGATGGCAGCGGGGTCGTGACCGCAGTCTGGGGACAGTTCGATGGGACTCGTTACAACCTGTACTTCAATCGCTTCGAGTAGCCGCGGCTCGCTCTGGCGTCTGCCTCCCCATGTGACCGCGCCAGGGCCCGCTTGACATCCCCGCCGCAACCTGGTGTTTTCACACCGTGAGCATCCTCTCGGCTGACCGGAATCCGCGCGGGTTGCGCGACGAGTACAAGGCCTTCGTGGGCAAGAAGGTCATGATCGGGCTGCGCAGCTACCACTATGTGTCGTGCCGCGTGACCGGCCTCGACCCGCTGTACCTGGAGGTCACGGTGGCGGGCAAGGCGATGAAGATCCCGGTCGACGAGGTCGACAACATCGCCGAGGCCCCGGAGGCGCAGGCCGAGTACGTCAAGTAGCGCCGCGCCCCCCGCACCACCGCCGCTGGCGTCGCCAGCAGCGCTACTTCCCGCTGAACTCGGCCTTGCGCTTCTCGTTGTAGGCCGCGATCCCCTCGACCGCGTCGGCGCTCGCGAACAGCTGCTGCTGCAGCTCGCGCTCCAGCGCCAGGCCGGCGCCCAGCTCGACCTCCAGCCCCGACACCACCGCGCGCTTGATCAGGCCGACCGCCTTGGCGGCCTTGCCGGGCGGCACGAACTGCTGCGCATACGCCGCGACCTGGCCCCAGAAGTCGTCCCCACTGAAGACCTCGTTGACCAGGCCCAGCGCCCGCGCCGCCTCGACGTCCAGCGTGCGCCCGGTGACCATCAGCTCGGTCGCCCGCGCGCGCCCCAGCGCCCGCGCCAGTCGCTGGGTGCCGCCGGTGCCGGGCAGCACGCCCAGCGCGACCTCGGGCAGCCCCAGCTTGCCGGTGCCGGCGCGCGCCAGGCGCAGGTCGGCCGCCAGCGCGACCTCGAAGCCGCCGCCGACGCAGTGGCCCGAGATGGCCGCGATGACCAGCTTGGGCGTCTGCTCCAGGCGACACAGCGTCTCGTTGGCGTGCAGGCAGAAGTTGTACTTGAAGGCCGGCGTGACCCGCCCCAGCATCGCGATGTCGGCCCCGGCGCAGAAGAACTTGTCCCCCGCGCCGCGCAGCACCAGCACGTGCACGGCCTCGTCCATGCGCGCGCGCAGGATGGCGGCGTCGAGCTCCTGCATCATCTCGTACGAGTAGGCGTTGGCCGGAGGGTTGCTCAGCGTCAGCGTCGCGACCCCCGCGGCCGCCTCGTAGGTGCACAGCGCCATCTTCGTCACCCCATCCTGACCCACACCGACTTGAGCTCGGTGTAGTGCTCGATGAACGAGCTGCCGAGCTCGCGCCCGACGCCGCTCTGCTTGTAGCCGCCGAACGGCGACGCGTTCTGGCTGTTCATGTAGGTGTTGACCCAGACCGTGCCGGCCTGGATGGCGTGCGCGACCGCGTGCGCCTTGCCGATGTCACGCGTCCACACCGCCGCCGCCAGCCCATAGATGGTGTCGTTGGCGATCCGCGTCGCCTCCGCGACGTCGTCGAACGGGATCACGGACAGCACCGGGCCGAAGATCTCCTCGCGCGCGATGGTCATGTCGTTCCTGACCCCGGTGAACACCGTGGGCGGCACGAAGTAGCCCTTGTCGCCGACGCGCTCGCCGCCGACCTCGAGGCGCGCGCCCTCGGCCTTGCCCTTGGCGACATAGCCCAGCACCCGCTCCAGCTGCTGCTGCGATACCAGCGGGCCCATGCGGCTCTTGGGGCTGAGCGGATCGCCAGGCTGCATCTTGCTGGCGCCGTCGAGCAGCTTGGCCAGGAAGGCGTCATGCACCGAGCGCTCCAGCAGCAGGCGCGACCCCGCGGTGCAGACCTGGCCCTGGTTGTAGAAGATCCCGGTCAGCGCGCCGCGCACCGCCTGCTCGAGGTCGGCGTCGGCGAACACGATGTTGGGGCTCTTGCCGCCGAGCTCCAGGGTGACGCGCTTCAGCGTCGCCGCGGCCTCGCGCTGGATCAGCTTGCCGACCTCGGTCGACCCGGTGAAGGCGATCTTGTTGACGCCCGGGTGGCGCACCAGCGCGGCGCCGGCCTCCTCGCCGAAGCCGGGCAGCACGTTGACGACGCCGGGCGGGAAGCCGACCTCCAGCGCCAGCTCGCCGAGGCGGATGGCCGTCAGCGGCGTCTGCTCGGCAGGCTTCAAGACCACGGTGTTGCCCGCGGCCAGCGCCGGGCCCAGCTTCCAGGCCGCCATCAGGATAGGGAAGTTCCACGGTATGACGGCGCCGACCACGCCGACCGGCTCGCGCCGGGTGTAGTTCAGGAACGGCCCCGACACCGGGTTGACGTCACCCTGGATCTTGTCGGCCCAGCCAGCGAAGTACTGGAAGCAGCGCGCCGCGCCCGGCACGTCGCCGCCGCTGGTGTCGCGGATGGTCTTGCCCGAGTCGCGCGTCTCCAGCTCGGCCAGCGCCTGGGTCTCGGCCAGCATGCGCTCGCCCAGCTTCCACAGCAGCTGCCCGCGGGCGGCGCCGTCCATGCTGGCCCACGGCCCCTTGTCCATGGCCGCGCGCGCGGCGGCGACGGCGCGCTCCACGTCCTCGGCGCCCGCGCGGGCGACCTCGGTCAGGGTCTCGCCGGTGGCCGGGTTCAGGGTCGGGAAGGTCTGCCCGGAGGCGGCCGGGACCGCGGCGCCATCGATGATCAGCCGGTTTTGCATGGGCGCGAATGTACCCAGGAAGCCGGAATTTGTCCCCACCGCACGGATCTTTCGCCGGGCACCGAAATCTGCGAAAATAGTTGGTCGCGGCGGTACCTCGCCGCGGTGGAGGCCGCGTGGCCGTGGAACCAGGCAATGGGACGGCTCGGATGACGCCCCGAGGTGCACCCTCGAAGTTGCGCATCGTGACCAAGTTCCCCGACAGGGCGACCTTCTCGGAGCGCTTTGCCAAGTTCGTGGTCCCCGACGGCATGTTCGTGGTCTCCAAGCACCCGCGCACGCCGGGCACCCGCCTGCCCTTCTCGGTCGAGCTCACCGACGGCCGCGTCATGCTGGACGGCGAGGGCGAGGTGCTGGAGATGTCGGCCAGCCCCAACCTGCCGCCCGATCGCACCGGCATGCGCCTCAAGTTCCTCGAGCTGACACCCGAGAGCCGCACCCTGGTCGACGAGATGGTCAGCTCGCGCCCGCCGATCACCGCCACCGGCCAGTATCGCAAGGCCCACACGGTGCCCATCGCCGGCAAGCCGCTGCCACCGCTGCCGCCGGCGCGCGGGCCGGGCGGACCGCCGCCGTCGCCACCCGCCGACCCCGGCGCCAAGAAGACGCTGATGGGCATGGCCGCGCTGGGTGCGCCCAAGGCCGCCGCGCCGATGCACCTGCCGTCGCGCAGCCCGCAGATCCCGACCCGGCCCGGCCTGGTGCCGCCGGCGCCCGATGGCCGGCGCTATGCCGAGAAGATGCCCGGCGAGCTGCGCGAGCAGCGCACCCCGGGCTCGCCCTACATCCTGCCCGCCAACCCGTTCTCGGGCGTCGACAACGACGCGCTCGACGGCTTCGTCGATTGCACCCTGTACGAGGACACCAACGTCGGCTTCGATCCGTCGCAGACGTCCGATTCGGCGACCACCAACGTCGACAGCTCGCTGTCGGGTGAGGCGGCGCGCTGGCTCGACGGCACCGGACCGCAGCCAGCGGTGGCCGCGGGCGCGGCCATCGACAGCATCGCCTCGCCACGCACGCCGTCGTTTGGCGCGCCGCCGGCCCCGGGCAAGCAGTTCCCGCCGGGCACCGGCCCTGGTTCGCGCTGGGATACCCCCATCGAGCCCGCGGCGCTGCCGTCGAGCGAACCGCTGAGCATCCCGGGCACCAGCATCGGCCTGCCGCCAGGCCCGCCGCCTGCGCCGCTGGCGCAGCGCACGGCCGCCGCGCCGCCGCTGGCGCAGCGCACGGCCGCCGCGCCGCCGCCGTCGCCGCCGGCGCCGCCCGCGATGCCGGCGCTGTTCCCGCCGCCAGAGCAGTACATGCCCGCGGGGCCGGGGCCGCAGCCGTTCTCGATCGACCAGGTCGCGCCCGAGCTGGCCAGCGGGTCGCCGCTGCCCGACGCGCCACCCGCGCCGCCCGCTGGCGCCGCGCCGCTGGCGATGTTCGACCTGCCGCCCGCGCTGGCGCCGCAGGGACGCTTCCCTTCACAGGTCGGCGGCATGGGCATGTCGCCGCCGCTGGACCAGGCCCTGCAGCGTGGCAAGTCGGCCTACGAGCTGCCGCTGCCGGTGCCCGACGACATGACCACCCGGCTGCCGCCCCGCATGGACCTGGGGCAGCGCAAGCTGCTGCCGCTCATCCTGGCCGGCTTCGCGGTGGTGGCCGTGCTGGCCATCGTCATCATCTTCGGCTTCGGCGGTGACAAGAAGAAGAAGGGCGGCGCCAGCCCGTCGCCCTCGGTGGCCGCCCTGGCGTCGCCGTCGGCCTCACCCGAAGCGACCGACGAACCAGCCCCGAGCGCGTCGGCCTCACCAGCCGCCTCCACCAGCCCTGACAAGAGCCCGCCCCCCAGCGCGAGCGCCAGCCCCAGCCCGACCCCGGTCGCCAGCGCCAGCCCGGCCCCCAGCGCCAGCCCCGCCAGCAGCCCCAGCCCGATCCCGCTGACCACCGGCGGCGGCGACTGCATCGTCTCGGTCAAGTCTGACCGCGAGGCCACCGTCATCATCCGCGGCAAGAAGCTGGGTGACACCCCGCAGGAGGTGCCGGCCCCCTGCGGCGCGCCGCTCAAGGTCGTCATCTCGCACCCGCGCTACGAGAAGTTCGAGCAGACCGTGACCCCGACCGCCGGCGAGCCCACCGTGGTGTCGGCAGCGCTGGAGCGCCCGGTCGCCAAGCTGCGCATCAGCTCGACTCCGCCCGGCGCCAGCGTGCGCATCGACGGCAAGAGCGCCGGCACCACGCCGACCACGGCCACCGTGAAGGGCTTCTCGCAGATGAAGATCGAGCTCTCGCTCAGCGGCTACAAGAGCTACTCGACCAGGACCTACATCAAGGGCCGCTCGGGCAGCGTCAACGCCAAGCTGGAGTCGACCAAGAAGGTCAAGCCGCAGCCCAAGTCCCGGAAGAAGACCAGCAAGCCCGACCTGTAGCCAGCCGGGCCGCTACCGCGTCGCCGCCGCGGCCTGGTCGGGATGCTCGTCGAGGAACGCCTTGCGGCTCTCGCGCGTGATCTCGACCACCAGGTCGGCGTCCGAGCAGCGCGCCTGACAGCCCAGCCGCGACTCGGGGCGGACATCGAAGGCCTTGTCCATGATGTCGTCCTCGCGCTCGTCGATCTCGGACAGCGAGTCGAGCCCCTGGCGCACCCAGACGTGGCAGGTCGAGCAGGCCAGGTTGCCACCGCAGGCGCTCCCCACCTGCGCGCCACACGCCCGCGCGGCCTCGAGCACCGAGGTGCCCGGCGCGACATCGACCTCGTGCGGGTCGGGTCCCAGAAACTGGATCTTCGGCATGGTCTCCTGGAGCGGAAGCTACAGCTTCTGCTCCACCTCCTCGAGACGACGCCCGCTCATGCCGCGCTCCATCGCGCGATTCATGCGGCGCGCCGCGAACTCCTTCGACGCCAGATCCAGCGCCTCGACGCGCTCGTGGATGGCGCGGTGATCCTGCCCCGCCTTGGCGCTCTCCAGCGCGACCAGCGCGCGCTCGATCTCGCCCCGCTCGTCACCCTCCAGCAGGTCGGGATCGCGCTCCAGCGCGGCCCGCGTGGCCGCCAGGATGCCCTCGGCCTCGACGCGCTCGCTGACCAGCAGGCGCGTCTTGACGTCGTCCTCGGCGTGCTCGAACGAGTCGAGCAGCATCTGCTCGATCTGCTCGTCGGTCAGGCCATACGACGGCTTGACCTCGATCGACGCCTGCTGCCCGGTGACGTCCTCCTTGGCCAGCACGCGCAAGATGCCGTCGGCATCGACCAGGAAGGTGACCTCCATGCGCGCCATCCCGGCCGGCATCGGCGGCAGCCCCTTGAGCTGGAAGCGCGCCAGCGAGCGACACTGGTCGGCCAGCTCGCGCTCACCCTGCACCACGTGCACGTCGAACCCGGTCTGCTTGTCGGCGAACGTGGTGAAGGTCTGCTGCGCCGCGGTCGGGATGGTCGAGTTGCGCGGGATGATCTTCTCGACCACGCCGCCCATCATCTCGAGGCCCAGCGACAGCGGGATGACGTCGAGCAGCAGCACGTCGCGGTTCGCGGTGCCGCCGGCCAGGATCTCGGCCTGGATCGACGCCCCCAGCGCGACCACCTCGTCGGGATCGATGTCGGCCAGCGGCGTCAGCCCGAACAGCCGCTCGACGTAGGCGCGCACCGCCGGCGTCCGCGTCGAGCCACCGACCAGGATGACCCCGTCGAGCTTCTGGTCAGTCCCCGGACCGATCCCGGCATCCTTCAGCGCCCGCCGGCACGCCGGCCCGGTGCGCTCCAGCACGGGCGCGATCAGCGCCTCCATCGCGGCCCGCGTCAGCAGGTGGCGGAACACCTCGCCCGAGGGCAGCGGCAGCACCAGCTCGGTCGCCGGCTCCGTGGTCAGGCGCTCCTTGGCCGCCCGCGCCGCCGCCATCACCCGCCGCAGCAGGCTGCGCCCCGCGGCGTCCCTGGCGCCCTCGGCCAGCCCGAGCTCGCGCAGCACGACCTCGGCGATGGCGCGGTCGAAGTCGTCACCACCCAGCGCGCTGTCGCCGCCGGTCGCCTTGACCTCGAAGACGCCGCCCTCCAGCTTCAGGATCGAGATGTCGAAGGTGCCGCCGCCGAGATCGTAGACCGCGAACATGCCCTCCGACTGCTTGTCCAGGCCGTACGCCAGCGCCGCCGCGGTCGGCTCGTTGAGCAGCCGCAGCACCTCGAGGCCCGCCAGCCGCCCGGCGTCCTTGGTGGCCTGGCGCTGGGCGTCGTCGAAGTACGCCGGCACCGTGATGACCGCACCCTCGAGCTCGCCACCCAGCTCCCGCTCGGCGCGCTCGCGCAGCACGCGCAGGATCTCGGCCGAGACCTCGACCGGCGTGACCGCCCGTCCGCCCGCCGCGAAGCGCACCACGCCATCCGCCTCGCCACCCGCGAACTGGTACGGCGTCACCTTGCGGGTGACCTCGGCGTCGCGCATGCCGCGCCCCATGAAGCGCTTGACCGAGGCGATGGTGTCGGTCGGCGCCTCGGCCGCACGCGCCAGCGCGGCCGCGCCCACCATCACGCCATCGGCGCCATAGTGCACCACCGAGGGCAGCAGGGCGCGCCCGGCGTCGTCCGCCAGCACCACCGGCCGTCCATCGCGCACTGCGGCCACCAGGCTGTTGGTGGTACCGAGGTCGATGCCCACCGCGCGCCCCTTGCAGGCCTCCTTGATCGGGCTCTGCCCGGGCTCGCTGATCTGGAGCAGGCTCATGCTGCCACCTCGTCGTCGTCGCCACCGCCAGCCTCGACCTCGTCGAGAAAGCGGCGGAAATAGCGCAGCTCGATGACCGCCGCCGTGACCCGCCCGGTGTCCCCCGCCGCGAATCCCGCCGCGACCTCGGCCAGCGCCGCCGCCGCCCGCGCGCGCACGTCGGTGGTCATCGCCCCGACGCGCACCGCATCGTGGGCCTCGCGCGCCTCCAGCAGGCCCTCGCGCAGCTCCATGATCTCCATCAGGAACGCCGGCGCCGCCTTGGGCCCGCCGCCGTCCTCGCGCCCGACATCCACGCCGACCAGGCCGAGCAGGTACTCGGCGCGGCGCACCGGGTCCTTCAGCGTCTTGTAGGCCTGGTTGAGGTCGGTGGCGCGGCGCAGCGACAGCATGCGCGTCGCCGGCGCCGCGGTCACGAAGCGGTCCGGGTGCAGCTTGCGCGACAGCGCCTTGTAGCGCTGCTCGAGCTCGCGCGCGTCCAGCACGAACGTGCGCGGCACGCCGAGGACGTCGAAGTGGGTCTCGCCTGCCCGCGCAGGGACGAGCTCCCCGGTGGCGTCGATGCAGCTCGATTCGCTCATGACTTCACACAGCAGCTAGAACTGGACGGACTCGCCGCAGCCGCACGCGCCCTTGACGTTGGGATTGAGGAACTTGAAGCCGTGACCCATCATCTGGGTCACGAAGTCGAGCGTGGTGCCGCCCAGGTACACCAGGCTCTTCTTGTCGACGAAGACCTTGACGCCGCCCTTCTCGACCACGGTGTCGCCCAGGCGCGGCGCGCCGTCGGCCCACTCGAACAGGTAGGCGAAGCCGGTGCAGCCACCGCCGCGGATGCCGACGCGTAGCGCCGCCTCCGGCGTGCCGCGCTTGCCCGCCTGCTTGCGGATCTCGTTCACCGCGCTGTCGGTCAAGGCGATGGTCTTCTTGGAGGCGGCTTCCTTCTCCGCCTCCGTCATCACCTTGTCGCGATCGACTGCCTGGGTCTCCATGTGCGTGTCCTCGTGACCCGGGGTTACCGGGCCCGCTTGGCCTTGTAGTCGGCGATGGCGGCCTTGATGGCGTCCTCGGCCAGCACCGAGCAGTGGATCTTCACCGGGGGCAGGTTCAGCTCCTCGGCGATCTTGGTGTTCTTGACCTCCATCGCCTGGTCGACCGTCATGCCCTTGACCCACTCGGTCACCAGAGACGACGACGCGATGGCGCTGCCACAGCCGAAGGTCTTGAACTTGGCGTCCTGGATGACGCCGTCGTCCCCGATCTTGAGCTGCAGCTTCATGACGTCACCGCACGCCGGCGCGCCGACCAGCCCGGTCCCGACGTTGGGATCGTTCTTGTCCAGGCTGCCCACGTTGCGCGGGTTCTCGTAGTGCTCGATGACCTTTTCGCTGTACGCCATGATGTTTCTCCTCGAACCCTTGATTCAGATGCTGCAACCCGGAGACGGAAACGGAGACGGACACCGACTCGCTAGACGCGAGTCAGTGGTGCGCGCCCGCCTCCCACTGGATCGACTTCAGATCGACGCCGTCCTGGAACATCTCCCACAGCGGCGACAGCGCGCGCAGGCGCTCGACCTTCTCGACGATGGTTGACACCACATGGTCGACCTCCTCCTCGGTGTTGAAGCGGCCCAGGCCGAAGCGCAGCGACGAGTGCGCCATCTCCTCGCCGATGCCCAGCGCGCGCAGCACGTACGACGGCTCCAGCGAGGCCGACGTGCACGCCGACCCCGACGACACCGCCAGCTCCTTGAGCGCCATCAGCAGCGACTCGCCCTCGACATAGCCGAACGAGATGTTGAGGTTGCCGGGCAGCCGGTGCTCCAGCGAGCCGTTGACGAAGGTCTCGGGCAGACGGGCCTGGATCTCCTTGCGCAGCTTCTCGCGCAGCGCCAGCAGGCGCATGCCCTCGGCCGCCATCTCGTCCTTGGCGATCTTGGCCGCCATGCCGAAGCCGACGATGCCCGGCACGTTCAGGGTGCCCGAGCGCATGCCGCGCTCGTGACCGCCACCGTCGATGATGGGGTCGATGCGCACGCGCGGCTTGCGCCGCACATACAGCGCGCCGACCCCCTTGGGGCCGTACATCTTGTGCGCCGTCAGCGACGCCAGATCCACGCGCGCCGCCTCGACGTCGAACGGCACCTTGCCGATGCCCTGCACCGCGTCGGTGTGGAACAGCGTCAGCTTGTTCTTGCGCTTGATCAGCTCGCCGATGGCGACGAGGTCCTGGATGACGCCGATCTCGTTGTTGGCCAGCATGATCGAGACCAGCAGCGTCTTGTCGGTGATGGCGGCCTCGAGCTTGCCGAGGTTCACGCGCCCGTCGGTCTCGACCGGCAGGTAGGTGACCTGGAAGCCCTCCTTCTCGAGGCGCTTCATCGAGTCCAGCACCGCCTTGTGCTCGGTCTCCACCGTGATGAGGTGGTTACCGCGGCCCTTGTGGAACCAGGCCGCGCCCTTGATGGCGAGGTTGTCCGACTCGGTCGCGCCCGAGGTGAAGACGATCTCCTTGGCGCTGGCGCCGATCAGGGCGGCGACGTGGCCGCGCGCCTGCTCGACGGCCTCCTCGGCGCGCCAGCCGAAGACATGGGTGCGGCTGGCGGCGTTGCCGAAGTCGGTGGTGAAGTACGGCAGCATGGCCTCGAGCACACGCGGATCCACCGGCGTGGTCGAGTGGTTGTCCATGAAGATGGGGAGCTTGAGGGCCATCAGACGTTGTCCTTTGCCTTGGCTTCGTGCGCTTCGGGCGCTTCGGGCGCCAGAGGTCGGCGCACGAGGCTGGTATCCGGGCGATCGTAGGGGCGCGCCGTGGCCAGCCCCGCGACCAGCCCGGGCTGCGCCTCGGGGGTGTGGCCGTGGTGATCGCACACGCCGCACTCGTGCACTTCGTGGCTGGGCTCGCAGCCCGAGCAGCTGGCCAGATAGTCCAGGCTGGCGACCAGGTCACGCTCCAGCGTGCGCAGCTGGGCGATCTGGGCGCGCGTCTCGGCGAGCTTGGTCTCGAACACCGAGCGCGCGCTGGCCATGGCCTCGGGTGCGGCCATCGACGACTCGAAGGTCTTGAGGAACTGCTGGATCTCGGGCAGCGACAGCCCCATGGTCTGCAGCTTGGCGATCCACTCGATGCGCGCGATGGCGTCGGGGCCGTACAGCCGGTAGCCGCCCTGCGATCGCGACACCGGCTTGAGCAGCTTGAGCTCCTCGTACAGGTGCAGCGCGCGCACGGTCTTTCCGGTCAGCTTGGCGAGCTCACCGACGCGGAGCGTGCTCTGTTGAGTGGTTGCCGGCATGGTCTTGATTGCTGTCAAACCCTTACGTGCGGGTGAGGGTTGTCAATGAGAGGAATATGTCCCCCCGCACACGGGGAGTCAAGGACTTTCACCCTCACGTATGCGTGAGCCTTGGACCTGTGGTTCATTGATGCTCAGGTACCTGGAATGACGAGGATCTTCCCAAAGGGGCCGCGAGCCTCCAGGCGCTCATGTGCGGCCACAATGGCCTCGCGGCTCATGCCGATCTGGCTGTCGATGACCGGCTTCAGCCGTCCCTTGGCGACGTGGTCCAGGATGTCGAACAGGTCGGCCTTGGTGCCCATGGTCGAGCCATAGATGGTCAGCTGTCGGAAGAAGACGTGACGCAGATCGGTCTGCGCCATGTGCCCGCTGGTCGACCCACAGGTGACGATACGGCCGCCGCGTGCCGCGGCCAGGATGGACTTCTCCCAGGTCGCCGCGCCGACATGCTCGAAGACGACGTCGACCCCGCGCTTGCCGGTGATGCGGCGGGTCTCGGCGACCAGATCGGCGGTCGCGTAGTTGATGCCGTGGTGCGCGCCCAGCTCGCGGGCGCGGGCCAGCTTGTCGTCGGTGGACGCCGCGGCGATGACCTCGGCGCCCAGCAGGCGGGCGATCTGGACCCCGGCCACGCCGACGCCCGAGCCCGCGGCCAGCACCAGCACGGTCTCGCCGGGGCGCACATTGGCCTTGGTCACCAGCATCTGCCACGCGGTCAGGAACGTGGTCGGGATGGCCGCCAGCTCGGCCAGCGGCAGCCCGGCCGGCGCGGCCACCACGTTGCCGGCCGCGATGAGCAGGTATTCGGCCATGCCGCCGCGCGCGTGCTCGCCGACCAGCCCGAAGTGACGGCACTCGTTGTCACGCCCGGCCGCGCAGGCCCGGCAGCGCCCACATGACAGCACCGGGTGCACGACCACGGGGGCGCCCACCGCCCAGCCGCTGACCCCGACACCGACGGCGTCGATGGTGCCCGCGATGTCCGCCCCCGGGATGTGCGGCATCTCCAGCTTGACGCCCGGGATGCCGCGGCGGACCCAGACATCGAGGTGGTTCATGGCGCAGGCCGCGACCTTGACCCGGACCTGCCCCGGCCCCGGCTCCAGGGTCGGCAGCTCGCCGACCTCGATGACGTCGAGACCACCATGCTCACGATAGGTGACAGCTCTCATGCGCCGCATCCTGCCGCGCGCGGACGGGCGCAGCAACTGTTGCCAACCTCGGGCGGTGCGGCTAGCGTCTGTGCGATGCGAGTCCGCTTCATCGTCCTCGGGCTGTGTGCGTTCGCGAGCAGCGCGCAGGCGGCGCCCACGGCCTCTGCGGCCCCCGCGGCTCCGCCGGCCCCCGCGGCTCCGGCGGCCCCCGCCGCGAAGCCCGCCACCGGCACCGTCACCCTGCGCGCGGTCGGTGACATCGTCTTTGGCCGCCATCACGACGGCGTGCTGCTGCGCTTCAAGGACGACCTCTTCAGCGCTGCCGCGCCGCTGCTGTCGGCCGCCGACCTCGCCTTCGCCAACATCGAGACCCCCATCGTCGACGGCCCCGACGTGCTGCCCGGCGGGGGCCGTGGCGGCCCGGTGCGCCGCGGCCTGGGCTGGATGCGCTTCCGCGCCGATCCGCCGCGCGCGCGCGCGCTGGCCGCCGCCGGCTTCGACATCGTGTCGACCGCCAACAACCACGCCTATGACTTCGGCGCCGAGGCGATCCCGGCCACGCGTCGCCACCTCGAGGCGGCCGGCCTGACCACGCTGGGCAGCGGCGCCGAACCAGCCACGCCGCGCATCCTCGAGCGCAACGGCCTCGAGGTCGGCTTCCTGGGCGCCACCCTGGTGTCGAACCGCCCCGCCGATCCCGCCGAGCTGTCTTACGTCGAACCCGGCAAGGCCGCCGAGGTGCTGGGTGCGCGCGTGCGAGAGCTGCGCCCGCGGGTCGACGTCGTGGTGGTCTCGCTGCACTGGGGCGTCGAGTACAACCAGTCGGCCAACGCCGGCCAGATCGCACTCGCGCACGCGCTGGTCGACGCCGGCGCCGACCTCATCCTCGGCCACCACCCTCACGTGGTCCAGGGCATCGAGCGCTACAAGGGCGCCGTCATCGCCTACTCGCTGGGCAACTTCGTGTTCGACATGGCCGCCCCGGTCAAGCGCGAGTCGATGATCCTCGACGTGACCTTCACCGCCAGCGCCGCCGCCGGGGCCGGCGGCCGCCCCGTCGTGGCCGCGCGCGCGCTGCCCATGCTGATCGATCGCGACCACGTCCCGGCGCCGCCGCCGCCCGCGCGCGCCGCCGCCATGCGCGCCGCCTGGGCCAAGCTGGCGCGTCGCTTCGGCACCACCGGCGCCGAGGGCGAGGCCTACGCCCTCGTGATCCCGTAGTGGCCCTCTGATGGGCAACGTCAAGGGCATCCTGTTCGCCGACTATGTCCGCATGATCCGCGGCGCCAAGAGCGTCGACTGGTCGCGCCACCTGCAGCCTGACGACCTGCCCTACCTGCGCATGCGCATCGCGCCCGATGAGTGGTATCCCATGGCCAGCTTCGAGCGCCTGGGCAACGCCATCCTGGCCGAGATCGCGCGCGGCGACCTGCAGGCTGTGCGCATGTGGGGTCGCCTCTCGGTGGAGCCGCTGCGCAGCACCAACCCGATGCTGGTCGCCGAGCGCGACCCGGTCGAGAGCCTGACCCGCTTCCGCGTCCTGCGCGGCACCTTCTTCGACTTCGAGGCCATCAGCATCCCCATGCTGCACGACGGCGAGGCCCGCATCGCCATCGACTACGGCATGGGCATGCCCGCCGAGGAGGCCGCCTGCATGCAGGCCGTCGGCTTCTTCGAGCGCGTCCTCGAGCTGTCGGGCTGCACCTCGGTGAGCCACCGCTTCCTGGAGCGCTCCTGGGTGGTCGACCCGCGCACGCTGCTCGAGCTGACCTGGCGTCTGGGCTGACGGCTGGCCCGGGCCCACAGGGCGTGAAGGACCCTCGCGAGCGGCCCGCGCGCTACTCGCCCGGGGTCGCACCCGCGCCCGCAGTGTAGCTGGCGAAGCTGACCGCCACGGCGCGGCGCACGATGTCGACGCCGAGGCGCAGCAGCGCGCTCGCGCTACCCCAGAGCTCTGGATGGCCCGCGCACGCAGTCGACAGGTCCTTGGCGACGTTGTTGACGATCCACGCGAAGGTGTCCCACTCGGCCGACGGGTGCACTGCCTTGGCGATGAGCTCCACGGTGCGGACGCCGTAGTAGGCGCCGGTTCGTGACGGTGTCGCGACCTCATGCCCGACCTCGGTCAACAGCTCCACGCAGGCCAGCGCCGTGGCCTCCGAGGTCACCGCTGGCGCGCGCTCGACCGTCGCCGCCAGCGACTCCAGCACGTCGGCGTCGGCCTGCCAGCTGTCTTCCTGGGGCCGGGGCCGCGACCGCGTCACACCAGCCAGCACGCGCAAGGCCTGGGGCAGCACCTCGCGCGCGGCGCGGTCGGACACGAACCAGCGATGCCGCCCGATCGACCCCGGCGCAAGCGGCGGCGTCACCCGCGAGCCGATCAGCGGCAGCACCAGGCCACGCAGCCCGGCGTCACGCTCCTCGTCACTCCTCCACTCGGCGTCGTTGAACGCCGCGGCCAGCATGGTCAGGCGCGGGCAGGCACAGCGCGGCTCGGTGCTGTGCGGCTCGCCAGCCAGGTAGGCGACCCACTCCATCACGCAGCCGGTGCCGGCGACCTCGGGCGACGTCTCGTGCTCGCCCCGGCTGATGGTGCCAGCCGCGAAGACGCGCAGCCGAGCCGGTTCGATGTCTTCGGCCACCGCCACGCCGACCTTCCGTCAGCTGGCGACGGCGACGGCCTGGATCTGCCGGATCACGGTGACCTTGATCTGCCCCGGGAAGGTCATCTGGTCCGAGATCTGGCGCGCGATCTCGCCCGACAGCTCGACGGCGCGCAGGTCGGACACCTCGCCCTCGCGGACGTAGACCCGGACCTCGCGGCCGCCTTGCACCGCGAAGGCGCGGTCGACGCCGCGGAAGCCGCCGCCGATGCGCTCGAGGTCGGCCAGCTTGGTGACGTAGTTGTCGGTCTGCTCGCGACGCGCGCCGGGGCGACCGCCCGACATGGCGTCGCACGCGGCCACGATGTGCGCGTAGGCCGAGTTGCACGGCTCCTCGCCGTGGTGCGCGCCGATGGCGTTGGCCACGATCTCGGCCTCGCCCAGCTTGCGCGCGATGTCGGCGCCGATGACGGCGTGCGAGCCGTCGATGGCGTGGGTCAGCGCCTTGCCGATGTCGTGCATCAGCGTCGCGCGACGCGCCAGCTTGATGTCGAGGCCCAGCTCGCAGGCCACCATGCCGGCGATGAACGAGGCCTCGACGGCGTGCTTCCACTGGTTCTGCGTGTAGCTGGTGCGGTAGTTCAGCATGCCGACCAGCTTGACGATCTCGGGGTGCGCGCGCGGGATCTCCAGCTCCTGGAAGGCCTTCTTGCCGAGATCCATGATCTCGCGATCCAGGTGCTCCTTGATGCCCTGCACGAACTTGGGCGGGTTCTTGTCGAGCTCGCGCGCAGCGTTCTTCTCGATCTTGCGGATGACCCGGCGCGCGATCTCGCGGCCGACCGAGTCCTGCCCCTCCAGCCGCACACCGTCGCCGGTGTCGTGGATGGTCAGCTTGATGTTCGCGCCGGCCTCGATGGCCTGCATGATGACACCGCCGTTGGCGGCCAGCTTCTCGGCGGTCGACGTCAGGAGCGGCAGGTTGGTCAGCAGCCGCTCGGTCAGGTAGTGGCCGTGGTAGCGCCCGATGGCGATGCCCATCACGCGCTTGGCCTCGCGGGTGTACTCGGGATCCTGCTGGTTCGCGTCGATCAGGCGCAGCCGCTGCGCGCCCTCGGCCTTGGCGGTCTCGACCCAGCCGTCGATCATGGCGTGCGCCAGCTCGGGGGCGCTGGTGCCGGCGACGCGCTCCAGCGTGGCGCGCGCCTCGGTCGCGACCCGGGTCGCCTCGACCCGCGCCGCCTGGGCGCGCTCCTCGGTCACGCGACGCTCGCGGTCGCGCGTGGCCAGCGCCTCGCGCCGCGCCTCCAGTGCGGCCAGCTCGCGCGGCAGCGGCTCCAGCCTTTGCGCCACCCGCTCCTCGCGCCGCGCCAGCTCGTCGAGGCCGCCCGACCGCGTCGCCTCGGCCTTGGTGCGCGCCGCCAGCGAGGCCTGGCGCGCCTCGATCTCGGCGACCCGACGCGCCTGCTCGGCCTCGGCCGTCGCGCGCGCGCGCACCGCCTCGACCTGCTCCTTGACCACCGCGACCTCGTCGACCGCCCCGCGCTTGGCCGCCACGATGCCGACCACGATGCCGGCGACGACACCGACACCGAGGGCGAGCAGCGCGTAGAGCATCAGTCGAACGACGGCTTCATGGTGCCGTCGCCCTTCTTCTTCTTGCCGGAGCTCGAGGACGAGCCGCCCGACTTCTTCTTCTTGGCCGCCGCAGCCTTGTCCGCCGCAGCCTTGTCGGCCGCCGCCTGGTCCGCCGCCGCCTTGTCGGCCGCCGCCTGGTCCGCCGCCGCCTTGTCGGCCGCTGCCTTGTCGGCCGCTGCCTTGTCGGCCGCCGCCTTGTCGCCGCCCGCGGGCGCCTTGTCGCCGCCCGCCACCGCGGTGGTGCTGCCCGAGCCATCGCCGGCGCCTTCGGGCACGCTGGCCACCAGCTTGATCAGCGGCGGCTCGCCATTGGCCGAGCAGTCCAGCTTGATCGTCTGCTGCTTGTACTCGGAGCGCCGGATGGTGACCTCGCACTCGCCGCCCTTGGGCAGCATCACGGTGCCGTTGGTCTTGCCCTTCATGACGCCGCCGAACAGGATGTCGGCGCCGTCGGGATCGCTCTTGATGAAGAGCCGTACGCGCTCGGTCACCACGGCGGGCCCGGCGTCGACCTTGCCGGCAGCCACCTTCTTGTCGTCCTTGTCGCCGCCACCGCTGCTGGCGATGATGATGACGACGACCAGCAGCACCACCGCACCGACGACGATGCCGATGACCTTGCCCTTGCCCTTCTTGCCGGCAGGGATCGCCCCTGGCCGCATCGGTGGCGGCGTCACCACTGGCACCGGCTTGCTCAGCCCGGCCGGCTTGACCGCGGGCATCGGCGACGGCATCGCCAGCCCGGGCGCGCCACCATTGGCGCCGCCATTCATGGGCGAGCCCATGCCACCCGGCATCCCCGGCAACACCGGCGGGCCATCGAGGAACATCGTCTTGGCCGCCGGAGCCGCCGCGCCCTTGCCCTGGATGAAGTGCGCGTCCCCGGGCGCCGGCCCAGCAGCCGCACCCGGCGCCGGCCCCTGCGCATCCACGAACATCGTCTTCTGCGCGGGCCCGGCCACCGCCGGCCCCGCGGGCGCGCCACCCGCGCCGCCGAAACCACCACCGGCGCCCGGCGAGACCCCACCGAAGCCACCAGCCGCGGGCGACCCGTACGACTGCGGCGGCGCCGCGCCGCCATAGCCGCCGCCCGCCGCGGGCTGGCCATACGACTGCGGGGGCTGGCCATACGACTGCGGCTGGCCATACGACTGCGGCGCCTGCTGCGGCTGCGCCGGCAGCGGCGCCTGCGCACCGCCATAGCCGCCACCTCCGCCGCCATACGCCGGCGCCTGCGCGGCCATCATCGCCGCCGGCAGCGGCGGCGCGGTGCGCGCGTAGGTCTCCGGATCACGCAGCGCGACGCGCAGCTCGCCCATCGACTGGAAGCGATCCGCCGGCTTCTTGCACAGACAGCGCAGCACCACCTTCTCGACCGACTGCGGCAGCCCTGGCACCAGCTGGGTCGGCGGCATCGGCGCCTGCGCGACCTGCTGCACCATGATGTCGCCTGCGCTCTGGCCCTGGAAGGGCGGCCGGCCGCACAGCATCTCGTACAGCAAGATCCCCAGCGAGTAGATGTCGGCGCGGTAGTCGACCTGACGCGACTCGCACTGCTCGGGAGACATGTACGTCGGCGTGCCGAGGATGACCCCCTGCTGGGTCAGCGCCTGTCCGCCGCCCGAGGTCATGTGCTTGACCAGGCCGAAATCGAGCAGCTTGACGAAGTTGCGGTCGTTGCCGCGCGTGGTCAGGAAGATGTTGTCGGGCTTGATGTCGCGGTGGATGTAGCCGGCCGCGTGGGTGGCATCGAGCGCGAACGCGATCTGATCCGCGATGTGCAGCGCGGTCTGCGCGTCGACGCGCTCGCGCTTGAGGCGGGTCTCCAGCCCCTCACCCTGCAGGTGCTCCATGACCAGGAAGAACTCGCCCTCCTGGGTCTGGCCGAAGTCGACGATCTCCACGATGTGGGCGTTGCCGATGGCGTTGACCGCCCGCGCTTCGTTGAAGAACCGCGCCACCACCTCCTGGTTGGAGGACAGCTCGCGGTGGATGACCTTGAGCGCCACCCGCTTGCCGATGAGTGGGTGTTCGGCGAGGTAGACCACGCCCATCCCGCCCGAGCCGAGCTTGGCGACGATCTTGTAGTTCCCGATGATTTGGCCGATCCCGATCATGGCTCCGTCAGCCTATCACACACGGGGCCGGGAGGCCGCTAGCACTACCCGGCCAGTCGGCAGAACGCCTCGTAGTCGATGAGCTCGATCTTCGTGGGATCGACACCGTCGCCGCAGGTGGGGCACTTGGGGTCGCGACGCAGCTTGAGCTCGCGCAGCTTGGTCTTGAGGGCGTCGTACACCAGCAGCCGCCCGGCCAGCGAGGTGCCCAGGCCGAGCAGCAGCTTGACCGCCTCGTTGGCCTGCAGGATGCCGATGACGCCAGGCAGCACGCCGAGCACGCCGGCCTCGTGACACGACGGCGCCATGTCGGCGGGCGGCGGGTTCGGGTACAGGCAGCGGTAGCACGGCCCGGCGCCGGGCACGAACGAGGTCAGCTGGCCCTCGAAGCGGTAGATGCTGGCGTGGATGACCGGCTTGCCCAGCTTGAGGCTGGCGTCGTTGAGCAGGTAGCGGGTGGGGAAGTTGTCCGCCCCGTCGATGATGACGTCGTAAGGCGCGATGATCTCGAGCACGTTCTCGGCGGTCAGCCGGGTCTTGTGCGGGATCACCTTCACGTCGGTGTTGAGACCGTCGATGGTCTTGGCCGCCGAGTCGACCTTGGCCATGCCGACGCGATCGCGGGCGTGGATGATCTGACGCTGCAGGTTGGACTCGTCGACCACATCATCGTCCACCAGGCCGAGGGTGCCGACACCGGCGGCGGCCAGATAGATCGCCGACGGCGCACCCAGACCACCCGCGCCCAGGCACAACACCTTCGACTTGAGCAGCTTGATCTGCCCGGCCTCGCCGACCTCGGGCAGCATGATGTGGCGCGAATAGCGCTGCGTCTGCGCCGGCGTCATCACCAGCGGGGTCTCCCAGGTCAGGCCGTTGCGCTTCCACGCGGCAAACCCGCCAGCCATCGACGACACGTTGGAGTAGCCCAGTTCTTTCAATGACTTGGCCGCCAGCGCGCTGCGGGTGCCGCCGGCACAGTAGATCACCACCGGGGTGTCGCGCTCGGGCACCGCGTCCTCGATGCGCAGCTCGAGGAAGCCGCGGGGGATCCACTTGGAGCCCGGGATGAAGCCCTGGGTGTACTCGTCCTGCTCGCGGACGTCGATCATGACCGGGCGCTTGCCGTTGCCGGCCCCCTGGGCGGCCTGGACCTCGGCGGGCTGGACCTCGGTGATCTGTGCTTTGACGTCCTTCAGAAGACTCTGGAAGCTGCTCATCTCTGTCATTCCCTCGGTGGCTGGACTCAAGCACAGATGCCCCGCCCCTGTACAGGTGGCACCGGCCTGGGCATACTGTTGACATCCCTGGGCCAAGTAGGCGAAACCCAGGGCCCAGAGAAGGCATCGGAGAGCCAGAATGTCGATGGAGAACAGCGGGATCCTGCTCACGAAGGTCGAGGATCTCATCAATTGGGGGCGCAAGAACTCGACCTGGTTCTTGCTGTTCGGCACCGCCTGCTGCGCGATCGAGCTGATGCAGACCGGTGGACCGCGCGGTGACCTGGAGCGCTTCGGGTCAGCACCACGCGCGACCCCGCGCCAGGCCGACCTCATCATCGTGGCCGGCACCGTGACCTACAAGATGGCCAGCCGCGTCAAGCTGCTCTACGAGCAGATGCCGGAGCCCAAGTACGTCATCTCGATGGGCAACTGCTCCAACTGCGGTGGCCTGTTCCAGCAGTCGTACAACGTGCTGAAGGGCATCGATAACGTCATCCCGGTGGACGTCTATGTCCCCGGTTGCCCGCCGCGCCCCGAGGCGCTGATCGAGGGCCTGCTGCTGATCCAGAAGAAGATGGAGAAGGAGCGCGGCTGGCTCAGCCGCAAGTGGGCCAAGAAGGGTCGCAAGGGCGTGCCTGGCGATGTGCCGGTGCAGCAGCCCGCCGCCGTGAAGTGAGCTGGCGAACCATGTCGGGGCGATGCATGATCGCCTGTGGAGGTTGAAATGTCGTCCTGTGCTACCGAAGTCACCCCGGATGTCGAAGCCAAGCCCGCCGAGCCCACCGCCCACGAGGAGCATCCGCTGGTCGCGCTGACCAGCAAGGCGGCCGAGAAGGTGCGCGAGATCCGCGACGCCGAGAAGATCGAGACCGACTACGGTCTGCGCCTGCGCGTGGTCGGCGGCGGCTGCTCGGGCTTCTCCTACGACCTGTACTTCGACCAGGTGGTCGAGGGTGACAAGACCTTCGACTCGCACGGCGTCAAGCTGTGCGTCGATCAGATGAGCCTGATGTACCTGGCCGGCACCGAGGTCGACTATGTCGAGGGGCTGCAGGGCGCCGGCTTCAAGTTCGGCAACCCCAACGTGAAGAGCACCTGCGGGTGCGGCTCGAGCTTCAGCGTCTAGTCGAGAGTTTGCTCGGCTGAATCGCGCGCCGCGTCTGGCTCAGCTGGACGCGGCGTTTGCATTTGCACCGTGAAATGCGGCCCATCTTCGACATTCTCGCGCGTGAGCTGGGCACCGCCAAGGTGCTGCGCGACGAGGCGCGCCTGGAGGCCTACGCGCGCGACGAGAGCGGCCTCGGGCCGTATCCGCCCGAGGCGGCGGTGCTGTGTGACAGCGTCGAGGAGATCCAGCTGGTCCTGCGCCTCGCCGACGAGCACCGCGTGCCGGTGGTGCCGCGCGGCCTGGGCACCGGCATGACCGGCGGCGCGCTGGCGACGCATGGCGGGATCGTGCTGTCGACCGAGCGCATGCAGCGCATCAAGGAGATCGACCCCGCCGACCTGGTCGCGGTGGTCGAGCCCGGGGTCATCACCGGCGTGCTGCAGGACGCCGCCGAGGCGGCCGGGCTGTTCTATCCGCCCGATCCAGCGTCGCTGGCGATGTGCTCCCTGGGGGGCAACGTGGCCGAGAACGCCGGCGGCCCGCGCGCCTTCAAGTATGGCGTCACGCGCGAGTACGTCATCGGGCTGGAGACGGTGCTGATGGGCGGCACCCGGCTGCGCCCGGGCCGGCGCACCGCCAAGGGTGTCACCGGGTATGACGTGGTCGGCCTGTTCTGCGGCTCCGAGGGCACCTTCGGCGTCAGCAGCGAGATCACGCTGAAGCTGCTGCCGAAACCCCAGGGGGTCGCGCTGCTGCTGGCGGTGTTCGCCGACCCGGTCAAGGCCGGCGAGGCCATCACCGCGATCATCCGCAAGGGCTACCGCCCGCGCGCGCTGGAGCTGATGGATCGCGCGTCGATCGATCATGTGCGCCCCAAGGCGACCTATCCCATCCCGGTCGGCGCGGGGGCCATCGTGATCTGCGAGCTCGACGGCGACGAGGCCGCGCTGGCGCCAGCGGTGGAGCGCTGCGCCCAGGCCTGTGACGAGTCGGGCGCCACCGAGGTGGTCATCGCCGCCGACGAGGCGCAGCGGCGCCGGCTGTGGGAGACCCGGCGCATCACCTCGCCGAGCCTGCGCCACGCGCATCGCTACAAGGTGTCGGAGGACATCTGCGTGCCGCGCAGCGCCATCGCCGAGATGCTGCGGCGGGTCGACAAGATCGGCGCCCGCCACGACCTCCTGATGGCGACCTTCGGCCACGCCGGCGACGGCAACCTGCACGTCAACGTGCTGACCGACGAGGATCACCGCGAGGCCGCCGTGGCGGCGCGCATCCAGGGCGCGCTGGGCGACATCTTCAAGGACACCCTGTCCCTGCGCGGCACCCTTTCGGGCGAGCACGGCATCGGAATCGCGAAGCAGAAGTACATGCCGTGGGAGCAGGCGCCCGAGCTGATCGAGGTGCAGAAGAAGCTCAAGTTGACGCTGGATCCGAAGAACCTGCTGAACCCGGGGAAGATCTTCCCGACATGAGCGAGCCCCTGACGGTGGCGGCGGTGCGTCGCGTGCTGGCGCGCCACCAGAGAAGGCCGTTCTCGCTGAAGGTCGACCGCGAGCTCAAGCCGGCCTCGGTGCTGGTGCCCATCATCGACGCGCCCGCGGTGCACGGCGGGCCGCGCCTCATCCTGACCCGGCGCCCCGACGAGATGCGCACCCACTCGGGGCAGATCGCCTTCCCGGGCGGGCGCCGCGATCCCGAGGACGCCAGCGAGATCGCCTGCGCGCTGCGCGAGACCGAGGAGGAGCTGGGCATCCCGGCGCGCGCGGTCGAGGTGCTGGGCGCGCTGGACGACACCGCGTCACCGTTCGGCTACGTGGTCACCGCGGTGGTCGGGCTGGTCGCGCCCGACACCCGACTTTCGCCCAACGAGCGCGAGGTCGCCGAGGTGTTCGACGTCAAGCTGTCGGACCTGATCCGCCACGACGTGTTCCAGGATCTCGGCGAGCGCGAGTTCCTCGGCGTGCGCCAGCGCCTGTCGGCCTACCAGGTCGGCGACCGGCGGATCTGGGGGCTGACCGCGCGGCTGATCCAGAACCTGCTCGAGCTGCTGGGCTACGAGGCGCAGCCGGTCGGCCCCAACTGAACCGGCCCGTTCCAGAAGTTCCGGCCTTCAGGGCGGAACCTCTGACGGGCGCACTACTCCTGTGGCGGAGCGAAGCTGAGCGGGTAGTTGACCACGACGTCGCCGCCGCCCGCGGGCGCGGGGAAGCGCATCTTCTTGATGGCGGCGATGACGCAGGCCTCCAGCCCTGGCGCGCTGGGCGTCGCGCTGGTCACCGCCGCCGCCGTCACCGTGCCGGCCTTGCCGATGGTGAAGCGAACCGAGAGCTTGGTGGCCAGCTTGGGGTCCTTGACGAGCTCCCTCTCGTAGCAGAACTTCAGCTGGTTCTTCGCGGTCGCCATGGCCTTCCTGATCAGCTCCGGGCTCACCGCGCCACTGGTGCTGGTGCTGCCCTTGGGCGGTTTGCCATCGATGACCTCGGGCAGGCTGCTGGCGCCCATGAGGGCGTCGGCCACCTCGCCGTCGCTGACACCGTCGCCGTCGCTGCCGCTGCCGCCGATGATCTTCAGCATGCCCTGGCGCTTGATGTAGTCCTCGATGGCCTTGCGACGGGCGTCGTCGTCAGGGCCGCCGCCACCCGGCTTGGGGGGCTCGGCGTTCGCCGTGGCCATGGTGTCGGCGGCCTCGGCCTCGGCGTGGCGTCCGGCCGCGGCGGTGAGGTCGGCCTCCGGGCTGGCGCCAGTCGACGGCATCGAGTCGAGGCTGGCGATGACCTCGGCCAGCGCGCGCTCGCGCTCGGCGCCGAGCTCGAAGGTGGCGGCCCTGGCGATCTTGATCGACACCGAAGCGCCGACCCCGGTGCGGATGACGTCGTCGGCGAAGACCTCGGCACCCACGACGAGCACGCGTGGGCTGGCCGGGCCACGCGCCGCGGTGACCTCGCCGACCAGGGCGGTGACCTGGCCCTGGGCGGTGGCGTCCGGGCCCGGCTGGCTCGACTTGCGCGACTTGCCACAGCCCGCCCACGCCAGCGCGGCGCAGGCCGCGAGGATGCCACCGATTCGCACCATGGATCGAGCTTGGGCGCGGCGATCCCCGCCGTCAAGCCGCGCGCAGCTCAGGCGGCGCGATTGGCCAGGCTGTCGGGCAGCGGGATGGTCTTGCTGGCGCGGTACATGATGACGGGATCGGTCTCGGCCAGGAGGTCGTCGAGGTTGGCGATCTCGAGCTGGCCGCGGCGCGACAGGTACTCGACGTGGGCGCCGGTCTCCTCCAGGGCGAGCAGCCGGTCGTAGCTGACCCGCGGGCCGAAGACGAGCTTGGAGATCTCGACCAGCGAGCGCGGCTGGCCTTCGCAGGCGGCGTGCACCTTGGCCAGGCGCTCGCGGTGGAAGGCCTCGATCTCGACGATGCGCTTGTTGAGGTGCGGGATGGGCTCCTCGTGGGCGCCCAGCGCGAGGTCGATGCCGGGGATGCGGCGCACCTTCTCGAGCGACTGGATGTAGGTGTCGAGGCCGGTGTCGGGCGTGATCGACTCGGGCGCCTGGTGCGGCGTGATGCGCGCCAGGACGTGGTCGGCCGTGAGCAGGATGTTGTCAACCTGTACACAAACATGGCCGGGACAATGGCCAGGAACGTGATGCATGACGAGGTCGCCCACGCGCGAGCCGTCGACCATGACGCGGTCGACCGGGACCGACTTGAAGATGCGCTTGCCGGAGACGTACATCTGCTCGAGCTCGCCGCGCAGCTCGGGCGCGACGCCGGCGTGGCTGAGGAAGCTGCGCACCGCGACCGCGGTGACGACCATGCGCTCTTCCATGTTGCTGATGATGCGGGCGTCGAACTCGTGCACGTGGACGCGCGCGCCGAGGTCGCGCCAGCGCCCCACGCCGCCGAAGTGATCGATGTGGCCGTGGGTGATGACGCAGTCGGGGATCTTGTCGAGCGTATCGGCGGGTTCGCCGAAGCTGCGCGCGAGGGCCGCGCCGGCGCGGCGGAAGTCCTCGGTCGCGTTGTGGGTCAGCGTGCCGGCGTCGACCAGCGTGGTGTGGGCGCCCTGGCGCACCAGGTAGACGTTGTTGACGTGGTTGGGGAAGGTCTCGATCGGCATCATGTAGATGACGCGACCGTCGGCGGCGGTGAAGCGGCGCACGCCGCAGGCGCCGAACTCGGCCTGGTAGTCGGCGCGCTCGGTCGCCGAGCCGTAGGCGTACAGGCGGGCCAGGCGCTCGGCGCGCGGCCCGGCCTCGGGGCCGGCGGCGGCGGCCAGCGGGGCCAGCGACTGGGTGACCTCGAGCGCGCTGGGGGCGGCGGCGCCGGTCGCGAACAGCGGCGCCTCGAGCTCGGTCAGCTTGCGGCGGAAGGCGTGGCGATCAGCGCTGGACATGAAGTGGGTGGCTCCTCCATATAGTCGGGCCGATGGCACAGGCAAGCAAGCGGCGTGACCCCGAGCGCGTGAACGCCATTCTCGACGGGCTGGAGCGGCTGTACCCCGACGTGCGCTGCGAGCTCGACCACGAGACGCCGCTGCAGCTGCTCATCGCGACCATCCTGTCGGCGCAGTGCACCGACGCCCGCGTCAACATGGTGACGCCGGCGCTGTTCAAGCGCTACCCCGACGCGCGCGCGCTGGCCGAGTCCGACACCGTGGAGCTCGAAAGCATCATTCGCTCGACGGGCTTCTATCACAACAAGGCCAAGAACATTCAGGGCTGCGCGCGCCTGCTGGTCGAGAAGTATGGCGGCGTGGTGCCGCAGACCATGGACGAGCTGCTGGTGCTGCCGGGCGTGGCGCGCAAGACCGCCAACGTGGTGCTGGGCACCGCGTTCGGCATCGCGGTCGGCGTGGTGGTGGACACCCACGTGACCCGGCTGTCGAACCGGCTCGGGCTGACGCGCGAAGTGGACGCCGTGAAGATCGAGGATGATCTGGTGAAGATCATCCCGCAGGACCGGTGGATCCGGTTCGCGCACCAGATCATCTGGCACGGGCGACGGGTGTGCGACGCGCGCAAGCCGCGCTGCGAGGACTGCACGCTGGCGCCGCTGTGTCCCAGCGCGGGGGTCGCGGCGGTCGTGAAGAAGGCGGCGCCCGCGAAGGCGAAAGCGAAGGCCAAGACGACGCCAAACGCGAAAGCGCGGCGGCCGGCGAAGCCGAGGCCGAAAGCCAAGCCCCAGGCGAAGTTGCGGAGCGGCAAGCGCAAGTGAGCAGCGCGGAGTACCCCGAGCGTCCCGTGGTCGCGGTCGGCGCGGTGGTGTTCGACGCCGACGACCGCGTGCTGCTGATCCAGCGTGGTCGGCCGCCCGCGGTGGGCGCGTGGTCGATCCCCGGCGGCAAGGTCGAGCTGGGCGAGGCCCTGGAGGCCGCCGTGCTGCGCGAGATGAGCGAGGAGACCGGCCTCTCGGGCAGGTGCGCCGGCCTGTGCGAGCTGCTCGAGCGCGTGCTGCGCGACGACGCCGGCAAGGTGCGCTTCCACTATGTGCTGGTCGACTACTTCGTGACCGACGTGACCGGCACGCTGGCGCCCGCGGGCGATGTCACCGCGGTGCGCTGGTACACCCTGGCCGAGGTCGCCACGCTGACGACCACGACCGACCTGCCCGGCTTCCTCAGCCGAGCGCTGCAGCGCTGGCGTAGCCGCTGAGTCCGAGCCGCAGCGTCAGCAGTCCGCGCGACAGCCGACGCGAGCCGCCCTCGGTCGGGGCCGCCATCGGCGTCGCCAGCGCGCGCGCCGCCAGAGCCGCGTCACCAGCCAGCGCCGCGCGATAGCCATCGAGCAGGCCGGCCGGCGACAGCCCTGCGGGGCACACCAGGTCGCACAGCCCGCAGTGCGTGCACAGCGCCGCGCTCTCGACCGCACGCGCCTCATGCCCGCTGTGGTCGATCCTCGCGCCCGTGCTCGGGCTCGGGCTCGGGCTCGGCAGTGTCAGCGCCCGCAGCGCCGCCAGCGGCGACACCGGCCAGCCGCGCTGCGCGGGCGGACATGCCGCCGTGCACAGCCCGCAGCCCTCGCAGGCGCCCAGCGCGCGGCGCACCTGATCGCCCACCGGCAGCTTGCGCGCGCGCACCACCTCGTGGTCCGCGGGCAACACGATCAGCGCCTCGGCCTCGGGCGGCAGCGGCAGGTCGCGATCCACCAGCGCCCCGCGCATCGGGCCGCCCGCCAGCGCGACCCAGGCCTCGCCCAGCGCGCCGCCGGCATGGTCCACCAGCGCCTCGACCGTCGCATCCGGCTTCACCCGCGCCACATACGGCCGCGCCACCGCCCCGGTCACCGTCAGCGGCCGCCCGGGCCCCGCCGCCAGCTCGGCCGCGCGCACGACCACCACCCCGGCATCGGCCGCCGACTGCTCCGGCCGGACCGCGACCCCCGCGACGTCCCACGCCAGCTCGGCCGGATCATCCAGCGGAAAGCCATCGCCGACGTCGCGCACCTCGACGCCCTCGGGCGCCGACGCCGCCAGCAACTTCGCGCGCGCCGCCCCCGCCACCGCCAGCACCGCACGCCCGCCCAGCCGCGTGCGCAGCGCCGCCAGCCCCGCCAGCAGCCGCGGCCCCTCCTGATCGACCAGCCACCCGCGCGTCGCCACCAGCGGCTCGGCATCGACCGCAGCCCCGATGATCCACGCCGCCCGGGTCAGGGATCCTGTCACGTATCCTCGAACAGCGCAGCCACACCGCGCGCCTCGTCGTCGACGTCGTCGCCCGGCTCGCCCGCGAAGAAGACCTCGTCGTACGGCACCGAGCAATCGCGCTGCTCGGGCTCGTGGTAGGTGACGAGCTTGCCCTCGAAGTTGCGCAGCACCAGCCGGTCGGCGCCCCACGCCATCACATACTGCGGCCCTATCGGGATCTTGCCGCCGCCACCCGGCGCGTCAATCACCAGATGGGGCACTGCCATGCCTGACATGTGGCCGCGAATCGCCTCGATGAGCTCGATGCCCTTGCCCACCGGGGTGCGCAGGTGATCGGTGCCGAAGGCCGGGTCGCCCAGGAACAGGTAGTATGGCCGCACGCGCATCTTGAGCAGCTCGCGCAGCAGGCGGCGCAGCACGCGCACGCTGGAGTTCACCCGCCTGAGCAGCACCGCCTGGTTGCCCAGCGGAATGCCGGCGTCGGCGAGGATGCCGCAGGCGCGGCGCGCCTCGGGCGTGATCTCCTTGGGGTGATTGAAGTGCGTGTTGATGTACAGCGGGTGGTACTTCGCCAGCATGCGCGCGAGGTCGTGATCGACCCGCATCGGCAGGCACACCGGGACGCGAGTGCCGATGCGGATGATGTCGATGTGCGGGATCTTGCGCACCTCGGACAGCACCCACTCCAGCTTGTCGTCGGCCAGCGTCAGCGGATCGCCGCCCGAGATGAGGACGTCCTTCACCCGCTTGTTGCCGCGCAGGTACTCCAGCGCCTGCTCGAGGTCGTCCTTCGCGATCGAGTGATCCTCGTGGCCGACCATGCGGCGCCGGTTGCAGTGCCGGCAGTAGATCGCGCAGCGGTTCAGCGCCAGCATCAGCACGCGGTCGGGATAGCGATGCGTCAGCCCGGGTGCCGGCGACGCCGCGTCCTCACCCAGCGGATCCAGCAGCTCACCACGCGCCTGCCGGGTCTCGTGGATGGTCGGCACGATCTGCATGCGCACCGGGCAGAACGGGTTTTCGCGATCGATGAGGTCGAGGTAGTACGGAGTGACCCCGACGCGGAACAGCCCGGGCGCCGCCGCCAGGCCCGCGCGCTCGTCCGCGGTCAGCGTGAGCAGGCGCTCGAACGCCGCCGGATCGTCGACCCGGTTGCGCAGCTGCCAGCGCCAGTCGTTCCAGGTCGCGTCGTCGACGTCGGCACGCCGCAGGCTGCGCGGACGCGTTGCACCGAGGTCGATCAAGGTCATCCCCGTCGCGTACCGTGGCGGAACCGCCCTGTCAACGTGGTACATCCCGGCTGTGCGGCTGCCGCTGCTGAGAGACCCCGGGGACATCGCGACCGCGGTGCTGGCCCGCGCGCGTGCGCTGGGCTTCTCGGCCGCCGGGCTGGTGGACGCCGCGCCGCTCGGCAGCCACGACCGCTACCGCGCCTGGGTCGCCGCCGGCCACGCCGGGGACATGGAGTACATGACCGAGCCGGCCAGCGTGGCCGCGCGCGCCGACCTCAGCGCGCTGCTGCCCGAGGTCGCCAGCGCCCTGGTGGTCGCCCTGCCCTACGGTCGCCTGCCGCTGCCGCCCGCGCACGCCGGCCGCGTCGCCGCCTACGCCCAGGGCGAGGACTACCACCTGGTGATGAAGACGCGCCTGCACCGCCTCGGTCGCGAGCTGCCTGCGCTGGCCGGCCGCCCGGTGGCCTGGCGCGTGTGCGTGGACACCGCACCGGTGCTGGAGCGTGAGCTGGCCTCGCGCGCGGGCCTCGGCTTCGTGGGCAAGAACACCGCTCTCATCGCCCCTGGTGCCGGCTCGGCCTTCCTGCTGGGCGAGCTGCTGATGGATCTGCCGCTGGCGCCAGTCGCCGCTGGCGCCGACACCAGCATGCGCTGTGGCCGCTGCACCGAGTGCATCGACCGCTGCCCCACCGGCGCCCTCGGCGAGCGCACCCTGGATGCCCGCCTGTGCATCTCCTACCTGACCATCGAGTGGACCGGGATCATCCCGCTGGCGCTGCGCCCGCTCGTCGGCACCTGGGTCTATGGCTGTGACATCTGCCAGGATGTCTGCCCCTTCAACGAGGGCGCTGGCGCCGCCGTGCGCGACCCCGAGCTGGCCCCGCGGGCGCGCCTGACCGCCATCGACCTGCCGCGCCTGATCGGCATCGGCACCGCCCAGCACCGCAAGCTGGTGCGCCGCACCGCGCTGCGTCGAGCCCCCCGCGAGCAGCTGCAGCGTAACGCCTGTGTGGCCGCCGGGAACGTCACCGACGCCGCCGCCTGGCCGGCCCTGGTCGAGGCCTTGAGCGCCGCGGTCCTGGCTGGTCACCCCCTGGTGCGGGGTCACGCCGCCTGGGCCCTGGGCCGCCTGTCCCAGGGCAAAGGCGACCGCGCCGCCCTGGCTTTGGCGGCCGCCCGAGAGAAGGAGGAAGACCCCTGGATCGTAAGAGAACTCATGCTAGCATGCGACCCCAGGGAGGAACGGAATGAGCACTGAGTCAGCCGTCAAGACGTACGCTTCTGCTGAAGAAGAGAGCAAGGCGTTCATCTGGAAGGTCTACGGGTACATGTCCCTCGCGCTGGCCGTGACGGGGGCGATCTCGTGGTACCTGCTCGAGAACCCGCTCTGGGTCATCAAGACCTTCTATGTCATCAAGCCGGGCGGTCGCATCGGCATGTCGATGACCTACTGGGTGCTGCTGCTGGCGGAGCTCGGGATGGTGTTCGCATTCGTCCTGGCGCTCAAGAAGGTCCGAGCAGTCACAGCAGGCGCGATGCTGCTGGCCTATGCAGCGATGAACGGCCTGACGCTGTCGCCGCTCTTGCTGCTCTACACCAAGACCTCGATCGCCTCGACCTTCTTCATCTCGGGCGGCATGTTCGCCAGCTTCTCGGCCTTCGGCTTCATCACCAAGAAGGACCTGTCGAGCGTGGGCGCGGTGTGCGGGATGATGGTCTGGGGCCTCATCATCGCCATCTTCGTGAACTACTTCTGGCTGCACTCGACCCAGATGCAGCTGGTGGTCTCGTGCATCGGCGTCGTCATCTTCGCCGGCCTGACGATGTACGACACCCAGAAGATCAAGCAGCTCAACGTGCTGGGCAACGCCGGGACCGAGGAAGACACCAAGGAGGCCCTCAACGGCGCCCTCACGCTGTACTTGGACTTCATCAACATGTTCCTGTTCCTGCTCCGCATCCTGGGCTCGCGCCGCAGCTAGCGCACACCTTCTCACCCCGAGCGCCGCGTCCTTTTTCTGGGACGCGGCGTTCGCATTTTCGGGGACCGTCAACGGGGTCACTCAGCGCGGCGCTGCGAGTGACTCGAGCATCCGTGTGATCGTCTTCGCGCGTTCACGAGCAGCCACGAGATCGCCGCGCAGGATGGCGAGCGAGAGTTCCTTGAGCGGCCCATGCCGGGAGGGTGCGGGAGCATCCCCCGCCTTCCAGTGTGGCTCAGGCCAGCAGATCGACATGAGCTGTGCCTCGGCCACCGTCCATTGCTGGAGGGCCAGCTCCCCGGCAGAGCGAGTGGTGGTAAAGGCGTAGCCACCATCAGCGGCACGCTCAAGGTCTTCAGCGAAGATCTGCCAGCGCTGGACTACACCGCGACACGCGTCGCGACGCGCGACCTTGTCGCGATCAACCGACCTGCAGCCGCACACCACCACACAGAGTGCCAGACAGACCAACGCCCTCATGGAACCTCCTCTCTTCGCCATCGGTGTCCGCCAGTGAGGCTTCGACCTGGGCCACCCTGGCCGGCGAGCGGGCCCGGCTTCAGCGCTCCGCGGCCGGTCTCGAGATCACCGCTCTCACGGCGCTGATCACGGCCTTGATGCGGTCGGGCGCCAGCTCCGGCCTGTCGAAGTCGATGTTCAGCTGGTGCACGGCCAAGCGGAAGTGCTCCCTGGCGGCGGCCTTGTCAGCGTCGTGGACGTAGTGGTCGGCGCACGCGGCGAACATGGTCTGCTGCACGGTTTGCCAGCTCTGATCCACCGGGTGCATCCCGTCCCTGGTCAAGCGCGGCACTCGCTCGGGGTGAGCCACTGCCCACGCGTAGTCCTCTTCGAACTGATCCCAGGAGCGCGCGAACTCCTGACAGGCGGGCTCGAGCTGCCGAGGGGCGGAGCGCTGCGCGCACGCCGAGACACACACCAGTACCGAGCAGAGCCACAGCTTCACGAGACGCCCTCCACCTTGTCCCGGCCGATGAACGACACCGCCCCGAAACGTGCCGTTGTCTTGCTGATAGCCAGCTCCTCGACGTCGGCCGAGGCCAAGCCGCCGAACAGATTGCTATCGTCGTTCCACTTGGCGTTCAGTACTTCCTTGCCATGAGCGCCTTCGCCATACGCCCCGCCGCCTCTCGCGCCGCCTCGGCTTCACCTTCGGCGACCTGCTGGGCATCCAGCTGCAGGGTCTTCATCTCCTCCGGGGGTCCCGGCGGCCGTGCGACCTGCATGCAGTACTGCGCCTCGCGGTAGATCACCGCTGCGCGGCCGGGTGAACCAAAGAACGTGGCAGGCCTGCCCTCCTTGAGCTGCGTGGCCATGATGTCGATCCCGGTCCCGAGCGAGGTGCAGAACGCCCCCGTGGCTGCGCGTCGCCCCGGATCCTCCGATTTCCTGCAGCCAACCATGGCTCCAAGTCCAACCGCTGCGAGGGTGACCGACGCGATCGTTGCGCTGACTCGACTCATTCTCACTCCCCATCGATCTGCTGAGCATCGACCCTCTCCGTCCTGTGCTTCAACGACTCATTCCTGGCGAGAGCCATCGGCTCGTACATTGGTTCGACCCAGGACAGAAGCTTGTAGCGTTGAATCGTTCCACCCAGACCAGGCGTCGAGGAGGTGAACCGCAGGATGGCGAGTCTCTGGCCCTTCGCGGAACTGACCCAGTAGGCTCGGCTGACGGCAGCGTCGCCTCGGGGGCTCCCTTGCCACCTCCCGATGGCGCCCACCTGCGCTGGCCGGTCTCGCGTCCGAACTCACCGCTGCTGTCGACAACGCCCATGACTGCCTCCGCTGACCAGGTCTTCGGTCGGCGGGGCGGCGTGTTGCGGGGCCCTCGCGAACATTCGGGCGAATTCGCTAACTACTGAGGATCCTTCGCGAGCGAGCGGACCTTCTTCACCAGCGCGGCGATCTGCTCCGCGTCCAGGGCGCGGCCCCAGCTGGGCATGTTCTTCTTGCCGCGGGTGATCGACTGGATGAGCTGGGCGTCGGGCACGGTCTTCTGCCAGGCGGCGTCGGTGAGGTCGCGGACGCCGAGCTTCTTCTTCTGCTCGGGCACGCCGCTGCCGTCGGGGCCGTGGCACTTCGAGCATTGCGTGGCGAAGATCTTCTCGGCGTCGCGCTCGGCGATGGGCTGCGTCTTCTTGCAGCCGCCGCCTGAGGCCAGCAGGACGACCATGACGGCCAGCCAGGTGCGCGCGGGCGACATCTTCGCGGCGAAGACTAGTGCGCCATGTCACCAATCGCAAGCCATGCGTGTTGAACACTTGACTACCAGGAGCGTCCATCGCTAAAACGCGGCCTACGCACTGCTGTTGCACGCCCGAAAAACACGGAGGAAGAAGTCATGAAGCAGCTTCGCAAGCTTGGCCTGGTGTCCGTCGCGATGTCTCTCGTCGCGCTCTCGGCGTGCGGTGGCGGCGGCGACGATGACGTCGACAGCGGCCTGTCGATCATCGACGGCGGCCGCCGCGACACGGGCAGCGGCAGTGACGGCACCGTCAACACCCCCGACTCCTCGACCACCGCGGCTTGCGATCCGGTCACCAACGCGAACTGCACCGCCCCCATGAAGTGCAGCCTGAACGCGACCGACATGTTTGCGTGCCAGCCTGCGGGCGCCGGCATGCAGGGCGCCGCGTGCGGCACCGGCACCACCGACGACGGCTGTGCCATCGGCTTCGTCTGCCTGGCCGACAACACGTGCCACCGCTACTGCAACGCCACGTCGACCTGCCCCGCCAACGGCGCGCAGGCCACCGCGTGCAACATCCAGATCCAGAACGCCGCCATGCAGCCCATCACGGGCGCCACGGTGTGCGGCGACTTCACCTCGTGCGACATCTTCGCGCAGACCGGCTGCGGCGCCAACATGGGCTGCTACATCGGCTCAGCGGGCGCGACCTGCGGCGCCTCGGGCTCGATCGCTGACGGCGCCGCTTGCGGCGCGGGCGGTGGCCAGTGCATGCCCGGCTCGATCTGCGTCGGCGCCGCTGCCGGCCAGCTGTTCTGCCGCAAGGTCTGCCGCACCGGCGGCACCCCGGCGTGCACCACCGGGACCTGCACCGCGGTCAACTTCGGCACCCAGGTCATGAACCCGCCCCCGATGCTGGGCGCCTGCCTGCCGTAGCTTCGCGCACACCGCCGCACCTTGGTTCGCCCCCCGCTGCCTCCCTCTCGCTGATTTCGTCGCCAACCAGCCCTCGCGTTACAATGGGTGACGCGAGGAGGACCTTTTCATGTCCATGTCCATGAAGACTAGCTTGGTGATGCTCGCTGCCGTGGCCCTGGTCGGGTGCGGCGGCGATGATGACATCGTGGCGCCCGACGCCGCGGTGGACGGGGGCATCGACGCCCGCGTGATCGACGCCGGGCCGCGCCCCGACGGCGGTCCCGAATGCGATGTGGTCACCAACGACGGCTGCACCGCGGGCATGAAGTGCACCCTGCTGACGACCGCGGGGCGCAGCACGCTGCGCTGTGGCACTGGCGGCTCGGGTACCCAGGGCTCGCCCTGCACGACCACGGTCAGCGGCGACAACTGCGCCAACGGCTTTCTGTGTCTGGTCGGCCCCGGCGCCACCGCCTCGACCTGCCACAAGGTGTGCGACCCCGCCGTGGCCAACACCTGCCCGATGTCGGGCACCATGATGACGGCCTGTCAGGTCACCGTGAACGGCGTCGCCGACCTCGACCTGTGCGGCGCGGTGCGCGTGTGCGACCCGCTCGACCAGAGCACCTGCAGCGCCAGCCAGGGCTGCTTCATCACCGCCGGCGCGGATGGCAAGCCGCTGCCGCAGTGCCTGACCGCGGGCAGCATCGCCCCCGGAGCCAGCTGCACCGGCCAGGGCGCCAACGCCTGCATGCGCGGCAGCTCGTGCTTCAACACCGGCGGCGGTGCGCGGCGCTGCTTCTTCCACTGCCGCGTCCCCAGCGGCGTCCCGATGTGCGCCGGCGCCGCCACCGGCGGCATGACCTGCGGCGCCAACACGATGATTTCGGCCACGTTTGGCACCTGCCAGTAGTCCGCGCGAAAAACCCGCAACAACTGAACGGCCCCCGCGATGACCCCTCAGGACATCGAAGGGAGCCGTCATGTCAGTCAAGTCAGTGGCCTTTGTCGTCATCACGTCCGTCGCCCTCACCAGCGCCGCCTGGGCGCGCGGACCCGTCGCCATCGAGTCGTACGGCGGGGCGCGCCCGCGCGACGCCGGCGGCTTCATGGCCCCGGTGCTGGCCGAGCTGGAGGCCCGCGGCTACGCCAGCGGCAAGCTGGGCGCGCGCATCGAGGACGAGGTCTCACTGCCCGGCGAGAGCCTGGCGCCAGCCGCCATCGCCGACGCCGAGCGGCTGATCGACCATGGCTATCGCGCCTTCTTGAAGGGCGAGTTCGAGACCGCGACCGACGAGCTGGGCCGCGCCCTCGACGTGCTGCGCTCACGCCCGGCGACCATCGCGCGCAACCAGCAGCTGCGCGACCCCACCATCAAGGCGCACCTCGGGCTGTCGCTGGCGCACCTGCGCCTGGGCCACGCCGAGGCCGCCACGCAGACCATGGCGGAGTTCGTGCGCTCGTTCCCGGATCGCGAGATCAGCCGCGCCAGCTACGGTCCCGAGCCCGCCGAGCTGGCCAAGAAGGTGCGCGCCGAGCTGACCCAGCGCGGCCGCGCCACGCTGAGCATCAGCGTCGATGATCCCACCGCGGTCATCTTCATCAACGAGCGCTTTCTCGCCGTCGGGCAGGCCAGCGCGACCGACCTCTTCGCCGGGCGCTACCGGATCTATGTGCAGCGCGGCACCACGCCGGGCCGCGTGCACCTGGTCGACGTGGTGCCCGGCAGCGAGCACAAGCTCGCGGTGCGCTGGCAGCTCGACGCCGCGCTGAGCACACGGCCGTTCGTGGGCCTGGTGTTCGACAGCGAGGCGGCGCGCGCGGCCAGCGATGCCCAGCTGGCCAGCGATCTCGGGGTCGGGCTCGACGCCTCGCAGGTCGTGGTGCTGACCATCACCAGCATCGACAGGCGACGCGTCATCATGGGGCGTGTCCTCGATCCTGGCACCGGCAAGGCCTCGCGCAGCGGCGCACTGGCGCTGGAGCCGGCGCCGCCCGGGCGCGACAAGCTGGTCGGGCTGGCGCGCTACCTGGCGGGGGGCAAGCCGCCCATCGGCGTGGATACCGACCCTGGCGAGACCCGCCCCGATGGCGAGGGCGACACTGCCGAGGAGCCCGTCCCGACGCCCGCGCCAGCGGCTCTCGACCGTGGCGGCCGCCGCCCCTACCGGCTGTGGAAATGGTTGGCACTCGGTGGCGGCGTGGCAGCGGCCGGTGCAGGTGTGGCGCTCATCGTCCTCGATGGTCGCAAGTCGTGCAGCACCACGGGCTGCTCCGACGAGTACGACACCGCGCTGCCTGGCTATGTCAGCGCGGGGGTGGGTGCGGCGTTGATCGGCGTGGGCATCGTGCTGTTCGTCAAGGACACGTCCTCCGGCGGGACGGGCGAACGCCGCCAGGTCGGGCTGGCGCCGGTCGACCGTGGCCTGGCGCTGACTTATGGAGGAAACTTCTGACACCCAAGCTTCCGTCGTCGTACCGTGTCGCAGTCATGTCGAGCCATGCGCGTCGGGGGATCATGCGGGGATTGATCGGGGCGGCAGCCTTGCTGCCACTCCTGGTGCTCGGCTGTCCGCAGCCCAGCCAGATCAAGCCCGACAAGAACTCGGGGCCGGATCAGAGCTGGGACACGCCCACCGAGCTGACCCTGGAGGGTGACGGCGAGGGGGACCCGCCCGAGGAGCTCGAGGGCGAAGCCTCGGACTCCGTGAGCTCCCCGGGTGGCGACCGCGTCGACTGGCGCTTCCTCGACCTGCCCGCAGACGGCACCCTCACCATCAGCCTGGCGGTGCAGCCGGCGCGGCCCGGGCTGGCCATCGGCATGCAGGTGCTCGACGAGGGCTTTCGCGTGCTGAGCTCGCGCACCTCGGATCAGCCCAGCCTCAAGATCAAGCTCAAGGACAGCGAGGCCGGGCGCTACTACGTCCAGGTCTATGCGCCCCGCCGCGGTGACGCCGCGATCTACGATCTCTCGGTCAGCTTCCGCAAGGGCGCCCAGACCAAGGATGACCTGGTGGACGCCACCAGCTACAAGCCGCTGTTCGACAAGGACCTGCTGCCCGACCCCGAGCCGCTGCCCGCGGTGCCCGAGCCCGTGGTGCCGACCCCTTCGCCGACCGGGCCGCCGGGCATCGTCGACGCTGGAGTTGCGCTGCCCCCGCAGCAGGTCGACGCCGGCATGAAGCCCGACGCCGCGGTGCGCCCGCCGCCCATCATCGTCGAGATCATCGACTCGGTGGCGTCGCCCAACGGCACCCTGATCACGGTGCAGGTCGGCAAGCTGAACAAGATCGACAAGACCTGGAAGGGCACCCTGCTGCTCGGTCGCACCGACAAGCCGCTGCGCGGCGGCGCCGCGACCATCAAGATGGTGCTGGATCGCACCACCCAGCTCGAGGTCAGGTTGAGCCTCGACGATGTGCGCGCAAATCCGCGCATTCGGCTTGAAGCACCATGATTGACGTGCGTCGAACTGGACTGCTAAAGTACCGAATCCGAAGGGGAATGGAGAGCCTCGCATGAACAAGATCGTGCTGACTGGTCGCTGGATCGCGGTCCCGGTGGGTGTCCTGCTGGCGGCCTGCGGTGGACCCGCCGCGCTGGCCCCCGACGCCAAATCGAGCCCCGATCAGAGCTGGGAGAACCCCCAGGCCCTCGATCTCGAGGTCGAGGATGGCGAAGGTGAGGCCGAGGTCACCGACTCGGTGACGTTCCCGGGCGGTGATCGCGTCGACTGGCGCGTCATCTCGGTGCCCGGCGACGGCATCCTGACGGTGACCATGAACGTGACGCCCGCGCGCGCCGGCCTCACCGCCGAGGCCAACCTGCTCGACTCCGGCTTCCGCGTGGTCGCCAAGTCGAACAGCGGCGCCGCCACCACGACCAAGAAGCTGAAGGTCAAGGAGGCCGAGAAGGGCAAGTACTACATCCAGGTCTACGCGCCGCGGAAGTCGGACGCCGCGGTCTACGACCTCTCGGTCAGCTTCAAGAAGGCCAAGGAGGAGCTGGCTGCCGCCGTCGGCGCGCCGCCGCCGCAGTTCGGCGCCGACCTGCTGCCCGACCCCGAGCCGCTGGCCGCGCCGCCTGACCCCAACGCCGTCGCCGCGCTGCCCCCGGGCGCGATGCCGGGGATGCCTCCAGGCGGTATGCCAGGGATGCCTCCGGGTGGGATGCCGGGCGGCATGCCTGGTGGGATGCCGGGCGGCATGCCTGGTGGGATGCCGGGCGGCATGCCCGGCGGGATGCCGGGCGGCATGCCTGGTGGGATGCCGGGCGGCATGCCTGGCGGAGTCCCCGGCGGGGCGCCCGGTGGCGCGCCGGCCGAGGATCCGCCCGCGGGCCCCGTCATCGTCACCATCCAGGACATGGCGGCCACCGCGGGTGGCACGCTGCTGATCGTGGCCGCCGGCACCAACAAGGGGATCGCCATCGGCTGGAAGGGCAAGATCCTGCGTGGCAAGACCGACAAGCCGCTGACCAACGGCGACGTCAAGGTCAAGAAGGTGTTCGGCACCAGCGCCCAGCTCGAGACCAAGCTCAGCCTCGACGTCATCGGCGAAAACTCCCGCGTCAAGCTCGAGCCGTAGCATCCGCCTCGCCCGCCCCCGCGGCGGCTTCCGCGCCTGCCTCGCTTTGCCGTGATAGGCTACACGCGTATGTATCCACACCCGCCGCCTGGGGGGACCGCGGATCCGTTGCTGGGTCAGGTCCTCGGCGACCGATTCCTGATCCAGGCGCGCATTGGTGAGGGCGGCATGGGCGTGGTGTACCGGGCCACCCAGGTGTCGGTGGACCGACCAGTGGCGCTCAAGGTCCTGATGCCGCAGCTGGCCAGCGACGCCGGCTGGGTGGCGCGCTTCATCAACGAGGCCCGCGCGGTGTCGCGGCTGACCCACCCCAACACCGTGCACCTGTTCGACTTCGGCCAGACCCGCGATGGCTTGCTGTACATGGCCATGGAGTTCCTGGACGGCGAGTCACTGCGCACGGTGATCGCGCGCGGACCGATGGATCCGGTCCGGGTCATGCGCCTCTTGATGCAGATCTGCTCGTCGCTGACCGAGGCCCACGGCATGGGCATCATTCATCGCGACATCAAGCCCTACAACATCTTCGTGCTGCAACCGCCGGGCAGCCCCGACTTCGTCAAGGTGCTGGACTTCAGCGTGGCCAAGCTGATCCAGCAGGGCGCCGCCAACCCGGCCATGCAGACGCGCGCCGGCGTGGTCTTCGGCACCCCGCAGTACATGTCGCCCGAGCAAGGCCGCGGCCTGCCCCTGGATGCGCGCTCGGATCTCTATGCGCTGGGCATCATCGGCTACGAGATGTTGACAGGTCGTCAACCATTCACAGCGGCAGCGCCGCTGGATGTGCTGGCGATGCACGCGCGCACCCCGCCGCCCCCGATGGGCAACGTGCCCGAGGTGGCGCAGCGCATCATCCTCAAGGCGCTGGAGAAGGACCCCGCGCGCCGGGCCCAGTCGGCGGTCGAGATGCACGAGGAGTGCACCCGCGCCTTCGGCGAGCTGACCGGGACCACGGGCCGGCTGGGCTCGAGCTGGCCCGGCATGCCTGGCCATGTGACGCCGGGCCAGCCGATGCCCGGGCTGGCGTTGCAGGGTGCGCTGGTCGACCAGGCCGCCGGGATGGCCAACCTGGCCGCGCCGCCGGTGCCGGCGGCGCCTGGAGAGGCGGGCACCGTGCTGCTGCAGAGCTCGCAGGGCGTGGTGTCGTTCGCGCGCCAGGGTGGCAGCCCGGTCCCGCTGGGCGGCCAGCGCGTGCGCGAGCCGAGGAAGCACCGCAAGGCCGACACCGGGCCGACCTCCAACGCGCTGTACTGGATCCTGTGGATCGTCGCCGGCATCGGCGTCGGCCTGGCGACCTACCTGGCGATGTCGAGGTGGACATGAGCCCCGAGCAGCCCGAGCAGCCTGACGACAGCGACGCCGCACCCGACGCTGGCGCCAGTGAGGGCGACGAGACCACGGCCGCCCCGCCGGCCCCGGCCGAGCCCAAGGCCTGGACCCACGTCCCGCCCCTGCTGCTCGAGCTGTGCGACCGCTGGCTCACCAGCTCGCCCCGCGTCTTCCACGACAACCCGAAGGCCATGCCGTCGTACCTGCGCGAGCTGCCCATCCACGTCGCGCCCGAGGAGTGGGGCGGCAGTGGACGCATGCGCGAGATCGCCGATGGCGGCCCGGTGTGCGGCCTGCTGGTCCCCGAAGGCACCAGCGACGCGCTCAAGCAGGTGTCGCCCCAGGCGCTGCTGCGCGACCTGTTTCGGCCCGTGGGCCGCTTCGGCATCACCGACCACGACTTCATCTACACCGGCTACAAGCCCGCCGACATGGCCGCCTTCGCGCTGTCCCTGGGCGAGGCCGGGCGGTTGCGCCTGCGCAGCACGTTGCCGCCCCCGCTGCACGCGTCGAACGCGTTCACGGAGGAGATGCGCCGTCACCGCGGCTGGATGTTCGAGGTCTGGGAGATCCCGCCCAGGCCGGTCTATGACGAGGACACCGCGGCGGCGCAGTACGACGAGGACGGGCTCCTGAAGCCCATCCAGGAGACCATGGGCTGAGGCGGGACGCGGCCGGTCAGACGATCTTGAAGGGGCACACCGCGGGGGGCAGATAGTCGGCCACCTTGGCGGCCAGCTCCTCGGGGGCCTGGAACTCGAAGTCGGGCATCTTCTGGTACACGCAGCTCCTGAACTCGGCGCCGGGCGAGATGTCGGGCCGCCCCGGGCACGGGCCCAGGCCGAGGATGCGCGCGTGCACGTAGCAGTCGGAGAACAGGCGCCGATCGAGGTAGCGATCCACCAGCGGCTGGATGCGCGACAGGAACTGCAGCCAGTAGGCCTTGTCGAGCCAGGGCGGCGGCGGCTTGATGCCGTTCAGCGCCACCGCGTCGACGGTGGGCAGCTCCAGGAACTGCTGCAGCATGCCGCTGGCCAGCTGGTCGCAGAAGGTCGGCGACGACAGCGTCACGATCAGCGACACCTCGCGCGAGGGCAGGTTGAGGTCCTTGGACAGCGCGGCGATGACGCGCACGTTGACCGGGCCCTTGGCGGGGTCGACCGACAGGTTGACCCGGGTCGCCTCCGACAGCATGCCGATGTGGTTGCGCGCCACCGCCAGGGTGGTGGTCACGGCGACCGGCTTGTCCCGGTTGCGTGCGGCGCGGATCACGGCCTTGAGGCCATGTGCCCACATCTCGGCAGGTTCGCTCAGCGAGACCGCGACCTCCTTGTAGGGCAGGGTCTTGATGAGCTCCTCCATCAGGGCGGCGTCCAGGGAGCGCGCACCGCCCCGGGGGCCTGGTCGGGCGCCCAGATAGCAGTACTCGCAGTTGACCCGACAGATGGCGCCGTCGAGATGAAACGACAGCGTGCCGAGGCGTTCCTCGGGCGGATGGGTGGTGCGCAGTGGCGCGGGGGCGTCCTCGGTAGTCGTTGACGTTGACACGGGATTCTCCATGGTCGTACCTTGACTCGAGTATCTCTCCGATGGCCCTACGGATCGAGAGCGCAGGCCTGACCGACACGGGCCACCAGCGCACCCAAAACGAGGACGCGATCCTTCTGGATCCGTCCTTTGGCTACTGGGCGGTCTGCGACGGCATGGGAGGGCATGCCGCCGGCATGGTGGCTTCGCAGCTGGCCTGCGCAACCATCCAGGAAGTCATGCGCTCGCGACCACCGGCCGAGCCCGAGCCGCTGGTCACCGCCATCCTGGCCGCCAACAGCGCGGTCTACACCCGGTCGGCCAACGACCCGGCGTGTCGCGGCATGGGCACCACCGTGGTCGCAGTGCGGCAGGAGGACGACCTCCTGCACCTGTGCCACGTCGGTGACAGCCGGATCTACATGATGCGTGGCGGCGAGCTGAGCCAGTCCACGCGCGACCACTCGCTGGCGAACCTGTACGAGGACCGCCCCGACCTGGCCGGCAAGATGGGTCCCGCGCACTCCAACGTCATCGTGCGCGCGATCGGCCTGCACGAGCGCGTCGAGGTCGACCACCGCATCATCGCCATCGAGCCCGGCGACCAGTTCATGCTGTGCTGCGACGGCATGACCGACATGGTCGAGGACTGGATCATCCGCGAGATGCTCAGCGCCGGCGAGACCGCCGAGATCACCTGTCAGAACCTGATCCGCGCCGCCAACGCCAACGGCGGCGCGGACAACATCAGCGTGATCCTGCTGCGCGTGCACGAGAGTCCCTAGACCTAGGGCTTGACCGTGGGCGTCGCGGCGACGCCCGCCGACAGCGCGAGATGGCTGAACGAGTCGCGCCAGCGTCCCAGCTTGGCGTACACCCGCGCCAGCCCCTGATCGACGGTGCGATCGGTCGGGTCGATGCTGGCGGCCTCGCGGAAGGCGTCGACCGCACCCAGGTAGTCGCCGCCCGAGACCAGGACGTCGCCCAGGCTGCGCCACAGCGTGCAGCGCGCGCGCTGCGATGACTCCGGGCCCAGGCGCGCCACGCCAGCACGCAGCACCTGGGCGGCGCGCGGGCCGTCACCCAGCTTGGCCAGCGCGGCCGCGAAGCCCAGGCGGGCCGACAGGAAGTTGGGGGCGAGGTCGTTGGCGGCGCGGAAGCTCTCGCAGGCCCCCTCGGCGTCGCCGCGCTCCAGCTCGCCGCGGCCGCGCACGTAGTAGCGCCGTGCCAGGGCGCTCATGTCAGTCGATCTCCAGCAGGCGCGAGCGCGCGGCGGCGTCGCTCTCCAGCTCCAGATCCTTGGGCTTGGCGGGCTGCGCGGGCGCGGCACCGCCAGCCGCAGCCGGGGCCGCGGGGGCGCCGGCGGGCTGCTGAGGGGCGCCACCCGGGCGGGCACCACCAGCGTTGCCGGACACCGACAGGCCGCGCGTGGGGCGCGGCGCCTGCTGCTGGGCGCGACGCTGCTCCTCGATGCGCTGCTCGTGGAAGCGCATCTCCTCGCCGCTCATGGGGCGCCCGGCGGGCGCGCCGGGGGGCTGCGGGCGCTGCTCGACGTTGACCCCGGGGGCTGGCTGCACCGGGCGCGCGGGCGCTGCCGCGGCTGGCGCTGGCGCCGGCGCTGGCGTGGTCGGCAGGAGCTGCACCGGCTCGGCCGCGCCACCGGCGCCGCCCAGCGGCTGCATCATGCCGCCGGCGCGGACCTGGACGCGCCCCTCGACGATCGAGAACCAGGCCAGCTCGGGCAGATCGAGGCGCAGCTGCAGGGTCTCGATGAGCTTCGGGAACGCCATGCCCTCCAGCTCGGGCAGCCGCTCGGGCTGCGCCGCCGACACCGGGGCCGGGCCCTCGACGACATAGGACTGGAAGACGTGGGTCAGCATCTCGACGAGCTGCTCGCGGCTGTACTCGGCCAGCGCCTCGCGGATGTCCTGGGCCACCTTGCGGACGTCGGGTTTCTCTGGATTGCTCATGTTCGCCTCAGGTCGAGGTGTCCGTCAGGTCGGCGCCCATGGTGTCGCACGCGATCATTCGCGTGCCAACCAGAGTGGCGCTCGACAGGTTTGCCCCGCGCAGGTTGCAGCGGATGAGGAGGGCGCGAGAGAGATCGGCGCCATAGAGGTTGGCGCCCTCCAGGTCGACCTCGACCAGGGTGGCGCCGCCCAGCTTGGCGCGCATCAGCGACCCACCACCCTTGCTGTGGAAGGCGCTCTTGATGATCACGGCCTCGGCCGCCTTGACGCCAGTGGCGTCGCAGCCCTGCAAGGTGCAGTTGGCCAGGCGCGCACCGCGCAGGTCGGAGTTCATCATGCGCACCGACGTGAAGGACACCCGGCGCAGCTGGGCGCCACGCAGGTTGGCCTCGGTGAGATCGCCGTCGGTCAGGATGGTCGCGTCGAGCAGCGCACCCTCCAGCAAGATGGCGCGCCAGTCGACCTGGCGCAGCACCGTCCGCATCAGGATGGCGCGGCCCAGGTCGGCCCCCTCGAGGGTGCCACCCTCGACGATGGCGCTGTCCAGATCGACGGCCGGGAGCGACGCCCTCGGCGCCTTGACGCCACGCACCGTGCGCCCGACCAGGGCGCCCTCGCGCGCCAGATCCAGCAGATGGATGCGATCTTCGACGATCTCGCTGCTCACGTCGCCAGTGTAGCCCGGCGCAAAGCCACTAGCTAGCCTGGCCGCTCCGCATGGCCTGGACCCGGTCGTCTTCCTCGACCAGGTCCATCACCATGGTGACCAGGCGCTCGCGGCGCATCTCGTCGTTGTGGCCCTCATCGGGGTCGGGCTGTTCGCCAGGCCCCCCCTCGCCCTCGCCCTCGCCCTCGTCCTCGTCGCCCTGCTCCTCGGCGAGGACCATGCGCTCGATGGCCTCGGCCTCGGCCTCCGACGCCGACGACCCCAGGGCGGCCCCCGAGGTCCTGTTATGGAAGCCGGGCGCAGCCTGGGCGACGTGGGTCAGCTCGTGGGCCAGCAGCGATTCACGCTGCGCAGGGCCCGCAAACTGCGACGATTGCCGCATCAGGATCATGCCCGACGAGCCGACCGTGATGGCCTCGGCGTTGTGCTTGGCGGTGAACTCCTCGGCGAACGCGCCGGTCACCACCTTGACGCGGGACAGGTCGACACCGAAGCGCCGCTCGTAGCGCCCTCGGGTCATGATGTCGAGGCCTTCGGCCTTGCCAGCCTTGGTGGCCACGAGCCTGGACAGCCGTTGCGGATCCCAGCGCCGCGCCAGCTCGTCCGAGAGCTCGGTGGCCTTGTCGCCGTCCTTCGCGTCGTCGTCCTGCTTGCTGCCGACAGCCTGGCGGCCCTCGACCCCACGCGCGTCGCGCTCACGGCGCTTGCGCTCCGACCCGCCCTCCTCGGCTTCGAGGTGAGCGTCGTCGTCGTCCCCGGTGGGCCCGGTGGGCCCGGTGGGCCCGGTGGGGTCCTGGTCTTCTGGCCGATCAGCCATGGCTCATCCTGTTACCACCGGGGCCAGGAGCGTCTCCCCTGCCCGGTCACAACCAATTGTTATTGTTCGACCTTCTGACCGACTCCCGCAGGCACCTGCTGGTAGAACTCGGAGGTCTTCTCCTGCGACAGGACCTGGCCGCCGATGGCCTCCTCCAGGAACTGGGTCTCGGCCAGGCAGGCCGAGCCCTTGACCCCGTTGACCGTGAAGGTGACCTCGCCGGTGGGCGAGATCTCGATCTGGATCTCCTTGCGCTGCGCCATGGCTAGCCCCACTTGACGGCCGCGAGCTGCACGGTGCCGTCCTCCTTGGTGGTGATGTTGTCGAGCGAGTAGCCGGCCTGCTGGCAGGCCTCGACGACGCGCACATAGGCGTACTTCTGGTTCACCTCCTGGGTGAACTCGGCCTCCGTGGTGCCGTGGGTGGTCTCGACGCCCCACCAGTCGGACACGAACTCGTAGGTGCCGTCCTCGGCCTTGACCACACCGATGTCGTACTTGCCCATGTCGATGCAGATGTCGGCCTTCATGGTCTGGCCCTGATAGCCGCGCACGGTGACGCCCTGCTCGTCGGTGGCGACGGTGATCTTGTGCCCGAGCTGCTCCAGCGCGGTCTGCAGCGCGGCCAGCTGGGTGATCTTGGTCGCGCACTTGGTGAAGTGAGACACGGAGACTCCTTCTCAACGCCGCGAGAAATAGACCGCGGGACTACACATCTAGCTTACGAAACGCACTCTGGCCACCTCCCCCGTGCTGGGCGGCGGCCGCAGCAGCCTTGGCACGGGCGACGGGCCCCGACAGCGAGGCCACGCGCGCGCGGGTCTTGGCCCACTCGCGCATGTTGTCGATGTTTTCCTTCATGGTGACGGCGAGCGGGACGATCTCGCGGATCGACGCCAAGAGGCCCTCGGTGTTGAGCTCGATGCCGGCGTCGAAGGCCTCGTACAGGGCGGCGACGACGGCCTGCTCGATCTCGGCGCCCGAGAACTCGATGGACGCGTCGGTCAGCTTGTCGAGGTCGAACTGCGCCGGGTCGCGGCCCTTCTTCTTGATGTGGATCTCGAAGATGGAGCGACGCTCGTCGCGCGCGGGCAGGTCGACGAAGAAGATTTCGTCGAAGCGGCCCTTGCGCAGGAGCTCGGGCGGCAGCTGGTGCACGTTGTTGGCGGTGGCGATGACGAAGACCGGGGTGGTCTTCTCCTGCAGCCAGGTCACGAACGACCCGAACACACGCGAGGTGGTGCCGCCGTCCGACATGTTCGACGAGCCGGTGCCCGAGAAGCCCTTCTCGAGCTCGTCGAGCCACAGCACGGCGGGCGCGATGGCCTCCGAGGTCTTGAGCACCTTGCGGATGTTCTCCTCCGACGAGCCGACCAGGCCGCCGAAGATCTTGCCGACGTCGAGGCGCAGGAGCGGCATCTGCCACAGCGCGCCGATGGTCTTCGCGGTCAGTGACTTGCCGCAACCCGGGACGCCGATGAGCAAGATCCCCTTGGGCAGCGGCAGGCCGAAGTCGCGCGCGCGCGAGGTGAAGGCGTGCTTGCGCTTCTGCAGCCAGTCCTTGAGGATCTCGAGGCCACCGACGTCGCCCAGCTTCTCGGCCGCCTCCTGGTACTCCAGGATCCCCGACTTTCTGATGATGTGCTTCTTCTCGTCGAGGATGGTCGGGATGTCGAAGGTCTTGGTGCGCACCACCGACTTGGCGAAGACGTTCTCGGCCTCGACCGCGGTCAGGCCGAGCGCGGCCTCGATGATCTTGTCCTGCACCGCGCGATCGTCCTGGATGGCGGCGCGGTTGGCCTCGGGCACGTTGGGCATCATCTCCTTCATGAGGCCCTCGAGATCACGCCGGTTGGGCAGATCCCAGTCGAGGATCGACAGCTCCTTCTCCAGCTCGGCGGGCACCTTCTGCACCGGCGACAGGATGATCACCGTCTTCTTGGTGCGCTTGAAGGCCGACGCGATGTCGCGCAGCTTGCGCACGATCGCGGGCTCCTGGAAGAAGGGGTGGAAGTCGCGCAGGATGTAGACCGCCTTGCCCTCGGCGCCGACGATGTGCTCGAGCGCCTTGAGGGGGTCGCGCACGTCGCGCGGGCTGGGCGCGTTGGCCAGACCGCTGAAGCCCTGGGTGATGCACCAGGCCTCGAGGCGGAACTCGCGCTCGATGGCGAGTGACTTCAGCGAGTCCTCGACGCGGCGCTCTTCGGAGGACACCACGTAGAGCAGGGTGTAACGGGCCTTGATGAGGTCGTCGACCTCCTGGCGGCTGTTGATTCCCACGGCGCGTCTCCTCGGCGTACTGCGGTCAGGGTGTCGGGTGAATGAGGACGGGAGGCACTAGCCCTCGGCGGTCTCGCGCAGGCCGCGCAGCAAGCCCTTCGAGTTTTCCAGGAAGGTCACCATCTCCTCGATGGCGGCGGAGATCATGCCGGCCCGTTCGTCCGAGCTGCCGGCCGCGAACTCCTTGAACTCGTCCTTGGCGATGTTGAGGTTCATGCGGAAGTCGGAGAACGAGTCGTTGAGCTGGTTGTAGGCCTCGTTGACCTTGGCCTTGAGCTCGCTGGCGTCGCCGTCGCCGTTGGCGGCTGGCGCCGCGGGGGCCGGCGCCGAGCGCGCGGCCTCGAGCTCGCTCTGCAGCTTCTTCTTGTCGCTCTCCAGCGCCGCGATCTTGTCGCGTAGCTTGATGGCCTCGGCGGCCGCCGAGGCCGAAGCGCCGCTGTCGACCGGGGCCGCGCCGCCACCCTGGCCGGCCTGGGCGTCCTCGAGCTGGGTGCGCAGGCGATCGAGCTGGCGCTCCATGTCGTTGACCTGGTCCTGCGCCTTCTCGGCGGCCTCGCGGGCCTGCTTGAGATCGTCCTCGGCCTTGGCGCGGGCGACCTCCGACTTGGCGCGCAGCTCGTCGGCGCGCTGGCGGGCGCTCTCGGTGGCGCGGCGGTCCTCCAGGCTGCGATCGCGCTCGACCTCGACGGCGGCGCGCTGCGCCTGCGCCTTCTCGATCTCGGCGTCAGAGCGGCTCACGCGCTCCTGCAGACGATCGCGCTCGGCCTCGGCCTTCTTGAGCTCGACGCGCAGGTTCTTGGTCTCGTTGGCCATGCGCAGGAACTCGTCGCCACTCGACGACGAGCCGCCGCGGGTCTCGACGTCGGCCAGCAGCCGCGCCAGGCGCCGGTTCTCGTCCTCGACGGCTGCGATCATGGCATCGCGCTTGGCGTTGGCGTTCTTCAGATCGTCGCGCTCGTGCTTGAGCTGCGACATCTCGCGCAGGCGCGACTCGCGCTCCTGGCGCAGCTCCTTGAGGGCCTCTTCCTGCGAGATCAGGCCGACGCGGCGCTCCTCGAGGATGCGCTCCTGCTCGGCGATGACCTCACGCAGATGGTCGACCTCGGCGAGCTGGCTGTTGAGCTCCTTCCAGCCCTCGTCCTTGGTCTTCTGCAGCTCGCCGTACTTCTTCTGCGACTCCTCGTTGTTGACCTTGAGCTTGCCGATCTCGTCCTGGGCCCGGTTGATCTGCCGGTCCTTGTCCTCGATGACTTCCTTGAGCTCGACGATGGTGGCCTGCGCGACGGTGAGGTCCTCGCGCATGGTCTGCAGATCGGCGCGCAGCTCCTCGACGGCGCGCATGACGCCGCCCATCTCCTCGTCGCGATCCTTCAGCTTCTGCGTCAGCTCGCCCAGCTTCTCCTTCTGGGCGACGTGCTCGGCGCGGACCTTCTTGTTCTCGGCGACCTCGGTCTCATAGCGACCGCGCAGCTCGTCGACCTCCTTGACCAGGCTGTCCTTGGCGGCGACCAGCTTGACGTGCTCGTCGGCGGTCACCGGGGTGACCTGCATCATGTCGACGACGACCGACGACGGCTGCTGCCCGGGCATCGGTGGCGGTTGACCGTACGGGTTCTGCGCGCCACCACCCATGGGCGGGATCACGCCGGGCGGATAGCCACCTGGAGGCGGTGGGAAGCCGCCGCCCTGCTGCGGATAGCCGCCACCGCCCTGCTGCGGGTAGCCGCCTTGCTGCGGATAGCCACCCTGCTGCGGCGCCGCCGCGGCCTGCTGCCCCGAGCGCGCGACCGTGGCCGCGAGCGCGTCGGGCGTGTCCATCTTGCCGCCCCCCTGCTTGACCGGAGCTGCGCCGACGTTGCCATAGCCAGGCTGCCCAGGTTGCCCCATGCCGGGCATGGCCCCCATGCCGGGCTGTCCACCCATGCCGCCGCCCATGCCGCCCATGCCGGGCTGCCCGCCCATGCCACCACCCATGCCGGGCATGCCACCCCCGCCCGGCTGTCCGCCCATGCCAGGCATCGGCGGGGGCTGACCGTAGGGTGAGTAGCCCGGGGGCTGGCCGTAACCGCCAGGCATCGGTGGCGGGCCGCCCATGCCAGGCTGTCCCCCCATGCCGCCCATGCCAGGTTGGCCGCCCATGCCGCCCATGCCGGGCTGGCCGCCCATGCCGCCGCCCATCCCTGGCTGACCGCCCATGCCAGGTTGGCCACCCATGCCGCCGCCCATGCCAGGTTGGCCACCCATGCCGCCGCCCATGCCGGGCTGGCCACCCATGCCACCCATGCCGGGCTGGCCGCCCATGCCGCCGCCCATGCCGGGCATCGGTGGGGGCTGGCCATACTGCGGCTGCAGCCCCTGCGGCGGCGAGCCATCATCCTCGAAGCGCAGCACCAGGCTGCCACAGCGCAGGATGTCGCCGTTCTTCAGCGGATCTCGCGTGACGCGGCGATCGTTGATGTGGGTGCCGTTGGAGCTGCCGAGATCTTCGACGATGTACTGGCCGCTGACGTAGCGGATCAGGGTGTGCTTGCGCGACACCATCGCGTCGTCGGTGCGGATCGAACACTCCATCGCGCGACCGACATAGGTGGGCTTGGAAGCATTGATCTCGACCGCTTCATCCTGCCCCGAGGCGCCTCTGTAGACCAACCGAGCCATGGCCGAATCTTACCCCGCAATGAAAGGATGATCGACAGGACGATCGAGGATCGATGGACGAACGTCGACGACTTACTTGAAGACCAGCTCGCTGCCACCCAGCCGGATGACATCGCCGGGGCGGAGCTGGTGACGCGCGACCTTGGCGCCGTTGACGTAGATCCCGTTGGTCGAGCCGAGGTCGGCGAGCTCGAACTGCGGCCCGGTTTGCCGGATGGCGGCGTGACGACGCGACACCGAGGGGTCGGGCAGCACGATCGAGTTGCGCTGGTCGGAGCCGATGCGGATGGCGCCGTCGGGATCGCGCGCCTGCGCCATGGTGACGACGCGGCCGACCAGCGGACCACGGATGAACTCCAGCATGCCCTGCCCGGGCGCGCCGGCCTGGGCCTGGGGCTGCTGCACCTGCTGCACCATCTGCTGCTGGGGCGCCATGGCGGCCCACTGCTCGGGGCTGGGCGGCGGCAGCGTCATCGGCGGCGGGGAGTACCCAGGGGGCGCGCCGAAATTGGGCATCGGCCCGGTGCCACCAGGGACGCCGGGCGGGCCGAACTGGGCCTGACCATAGGCCCCTGCGGCCGACGCCAGCGCGCCGTTCTGGCCGCCATTGGCGTGACCGTTCGCGAACGTCATACCAGGCGGCATGCCCTGGATCTGGCCCGGCTGGACAGTCCAGGAGCCACCCATCTGCTGGGGCGGCGCGCCCATGGCCATCCCGGCCTGTGGCTGACCCTGGAGGGGCATGCCGCCCTGCAACTGCCCAGGCTGACCAGCGACGTCGGCGACCTGGCCACAGAAGGGGCACTGCGACCAGCCAGCCACGAGGTTTCGGCCACAACCCGCACATTTCTGCGCAGATCCGCCCTTTCGACCTCGCAGCACAAGGGCCACGATGACCGCTACGACAACGACTCCTGTAGCGACAAGCGCCCAGACCATGGCTCAGCCCACCCTTGTACCTTGCCTGTGGTCCTGTTCCTTCCCCAGCAGTCGGTGGCCTGGAGAGGACTTAGTTGATGGATTTGAACTTGAAGTCGGTCTTGCCCAGCGTGAAGGCGTCGTTGTCGACCAGCTCGTGGCTCTTGATGCGCTTCGAGTTCACGAACGAGCCATTGGTCGATCCGACATCGATGAGCTGCCAGCCCGCCGGAGTGGCCAGGATCTCCGCATGCCGGGTCGACATGAAGGGGTCCATGACCACGATGTTGGACTCCTGCGCGGTCCCCACCGTGGTGCGGCCTGGCTGCAACTTGAAGGTCTGCCCTGCCTGCGGTCCGGCCACCGCCACGATCCAGCCCACCATCGGCATGTCGTCGCCGCCGCCACCGAAGCCCAGCATCATGGTCTTCTGCGGCGCCGGCGCGGCCGCGGGTGCCGGCGCAGCCGGGACCGGTAGCGGCATCGGCATCGGCATCGGCTCGGGCGACCCCTTGCGCTTGGCGATGATGACGATGACGATGATCAGCAAGAGGCCGACGCCCGGGAAGACGATCCAGGGCCAGATGGCGCCCTTCTTGGGCTTGCGGAAGTAGCCGAACATGGCCTCCGAGCGGCCCTCGAAGTCCTTGGCCTTGAGCTTGATGCCGCGCAGATCGGGCTTGCTCTTGCTCTTGGCCCAGGGCGCGTCGGGGGCCTCGAACTCGAGGCGGTACTGGCCCTCGATCTGGTCCTTGACCAGCTTGGCGAAGGTCTCCAGCTGGGCGGCGTTGCGCGTGGTCTTGAACAGACCCAGCTCGCGACCGAGCGCCTTCATGTTGGCGCGGTCGGCCATGGGGTCTTCGTTGTCCTGGTACTGCAGCGCGTAGATCTCGACGCCGCCGGTGCGCGCCTTCTCGACCAGGGGGTCGACCTTGAGGCCTTCACCCTGGGCGCCCTCGACGCCGTCCGAGATGATGACCAGGATCTTGCGCTTCTTGCTGTTGTTGATGAGCTGGGTGATGGCGGTGTCGACCGCCGCGAAGAAGCCACGGTTGCGCTCGTTCTTGAACTCTTCCTGCTTGATGGCCTCGATGTCCTTGACGCCCTGGGGCGGCCCGAACGAGATCTTCTCGATGTAGTTGGCGGCGTAAAAGCTGACCCCGACCTCGCCCTGCTTGACCGCGTCGGCGACCTGGATGGCGGCCGCCTTGGCATAGCGCAGCGCACCCTGGCGCGGCTGGTCGCCGGTGGCCGGATCGGGCTGCTGGTACTCGGAGTCCCCCACGAAGATGCGTGCGCCCTCGATGAGGATGAGCATCGCGGTGTCGACCGGCGAGCTCTGCACCGAGGTCACGCTGTTGGCGATCACCAGCAGCGGGTCCTTGTCCTTGGGCTTGAGCTTGAACGGCTGCTCGTCCGAGGGCTTGGTGTAGAAGGTGAGCTTGAAGTCCTCGGCCTTGAGTCCGCGGGCCAGGGTGCCGTCCTCGCCCACAGGATCGGCGCGGACGGTGATGAACGGAGGCCGCGAGGTGGCATCGACATTGCGCACGATGATCTGCTGCGCAAACGCGCGCCCGCCGAGCACACTCAGGCCCAGGCCGAGGAAAAACCCAGTTACGATGCCAGCACGCTTTCGAAGCACGGTCGGTTCCTCGCTTAGAGACTCTTGAACTTCACCGGGGTCTGACCGAACTTGACGTTGTCGCTGTCGACCAGCTCGTGCGGCTGGGTGACCTTCTTGTCGTTGACGAAGGTCCCGTTGGTCGACCCGAGGTCGACCAGCCAGAACGAGCCGTTCTGGAACTTGATCTCGGCGTGGCGCCGGCTCATGTGCGGGTCGTTCAGGACCACGTCACAGGCGGGGTCGGTACCGATCGACGACATCGCCTTGAGGGTGAACAGCTCGCCGCGCTGCTGGCCCTTGATGGGGACCAGCCAGCCCAGCAGGGCTGGCGCGCCGCCGCCGCCTTGCTCGACGAAGAAGGCCTGCGTCTTCGCCGGCGCCGCGGGAGCCGCCGCCGCGGCCGCGGCCTGGGCGGCCTGCGCCGCCTGGAGGCAGTAGGGACACTGGTCCCAGCTCGGGTCCAGCATCTGTCCACACTGCGGGCACTGTGACTTCTTCTTGCCGAACAGGCCCATGAAACCGCCCTTTTTCTTGACTGGGGGTGGAATCGCTACCGCGCCCGGCGGAGGAGGTGCCCCGATGGCGCCAACGCCGACGCCGGCCTGCGGTGCTTGCTTCAGGCCCCCACCGAGCTTGTTGTTGACGCCGGCGACATCTTGCTTCGCGCGGCTGGACATCGCCTTGGCGCGGTTGACGTCGACCTTGATGTTGCCGACCATGTTCTTCTTGTTGAGATAGCTCGACCTGGCGCTCCGAAACGGCGCCAAGATGGGTCCCAAGAGCTTGTCCAAGAAGCCAGCCACGGTGGGTCGATCCTAGCCTATTTGGGCTGATAGAACCAGAAGTGGAACATGTTGACGTCACGACCAGCCGTGAGCGCCGACTGCTGCACCGTGACCGTGGCCCCCTTGACGAATTCGGCCGGAATCACGTAGGTCCAGTTGCGCCAGCGGTTGGTCTTGTCGCGACCCGTGCACGACGCCACGCCCGCGACCTTGCCATCCACCTTGTACTCGATCTCGTAGTCGCCGTAGACGTAGTCCATCCGGCGCACGATGGCGATCTCCTTGCCCGGCGTGACGTTGAGGATCTTGAAGACCGCGTGGCCATCGATGTGGGCGCGGCCCGTGTCCTCGACGGTGACGCCGTCGGGGTACTTCTGCTTCTGCCGGGTGCGGTACGAGTCCTTGGCGTCCTTGATCTCGAAGCCGTGCTTGCTCTCCGAGTCCTGGTCGAGGATCTCGATCTGGTCGATCAGGGTCCAGGTCCGGTTCTCGAGCTGGATGGCGTCGTTGAGGCCACTCGACATGGTCTTGACCGACTCCCAGTCGGCGGTCGTGGCCTTCTTCTCTTCCTTCTTCTCTTCCTTCTTCTTGGGCTCCTCGACCACGGCGCGGCTCTCGCCCGAGATGGCGGCGTTGGCGATGTCGACCGCCTTCTGCTGGTACGCGCACAGGTTCTGGAACGCCTCGGCGTTCGACTTGCGCTCGCCGAGCAGGCCGCGAAGGATCTCGACGTTCTTCTTGTAGTCGTTGAACTCCTTCTTGGCCGACAGCACCGGGTGGTTGACCTCGACGTCGAGGGCCATCTCGGCCTCCATCTCGACGACCAGGGTCATGACCTCGAACAGGTTGCGCATGTCGAGCATGTCCGAGCGCTCGAGCATGATGGCCGTGTTGGTGGCCTGCAGCGCGTCGTGCGCCGAGATGACGCCCATGCGGCAGTAGCCCATGAACGTCTTGCGCATGTTGTTGAGGATGCCAAAGATGCGCGAGCGCAGATCGGGCTGCATCTGCGCGCCGGCGATACCCGCCTTGGGCACGAAGCGCATGTCGATCTCGTTGGCCTGCGGCTGCAGCGGGTCACGGGCGTCGCGGATGCGCTGGGCGCCCTTCTCGACCACGATGCGCGCCAGCTCGACCTCCTTGGTGATGTCGGGCGGCGTCTGCGACAGCTCGACGCGGGCCTGCTCGTGCACGCGGCGGTGGCCCTTGTACTCGAGGTTCTCCTTGTAGGCGATGAAGTCGGAGAGCTCCTCGACGAAGCGCAGCACGACATACAGCGTCTGCGGCAGCTTGTACTCTTCGGGCACGATGGTCTTGATGACCGCGTCCCACAGCACGAGATCGTTGCCGGCCGCGTCGATGGCGTAGCCAGGCTGGATCTCCATCGCGAGATCGCCGCGCGCGCGGGCGACGACGCGCAGGTCACCCATGTAGCCGAGGGCGACGCCGGGCGCGTGCAAGAGCTTGTTGTGAAGCTTGCGCTTCTCGACGTGGTAACGCTCGGCGTCGTTCCAGTCGTTCTCGGTGGTGAGAAAGCCCTTGAAGAAGTTGATGCGCTTGAAGCCCTTCACCTGCTTGTCGACCGCCATGGGCTACTCCGTCACTTTTTGTCGTCCGGTTTCTTGTCGTCCGGCTTCTTGGCATCGGCCGCCGGCTTCTTCTCGTCTTTTTTGTCGTCGGTCCCGGCGGCGCCAGCGCCAGCCTTGGCGCGCTCGGCCATCTCCTTCTTGCGCGCGGCCAGACGGGCACGCGCGATGGCCTCCTGGTCGACGCCGACCTCGGTCTTGGTCTCGATGAACTTCTGGCTCGGGCGCTCGCGCTCCGCGGCCGGGATCTCGGCGGCCGGCTTGGGCGGCGGCGTGACCTGGGTCTTGCCGCTGACCAGGGCCTCCGCCTCCTCGCCCTCGACGACCTCCATGCCGATGCCGATACCGGAGCGCATGCCGATCTGGAAGAACTCGCGCAGCTCGCTGCCGCCACCCTCGGCCAGGAAGCGCAGGTAGTAGCTGGCGTGCGCTGGCTTCTCGGCCTGGATGATGTCGTGGACCCGGATCACGCTGTCGAGCGAGACGTCCTGGAACTTGGCCGGGATCTCGACGATGAAGCACTGGTTCAGGTTGACCGGCGGCAGCACCACCGAGTCGATGCCGATGGCGCACAACCCTTCACCGATCCTGAAGCCCTTGAAGGGCCACTCGTTCTCGATGATGGTCGGCTCATACCCGGTGAACAGCGACAGGAAGATCTTGAGGCCGCGCACGGTGCCGCGGATGCCGTACAGCTCGATGGCCTTCTTGACCACCGAGCGCTTCTTCTCGACCGGCCAGTCCATGTCGAGGATCATGGCGGACCAGTTGGCCAGCCACTCGACGAACTCCTCGGGCGCCTCGTGCGGATCGAAGAACTGGGGCAGGATGTCGAGCTTGTCGTCGACCGACCCCATCAGGTGCTCGATGATGAAGAGCAGGTCGCGCACGAAGTTGCGACCGACGGGATCGGCGCGCCGGTAGATCGCGGGCAGGAACTGGATGTAGCCGCGACGCGACACCCACAGCGACACCTTGTCGCCGATGTAGACCATCTGTCCGCGCAGGGGCTTCTGCTCGAGCACGGTGTTGCGCGTCTCGTAGGCCTCGCGGAACAGCACGGCGTCGAGCTGCAGGCCCGCGTTGCGGATCATGAGCTTGGCCTTCTCCAGCGAGACTCCCGCCAGATCAGGCATCTTGGTGAGACTTCTGCGCGCCTCGACGGCCATCAGGCGATCTCGTCGCGCACCTTCTCGACCACGCTGACCGAGACGAGGTGAGGCAGCTGATCGACGCCCAGGCGAACCTGTTCGACGGTCACACGGTTGTCTTCATCGAAGATCTGGATGCTGTCGACGGCCTCGACCCCGGCCACGCCCTCGACCAGGTTGACGAGGTCGCTCTTCAAGACGGCGCGCCCGAAGACCCAGCCCTTGCCGTCGCGACCGCCGACCAGCGAGTGCAGGTAGCGCCGGGTGCGATCCTCGATGTCACGGCGCAGGCGGTCCGAGGTGCCGACCGAGCGGCGCAGCGTGGTCACCTTGATCGAGAACTCGACGTAACGCGGACGCACGACCTCGAGCGTGGTGCCGACCAGGCGACGGTCGTCCATGAACTGCTTGACGTAGCGCAGGAGCTCCGGCGAGGGCGTGAGCTTCTTGCCCAGGTCGGCGTGCTTCTCGTCCACGCGCGGCAGCAGGATGAGCACGACCTCACCGGGGTTGGTGGGCGACGGGATGCACTTGGCGCGCGCCACGCCGGTCGACGCGCGCAGGGCCAGCATCTCGTAGTCCTCGGCGGTGACCGCCCGATCGCGGCTCTTGATGACGTGCGGCGCGCGCCCCTTGGCCTCGTCGACGGTCTCGCCGTTGGCGCCGCCGCCCGCGGGCAGCGGGTTGGTCACGCCCTCGATGTACGCGATCGACTTGGTCAGCGCGGTCAAGGTGCCGGCGTTGACGTTGCCCTGCACGCCGCCGCCGACCTGGTAGCGCCGCGCGATGACGTTGTTGCGCCCCTCGGGCGGCAGCATGCCGCGGGCACCATCGCCGAACGAGATCTTGCCGGTGATGTGATCGCGCTTGTAGTGGCGGCTGCGCGGCTTGGAGTCGTAGAAGCTATCGACCGGCTTGTAGCGCACCCAGTAGCCAGGCACGCCGTTGTTCTGGTCCTCGGGCACCAGACGCACGGCGGGGTGGTGCGTGCCCTCGGCGGTGTTGGGCACCTGGGGGGCGCGCTCGTTCGACTGCGGGGTACGGCCGCCGGGGGCGGCGTCGAAGACCAGATCTTCTAGATCCTTCTCGTGCGGGGCCTCGCGCTCCAGGACCTCGATGACCTCGCCCTCGAGCAGTGGGCCCTGGGCCAGCTGGAAGGTCTGCAGCGGCGTGCCGTCGGAGCTGCCCAGCACCTCGTCGCGCACCGAGACCACGTTCATGGCCTCGACGACGTTGTGCAGGATGCGCAGCACGCGCGGCGGACGCGCATAGCCGCCCATCTCCAGGCGGGCGCGGATCCAGTAGCGATCCTCGGTGAACTTCATCGTGATGCCCATGTCATCGGGGCCGACGAAGTCGATGAAGCCGGACTGGGTGAAGTTCTTGGTCGAGTCGCGCACCACCAGCGGCGCCCACTGGCCACCGTGGTAGTACTCCCAGACCACGCGCTGCTCGGCCTCCCACTGGGCCTCGCGCTGCGCCATCCAGGCCCGCAGGTGCTCGATGTTGGCCGTGTTGGCGTCGAGCCCGGCCAGCGGTGACACGTTCTCCTGCATGTGGAAGTACAGCGACACCATGTCGTTGGGCAGCTTGCCGTCGAAGCCCAGGTACAGCGACGCCGACTCCTCGACCACCGGCAAGAACGGCTGGAACAGCGTGAACTCGGTCTTGGCGTCGTGGGTGAGGTCGCGGTACTTGAAGTCGTTGTAGCTCAGGCAGTGCTTGGGGTCCTTGTACTCCTCGCGGTACTTGAAGCCCAGCGAGCGCACCGCCGGCGGACGCAGCGGCCGGTCGTCGCGCCAGACCCAGCGGTCACCGTCGAGCAGGTAGTTGCCCGCGAGGCCGTAGTCGCCGAGCTCGATGCGGGCACGCACCCAGTAGGTCGCCACGCCGGAGACGTCGCTGACCACCATGTCCTTGGGGCGACGGAACGAGATCACGCCGGCCTTGGTGAAGGCGCGGGTCTCGTCGTTGAAGCCGAACTCCTCGCCAGCGCCCGGGCGCGGCCCCTTGGGGCCGGTGACGCCGAGGGGACGCCACTTCTTGCCGTCGAAGTACTCGAAGACGATGGTCAGGTCCTCGGACGGGTTGGGCGGCGGCGCGACCGCGCCCTCGGACAGCACGACCTCGAGGCGGACCTCGGCCTCGGGCTGCTTCATGAGCTCGGTGCAGCCCACGTAGAAGCAGTGATCGATCTTCGGCTCCTTGCCGAAGGGGAACATGTTCTTGCCGAGATCGAGCTGCAGGTAGGCGTTGTTGTCGAGGTTGGCGAACGCCGCGTCGGGCGGCACGCCCTCGCCCACGACCTCCATCCGGGTGCGGATGGTGTCGATCTCGGTCTCCTGCGGGTTCTGGGGCACCTCGGCCAGGCGACCGCGGATCCAGGTGTCCTCGATGCCGAACAGCGTGGTCGGCTGCATCGGGGCCGGGCCCGAGAAGGCGATCTCGCCGCGCTCGACGTCGAGCTGGGTCAGACGGTTGAGCTCGCGCCAGCGCTTGCCGTCGAAGTACTCCCACTCCAGCAGGCGCGCCAGATCGCGCGCGCCGGTCTCCGGGCAGCCGAGGTGCACGAACAGCACCGCGCCGTCGCCCACTGACCCGAAGCGGGGATCACCCAGGTAGAGGTAGCGATCGACGCGATCGGCACCGCCGAAGGCCTCGAAGCCATCCGGCGCGCCGCCGACCAGGAAGCGCGAGTTGTCGGAGTAGTTCTCGTTCTGGTACGAGAAGCAGCGATCGAGCTTGACCTTGGTGACCAGGAGGTCGCGCACGGTCTCGAACACCACGGTGTCCTCGTCGGCTGCCGACGGAGTGGCGACCGCGGTGCCCTCGCGCACCAGCGCCTTCTCGGCGCCTTCGACCAGCCCGAACTGCAGCAGGGCATGCGCCGGCTGCGGCGCGCGCAGCTTGATGCCCAGCAGGTTCAGGAACGCGATGTAGTTCTTCTCGGGGACGCGGTTCAGGCGGTACAGGATGACGTCGGTCATCCATGCCGCGAGCTCGAGGATGGTGATGCCCGGGTCCGACGGGTTGTGGTTGGTCCAGTCCGGGCAGTAGCGTGGGATGAGGCGCAGCGCCTCGGCGACCAGGTCGTCGTAGGCCCGGTCGTCCAGCTTGGGAGCGGGAATCATCGTTTGTCCTCGGACTTGCGGAGATAGAACGGGTAGACCATGTTGCGCTCGGTATCGGTCGCGATGACGCGGTAGGAGACGTCGACCAGCAGCTTGTTGGGTTCACCCTGCGCCGCGCTGGCGGTGACCTGCACGTCGTCGATGCGGGGTTCCCACTTCTGCAAGGCCTCGGTCACGTAGTGGCAGGCCAGGCCGGCAGTGTTGGGATTGTTGGGCGAGAAGACGAGGTCGTGGATCTGGCAGCCGAAGTACGGCCGCATCACGCGTTCACCCGGAGCCGTGCCGATGATGACGTGGATGGCTTCGCGGATGTTCTCGTCGTACTGCGAGAGCGACACGCCTCCCGTCCGGTCGACGTCGACCACGAACCGCCAGCCCTTGCCGAGGTGTTTTTTGGCCATGCCCTGCCGAAGAGATGGTTGGTGGTTGGACGACCTTACGACGGCCCGACGATCCTGCTCCCTACACCCAGCTCAGCCGTTCACTCGAACGACCCGAACTGCCCTTCCACGAACTTCTGGCACTTCTTGCACTGCACGCGGGTGAACTGCCCTCGCCTGGTGACCTCGAGCTTGCCCTCGGCGCAGATCGGGCATGAGAGTGACTGGAGTCTCCCTGCTTGGATCTCGTCGAGCGTGTCCTGCCAGACGATCTGATCTTCGTCTTCAGAGCTCACGTGCCCTCTCACCACCCTGATCCGAACGGGGCCGCAGTGTACCCAGGTGAGGTGTGGGGGTCAACGGGGCTCGTGGGGAAAAAACCAAGCCCCGTGGCGGTTTGGCGCCCAGCTTCAACAGTCCGCCAACCTCCACGCCATTCCGTATTGGGGCGTCCTGTGAGGACGGTTCCGAGATGCGCAAGGGCGCTTACTCGGTGTCGAAGTCCTTCTTGAAGTCGACGTTCAGATCGGCCTCGACGCCGGACTTGGCGTCGTCAGTCGTCGGAGCCTTGGGAGTCTCGGTGCTGCTCTTGAGGTTCTCCTTGGTGCCCTCGACCCCGGCCTTGTTGACGTCGCGCGTCCGCTCGGCCTGGCTGCGCTGACGCTCGGCCTCGCTGAGGCCGGCGGCGTCCTTGGCCTTCTGCTCGTCGCCACGGTAGGCCGGATCGACGTCGCGGCGCTGCTGGTCGCGCTCCTGCTTGAGCTCGCGCTCCTTGCCGTCGACCTTGGCCTCGGCGCGCCCCTTGACGTCGGCGGTGTCCTTGGCGTCGGCGACCTCGCGCTCCTTGCGGCGCTGGGCCTCGTCGCGCTTCTGCTCGGCCGCGGTGACGCCGCTCTTGTCCTTGGCGGACTGCTCGGCCGCGGCCTTGCGGTCGTCGACCTGCTCGCGCTTCTTGTCATCGACCCGCTGCTGCGCGCCGCTCTTCTCGGCGTCGGCGCGCGCCTTGGCGCGGGCCTCGACGTCGGCGTCGGCCTTGGCCTGATCGACGCGGCCTTCGGCCTTGGCCTTGCGACCCTCCAGATCCTGCGCGGTCTCGGTGCGCCGCGCGACACGCGACGGATCCTCGACGTCGGCCTTGGCGTCGCGGGCCTGCTGGCGTGCATCGCGCACGTCGGAGGCGCCTTCCTTGCCGCGCTGGGCGGCGTCGCGCGCCGCGTCGGGGGCGTGCGGACGATCCGGGATGTTGGAGTCGACCTTCACGCCGCCAGTGCCCAGGCTGCCCGACACACCGACCGCTGCGCCGCCAGCCGCGGCTGCGCCGCCGGCCGTGGCCGCGCTGGCGCCGCCTGCGCCGGGCACGCTGCCCGCACCTGGGACAGCGCCCGCGCCGGCGCCAGGGACGCCGGCTGCCGCACCCGCTGCGCCTGCCGCGCCGCCGGGGCCACCCTTGCCCACGGCAGCCGCGCCCGCGGTGCCGACATCACCCCGCGAGGCTGCGCCTGCCGCTGCGCCCGCCGGACCACCGGCCGCCGCTGCCGCGCCCGCGGGCGAGCCCGCCGCCGCCGCGCCGGCTGCGCCGCCAGGCGCTCCTGCCGCCGCTGCCGCACCGGCCGCGCTGGTGGGCGCACCCGCGGCCGCCGCTGCGCCCGCCGGAGAACCTGCCGCTGCCGCCGCGCTGCCGGGAGCGCCGGCCGCTGCTGCCGCGCCGCTCGCGCTGGTCGGCGCACCTGCCGCCGCCACCGCGCCCGCAGGCGAACCTGCCGCTGCCGCGCCGGCTGCACCGCCAGGCGCGCCCGCCGCCGCCGCTGCACCGGCCGCGCTGGTCGGCGCACCCGCCGCCGCTGCCGCGCCGGCCGGAGAACCTGCCGCTGCCGCCGCGCTGCCAGGAGCGCCGGCCGCTGCCGCCGCGCCACCTGCGCTGGTCGGGGCACCGGCTGCTGCCGCCGCGCCCGCGGGCGAACCCGCCGCCGCTGCGCCCGCTGGAGCGCCGGCCGCTGCCGCCGCGCCACCTGCGCTGGTCGGGGCGCCCGCCGCCGCCGCCGCGCCCGCCGGAGAACCTGCGGCCGCCGCGCCCGCAGGACCGCCTGCGGTGCCGCGCGCCACGCCTGCCGGGCCACCGGCCGCAGCCGCGCCCGCGGGACCGCCCGCCGCGCCCGCCGCGCCCGCAGGACCACCGGCCGCAGCCGCGCCCGCGGGACCACCCGCGGTGCCGCGCGCCACGCCTGCTGGACCACCGGCCGCAGCCGCGCCCGCGGGACCACCCGCGGTGCCACGCGCCGCGCCCGCCGGGCCCGCCGCTGCCGCGCCGGCAGGACCGCCCGCCGCTGCACCCGCAGGGCCGCCCGCCGCCGCACCGGCTGGCGCGCTGGCCGCGGCCGCGTTGGCCGCGCGCGAGTCTTCCATCTTGGCCAGCTGCGCTGGCTGCATCTTGGCCTCGACGGCCTGCGCCTTGGCCGGCGGCATCGCGTCCAGCGTGCGCGAGGCCTCGCCTGGGTTGCTCTTGTCGAGTACCGCGGCGGCCTTCTGTGGCGGCATCGCCGCCATCACGGCGGCCGAGCTCTCCGGCTTCATCGCCTCGGTGACCGGAGCAGCCTCGCCGGGCTCCATGGTGATGACGATCGACGCGGCCACGGTTGGCGTCATGACCTCGAGCGCCAGCGAACCGGGGCCGACCTCGACCTTGGCCAGGACCTCGCCGGCCTTCTCGGGCGGCATCGCCTGCAGCGCCTCCGCGGCGGTCTCGGGCTTGGCCTCGTTGACCGCGGCGGCCGCCTCCTCGGGCGACATCTCGGCGATCTCCGGAGCCGTCGGCGGCTCGGTGACCGTCCCGTCGTCGGTGCTGACCGTCCCGTCGTCGGTGCTGACCGTCCCGTCGTCGGTGCTGACGGTCCCGTCATCAGCCACCGTCCCGTCATCATCACTGACCGTGCCGTCGTCGGCCGGGGCGGCAGCGCCGCCTGTGGTCGAAGCGCCACCCGCGTCGTAGGTCTGGGCCTGGGGACGGTTCTGCGCCGTGCCGCCAGCGCCGCTGCCGGCCGCACCCGCGCCGCCACCACCACCGCCGCCACCACCGCCGCCGCCACCGCCACCACCGCCGCTGCCGTCACCGACGATGACGTTGCCCGAACCCACGACCATCTTGCCGCTGGCGCCGCAGTGCTGCTGGGCGTCGTCCTTGCGGTGCGCTGCCTTGCCATTGATGAGGACGGTGTCGCAGCCCGCGGTGGCCTTCCACATGTTGGGGCCGCAGCAGATGGCGTGGATGCCGATGTCATCCTTGCGGATGGCGGGCATGCCGTTCACGAACACGTTGGGCGAGCCGAGGATGGCCGGGCCGATGGCAGGATGGGGGCATGCGGGGCAGCCGTGCTTGTCCCCTGGTGAATCCGCCTGCCCGTTGTCGCCCAGCCTGCCTTGTCCTGGCATTTCAGTCCCTTCGCGGTCGGAGGTGCCTCAGATTTAGCACACTTGGAGCCTCGCCTGTTACGCCATGGCGAGGCCTGTTCTCCCCTGTTTCGGCCTCAGCGCGCCCCGGCCGCGGGCACCACCTGGTGCTTCAGGCGGCCCCGGTCGGCCAGCGCGATCACGCTGGCGAAGCTGAGCTCGGTCTTGCGCCGCAGGGCCTGCTTGATGAGGGCCAGCTGCGCAGGCGGGTGCTGGAAGAAGTTGCGCTCCAGGGCGGCGTCCTCGGCATAGCAGCGCGTGACCTCCTCCAGCGACCACTCGGAGGGGAAGCTCTGGTAGGCCAGCGGGGCCTCGCGCAGCCACCACGAGGTGAAGCCAAAACGCTCGTGGTAGCGATCGTAGATCTCGGTGCCGGGATAGGGCACCAGCACGCCGCGGGCGTTGAAGCCGCCGGCCAGGGGGGCCGCGCGCTCCATGAAGTCGAGGGTGGCCTGCAGCTCGGCGGCGGTCTCATCGGGCCAGCCGAACATCAGGTTGAGGACGGTGTGCAAGCCGACCTCGCGACACCAGGCCAGCACCTCGAGCACGCGCTCCACGGTGACCCCCTTGCCGATGCGCAGCAGCATGCCGGGATCGCCGCTCTCCATGCCGATGTCCACCCCGCAGCAGCCGGCGCGCTTCATGTCGCGCAGCGTGGGCAGATCGAGGTGGCCCGGGTGGGCGGTGCAGGTCCAGGCGATGCGCACCGGCGCCAGCGCGGTGGCCAGCTCGCGCACGCGGCGATGGCCGACCGCGAAGGAATCGTCGAAGAAGCTGAACGCGGTCTGCCCAAGCGCCGCCAGCGCGCGCGCCTCGTCGGCGACGCCGGCGGCGCTGCGATAGCGAAAGCGCCGCCCGGTGACGTTGTTCGAGCAGAAGGTGCACGCGGCCGGGCAGCCACGACTCGACAGCAGGCCCGCGGGCGCGACCGGCGAGCTCTGGCCATACCAGGCGGGATCGAACAGATCGAGCGCCGCCAGCGGGTCGGCCAGGCCGTCGAGGTCGCGCAAGAAGTCCCGCCCCGGGTTGACCCGGACCATGCCGCGCTCGCGGTAACACAGGCCGGCGATGGCGCTCAGCGCGCTGCAGCCAGCGCCGGCGGCGTCGCTGTCGGCGCCGTCCAGCGCGTCACACAGCTCGACCAGCGACTCCTCGGCCTCGCCGCGCAGGACGAAGTCGAAACCGTGCGCCAGCGGCTCCTGCCAGCACACCGTGGGGTGCGGACCGCCGGCGACCAGGCGGTGGCCGGCTTCCGCCAGGCGGCGCGCCAGCGCATAGGCCGGCTGCACATGCAGCGTCTTGATGTGCACGCCGACCAGGTCGGGCGCGAAGGCGGCGACCCGCTCGAGCAGGCCGGCGACGTCGGGTGACCCGGGCGCGGAGGCCTCGCACAGCGCGACCTCGTGGCCGGCGCGGCGCAGCGACGAGGCCAGGTAGCACAGCGCCAGGAGCGGCGTCTTGACCGGCTCCGGCGACGGGGGATTGATGAGGAAGACGCGCGCCAAGACCCCCATGATACGACTGGTTCGAGGGCGAGTTCCCGCCTAAAATGGGCCCGTGGCGACGACCGTCGAAGACATCCTGCAGAAGCAGCAATACCTGATCAATCTGGCGCAGAAGATCGAGGAAGAGGAGGACGTCGACGTCAAGATCCAGATCGCCAAGATCATGGCCGAGGAGGCCGCGCAGCTGGAGAAGGACGCGCTCAAGTTCGAGGCCGACTTCCTGGCCGAGCATCCGCCGCCCCCCAAGCAGGGCTTCGAGGTCGTGCTGACCCCCGACCAGACCGAGCGGATCTACATGGAGACCAGCATCGAGCTGAAGACCCTGTGGATCGACGATCCCGTGGGCACCACCAACGAGGCCATGCTGTTCACGCACAAGGACCACATCGAGGCCCTGGCGCTCGAGCACGCGCGCAAGCTGGCCATCGAGAAGGCGGCCCACGAGGAGGCGGTGCGCTTCGCCAACGAGTGCATCGACGCCATCGAGAACGGCGAGGTCACGCAGGAGATGCTGGACCTGATCGAGGAGCTGAAGAAGGACCCGAAGTTCCTGAACGGGCTGCTGTACAAGGGGCCGCCGGTCAAGTAGCCGGAGCGGAGGCGGAGGGGAGGCGGAGGCGGAACGGAGCGGAACAGCGCTCCTCGAAGCTTCGCTTCGAGGGGGCTGAAGCTGCGCTTCGAGGGGGCTGCTACGCGATACAGTGCCCGGGCACCGCCAGGTTGTCGCCGCCGACCACCGGGCCGACGGGGACGAACGGCGGGGCGAAGCTCGGGATGGGGCCCTTGCCCATGACCAGCATGACCTGCTGCATGGGCAGCCACATGGTGAAGCCCAGCGACAGCACCGTCGCGATGGCCTCGAACAGCGCCTCGTGCTGCTTGTCCTTGTCCTTGTCCTTCATGCCGCCGTCGAGCGCGTTGACCATCTCCGACTTGAGCTGCGACGGGGCCATGATGTTGGCGCTCATCGCTGACGGGTTGGTGATGAGGGGCACCGGCACGCTGGGCATCGGCGGCGCCATCGGGCCGGGGAAGGCCGCGAACGCCGGGTACAGCGGCAGGCCCGGGACCATGACCTTGCCCTGCCAGTCCTTGAAGCACTTGGAGACGCCCTTGGCGACGGCGTCGCGGTACTTCTGCTTGTTGCCGGTGAAGGACGCGGTCATGGGGGCGTTCTTGATGAAGTTCTCGAGCTCCGGTCCATCGAGGCAGCCAGGGGCGCCGATGGCGCTGACCGACATGACCTTGAGGTCCTTGAACTTGGCCTGCAGCTTCCACATGTTCGCGGCGTAGCCCACGGCGTCGATCATCGCGTCGTGGAAGTCTTTGAACTCCTTGCCGATCTTGTCGCAGCTATCCTGGTGATACTTGTTCGGGTTCTGGGGCATGAACCAGGGCGGGATCACCGTCGGGATGGCGACCTTGTCGGCGGGCTTGAGCGCGTCGCTGTAGTGCTTGGCGGCGGGATCACCCGAGGGCTGCTGCCACTCGGCCGAGGTCGGTAGCTTGAGTCCCTTGGCGAAGAAGGCCAGGTTGCCCAGGATCTTGATGAACGTTGGCGCCGGCATGCGTCCATTGTACTCGATCGACGGCCGACGTCTCCCCTGTGCGTCGGCTCAGAAGCGCTTCTGGGCACGCAGATAGTGGGTGTCGTAGACCACCGCCGAGCGGGTGTCGCGGCGCAGCCACCAGCGCAGCGTGGCCTCGTCCTGCAGCGCATAGGGCGCCTCCAGGCCGTCACCCGACTCCAGCAGCTTGCGCAGCGCCGCGGCGGGGTCACTGCCGGGCAGCCGCTCGTCCTCGTGGCTGACGTGGCTCTCCCACGAGTACGGCGAGGTCATCATCAGCTCGCCGCCAGGTTCGCACAGCCCATCGAGCGTGCTCAGCAGCCCACGCGGATGGCTGACCGCGTCGAGCAGGTTGAAGGCGGCCACGCGCGCGAACGACCCGGGCGTCAGCGGCGGATCCAGCGCGTCGCCGCACACCAGCGCCACGTTGCTGGCGGCGCGATCGCCGGGCCGGATGGTGGCCACGCGGTAGTGGCGACCCGCGGTGCGGCGGCCGTAGGTCAGCTGCTTGCCCGCGAGCAGGCGGCGCGCGCGGCGCAGCGCGCCGAAGTTGTTGTCGAGGCCGACCGCGAGATCGGCGCCGCGTGCCAGCTCGGCCAGACCGCGCCCGACCGAGCAGCCCAGCTCGAGCGCCCGCCCCACCGGGGCCTCGCTGCGCGCGGTGATGCGGCCGGCGATGGCGGCGAAGCCGAACTGCGGCGCCGGGCCATCGCAGGCGGGCTCGACGCGGTCGCCCCACTGCGCGTCGAGGTAGATCGACATGGTCTCCATCAGGCGCGGATAGGTCGCGCCATCGGGGCCGGCCTCGGCCAGCACGGCCGCCACTGGCTGCGGCAGGTCGCTCTCGACGATGGCGACCATCTGGCTGCCCAGCAGCCCGGCCAGATCGCGGGCCAGGATGGGGATGCCGGCGACGATGGGATAGCGCTTGCCGCAGGCCGGATTGACGCAGGCGAGGACGCCCTCCTCGATCTCGCCGGTCTGCGCATCGGGCACGCCGACGACGAGGGCGACGGTGTGCATCTCGCGCCCCGCCTCGGTGCGCCGACGACAGGCCGGACAGATGAGGGGCAGCTCGTCAGCTAGCGTCGCGCGCATCCGTCGGCCATTTCATCACACATCAGGCGCCGCCGGAGACGGCAATCACGAGCTGGCAGGCCACCGCGTCGGCCAGCACCTCGGGCGGCACCCCGGCGCCGACTAGGTCGGACACACCGCGCGCTTCGGACAGCAGGCCCAGCAGCTGGGCGCGCTCGGCGGTGATGACCAGCAGCAGCGGGTGGCGGCGGCCGGGGCCGAGGGCCAGGTAGCCGGGCGAGGCCGCGGGCCACACCCGCAGCTCCGGCGCCGACGCTGGAGCGGGAGCGGAGGCGGACGCAGCGTCGGGGAGCGGCGCCAGCAGGCTGCTCAGCCAGCCGGTGTCGTAGGGTGACTCGACCAGCTGCAGATAGGGGTTGAGGCGCAGCGAGGTCTCGTGCCAGCGCGCCTTTGCCGGCAGCGAGGGCAAGCAGAAGCGGTAGAACCACAGCGACTCGATGACCACGCGGGTCGGGCCGGCCTGGGCCGCCAGCTCGGTGAACCAGTGCAGAAAGGCCACCCCTGCGGCGTCGAGGCCGCGCGAGCCGAGGCCGCTGTCGACCGCCGAGCCGACCAGATCGGCGACCAGCTCGGGTCGGCGCGCGTGGCCGGCGACCACGGCGTCAGCGCCGGCGGGCCAGGCTCGCGCCAGCACCCGGGCCAGGGAGCCGCTGCTGTCGAGGCGCTGCTGGTAGGCGGCGCGACGGGCTGCGCGCAGCGGGCCGGGCTCGACCCCATCGCCGGGGTGATAGCCCAGCGCGAACAGCTGCGCGGGCGCCAGCGTGGGCGCGGGTGCAGCGGCGTAGTCGTGGTAGGCGGCGTCGAGCGCGGCGGCGAGGTGCTGCGCGGGCGCCCCGGCGTGCAGCGCGCGCGCGGCGTCGGCCAGCGCGGTGAGGCCGACCTGGTACCCCGTGGCGGAGGCGCCGGCCAGCGCGGCGGCGTGACACAGGCGATAGCCGACATCCTGCGCCACGCGCAGCGCGCGCAGGGCGTCCTCGTCACGGGCGGGCGGACGTGGCGGCGGCGCGCCGGGCAGGCCGAGCAGCGTGGTCAGGACCTGGCTGGCGCGCGTGGCCAGCTCGTCGTGGTCCCGCGCATAGTCGACGCCGGGGATGAGCAGCGCCTCGAGCCAGCGCTGGAAGGCGACGCTCTGCATGCGCAGGGTGTTGACGCGGGCGTACTCGCAGGCCTCGCCCACGGTGAGCACCGGGCTGTCGGGGATGTCGAGGCGCCGCTCGCGGACGCCGGCCGCGAAGGCGGCGACCTCCTGGCGCAGGAAGGCCAGGCCGTCCTGCTGCTGGGCCGGGACCTCGGGCGCGGCCAGGCGCGCCAGGCGAGAGTCACGCAGCTGCACCGAGGCCAGCACCAGCGCACAGGTGGAGCAGTCGCTGGCCGACCAGTCGGCTGACCACACGCCGTGGCGGGGACACGCGCCGCGGCCCAGCTCGGCGGGCCAGTACCACCACCAGGCCGCGATGCCCTCGCTGAGGCGCGCCGCGTGCAGCACGTCCCACGCGGTCAACCCGGGCCACCAGCCGAAACCGATCAGGGCGTGCACCACCGAGTGGCCCAGCCACTTGGGTGAGGTGGTCAGCTCGAAGTCGGCCACCGGTGCGTCCTGCGCGAAGGGCCAGTACCTGGGCGCGCGCACGCGGTCGACGTCGAGCTCGACCGCGAAGTCGAGACCGGCGTGCTCGGGGCCCAGCCAGTCGGGCGCGGGCGGCGGGAAGTGGCGCTCCAGTCGATCGAAGGCGAAGCGACCATGCACCCGGCCGGCCTCACAGGCGCCCAGCATGTAGGGCGTCACCATGAGGTCGTCGCGCGCGAAGCCGAAATGGCGGCGCAGCTGCGCCTCGCGCAGCGGATCACGAGCGTCCTCCAGGCTGCGCGCCTGGGCCAGCAGCGTGGCCGGCGTCAACGTGCCGACCAGCGCGAGGAGCGCGTCGATTCCCCCAGGCCCAGCAGGCGTACCGGTGCCGGCGTTCACGCGCCATCATAGCGCGACGCCGGCCGGGCGCCGAGGCCGAGCTCGAGGCTGGGGCGGTCAGGGTCCGCGGTCGGTCCCCGGTCCGAGGGTCGCAGGCCGGATGTCGTATGATGGCGTCGATGCGCTTCGCGTTCGGTGGCCACGAGGTCGACTACGAGGTCCGCGGTGAGGGTCGGCCGGTGCTGCTGGTGCACGGCGTCACCGGGGACCGGCGCGTCATGATGGCCAGCTACGAGGCCGCGCTGACCGCGGGCGGCTGGCGCCGGATCTACCTCGATCTGCCCGGCCACGGCGCGTCGAAGGGCGACTGGACGCAGATGTCCGCCGACGGCCTGGTCGATCTGCTGGCGGCGCTGTGCGCCAGGCTGGAGCTGGAGCGCCCGCTGGCCATCGGCTACTCCTACGGCGGCTACCTGGTGCAGGGGCTGGCGCGGGACGTCGCGCTGGGCGGAGCCCTGCTGGTGTGCCCGGTGCTGGAGCCCGACTTCGGTCGCCGTGTCGTCCCGGTGCGCCACGTGGCGGTGCGCGAGCCCGAGCTACCCTTCAGCGACGACCCGCGTGAGCGCACGGCGTTCGAGGAGATCGCGGTGCGCCAGACCCGCGCCGTGCTGGCCGCCTTCCAGACCGCGGTCCATGTCGGCAACGTGGTGGCCGACCAGGACGTGGTCGGCGCCATCCGCTATCGCTACGCGATGGCGCGCCACCATGCGGCGGCGCTGCGCGATCTCGAGCGTCCCATCAGCATCGTGTGCGGGCGGCACGACCACTGGGTCGGCTTCGAGGACGCCATGGCGCTGGCCAGGCGGCTACCCGATGCCGAGCTGACGCTGCTGCCTGGGTGCGGGCACCTGCTGCCGCTGGAGGAGCCGGTGGCGTTCGGGCAGGCGCTGGAGCGGTGGTTGGGGCGGTGTGAGAAGATCGGAGCGGAATAGCCTCCTCGAAGCTACGCTTCGAGGGGGCTAGTTGATATTCACCGTGCTGCCCTTGACGGTCAGCTTGGCGCCAGCCGAGACCTCGCCCTCGCCGTTCGAGTGGATCGTGCTCTTGCCGCTGGCCTTCATCTCGTAGTCGCTGCCGACGGTCATCTTGGTGGTCTTCGACGACTTGGTCTCGAGATCCTCGCAGTCGAGGGTGATCTTCTTCTTGGCCTTCAAGAGGATGTCGCCGGTCTTGGTCTCCAGCGTGATCTTCTTGTTCTTGGTGTCGATGAGGATGTAGTTCTCCTCCTTGCCGTCGTAGATCTCGATCTGCGTCGGCGCGCCACCCTTGTCGTCGAGCACGATGCGGTGCTTCTGGCCCGAGGACAGCACGACCCGGGGGTCGGTCTTGTTGTCGTTGAAGACCAGCTCGTGCTTCTGACGCGAGCTGAACGAGCGGATGTCGTTCTTCTTGGCCTCGACCGGGCCGCGGAACTTGGCGTCGTTGGACTGGAAGCGATCGGTCTTGCTGGAGGCGTCCTTGTTCGAGTAGGCCGGCTTGTCGACGCCGTTCCACAGCGTGCCGATGATGATGCCCTGCTGCACGTCTCCGTTGTTGAAGACGACCAGGACCTCGTCATCGATCTCGGGCAGCATGAACATGCCCATGCCGTTCTTGCTGGCGCCGTAGGTGCTGATGCGGCACCACCAGCTGGCGCCATCGCCGGGCAGCGTGGGGAAGCGCACGCGCACCTTGTACTCACCCTCGGGGTTGACGTTGTCCGTCACCACCCCGATCACCGCGCCATAGATGTGGCGACCGGGCGAGTTGTCGCTATTGCCGCTCGACCTGGACGCGAACATGACTACTTGCCTCCCGAGTTACGCTTGAAGCGGATGGCCGAGGTGAAGCCGCCGCCCTTGCCCGAGCCATCATTCATCGTGTAGCGATGGCTGACCGCGGCGACGTAGTGCTTGCCGCCAAAGCGATCGTCGCTGCCCAGATCCATGGTGACCAGGAGGCCGGGCTTGATGTTGATGTTTCCGATGCAGATGCACTCGCCGGTGATGTAGTTCATCATCAGCTGGTCGAGGATGGTCTGGGCGCGGCGATCGGCCTCCTCCTGCGAGGTCACCTTGTCGTCGACCTCGTACTGGATGGTCGAGCCGAACACGTCGGCGCCGTCCTTCGAGCCCGCGGTCTTGCCCATCGTCTTGGTCGCCGACTTGGCCTTGCCGATGATCTCCTTGCGCTTGGCGGGATCCCAGCCGCGCACCTGGACCTCGGTGACCTGCACCGAGCTCGACAGCCGCGCGGTGTAGCGCTGGATGGCGTTGGCGGTGTCCTGCTTGCCCATCTTCAGCGTGATGCCCGAGTCCTGGTCGTTCTTGCGCGGCTGGAACAGGAAGTCCTTCTCGCCAGTGACCGCGATCTCGTAGTCGATACGCGAGGCGCGATAGAGCAGGAACTCCAGGTCAGTCTGGTTGTGCTGATAGACGTGCTTGTACTGGATCGCGACCTTGCTATCGACCTTGGGCGTCAGCTGCGCTTCCTGCGCGATCTTCTGCGCGATCTGCGCGTCCGTCATGTTCTCGAAGGTGCGCGACTTGCGGCCGCGGGTCAGCCGGTGCAGGCGGTTGAAGCAGCGCAGCAGCACGTTGCTGCGACCCGAGGTGTCGTAGGTCGGCTCGATGCCGACGATCTCGCCCTGGAACACCGAGGTCTCGGTCTGTCCCGTGAACGCGATCAGGATGTCGACGGCGTCGCCCAGGTTGTACGAGCACGCTGGCAGCGGCGAGCCCAGGTTGCGCACGCCGATCTGACACATGTCGGGCTGGTCCATGTCGCGGTCGATGATGACGGAGTTGATCTTCTCCTTCTCGACCTCGGCGCCCTTGATCTTGACCTTTGGGTGCGCTGCATCAGCCATGACTAGGTCCCACCGCCACCACTGCCGTTAGGAGGCGGCACGGTGTCACTGTTGTTGGCCTCGGCGTCGGCACGGCCGCTGTCCGACGCGGTGTCCTTGGCCATCACCTTGGAGGCTTCCTTCATCTTCAAGGTCACGGTGGCGCGGCACGGCGTGCCGTCGGCCAGGAACATGGTGTACTTGACGCCCAGCGACTCGACGACGCCCTTGAACGTGGGCATCTTGTCGCCCCAGGTCCAGGTCACCATCGGGGGACGCTTCTTGTCGTCCTTGTTGATGATCTTGCACAGCTTGTCGAGCTTCTTGACCTCGTTGTGCACGCTGGTCTGCTTCTCGTAGGTGTCGAACAGCAGCTCGACGCCGAGGGTCTTGGGCTCCGACGCCGTGAACTCGAGCGTCGGCGCGTCCGACTCCGAGGTTTTGTGCTTCTGCCAGGGGACGGACTTGTCGATGGACAGTTCCTTCGGATTGAAGTGAACCGTCATCTGTTCGCCGGTGTCCTCGTTCTTGATCAAGGCACGAGTGATCTGACCTTCGTTTGGATTACCGGCAGCCATCAGCTTCCTCCCGTTCGCTCGCGCTGGAGATCCATCATGCGCAGAATCTCATCGTAGATCTGTCGGGCCAGGGTTTCCAGGTCTTCGCCCCCGCCCTTCTTCTTGTTGCTGGCGCCGCTGGGGTGACCTCGACCGGGCGGCGGCGACGGCTCGTGCGCTCCCTTGGCGGCCAGCGGGATGGCCCGCGGCGCCGCGGTCTGCACGAAGGCCAGATCCAGCGCGGTGAACTGATCGACCGGGCTGGTCGCGGCCTGCTTGGCGGCCGCGTCGGCCAGCCAGCTGGGCAGCGAACCTCCCACGGCGGTCGAGACCGCGCGCACGACCTCCTCGCGCGACAGAGCGGACTGCGGCGCGCCGCCGCTGGTGACCGGCTCGGGCATCGGGGGCGCCGAGGCGGCCAGCGAGGGGCGCGACGGTGCCGGCGCGCTGTGGCCGATGGCGCCCGTGGACAGCTGCAGCGTCTCGCTGCGCGGCGCCTCGATCCAGGTCTGGTAGGCCGCCGTCGCGGCACGACGCGCGCCGCTGTGCGCGCGCGCGAAGCTCGACGCCCGCGTCGAGTCGGCAGCCGAGGGCATGCCGAAGACCGCCAGCTGGGCGCGCGCCTGCTCGAGCTGCGCCACCGCGCGGCCCTGCGCGGTCGTGGTGGGGCCACTCGCCTCGAGGGCGGCCAGCTCGAGCTGCTCGCTCGCGAGGCCGAGCTCGTCGCTCCCTGGCCCCGGCCCTGGCCCTGACTGCGGCTGCAGGTTGTCGGAGGCCACCAGAGGAACCCGACCCGGTGCCGACTGCGCCAGGGTCATGGCCATGACGGCGGCACGCTCGGGTGCGACACCCGCGCTGGCCAGCTGCGCCATCAGCTCCGAGGCGCCGCTGACCTGGCTGGCCAGGGTCGCCGTGAAATGCAGCCAGGTCGAGGCAGGGCCATCGGCGCTGGCGAGGTTCGCCGTGGCGCCGAACGCCTGACTGCGGCTGGCCTCCACGGAGCGCGGCCACGTCGTGCTGCCGCGCAGCATCGTCATCGCGGGCGCCTGACGCGGCGCCAGCTCGGACAGGTCGCCCTGGGCCTCGTCAGCCTGGCCGCCCGCGAGGTACTGGAAGTCGACCGGGCCACCCCCGGCCTGCGCGGCAAACACCGCCGCCTGTGGCACCTGGGCGCCCGGCGCCAGGCCGGGCAGGAAGCTGGCGGGCACGCCCATCGGCACCTGGGCAGCGCGCTCGGCCAGAACCACGGTGGTGCTGCGCGAGGGTGCACGCCACGCCGGGCCCTGTCCGGGGCTCTCGGCGCCGTCGGGCGCGACGTTCAGGAAGGTCATCGAGAAGTCGGGGCCGCGCAGCGCAGCGGGGCCACCCGCTGCCAGGCGCAGCGCGGCGACCGACTCCAGCGGGCTCAGGCCCAGCGCGCGCCCTTCGGCGAGCAGCGCAGGGTCCACGATGTCGAGGGCCAGGTCGGCCGAGCGCGCCACCGTGCGGTTGGCCATCGCCTCGAAGCGCGCGGCCATGGCACCAGGACGGCTCGACTCCAGGCTCGTGGCCAGAGGCTGCGTCCACGGCGTGGTCGGACGCACGGTGTCGGTCGCGGCCAGCGCGGGCTGTCCTGGCGTCGCGCTGGTCACCGCCGGCGCGACCCGCTCATGACGGGTCGCCCGCTCGACCTCGAGCGCGACGTCCGCGTGTGCACGGGCCATCGCCTCGGCGTGCGCCTGACGGACCTGGAGCTGCGCCTGGGCCTGCTCGGCACGCTGGACCTGGACGGTCTCGGCGCGCGCGCGGCTCTGGGCCTGCGCCTGGACCTGCGCCTGCACCGACGGCGCGACCTCGTCGGCCACCGCCAGCGCAACCCGCGACGGGGCCCGCGCAGCCAGCGGCAGCGTATCGGTCTGCACGCGGGCCTGTGGCGCGGCCATGGTCGGCTCGACCCACATGCTGTGCTCGAGCACGCTGCTCGGCAGGGTGTCGCGCAGCGCGGCCACGCCGGCCAGGCTGGCGATCAGCTCGCTCATGGCCCAGGCGGGCGCATGGCCACCCGCGCTGGCCGCCGGCACCGGGCTGGCCGCGAGGCTGGGGCTGAAGCCGGTCGCCGTCGGCGCGAAGCTGGCGGCGAGGGGCGCGTGGGGCGCCGCCTCGAAGGTGGTCACGGGCGCGCCCGCGCTCAGCGCGGCCATCGACAGCACCGGCATCGGCAGCGCTGCGGCCAGACCGGCGTCGAACATGACCTGCGGCATGGTCGCGCTGGCCATCATCGGCATCGGGCTGGTGACGGGCAGGCCACCGGCCAGCACGCTGCTGGCGTCACGTGCCGCCAGCGCCGCAGGCGTCGCACTGCGCATCATCGTCGCGGCCGTCGCGGCCATCGGGGCGTCGAGCGCCGTGACCAGGGTCTGGGCAGGCGCGCTGCCAGCCAGGCGCAGCTCGCCGCCGCGCACCTCGGGCTGCGGGCTGCGGCGCGCCATCTGCGCGTCGACCCAGTCAGTGTGGCCGATGGAGCGCGCGAAGCTGGGCGCCGCGAGCGGCAGCGCCAGCGCCGCGAAGGGCGCCTGCGCGGCCGAGGCCGGGAGCATCGCGCTGAGGCTGGTGGCCAGCTCGGCCGTCCAGGTCATGCGACCCAGGCGTGACTCGGTGGACGCGCCGGTCGGAGCCACGGGGGCGATCGCCGCGGCGGGCGCGAAGGTCGGCGCCGAGAACACCGGGGCGCTGAAGGTCGGCGCCACGAACGCCGGCATGAAGGTGTCGGGCTGCGTGATGGGCGCGAAGATCTGGCTGCGCAGCTGGGCGGCCGCAGGCGCCAGCGATGGGGCCATCAGCGGCGAGGCCGCCGCCTGGTCCAGGGTCCGCGCCTCCGGCGGGGTCGCCACGGCCAGCGTCGACATCGGAGCCGCCGCCATCGCCGCGGGCGACATGCTGAGCAGCGAGGCCAGCGGCGCCAGCTGGGCGCCCAGGCTGGGGGTCGCGACCGGACGGGTCGCGGGCATGGCGCGGGTCTGCTCGGGGGCGCCATCGGGTCCGACATTGATGAAGGCAGGTACGAAGCGCGCGGCGACATCCGCGAACGCAGGACGTGCTGCCTCACCCGGCTGAGCGAGCGCGGGCGCCGAGCCAGCATCCTGACGCGCGAGGATGCGCGTCAGCGACTGCACGAAGCTCTCGGTGCGCGACTGCTGCGGCTGCGCCAGGGCCAGCGGCATCGTCAGCGACGGCGCTCCTGCCGCCAGCATGGACGGCGGCGCACCCGCAGCGGCCTGGGCAGGCACGAACGCCGGCATGGCGTAGGCGGCCTGGAACACGGGCGCCAGCGAGGGCGCGCGCGACGCCATCGCCTGGCGCACGGGCAGCGCGAAGCCGCCCGGGGCGGCGGCGCTGGTCAGCGCGCTCGCGACGGTGGCCGCAGGCATCGCCGCGGGCGGCACCAGCGCACTGGCGAGATCCACCATCGACGGCGCCAGGCCAGCCACCAGGCCGGCGGGCGCGAACATCTGCGCGTATTCCACCGCCTCCGGGGCGGTCGTGGACGCGGATGCGGTCGTGGTCGTGGTCGGCGTCGTGGTGATCGCGAGCGCCTGCGCCTGCACGGTGGCCTCGTGGGCGCGCTGCGCGGTGGCGAGCTGCGCCTGGACCGCACGCGCCTGCGCGGGGCTCGCCACGGCCTGACGGGCCGACGCCGGCTCGGCGCGCAGCATCGAATCGGACACCGCAAGCATGGTGCGCGGCTGGCTGGCGCCACGCTGGGCCGGCGCCGACATGCGCGCCTCGGCGCCCGCGCCGGCTCCCTCCACGCTGGCGCCCGCGGCGAGCGCCATGCCGATGGCGCTATGCACCAGCAGGGGCGACGCGAACGGCGCGAACACGGTGCCACCGCTGGCGCTGGCGGCCAGGATCGCGGTCGCCAGCGGCGCGGGATCCCACTCCGAACGCAGGGCGAAGCCTGGCTGCGCCGGCATCGCCACCGACAGGCCGGCCGACTGCGTGGGGGCCTGGCGCTGCTGCTCGAAGGCCGCGCGCGCCTGGGTCAGCGCGGCCAGCTGGGCCTGCGGCGTCCCCACCGGCGCCGCGACCGGGGCCGGCATCATCACGTTCGGCATCGCCTGCGGGAAGGCCCGCGGCGCCACGGTCTGCACCTGCGGCGCGCTCTGGTACCCGCCCAGGTCGACCCAGGCCAGCGCCTCGATCGGCGCCGCCTGCGGCGCCATGTACTGGGTCGGCGCGGTGGCGCGCGCCAGCGTGGGCCGATGGCCCAGCATCATGCGCGCGGTCTCGATCTTGGCCAGCTCGTCAGCGAACCACGGGAACGGATACACGGCGGTCGGCGCACCGACGCCCATGCGCGACGGACCCGCCGCGGCGCGCTCCGCGAAGCGCGACGACATCAGGCGCGGCATCAGCAAGCGGTCGGCGAAGCCGAGCGACCGCAGGGACACGCTGCTCGACGCCGCCGCCCCCTCGGGAGCGTAGCGCGCGGTGATCGTGCTGACCGCTCGATCCGCGGCGCCGAGGCCTGGACTGCTCCAGGTGCTGGCCCCCGCGAGAGAGCCGACACCGCGCGCGTCATTTCCGGAGCCGCTATGCGAGGTGGTCGCCATGCTATTCGATCTTCAGCCCTTCGTGAGCGATCTCGATCATCTCGACCGCGAGCTCATTCTTCGCGGCGTCGAAGTCAGGACCTTCCCACTTCACGACGATGCCATTGTAGAAGGTCCACTTGCAGACCTGGTCCATGTTGGCGCCGAGCTGGATGATCGACCCGCTGACGCGGGCGCTGTCGCGCTTGGCCTCGCCCTTCATGGTCTTCTGGTGCAGGTTCCAGAGGTCGAACGGCGGGCCCACGAAGCCCTGCTTGAGGATGATGTTCGGCCACTTGGTGCGCCCGATCAGCTTGCGCACGCCGTAGTTGAAGCCGCCCTCGAAGTGCTCCTGCACCTCGGTCTCCACCTTCAGGCCCGAGACGCTACGGAAGAACGCGCACTCGATGCCGGCGATGGACACCTTGAAGGTGAACAGAGGAACTGGGTCTTTGCGATCGGCGGGACCTGGCATCGGCTGCTCCTTCTGGCTTCCTTGCTACTCGACCGAGCTGTCTGCGACTGGCTCGTTGCCCATCACCTGAACCACCCGGACCATGATGAACTCGGCGGGAATTGCTGGAGCCACCCCCACATTGATCACCATCTGACCGAGATCTCGCTGATCTGACGGATTCGTCTCGGCGTCACATTGTACGAAAAACGAATCCTCGGGTTTCCCTCCCGCGAACATCCCCTTGCCCCACAGGGTCTGCAAGAACCCATTCACGCTGAGTTTGAGCAAATCCCAGGTGTTAGGAGTGTTGGGCTCCCACACCACCCAGCGGGTTCCGTCCATCAGCGAGCGCCGCAGCATGATGAACAGCCGGCGCACGTTGACGTACCGCCAGTCTGGGTCGGAGGCCAGCGTCCTGGCACCCCAGACCCGGATGCCCCTCCCGGTGCTCATGCGCAGGCAGTTGATGGCCTCGGCGTCGAGGATGCCCATGTGATCCTCGGTCAGCTTGATGGTCAGGTCCTGGGCGCCCTTGATGATGGCGTTGGCCGGCGCCTGGTGGACCCCGACCTCGCGCTCCAGCCGGGACGCGATGCCACAGATGTGCCCCGAGGGCGGCACCGCGACCAGCTCCCCGGCCGGGTTGCGGATCTCGATCCACGGGTAGTACAGCGCCGCATAGGACGAGTCGATACGCCGCCGCCAGCGCCGCACGGCCTCGATGTCGATGGTGTTGGGCGCGTCGAGGAAGGCGAAGCGATCCTTCTCGTTCTCGCACAGGTTGATCATGGCGTCCTGCACCCGCTGCAGGGCCATCTCGCCCGCCGGGCCAGGCGTGCGCTTGAGCCACAGCACACCGTCGGGCACCGCGATCATGGCGGCATCGGGCACCGCCACCAGCGACATCAGTCCACGACGATCAGCCGGCCCATGATCCCAGCCGATGAGGTCGTCGGCGGTCAGTGTATCGGCGCCGTCACGGCCACCGGTCAGCTTCTCGGCCGGGCGATCGATGGGCAGAAAGTGCGGCGGCGGCGACTTGGTCTTGAGGTCCTCGACGCGCACCAGGTGCGACTCGGCCTCGACCACGCGCTCGACGTAGCGCCGCGACATCGGCGACAGCTGCAGGCCGCGGTGGACCTCGCGCTGATCACGCAGCGCCGCGTGCAGCTCGAACTCGAAGACCTCGAGGTAGGTCGGGCCGGCGGCGCGGTAGCGGCGGCGCACCGGCGTCTCGGTGCTCCAGTGCAGCTGCCGGTTGGCCTCGTCGATCTCGGTGATGATGACGTAGTCGGCGCCGTCACGATCGAAGATCTTCACCAGCGCGCCGCGCTCGAAGCCACGGGTCGTCGACGCCTGCGCCACACCGGCGCCGACGTCGAGGTCCATGGTCAAGAGCGCCTTGGCGCCGGTGGTCGCCGTGAAGTGCGTCCAGACGTTGTTGCCCCAGCGACCTTCGCTGCGGGCGCGCACCTTCAGGGTCGGCTTGTCCCAGCCGTCGAGGTAGACGCGCTCGGCGCACACGGCGTGTTCCATGCCGGGGCGCTCGCCGTCCTTGGCGCGGTGCGCGACACGCACCACGTAGCAGGTCTCGCCGCCGTTCTGGAAGAAGCCCTCGACCGCACGCGACAGGTACCCTTGCAGGTCGGTGCCGTAGTTGTCGACGAACTCGGTCCACGACCGCAGCCGCATGGGCTGGTCGAGCGGGCCCTTCTGCGCCAGACCAACGAACGCCGCAGTCCGCGTATCCGCGACCTGCAGCCCTTCGACGCGCAGCTCGTCGCGCGCCGCATAGATGCCAGGGGGTCTCAGTTCACCAGCCGGTCTCATGTCCGCCCCACCTTGCTCAGCCGCGCTTGCGCGCCTCGTTGATCTCCCGGTTGATGTGCGCGATCTGCCTCAACCAGATATGTCGCTCGTCGTGCTCCATGGACAGGATGTCCTCGAGCGGCCAGTGGAAATGGTAAGCGATGTAGGCTACCTCCTGGTACAGCTGCTCCAGGGGGTAGCTAACTATCCCCCCTGACCTACGCGGCCCTCACCTCCTTCGGCGCCTTCGGCGGGGGCTGCGATGACCTGGCCGGTGACCAGATCGATGTCGAACTCGTTCTCGCACTTGGGGCACTTGGCGTGCACCCGCGGCGAGCCCTCTTCGTTGATCTTGCGGTAGAACTCCTGCAGGTACGCCAGGTCGGTCGAGAACAGGTTCTCGATGGTCTCGGTGTCGATGTACTTGATGTCGCCGAGCTTGGTGATCACGCGCGACAGCAGGATGACGACGAGGTAGGCGCGGTTGCCCTGCACGCGGTAGTCCTGCAGCGGAACGATCTCGTCCTTCGCCGTGGCCAGGCGCATGACGCCGTCGCGGTGCAGGTTGCCCTCGGGGTCGACATACCCGCGCGGCAGCTTGAAGCGGTACTCGGTCTGAAAGGCCATCTCGATGATCCTCCCCTTTGGCGTCCGCGCCACAGCTCGCGCTGCGCGCCGCCCAAGCCCGAAGTAGAAAACCCGCGAGGTCCTCCAGAACCTCGCGGGCCGCCATCATACCGGATCGCCCGGCCGGATCAGAATCGTTTGGTGAAGGTGGTGCTGGGCTTGAACTTGAAGTCTTCGACGTAGCACTCGACCTTGACACGCCGGATGGTCTCGTTTCCGGCCTCGCCCTTGTCGGCGCTGATGTTGAAGATACCGATGCCGGCGAACTTGATCTCCCCGAGCTCGTCCTTGAGGTTGGGCGCCAGGAAGGTCAGGGCGCCGGTCTTCTCCTCGCTCTGCTCGTTCTTGCCGTCCAGCACGAAGCGCTGGTGCCACTTGATGAGCGGCTCGGCGTGCGACTCGGGCACCGTGAAGACCAGGTTGGGGAACTCCAGCTTGCCCGGCTCGATCTCGTAGATGCGCTGGTTGCCAGCCTCGAGCTTGATCACCGTCTGCTTGACGGTCATGGCCTCGACCTTGTTGCACTGCTTGCAGGCCTTCTCCAGCCCTTCGATCGTCAGCCTGAAGTTGGCCGGCAGCCACAGCTTCTGGTGCTCCGAGAAGATGCCACGCAGCTTCTCCTTCGTGACCGGCTTGGTGGTGATGCTCTCGGGGCGGAACTTGACGGACATGTAGCCGGCGTCCTTGGACGCGCTGTCGCAGGCGGGGAAGCCGACCTCGGTGATCAGGGCCTCCGCGAACTCACGGTGCGACTTGATCTCGTAGTTGAAGTCGGCGGTGTACAGCGCGCCGCTCTGACGCTGGTAGTTGTTGTCCCACGAGCGCTGGATCCAGTCGTTGAGCTGCGGCGACGAGGACAGGCCGATCTGGAAGCTGACATCGTCGATCTCGGGGATGCCGATGCTCTTGAAGACGGTGTTGTGGGCGCTGACGCCCTCCGTCATCACCGCAGCCTTGACGTTGCCGCCTTCCAGCGACTTCAAGAACCCCGGCGTGCCACCCAGATCGATGGCAAAGCGGCTCGCGACGTAGGTCCTCGTGGTCAAGTTGCTCGCGCTCATCGGGTCCTCCAGCCTGGTCTCATCACGTCAACTGCAATCATACGCTGCTTCAGGAAGCGAAAAGCCCGCGGGAGATTGCTCCCCCGCGGGCTTTCCGGTGTCTAACCCACGTTGGATGCTGCGAGGGCTGCTTAGCCGACCTTGAGGGTCTTGCCGGAGTTCGGCTTGAACTCCATCCACTCGCAGTAGATCTCGACCTTCATGCGCTTGATGGCCTCGGCATTGGCCTCCGACTTGTCGGGGGCGATGCTGGAGATGCCGCAGCTCTTGAGCTCGATGGTGCCGAGCTCGTCCTTCAGGTTCGGGCTCAGGAAGACGATCGAGCCGTCCTTCTCGGCCGACTGGCCGTTGTTGCCCTTGATGATGAAGTCGTCGGCCCAGTCGATCCAGGTCTGGGCGTGCGACTCGGCGACGTACAGGGTGATGTTCGGGAACTCGAGCTTCGCCGGCTCCTTCTGGGCGTCGCGGGTGTCACCGGTGTCGCTCTTCGCGACCGTCTGCTTGACCGTGATGGCGTCGACCTTGTTGATCATCTTGGTGTTGAGGTCGGCCAGGGTGAAGCGGAAGTTCGAGGGCAGCCAGGCCTTCTGGTGCTCGGTGAAGGTGCCCTTGACGACCGCGCCGGTGCCCTTCTCGAAGCGGATGGTCTCCGGCGAGAGGCCGACCGTCATGTAGGCCGGCTCCTTGGCCGAGCCGTCCAGCGCCGGGAAGCCGACCTCGGTGATCAGCGCCTCGGTGAAGGTACGACGGCCCTTCTCCTTGTAGTTGAAGTCGCACGCGATGACCGCGCCCGCCTTGCGCTGGTAGTTCTTGTTCCACGACTCGCGGATCCAGTCGTTGATGGCCGGCGAGGACGACAGGCCGAGCTGCAGCTTGATGTCGCCGTACTCCGGCTGGCCGATGTGCTTGTGGACGCGGTTGTCGAGACCCGCCGGCTCCGAGATGACGTTGGCCTTGATGTCGCCGCCTTCGCAGGACTTCAGGAAGCCCGCGAAGCCGCCGTTCAGGTCCAGGGCGAAGCGCCCAGATACGTATGTGCGATCAGTAGCTCCCATTGACTCGTTCCTCCGCGTTCACTGTCCACCCAGCTTCACACGAGCGCTCACGCCCGAACCGTCCCACCCAACCCACCGCTGGCCCGTCCTATGGAAGGCCCCGAAGTGAATTCTCGTGCCCCTGCTGAGCTACATCGCGCTCCAGAACCGACCACCGATTCTTTCGCGCACGACCTCTTACGAACAAAGCCGGGGCTTCCCCCCCTCCAGAAGCCCCGGCTCGTATTCGACCTACTCGTTACTCGTCGACGCCGCCGCCCGAGGGCATCTGGCCGATGCGGAAGATGACGAATTCCGCGGGCTTGACGGGCGCCATGCCGATCTCGACGATCAGCTGGCCAGCGTCCACGACCTCGGGGGGATTGGTCTCCGCGTCGCACTTGACGTAGAAGGCCTTCTCCGGCGACTCGCCCATGAGGGCGCCGTTGCGCCACACCAGGGTCAGGAACGACGCGATGGTGCGGGTGACGCGCTTCCAGAGCTTGTGATCGTTCGGCTCGAAGACGACCCACTGGGTCGCGCGCTCGATCGAGGTCTCCACCATGATGAAGAGACGACGAACGTTGATGTAGCGCCACGAGCTGTCCGAGGACAGGGTGCGGGCGCCCCAGATGCGGATGCCGCCGCCCAGCATCAGGCGGATGCAGTTGATGCCCTTCGGGTTGAGCAGGTCCTGCTCACCCTTCGAGATCGAGTAGCGCAGACCGAGCGCGCCACGAACGATCTCGTTGGCGGGCGCCTTGTGGACGCCGCGCTCGTTGTCGGTGCGGGCGTAGACGCCGAGGACGTGACCCGACGGCGGAACGAAGATGTTGCCCTTCTCCGGGTCATAGACCTGGATCCACGGGAAGTAGTAGGCGCCATACTTCGAGTCGCGCGGACGCACCAGGCGATCCACGCCGCCGTTGATGGTCTCGGGCGAATCCAGGACCGCGAAGCGATCCTTGCGGCTCTCGCAGTGCGACAGGATGGCGTCCTGCACCGCGGGCGAGGTCACGCCGGGCGCGGCGACGAGCGAGATCTCGTCGATCTCCTCGAAGCACTTCAGGCCGCTCTTCTGGCCCGGGCCGTTGTCCTTGCCGATGTACAGGCCGTCACGATCGACCTTGCCGCCCGGCTTCTTCTCGGGGGCCTTCTCGCCCTCCTTGAGGGGAGCCGAGGGCGCCGCGGGGGCGTCATCGGGCGCGCCGACGTTGACGACGAAGCAACGCGAGCCGCCGTTGTTGAAGAACCCGTAGACGCTGTGCGCCAGGAAGGTCGACGCCTGCGAGAAATCGCCGAACGCCTTCACGAACTGCGACCAGTTGGTGCACAGCACGGCCTCGTTCGTCGGGCCCTTGGCCGACTCACCGAGGAAGCCCACGGTGTTGGTGCCGACGGCCTCGATGGGCTTCGCACCACGATCAACTTCTTCGACATATACGCCAGGAGAGAGATAGCTTGCGGCCATTGGTGATGCCTCCTCGTTGACTGCGTTGTGGTCTTACTTACCGAAGCGAGCAGAACTCGTGCAACGCGGGCGTGCGCCAACCTCCCCCCGAGGCTGACGCGCGCGCGCGGACTACCGTTTGTCGCCGGTGCCGGTCTTGATGTTGGTCGACAAGCCGCCACCTGCGGTCGGTGCCGGCTTGCCGCCGCCACCACCGCCACCGCCACCACCAGGTGAACCGAGCGGATAGCCCGGCCCTTCCTCGGTGGTCTGATCGAGCAGATTCTTGTACCTGACTCCACGCTCCTTCACGCGCTTGAACGGCTCGAGCTTCTCTGGATAGATCGGGACCGAGGTCCAGGCCTGGATGGCAGGACGGATGGGCTGATTCAGGCTGCCCCAGAAGCGGGCCAGGGTGCCTTCGTCGAGGCGCGATGACAGCGTCACCGGCATCTCGTACTCGGGCTCGAACGAGTCGCCCTTGAGCGTCTCGCCCGAGATGACCGGGTGCTCGATCAGCGCCTTGATGGCGAGGCCGAGCAGGAGCTGCTCGTCCTCGGGCGTCTGGGCCCAGGTCGACACCAGGTAGTCGAGGCGAACCCACATGGGGGCGTCGCGCTTGGTCTCGAGGATGCTGCCGTCAGGCTGCGCCAGCTCCAGGATCTCCTGGTCACCGCGGTGCGCCTGCACGCCGTCGTAGTCGAGGCCGAGCTGGTAGAGATAGACGCAGACCGCGGGCAGCTTGCCCTCGATCTGATCGGGCTTGGGCGCGTTGGCGACGATATGCACGCGCTTGTACCCGGCAGCCTTGAACTCACCGAGGAGGAGCTGAGACAGCGTCTCACTCGACTCTTTGATGATGTGATGCTGTCCCGGGATGATGTAGCCCACGCGTCCTCGACCTCCGAGCCGAGCGACCTTATTCGATCACCTGAATGTGGTCAAGAAGGAAACCATACAAAAAAGGCTTGAAACATAGGCTGCGCGGCGCGCCCCGACACCGCAACGAATGCGCAACAAGTGGCCCGGCGCGAGCTCGTGCGCGCGCGCGCGGAAACGGATCGTGCTTCGAAAAATCGGCTCTGATCTGGAGGCGGCTGCGGTCCGCGGTGGCCGCCACGAGCTGCGATGACACGTTGCGGCAAGCAATAGCGCTTGCCTGCTCATGCCGCCCTGAGATAGTTGCAGTGACCAGACGGGCGAGACGATGCAGCCGAGTTCAACGAGTGGCACTGCTGGTACGACGCATCTTGCGGTGGTCTCCCCCTCGGCGGCGGCGCCAGGTGGAGAGGCGCCAGCGGCGCTGAAGCCTGCGGTCGATCCGGCGACCCTGGCGCACAAGCAGCTGCTGGGCGGCGCCTTCTGGCACCGCATCCCGGCCTACGCCGACGTCGACGAGGCGACCTTCCTCGATCACAAGTGGCAGGCCAAGCACTCCATCACCAACGTGCACAAGCTGCTCGCCGCGGTGAAGGGGCTGGTCAGCGCGGAGTTCGTGGCCGACGCCGAGGCCGGGTTCAAGGCCGCGCCGATGAGCGTGCGGGTGTCGCCGTACCTCCTGTCGCTCATCAACTGGGAGAAGCCGTACGAGGATCCGCTGCGCCGGCAGTTCATCCCGCTGGGCTCGCGCCTGCTGCCCGATCATCCCAAGCTGGGCCTCGATTCGCTCGGCGAGATGGCCGATGCGCCGACGCCGGGGCTGACGCATCGCTACGCCGACAAGGCGCTGTTCCTGCCGCTCGACACCTGCCCGGTGTACTGCCGCTTCTGCACCCGCAGCTACGCCGTGGGCGTCGACACCGACGAGGTCGAGAAGGTGCCGCTGTCGGTCGACAAGGAGCGCTGGCAGAAGGCCTTCGCGTACATCGCGTCGCGGCCCGAGCTGGAGGACATCGTCATCTCGGGTGGCGACGCCTACAACCTGCGCGCGCAGCAGATCCAGGAGATCGGCGAGACGCTGGTGGCGCTACCGAACATCCGGCGCATGCGCTTCGCGACCAAGGGTCCGGCGGTGATGCCGCAGAAGATCCTGACCGACGACGCCTGGCTGGATGCGCTGACCGGGGTGGTGGAGAAGGGGCGCAAGCTGCACAAGGAAGTCGTGCTGCACACGCACTTCAACCACCCCAACGAGATCACCGCCATCACCCAGGCCGCGATGAACCGCCTGTTCGAGCGCGGCATCACGGTGCGCAACCAGTCGGTGCTGCAGCGCGGGGTCAACGACTCGGCGACGACGATGCAGCTCCTGGTCAAGCGCCTGGGCTACGTCAACGTGCACCCGTACTACGTGTACATGCACGACCTGGTGAAGGGCGTCGAGGATCTGCGCACCCGGCTGCAGACCGCGCTCGACATCGAGAAGACGGTGCGCGGGACCACGGCGGGCTTCAACACGCCGACCTTCGTGTGCGACGCGCCCGGCGGCGGCGGCAAGCGCGACGTGCACTCGTACGAGCACTACGATCGGACCACAGGCATCTCGGTGTACACCGCGCCCGCGGTCAAGCCGGGGCGCCAGTTCCTGTACTTCGATCCGATCGACCTGCTGCCCGCCGAGAGCCAGCAGCGCTGGCGCGACCCGGCCGAGCAGCAGCTGATGATCGACGCCGCCATCGCGGCGGCAGCGAACCCGCGCTGACGTAGCGCTGACGTCAGCTGCGGGCTGCTACACGGAGCCGGAGCGGAACAGCACTCCTCGAAGCTTCGCTTCGAGGGGGCTGTCGTAGGCGGCGGCGGCGCGGGCGGCGCGCTCGGCGACAGGGGCGCGCAGCCGCGCGAAGTCGGGGTGGGCGCGCAGCGGCGCCAGCAGCGGACAGTGGTCGAGCCAGACGATGTCGATGAGGTTGCAGGCGTCGGCCTTGGCCAGCGCCTCGGCGGCCAGCTCGGCCTCGCCGTAGTAGCCGGCGACCTCGGTGCGCAGCTGGTGCATCAGCGCGCGCTGGCGCGGATTGGAGACGAGGGCGCTGGCCATGGTGTCGAGCCGGGCCACGAAGCCGTGCGCCTGGGTGGGCTCGCCGTCGCCGCCATTGGTCGCGCTGAGCAGCTGGCCGAGCGAGCGCGCCAGCAGCACCGGCGGCGAGTCGGTGCGGATGCCGTGCAGCAGGCGCATGCACAGCTTGGGATCACGACGCCAGAAGGCGATGCGCGCGAAGGTCAGCACGCGCCCGGTGATCTCGTTGTCATTGCTGACCGGCTGCTCGAACTGGGCGTCGACCTCGGCGTGGTGACCGAGCAGCTCCTGCACGCGCGTGATCTCCCAGCGCACCGCGGGCACGAAGGGATCCAGCGCCAGCGCGGTGGTCAGGTGCACCACGCCGGCGTCGGGAAGACCGACCTCGATGAGGATGCGGCCCAGGAACTCGTGCGCGATCACCAGATCGGGATCGATGCGCAGCGCGCGCGACAGCTCGCGCACCGCCAGCGTGGTGTCGCCGTCGTGCAGGTGCACGCAGGCCGAGGCGACCAGCGGCTCGGCGCGATGCGGCGCCAGATCGAGCGCGCGCCGCGCGGTGCTGCGCGCCTCGTCGGCGTGGCGGGCGCCCTCGGGGCCGCCGATGAGGAACCACAGGCGCACGCAGGCCAGCGCGTAGGCGGTCAAGATGGTGGCGTCGTCGGGCGCACGCAGCAGCGCCTGGCGGTACAGCTCGGTGGCGCGCTCCATCTTGTCGCGGCGGAAGCTGTTGTACTCGTGGCGCCCGCGCAGGTAGAGGTCGAGCGCGATGGGATCCTGGGGCACCTCGCGGTGCGCCGGCTCGTCCGCGGTCAGTGCGCGCGCGATCTCGGTGGCGGCGATGGCGTCGACGTCGAGCGCGGCCGCGACCGGGCGCTCGTAGCGCTGCGCCCACAGCTGGAAGCCGTCGGCCACGCCGGTCAGGCGCAAGGTCACGCGCAGGCCGGCCGGGCCGCGGCGCAGCGAGCCCGAGGCCACCACGTCGACGCCGAGCTCGTGGCCGATGTCGCGCGGGTCGCGGCTGTCGCCACGCAGGTGCAGCACCGCGCCACGGCTGCGCACCTTGAGACCGCGCGCCATCGACAGGCGATCGATGAGGTCCTCGCTGAGGGCGTCGGCCAGGTAGTCGTCGTCGGCCGGGCCCTGGTTGACGATCGGAAGCACGGCGATGGTGCGCGCGCTGGGCGGCGTGGGCAGCGGGCGCAGCGTGGGCGGCGGCCGCAGCCCGGCCGCGGACGGCGGCGCTGGCGTGGCACCGGCGCGGCCGGGGCTGGCCAGCGCGCGCAGGCCTGCGCTGCTCGGCGTGCTGGTGGCGGCAGGCAGCGCCGGCACCGGCGTGGGCGCCCACTGCAAGAGCGCGCTGTCGACCACGTCGAGCTGCGCCGCGACCTCGGCGGCGCTGGCGTAGCGCTGCTGGGTCCGGCGCGCCAGACAGACCAGGATCAGCTCGGCCAGCGCGTCGGGCAGCCCGCGACGCAGGCGCGGATCGGGTGGCGGCTGCATCAGGCGCGCGGCGGCGACCGCGAGCGCGCCGTCACCGGGCCAGGCGCGCACGCCGGTGGCCAGCTCGTAGAGGATGGCACCCAGGGCATAGATGTCGGCGCGGGCGTCGGCGGGGACCGAGGCGTCGACCTGCTCGGGCGCCATGTAGGCTGGCGTGCCCACGCCGGTGCCCAGGGTGGCCGAGGTGGAGCCGCCCGGCGCGGTCAGCGCACGCGCGATGCCGAAGTCGGTGACCACGACGCGCTCCTCGGGGCCGAGCAGGATGTTGTCGGGCTTGAGGTCGCGGTGGATGACGCCGACGGCGTGGGCGGCGCCCAGCGCGGTGGTCAGCTGGCGCGCGATGGCGGCCAGGCGCGGCAGCGGGATGCCGCTGGGGTGCTCGGCGACCAGGTGGGACAGTGGGCGGCCGTCGATCAGCTCCATGGTGAGGAAGGCCTGGCCGGCGTGCTCGCCGAGGTCGAACACGCGCGCCACATTGTGGTGGGTGACGCGGCGCGCCAGCTTGACCTCCTGGCGGAAGCGCTCGACCGCGCCTGGTGTGTCGACCACGTCGGAGCGCAGCAGCTTGAGCGCGACGTGCTCGTCGAGCAGCCGATCGTGCACGCGGTACACCCGGCCCATGCCGCCGACGCCGACCAGGCCGACGATCTGGTAGCGATCACCGACGGTCTGCGCGCCCGCGGGCGGCGCGGTGACCCCGTCGGGCGTGCTGGGCGTGGTGGTGGTCACGCTGGGGGCGCCGGGGCCGCCATGAGGGGTGGTCGTCGCGGCCGGCGCGGGCATGGCGGTGGATACCCCGACCAGGGTGTCCTCGACGCCAGTGATGGGCTTGCCGCCGCGACCGCTCACATGTGCTCCCTCGTCGTGTCGTCGTCGTGTCGTCAACCACGACGGTACCCGAATTTCGCCGCGTGTGTAGGTCGTGCAGGGATTGGGCAGGTATGGGATGCGCGCGAGGGCGGCGCGGGTTACAGCGATTCGGCCAGGGCGCGGGTCAGTGCCGCCAGCAGACCCACCATGCCGAGCAGATCGTCCCGGTTGTGCGCCACGATGCCCGCCAGGTCGCTGGCGTCGCCGCTGCGCAGATAGGCGCCATAGATCGCCGGCGCCATCCAGCCCGGGGTGTCGTCGCTGCGCGGACGGCCCAGGATGCTGACCTCCAGCGCGGCCAGCCGACAGCTCGGGACCCAGCGCTTGTACATGCGCCGCGCGGGGTGCAGCAGATCGACCTGGGGCGCGGCGTCGGTCAGGGCGGGCGCCAGGCGGCGCCGCGTCATGACATGACGGGTGCGCAGCATCGGCAGGTCGAAGCTCTTGCCGTTGAAGCTGCACACCGCGCTGGCGTCGGCCAGCAGGGCGCCCAGGCGGGCCAGCGCGCGCGGCTCCTCGGCGGGCGAGCGCAGGAGCAGCTGCTCGGTGAAGAAGCGGCCGTCATCACCCCAGCCGCCGACACCGATGAGGAACGGCAGCGTGCCGGTGCCACCCGACAGGCCGGTGGTCTCGAGGTCGACGAAGCGGATGCGCGCGGGATCGATGGCGAGGTCGACGCGCGGGCGGTTGCGCGGAGCCGGGCGCCACCAGGCGCGGTGCAGCAGTCGACCGATGTGCTCCGGGGTGATGGCCAGCGCGTCATCGAGGCGCAGGCGACCGACCGCGGCGTGCGCGGGGTGGCTGCCGTGGATGGTGAGCAGGTTGCTGGTGGCGTCGACGCGGGCGCCGGGCAGCTCCTCGGCGGCGAGGCGGTGGGCGCGACGCCGCGCCGGGGCGCTGCGCGGGGTGTGGAGCTCGTGGCCGCTGGGGTCGACCGGGACGTAGGTCAGCTCGCGCACGCCGGGGCGTGGCGCGGTGGGGAGGACGCGGGCCAGGCGGGACGCGAAGTCGGGGGCGCTCACGGGCGGTCCTCGTGCTCGTGCTTGCCGCCGGGGACCAGACGCAGGCCGTGCAGCCGATCGGCCATGACGCCCAGGATGACCACCGCGGCCTGCTTGCCGGCCAGACCGAGCTCGCCGACCGGGCCGACGCACGCCGGGCAGCCGAACTGGCACCCGCAGTGCTCGATCAGCTTGCGCGCGCGCCCGACCAGCTCGGCGCGCAGGTCGAACAGGCGGTGGGCGTAGCCCATGCCGCCGGGCATGGCGTCGTGCAGGAACACCGTGGGCCAGGGGCAGCTCTCGTCGCCGACCACGCGCCCGAGATCGTGCACGTCACACATCACCATCAGCGCGCCGACGTGGTGCAGCGCATAGGCGGCGCCGCGGGTGCCGTCCGCGGTGGCGGCGCCGGCGGCGGCCCCGCGCGCCTCCAGGATCAGGGCGCGGGTGTGCATCTCCTCGTCGGGCTGCGAGACCTCGCCATAGCCGACGTTCTCGTGCGTGTGAAAGCGGATCTTCTTGAAGCCGACGACCTTCTTGCGCACGTGGATCTCGCCCACGGCGCTGGCGCCGGCGCGCTCCAGCTCCTCCAGCACGCGCACCTTGGTGTTGGTCATGGCCAGCGTGTAGTGGTCGCACTCGATCGGCTTGACGAAGGCCTTGCGGGTCTGCCAGTCCAGGCGCTCGACCTGGAAGGTGCGGCCCTCGATCTGGTAGATCGCGCTCGGGTGCAGCGCCTGCGCGGCGTCGCCGCGGTCGACCTCGGCGATGACCTCGTCGCCCTCGCCGTCCCCCTCGCAGTTCACGACCACGAAGTTCTCGTCGAGCGGACCGCGCAGCGAGACCTCCTGCGCGGGATAGGCGTCGCCGACCCAGTGAAATTGCGCCGCGTCGGCGTCAAGCGGGCTGCTGTCCACGTCGGCGCTCTCGTGTAGCGCCCCGGCGTGCGCCAGCGCGCGCAGCACCTCCAGCGTCTCGTCGACCCCGAGGCCGCCGAAGCGCTCGCCGCGCGCGAACGGCAGCTCGAACGCCGCACACTTGATGTGCGGCACCAGCACCGACAGGTTGTCGGCGTCGATGCGGCCATGCTCGGCGGGCTGCCCGAACAGCCACTCTGGCTCGCCGGCCACGTACTGATCCATCGGCTCGCTGCACGCCACCAGCACCACCGCGGCGCGCTCGCCGCGACGGCCGGCGCGGCCGGCACGCTGCCACACCGCGGCGCGACTGCCCGGCCAGCCCGCGATGACCACCGCGCCCAGGCCGCCGACGTCGATGCCCAGCTCCAGCGCGCTGGTTGCGACCACCACGCGGGCCTGGCCCGAGGACAGCGCGCGCTCGACCTCGCGCCGCAGCTCGGGCAGATAGCCGCCGCGATAGCCGCGTACCTGGGCCGCGGGCAGGTCGTCGTCGGCGTCATCGTGCAGCGTGCGCACCAGGACCTCGACCGCGCGCCGGGTCCGCGTGAACACCAGCGTGGGCACGCCGGCCACCGCCAGCTCACGCGTGATGCGCCGGGTCGCCTTGAGGTACGACGCGCGCAGCCCCAGCGCGGCGTCCACGATGGGCGGGTTGTACAGCCAGAACTCGCGCTCCACCTCGGGCGCGCCGCTCTCGGTGATGGCGTGCACCGGCGTCGGCGCGGCCAGCACGCCGGTGGCCAGCTCGCCCGGATTGGCGATGGTCGCGCTGGTGGCCACGAAGCGCGGCGTCGCGCCGTGGAACGCCGCGATGCGCCGCAGCCGACGCATCAGGTTGGCGACGTTCGAGCCGAACCAGCCGCGATAGACGTGCAGCTCGTCGACCACCACGTAGCGCAGGCCGGCGAAGAAGGCGGCCCACTGCGCGTGGTGCGGCAGGATCCCGGTGTGCAGCATGTCGGGGTTGGTGGCCACGATGCGCGCCCGGGTGCGCGCGGCGCGGCGCTGATCGGCGGGCGTATCCCCGTCGTAGACCGCGACGCCGCGATCGGGCGCGCCGGTCGCCGCCGCCAGCGCCCGCGCCGACTCGACCTGGTCGCGCGCCAGCGCCTTGGTGGGAAACAGGTACAGCGCGCGCGCGTGCGGATCGGCCAGCAGCGCCTCGAAGACCGGCAGGTGGTAGCACAGCGACTTGCCCGAGGCGGTCGGGGTCGCGACCACGATGTCACGCTGGGCCAGCGCCGCGATGGCCTCGGCCTGGTGCGACCACAGCGTCTTCACGCCGCGCGCATCCAGCGCCCGCGCCAGCGCTGGCGCGACCACCGGCAGCGCGACCGCACGCCCCGCCCGTGCCGGCATCACGCGCCGTTCGAGGAAGCTGCCCGGCTGGCGCTGCCAGCCCGCGAGGACGTCGTCGAGGCCCATGCTGAACAGTTGATCACGTTACACAAGTACAGTGCCCCGGGCAACTTCCTCTTTATAGAGGAGGCGCCTAGAGGACGCTGGCGAGGTTGGCGAGGGCGATCCTGCGCAACTTGATGAGGCGCCCCGGATCTGGACAGGCCGAGCGGGCCCAGGCGACCAGGCGCGCGGCGTCGCCACCAAACCCGGCAGCGAAGGAGGTCGGCCAGTGCTGGCGCCAGGCAAGCACGAAGGCCGCCAGCGCGTCGCGCTCGCGAGGTTCGAGCCAGCCAGGCTGCACCAGCTGGACGGCCGCGGCGATGGCGTCGACCCCGGGTGTCACTCCGGAGCGCGTGCCCGCCAGCGGCACACCAGCCCGATGCAAGATTTGCCATGCCTCGTGCACTGGACCTAAGTTTAACCCATGCCGCTCGATCGGGACCGGATCGTGGCGCTGCTGGCCGCGGCCGCAGATGAGCTGACGGGCGACTGGCTCCTGATCGGCGGCGCGGCGGCGGCGGTGTGGTTCGCGGCTGATCGAGTCACCGAGGACATCGACCTGGTCAGCCTCAGCGGCGCCCAGGCGGACCGCCTGGCCCTGCTCGAGCTGGGCGAACGCGTCGGCCTGGCCCCCGAGGCGCTCAACTCGGCAGCAGACTACTTCGTGCGCAGGATCCCGGGCTGGGAGCGCGAGCTCGAGCTTCATCTGCGCGGACGCAGCGCGGCGATTCACCGCCCGACCGTGACCCTGTTCCTGCTGCTCAAGCTGGGGCGACTCAGCGAGCAGGACCTCTCCGACTGCGAGCGGCTCATCGCGTTTGCCCGCGCCCACGGCGCCAGCTGGGACGCGACCCGCGTCGTTGCGGCGATCGACGCGGCCGCGGCCACCGACGACGTGCCGCTCCGGGAGCGGCGCCAGCGGCTGCGCGGGCTGCTCAGCGGGTGAGGCGGCGGCGCAGGTGCAGGTTCTTGCCGCGAAAGCCCAGGCGCTGGTAGAGGGCGCGGGCGCGGGTGTTGTCGGGCGTGACCTCGAGGGCCAGGGCGACCGCCTCGGGGGGGCACGGGGGCGCCGCGCGGGCCAGCGCCTCGAGCAGCGCGCTGCCGTGGCCGCCGCCGCGGGCGGATGGCGCGACATAGAGCTCGTCGATGCTGCACACCTCGCCGCCGAGCTCGTTCGACCACACGCTGACCAGCAGCGCGAAGCCGCACACGGCGCCGGCGACCTCGAGCACCACGACCTGACCGCGCGCCGGCCGGGCGCGCAGCGCCTCCAGGGTGCGCCGGGTGTGCTCGGCCGGTACCGGGTCGGTCGCCGGGTCCTCCACATAGAGGGCGAGGCTGAGCGCCACCACGGCGTCGTCGTCGGCGGGCGTCGCAGCACGCCACAGCAGCGTCGGTGCAGGCAGCATCGCCAGACGCTACCGCAGCCCGCGTGGTGCGGCTATATTCAGTCCATGTCGCGCCACACCGAGGTGGTCGCCGCGCTCGAGGCGGCCATCCTGCAAGGACCCGGAGAGACGCCGCCGGCCCAGCGCCGCGCGGTCGCCGAGGGCGACGCCGCCGCCAGCGCCGGCATCGGCCCGGCGCCGGCTGCGCTGGCGGCCTATCTCGACAAGGTGCGCAAGCACGCCTACAAGGTCACCGACGACGACGTGGCCGCGCTGCGCGCCGCCGGCTACAGCGAGGACCAGCTGTTCGAGCTGACCGTGGCCACGGCGTGGGGCGCCGCCCGGCAGCGTCTGCACGCGGGGCTGGCCGCGCTGCGAGGAGCCAAGTCATGAGACTGAGCAAGGTCGAGCGCGGCCACCGCTTCAAGCACAAGCTGCTGATGGGCCTCATGCGCGTGATGTCGGGCCATCCCGCGCCCGACGTGGTCAAGACCATCCTGTATCGCCCCGAGTTCTTCGGGCGCTCCTTCTCGGCGCTGTGTCAGTCCAGCCTGCGCGGGCCCAGCACCTGGTCGGTGGGCGAGCGTGAGCTGTTCGCAGCCTTCACCTCGCGCCTCAACCAATGTCGATTTTGAACCGGTGCCCACGGCGCGGTCGCGTCGTTCGAGCTCGGCGATGACCTCACCCAGGCGGTCCTGAAGGACCACCTGACCGCACCCATCAGCGAGCCGCTGCGGCTGATGCTGACGTTCCTCGAGAAGCTGACCGCGGCGCCCGACAGCGTCACGCCGGCCGACATCGCGCCGCTGCGCGCCGCCGGCCTCAGCGACGACCAGATCGAGGACGCCATCCACGTGTGCACCTGCTTCAACCTGATCGTGCGCATCGCCGACAGCTTCGACTTCGCGGTGCCCAGCCGGGCCAGCTTCGACGCCAGCGCCAAGATGCTGCTCAAGCGCGGCTACATCCTCGGATAGCCAGCTCACGGCGTCGCGGCGGGGATCTTGACCAGCTCGTAGGCGGCGCTGCACGCCGCCGCGTCGGGTGTCGCGATCATCCAGCCGTACAGGCAGCGATAGCCAGGGTCTTCACGGCTGGCCCAGATCTGCGTCCCCTTGTGCGCGATCCCGCCCGCGGCCAGCGCCAGCGGCTTGCGCAGCAGCAGGTGGGAGGCGGCGGCGACGCCGGGGTCGAGGCCGGCGACCGACTCGACATTGAGGCGCTGCTCCTCGGCGGTGATGGGCTGGTCGCGCAGCTCGGCGCGCAGGCGCAACCCGAGCTCCGAGTAGATCCTGAGCGGCCGGCCCGCCATGCCGTGACAGTCCAGGGTGGCGCAGCGCGCACCGACGTAGGGGTCGACCTGGCGCTGCCAGGTCGCGACGTCGAGCTCGGCCAGAGTGTCGGTGGGCTCGGCGCTCTGGCAGCCGGTCAGCGCGACGGCGAGCGCCAGCAGCCCCAGCGCCATGGCGGTCCACAGGAGCGCCCTCATGGCGTGTCCTCGAGGAAGATCTTCGACACCGTGTCGGTGCCGGCGCCGTTCAGGCTGTGGCAGATCGAGCACGAGCCCTCGCGATGCACCGAGGTGCGCATCTGCTTCTCCAGGCCGCCCAGGCTGACCTTGATGCGCAGCGGGAACACCGGCTCCCAGGGGATGCGCAGGTTGCCCTGGCGTCCGGGCTGCGGCGCGCCGAGACCGCTCCGCACCTCGAGATAGAAGTTCCCGGCCGAGTTGCTGGTGGCCACCATCTCGTGGCCGGCGTCGTCGGTGATGGCGACCGCCGCGCCCTGCACACCGCGCCCGTCGCTGGCGCGCTGGTAGATGGTGCCGGCGATGGCGAAGTCGTGACACAGCAGGCAGGGCTGGCCGGGGCGATGCGTCGGGCTGCCCCCGCCGGTGTCGGGCAGGTCGGCCACGCGCGGGTCGTCGTAGCGGCAGCCGACGGCCGGCGCGAACACGAGCAGGAGGAGCGCGCCACGCAGCCAGCTCATCCTCACCCTCATCGCGGGTACCTCACGCCGAGCTGGCCGATCAGCGCCACCCGGCTGTCCAGGAACATGTAGTCGAGGTAGCGCGTGTAGGTGCCCTCGAGGTCGGCGTAGAGGCCGAAGTCGCCCAGGCCGAGCTCGTAGCGCGCGCCGCTCGACAGCGTCACGTAGGGCGACAGATCGCGATCCATGGTGCGCCAGCGCGGGATCTCGCCGGGTGCGGTGACATAGGCGCGGTGCCAGAAGAAGGCGCCGGTCTGCTGGTGCACGCGGCCGCGCAGCGACAGCCGCGAGGTCTGGCCGATGGGGATGGCGAGCTCGCTCTCGAGCGAGTTGGCGATCAGGCTCCAGGAGTCGACATAGAAGCGGTAGTCGGCGCGCAGCGAGCCGTGAATGGCGCCGAGGTAGCGCAGCAGGCGCAGGCCGAAGGCGTGGCGGATGCGCAGGTCGGGCACCTCCTCGGGTGGCCGCTCGGCCTGGCGGTAGTCGTCGAAGTTGGCGAGGTCGAGGGTGACGCCGGCGGCGGCGCTGGACGCCATCACGTCGGGCGTGAACAGCGGCACATAGCGGTAGGGCTTCTCCTGGTAGCCGGTCTGCGCGGTCAGGGTGTAGACCCCACGCAGCAGGGTGCGCGGGCCGACCACCTGGGTCAGCGAGACCTCGGCGGTGTGGGTCGTCAGCGCGCGCGACCAGGTCGCCAGCGAGGTGCCCGAGCGACCGACCTCGTCGAGCGACAGGTCATAGCTGGCGCTCAGGGTGGCGTCGGGGTGCAGGCGACGCTCGATGGCGGCGCCGAAGGCGCTGGAGGCATAGTCGGGTTCGCTGGAGTTGCGGTAGTGCGCCGAGGGCAGCCAGGGGCCGAAGCGCTTCGACACCGCGAGATCGACCTCGGTGCGCGACTCCCGGAAGCGCGGGGTGGCGTGCGACACCACGTCGACGGAGGCCGCGCTGATGACGTCGAGCACCACGCGCGCGCTGGCCTCGCCGCCGTCGCGATCCAGGCGGCCGTGCACCGCGGCCTGCGGGCTGACCACCAGCACGCGGTCGCTGTCGGCGTAGACCAGGGTGTCGACCGCGAAGCGCAGCACCGGGTTGGCCTCGCCGCGGGCGCTCGGGGCGCGGGCCGCCAGCGTGGCCAGGGCCAGGGCGGCGGCGGTGACGACGCGGGCGCGCATCAGTTGCAGCCGCAGCCTCCGCCGCCACCACCGAAGCCGCCGGCGGCGCCCTCACGGGTGCCCAGGTAGTGGTGGTGCAGCGCCTCGCGGTCGGGCTCGGCGTCGGGCGCCATCACCGGGCGCGCCAGGTTCTCGCGCTGCCACGGCCTGGTGGTGCGACAGCCCGCGGTCAGCACGCAGCCGCCGAGGATCAGCCAGCCCAGCACGCGGGCGCGGGCGATCACTTCTGCTCCAGCAGCGCGGTCAGGTCGGCCTCCAGGCGCGCCAGGTCGCTGGCGCCGTAGAAGCCGGCGTTGACCTTGCGCACGATCCCCTTGCGGTCGACGACGTAGGACGACGGCATCTTGGGTGGCTCGTAGCGCGCGACCACCTGGGCCTTGGGATCCAGCGGCACCGTCATGGTCAGCTTGGCGGCGGCGGCGAAGCGCGCGGCGTCGGCCTTGTCCTTGTTGATGTTGATGACCAGGACGACCAGGCCGCGCCGGGCCAGCTTGGCGTGCAGCTTCTCCAGCAGCGGCAGCTCCTGCTTGCACGGCGTGCACCACGAGGCCCAGAAGTCGATCAGCACGACCTTGCCGCGCAGATCGGCCAGGTGCACCTGCTTGCCGTCGAGCGTGGGCAGCGTGAAGTCGATCGCCGGCTTGCCGGCGGCGAGGGCGTGGGCGCTGGGGGCGCCCGCGAGCAGGCTGACCAGGGCGGCGAGGGCGGCGAGCGCGAACAGCGGACGGGACATCACAGGGCTCCTTGCTGGGGACGGTTGGGCAGGTCGGTGGAGGCGTGGGCGCAGCCGGGGGCGCCCTCGAGCAGGTCGAGGAAGGCGCGCGGGCCGATCCAGGTCTGGGCGCGACCGCGCTCGCGACCGTCGGCGCCCAGCACCACCACGGTCGGCAGCGTGCGCGCGCCATAGCGCGCCTTGAGCGCCTGCACCTCGGCGGTGGCGCGGGTGGCGTCGACCTTGACGGTGACGAAGCGCTGCATCGCGGCCCAGACCTTGGCGTCGGCGAAGGTGTCGGTCTCGAACCTGGTGCACGGGCCGCACCAGCGCGCCGCAAAGTCGATGACCATGGGGCGGCCGGTGCGCGCGGCCAGGGCGCGACCGTCGGCCTCGTTCATCCAGTGCAGGCGGCGGCGCGGGGCACCGAGGTAGAGGATGAGGGCGACCGCGCCGATGACCGACAGCACGAGGCCGCCGCTCTTGCGCAGCCGCTCGACGCGGCCGCCATGGAAGCTGAGGTGCACGGCGCCCAGGACCAGGCCGAGCACCAGGATCGCGGCGCCGAGCAGCGCGAACCACAGCTCGGGCGAGGCCAGCTCGCGCAGGGCGGGGGGTGCGATGGGCAGCACGAAGTAGATCGCCATCACCATGAGGGCGATGGCGCCGACGCTCTTGACGCTGTCCATCCAGGCGCCGCTGCGCGGCAGCGACACCGCGAAGCTGCCGACCACGAAGAACAGCAGACCCATGCCCAGCGAGAAGGTGCCCAGCACCACGAAGCCGAGCAGCGGATCACCGCTGCGCGCGACGAAGGCCAGCAGCGACAGCAGCGACGGGCCGGTGCACGGCGCCGCGGTCAGACCGCCGACCATGCCCATCGCGAGCGCGCCGCCGAAACCCTTGCCGCCCACGGTGGCCAGGCGCTGGCGGAGGCCGCTGGGCAGATCGAAGCTGTAGAAGCCGAGCATCGAGCCCGACAGCGCCAGGTAGAAGCCCACCAGCGGCAGCACCACCCAGGGATTGCCGAGGAAGGCGCCAAACTCGGTCTGGCGGCCGGTGAGCGCGAAGATGACGCCCAGCGAGGTGTAGGTCAGCGTCATGCCGGCGACGTAGGTCAGCGCCAGCGCCATGCCGCGGCGACGCGGCACCTCGGCGCCCTTGGCCCCGAAGATGGAGAGGACGATCGGGATCATCGGATACACGCACGGCGTGAGCGAGGTCAGCACGCCCCAGCCGAAGACGCCGAGCAGCGCCAGCGCCCAGCCGCCCTGCAGCGCACGCTGGAAGCGATCCGGCCCCGCGGTGGCGCAGCCGACGCCGCTGGCGGCGAGCGCGTGGTGCTCGAGCAAGAGGAGGGTGACGCCGACCGCGGCGGCGGCGAGCAGTACGGGGAGGTGGCGCGACAGGGAGGTGCGACGGGGCGGGCTGGGCTGGGTCATCGGATCCTGGCGGCGACGCAGGTGTCGCTCACCGGATGAGTGCCCGCCCGGGGCGAAGCCTTCGCGCTGATCAGCGCGGCGTGGCGGCGGCGCGACGCGCGGCGACCGCGGCGAGCCCCTTGTGCGCGCTGTCACGCACGGTGCTGGCGGCGTCGCTCTCGGCGGCCTGGAAGCGGCGCTCGGCCTCGTCGAGCTCGCCGCCCTCGAGCAGCAGCCAGCCCAGCATGGCCGAGGCCTCACCGACCCGCGGTGACGCCGGGAAGCGCGTCACGAAGCCGCGCAGGGCCAGCGTGGCGCGCTCGCGATGGCCGGCGCGCGCGAGCGCGACCGCGGCCCAGAAGCGGGCGTCGACCGCGACAGGATCGCGCACGTTGGCGCCGGCGCGGGTGAAGGCCTCGGCGGCGGCGGCGTGATCACCCTCGCGCAGGGCGCGCCAGCCGGCCTCGAAGGCCGCCTCGGCGGGGGTCAACACGGGACTCGGTGCGGGCTCGACGGAGGGACTCGCGCTCGGCACCGTGGTCGGGATCGTGGTCGTGGTCGTGCTCGTGCTCGTGCTCGTGGTCGTGCTCGTGCTCGGCCTCGTGCTCGTGCTCGGCCTCGTGCTCGTGCTCGTGCTCGTGCTCGTGCTCGTGCTCGTGCTCGTGCTCGTGCTCGTGCTCGTGTCCGTGCTCGGCCTCGTGCTCGTGTTCGTGTTCGTGCTCCCTGGCGACGGCGACGGCAGCGCCTTC
>JADYYK010000004.1 GCA_020853705.1 Deltaproteobacteria bacterium
CCGCATGGTGGTGTGCCGTGCACAGCAGCAGCAGGTTGCCAGTGTCGTGGTCCCCGTCCTGTGATCGGTAGACCTGCCGGCGGCGACCCGCGCCGCCGTGGCCCGCCGCGATCACGGCCGCTGCAAGGTCCCGGGCTGTCGCAACGCCGCCTGGGTCGACCTGCACCACCAAGTCTACCGCTCGCAGTCCGGCGGCCACGACGCGGGCAACCTGCTACTCATGTGCACTGCGCACCACCACGCCGTGCATGACGGCCGCGTCATCGTCACCCGGCACCCACGTGGGCAGGATGGCTTCGGCTTCCGACATGCCGACGGGCGCCCCTATGGTGCCGCGCCGGCCCAAGCGCAGGCGGCGGCCGGGGCTGCGCCAGCGTGACCGCGCCCACCGAGCGTGGCCGCGCCAGGCGGAGCGGCGATCAGCGATCCCCTTGTCGGGCGCGCCGGCGCGCAGGCCGTCGCTTGGAGGCACCGGCCGCACACCGGCCACGCGGCCGTTCACCGCGAGCGCAGCCCCCTGCGCAGGAGCATCCTGGCGGCCCACTCCGGCAGACGGCGCGCCGCTCGCTCACAGCCCGGTCGGGAACGTCTCCGGCACACCGGGCGACGCGGCCCCGCCCAGCGGGGTCACGGCGCTCGACTCGTCGAACCAGATCCACTCGTCGAACTGGCGCGGCAGCACGGCCTCGAAGTAGTGGCTCTGGCGCTCGTGGGCGGGGCGGTAGATCACGCCGATGGCGCGCTCCAGACGCGGCGCCATCAGCTCGTCGCGCAGCACCTCGCGGCGGGGGTGCAGCAGCGGCAGCATGAAGGCCGGTACGCCGCTGTCGTGGCACAGGCGCTCGTAGCTGCCGGTCATGGCGGGGCGCACGCGCATCAGCTCGACCGGGGCGCCCCAGCTCTCGGCGGCGCACACGGTGCCGTGATCGGTGCCGAAGCCGATGTTGAAGCAGGCCTCGCCGTAGGCCTGCCGCGCCAGCTGGCCGAGGTTGTGCTCACCGCGGGCGGACATCTCGGTCGCGCTGGCGTCGCCGACGTGCGAGTTGTGCTCCCAGACCACCAGGCCGGCCTCGGGGCCGTAGTGCGCGCGCAGGCGCTGCAGGGTGTCGAACATGTGTGAGTCACGCAGGTTCCACGACTCGGCGGCGCCGTCGTACATGATGCGGTAGTAGCGCTCGGCGCTGGACACCAGGCGGGCGTTCTGCTCGGCGTCGAAGAAGCGCTCGCCGTCGTGCGCGGCGTACTCCAGGCGGCGCTCCAGCAGGTCGGTCAGGATGCGCACCACGTCGCGCTCGCAGACCCGCCAGCGCCCCGCCATGGCAGCGCGACCGTAGGCGGCGGGGTCCTTCTGCCACGGTGTCAGGCAGCCGTAGCGCTGCCGCGCCACCTTGGCGGCGGGAGGATCGACCCGGTCGAGATAGGCCAGCACCGCGGCCGTGGATGTGTACAGGCTGTACATATCCAGGCCATGGAAGCCGACCCGCCGGTCGGCCGGCTGATCCTGGTTGTAGGCGCCCAGCCAGCTGACCAGCTCGGCGACCTCGCGGTTGCGCCACATCCACTGCGGGAAGCGCGTGAACGGCGGCTCGGGCACCGGCAGCAGGCCGTCGGGCAGCTGGCGCACCCGGCGGTCGATGGTGGCGGCGTCGGGCCAGTCGGCCTCGACCGCGATGCCGCGGAAGCCGCGGCGCAGCACCAGCTCGCGGGTGATGCGCGCGCGCATGCGGTAGAACTCGGAGGTGCCGTGGGTGGCCTCGCCCAGCAGCACGACGCGGGCGTCACCGATGCGCTCGAGCAGGCCGCCCAGCTCGGCGCCCTCGATGCTGGCGATGGGCTCGGCGCTCTCGGCCACCAGGCGCGCCACGCCGGGGCTCCTGGCCGAGCGCCAGCCCTGCGCGCCGATCAGCGGCACGAACTGCACGCCGCCGAGATCGGTCTGCTGGTAGTCATCCCTGGCGACCCGCACCACGCGCACCAGCCGCTGCGCCCCCTGCGGGCCGACCGGGATGACCAGCCGGCCCCCGATGGACAGCTGCTCCAGCAGCGCCTCGGGCACGCGCGGGCCGCCGGCGGCGACCGCGATGGCGTCGAACGGCGCCGCCTCGGGCCAGCCCGCGGTGCCGTCGCCGACGCGGACCTCGACGTTGTCATAGCCGAGGGCGGTCAGCCGGCGCGCCGCGACCTCGGCCAGGTTGGCGTGGCGCTCGATGGTGTGGACCTGGCCCGCCAGCCGCGACATCACCGCCGCGGCGTAGCCAGAGCCGGTGCCGACCTCGAGCGCGCGCTCCCCGGGCCGCAGCTCCAGCGCCTGCAGCATCAGCGCGACGATGTAGGGCTGCGAGATGGTCTGGCCCGACTCGATGGGCAGCGGCGCGTCCTCGTAGGCGAACTCCTGCATGGCGTCGGACACGAAGCGCTCGCGCGGGACCAGGCGCAGCGCGGCCAGCACGCGCTCGTCGGTGATGCCGCGAGACGCGATCTGACGTTCCACCATCTGACTGCGCAGCGAGCTGGGATCCGACATGGCAGCCTCTCAATCCAGCGCGGGCGAGGCCTCGGCCTTGGGGTCGGGCACCTCGGTCAGCGTCGCCTCGGTGAGCAGCAGCACGCCGGCCACCGACACCGCGTTCTCGAGCGCGACGCGCACCACCTTGGTGGCGTCGATGATGCCGGCCTCGACGAGGTCGACGTACTTGCCGGTCGAGGCGTCGAGGCCGCGGGTGCCGGCCTCGCGGCGCATGCGCTCCACCACCACGCCGCCGTCGAGGTCGGAGTTGACCGCGATCTGGCGAGTGGGCGCCTCCAGCGCGTGCAGGAGGATGCGCAGGCCGGTGCGCTCGTCGCCCTCGGCGCTCTGCTCCTCGCGCGCGACGGCGTCGATGGCGCGCAGCAGGGCCAGGCCGGCGCCGGGTACGATGCCCTCGGCGGCGGCTGCCTTGGTGGCGTTGATGGCGTCGTCGAAGGCCTCCTTGCGGCTCTTGAGCTCGGCCTCGGAGGGCGCGCCGACGCGCACCACCGCGACGCCGCCGGCCAGCTTGGCCAGCCGCTCCTGCAGCTTCTCGCGGTCGTAGTCGCTGGTGGCGTCGGCCAGCTCGCGCTTGAGCTCGGCGATGCGCGCCTCGATGGCGGGGCGCGCGCCGGCGCCGCCGACCAGGGTGGTGTGCTCGTGCGTGATCACGACGCGGCTGGCGCGGCCCAGCTGGTCGAGGCCGACGTTCTCCAGCTTGACCCCGAGCTCGTCGAGGCAGACGTGGCCGCCGGTCAGGATGGCGATGTCCTCCAGCATGGCCTTGCGGCGGTCGCCGAAGCCGGGCGCCTTGACCGCGGCGCACGCCAGCGTGCCGCGCAGCCGGTTGACCACCAGGGTGGCCAGCGCCTCGGCCTCGACGTCCTCGGCGACCACCAGGATGGGGCGGCCCTGCTTGGCCACCGCCTCCAGCAGCGGCAGGAGGTCATGCATGCTGGTGACCTTCTTGTCGTACAGGAACACGAAGGCGTCGCTGAGGACACACTCGCGGCGCTCGGCGTCGGTCACGAAGTAGGGCGACAGATAGCCGCGGTCGAACTGCATGCCCTCGACCACCTCGAGCGAGGTGTCGGTGCCCTTGGCCTCCTCGACGGTGATGACGCCCTCGGGGCCGATGCGCTCGAAGGCGTCGCCGATGAGCTCGCCGATGGCGCTGTCGTTGTGCGCCGAGATGGTGGCGACCTGGGCGCGCTCGCGCTTGCTGGCGACCGGCCGTGACTGCGCGCGCAGGGCGGCCACCGCGGCGCGCACGCCGCGATCCAGGCCGCGCTTGAGGTCGACCGCGCTGGCCCCAGCGACCACGTTGCGCAGCCCCTCGGCGTAGATGGCGTGGCCCAGGATGGTCGCGGTGGTGGTGCCGTCGCCGACGGCGTCCCCGGTTCGCACCGCGGCCTCGCGCAGCACCCGCGCACCGAGGTCCTCCTCGGGATCCTCCAGCGCCATCTCCTTGGCGATGGTGACGCCATCGTTGCACACGATGGGGCTGCCATAGCGCTTGCCGATGAGGACCGAGCGCGAGCGCGGCCCCAGGGTGACGCGCACGGCGTCGGCCAGGGCAGTGGCGCCGCGCAGGATCTTGTCGCGCGCCTCGGAGCGAAACAGCAGATGTTTGTGCGACATCGCCCGGTCCTCCTGGGGCCTGGTGCTTCAAGATGCGTGCCCGCGCAAGGTGGGCCGTGTCGGCCTGTGCGGCGCTGGTTCTCGGCTGCCTGCGCAGCCGTTGCAGCGGGCCTGGCAGGTCACCGCACAGGGTGCGCGAATCACCGCCACCGCGCCGCCAGGGGCCTGGCCCGGATCATGAAGCCCATGACACCGTGCGTCCCTCCGTCATCGACAAGCCAGCCTGCTGGCCGCCGCCCAACCTGACCGACTATGTCGCGTCGCGGGCCGCGTTTTCGTGGGCCAGCGCGCAGAGCAAGCTGGCCGAGATGGCCGGCGGGGGGCTCAACATGGCGTACCAGGCGGTGTTTCGCCACGCCACCAGCGCGCGTCGTGATCACGTCGCGCTGCGCTGGATCGGCCGCGGCGGCGAGCGCCGCGACGTGTCGTACGGCGAGCTGGCGGCGCGGGTGGCGCGCTTCTGCAACGTGCTGCGCGGGCTCGGGGTGCAGCGCGGCGACCGCGTCTTCGCGCTGTGCGGGCGGGTCCCCGAGCTGTACGTGGCGGCGCTGGGCACCCTGACCCTGGGCGCAGTGTTCAGCCCGCTGTTCTCGGCCTTCGGGCCCGAGCCCATCCGGGCCCGGCTGGCCATGGGCCGGGCCCGGGTGCTGGTCACCACCGACACCCTGTATCGCAACAAGGTGCAGGGGTTGCGCGCCAGCCTGCCCGAGCTGCGCCACATCCTCTTGCTGGGGCCGGCCGAGGCCGCCGACGAGGCCGCCGGGGTGCATGACCTGGAGCGCCGCATGGCCGCCGCCGAGGCCGACGCCACGCCGGTCGCCACCGCGCCCGAGGAGGTCGCGCTGCTGCACTTCACCAGTGGCACCACCGGCAAGCCCAAGGGCGCCCTGCACGTGCACCAGGCCATCGTGGCGCACCACACCACCGCGGTCAGCGCGCTCGATCTGCGCCCCGACGATGTGTTCTGGTGCACCGCCGATCCCGGCTGGGTCACCGGCACCAGCTACGGCATCTTCGCGCCGCTCAGCGTGGGCGCCACCCTGCTGGTCGACGAGGGCGAGTTCGACGCCGCGCGCTGGCTGGAGCTGCTCGGCGAGCACGGCGTCAACGTCTGGTACACCGCGCCCACCGCGGTGCGCATGATGATGCGCGCCGGGGCCACCGCGCAGGGCCGGCCACCGGGGCGGCTGCGCTTCATCGCCAGCGTGGGCGAGCCGCTGAACCCCGAGGCGGTGTTCTGGGGCCTGGAGGCGTTCGGGCTGCCCATCCACGACAACTGGTGGCAGACCGAGACCGGCGGCATCATGCTGGCGAACTTCGCCGCGCTGCCCATCCGCCCCGGCTCGATGGGGCTGCCGCTGCCCGGGATCGAGGCCGGCGTGGTGCGCCGCGACGGCGACGCGGTGCACGAGGTCGCCGACGGCGAGGAGGGCGAGCTGGCGCTGCGCCCGGGCTGGCCCTCGATGTTCCGCGGCTACCTCGACGACGAGGCGCGCACCCGGGCCTGCTTCGCGAGCGGCTGGTACCTGAGCGGCGATCTGGCGCGGCGCGACCGCGACGGCTACTTCTGGTTCGTCGGGCGCAGCGACGACGTCATCAAGTCGGCCGGCCACCTCATCGGCCCCTTCGAGGTCGAGAGCGCGCTGCTCGAGCACCCCGCGGTGGCCGAGGCCGCCGCCATCGGGGTGCCCGACCAGGTCACCTTCGAGCGGGTCAAGGCCTTCGTCTCGCTGCGCCCCGGCCACGAGGTCACCGAGGCGCTGCGCCGCGAGCTGCTCGGCTTCGCGCGCACGCGGCTGGGCGCCAGCGTGGCGCCCAAGGAGATCGACTTTCTGCCCAACCTTCCGCGCACACGCAGCGGCAAGATCCTGCGTCGCCTGCTCAAGGCGCGCGAGCTCGGGCTGCCCGAGGGTGACACCTCGACGCTGGAGGCGGGCGCATGACCACGCCGTCCAGCCAGCAGCGCCTGCGCGACATGATGCTGGTGCGGCGCTTCGAGGAGCGCTGCGCCGAGCTGTACGGCGCCGGCAAGATCCGGGGCTTCCTGCACCTCTACATCGGTGAGGAGGCGGTGGCGGCGGGGCTCTTGCCGGCGCTGGGGCCGGCCGACACCGTGGTCGCGACCTATCGCGAGCACGGCCACGCGCTGCTGCGCGGGGTGCCGGCGCGCGCGGTGATGGCCGAGATGTTCGGGCGCGTCAGCGGCTGTTCGCGCGGACGCGGCGGGTCGATGCACCTGTTCGACGCCGAGCGCCGCATGTACGGGGGCTGGGCCATCGTGGCCGGCCACCTGCCGGTCGCGGTCGGGCTGGCGCTGGCGGATCGCACGCTGGGGCGGCCGCAGGTGACGGCGTGCTTCTTCGGCGACGGCGCGGTCGCCGAGGGCGCCTTCCACGAGGCCATGAACCTGGCCGCGCTGTGGCAGCTGCCGGTGCTGTTCGTGTGCGAGAACAACCTGTACGCCATGGGCACCGCGCTGGAGCGCTACCAGGCCCAGCCCGATCTGGTGCTGCGCGCGCGCGGCTACGGGGTCGACGCCGCCAGCGTGGACGGCATGGACGTCGAGGTGGTCGCGGCCGCGGCGCGCGACGCCGTCGAGCGGGTGCGCGCCGGCAAGCCGTTCCTGCTGGAGTGCCGGACCTACCGCTTCCGCGCCCACTCGATGTTCGACGCCGAGCTGTACCGCGGCAGCGACGAGGTCGCGCGCTGGAAGCAGCGCGATCCCATCGCGCTGCTGGCCGGGCGGCTGCGCACGCGGGGCCAGCTCGACGACGCCGCGCTGGCGGCGCTGGAGCAGGACGTGGCGCGCGAGGTCGAGGACGCGGTCAGCTTCGCCGACGCCAGCGCGCTGGAGCCCATCGAGGAGCTCACGCGGCACGTCATGGCCGAGGTGGCGCCATGAGCCGCACCACCTACCGCGAGGCGCTGCGCGCCGCGCTGGCCGAGGCGCTGGAGCGCGACCCGCGCGTGATCCTGATGGGCGAGGACGTGGCCGCGTACGGCGGCGCCTACGCGGTCAGCAAGGGGCTGGCCGAGCGCTTCGGGCGTGACCGTGTGCGCGACACCCCGCTCAGCGAGGGCGGCTTCGTGGGCGCCGGCATCGGCGCCGCGCTGGGCGGGCTGCGCCCCATCGTCGAGATCATGACGGTCAACTTCAGCCTGCTGGCCCTCGATCAGATCATCAACAACGCCGCCACCGCGCGCCACATGTCGGGCGGGCAGCTCGGCGTGCCGGTGGTCATCCGCATGGCCACCGGCGCGGGGCGCCAGCTGGCGGCGCAGCACTCGCACAGCCTGGAGGGCTACTACGCGCACGTGCCCGGGCTGCGCGTGGTCGCGCCGGCCACGCTGGAGGACGCCCGCGGCATGCTGGCGACGGCGCTGCGCTCGCCCGATCCGGTCATCATCTTCGAGCACGTCGGCCTGTACAACCTGGAGGGCGAGCTCGCCGACGACGCCGGGGCGGTCGACCTCGATCGGGCGGCGGTGCGGCGGCCCGGGCGCGACGTCACCCTGATCACCTCGGGCGGCTCGCTGGGCAAGGTGCTGACCGCGGCCGAGCAGCTGGCGGCGCGCGACGTCGAGGCCGAGGTCATCGATCTGCGCACGCTCAGGCCGCTGGACGACGCCACCGTGATGGCGTCGGTGCGGCGCACCCGGCGCGCGGTGGTCATCGACGAGGGCTGGCGCACTGGTGGCTTCGCCGGCGAGGTGGTGGCGCGCATCGCCGAGCAGGCCTTCTACGAGCTGGACGCGCCGGTGGCCCGGGTGTGCAGCGCCGAGGTGCCCATCCCGTATCCGCAGCACCTGGAGCAGGCCGCGCTGCCCCAGGTCGAGGGCGTGGTGCGCGCCGCGATGCAGGCGGTGGGTCGTGGCTGAGCTCAAGCTGCCAGCCCTGGGTGCCGACATGGAGTCGGGCACCGTGGTCGAGTGGGCGGTCAGGCCCGGCGACCGCGTGCACCGCGGCGACGTCGTGGTCACCATCGAGACCGACAAGGGCGCCATCGACGTCGAGACCTGGGACGACGGCGTCATCGAGAGCCTGCTGGTCGAGGTCGGCCGCAAGGTCCCGGTGGGGACGCCCCTGGCGCGCATCAGCAGCCCGACGGACATCGCGGCGCCTGCGGCGGCTGCTGCGGCGGTCTCTGCGGCGGCTCCCGCGGCGGTCTCTGCTGCAACTCCTGCTGCGGCTCCGGCTCCAACTGCTGCTCCGGCGCCAGCTGCTGCGCCGGCTCCAGCGGCTGCTCCGGCGCCCTCTCCCGGCGCCGTCCGCGCCTCCCCCGCCGCACGCCAGCTCGCCCGCGAGCGCGGCCTCGACCTGTGCAGCATCACCGGCACCGGCCCGCACGGCGCCATCACCCGCGACGATGTCGCCAGCGTCCAGCCCGCGGCCACGCCAGCTGCTGCCGCGCCGGCGCCCGCTGCCGTGCCTGCGCCGGCGCCGACGTCGCCCGCGCGCCCTCGCCGCGCCAGTCCGCCCGACGCGGCCCAGCGCGCCGCCATGCGCCGCGCCATCGGCGCCAGCATGGCCCGCTCCAAGCGCGACATCCCGCACTACTACCTGCAGCTCGACATCGATCTGGCGCCCGCGCTGGGCTGGCTGCAGCGCCACAACGACGCCAGCGCCACCACCGAGCACATCCTTCCGGTCGCGCTGCTGGCCCACGCGGTGGCGCACACCGCGCGCGAGTACCCCGACCTGAACGGCCACTTCATCGACGGCGCGCACCACCGGTCGTCCCGCGTCCACCTCGGCGTGGCCATCGCGCTGCGCGGCGGCGGCCTGATCGCGCCCGCCATCCACGACGCCGACCAGCTCACCGTGCCCGAGCTCATGCACGCCCTGCTCGATCTGACCACACGCGCGCGCACCGGCGGGCTGCGCGGCGCCGAGCTGACCGACGGCACCCTGACCCTGACCGCGCTGGGCGACCAGGGCGTCGACCTGGTGCACGGCGTGATCTACCCGCCCCAGGTCGCGCTGGTGGGCATGGGCCGCGTGCGCCCGCGCCCCTGGGTCAACGAGAGCGACGGCAGCATCGTGGTGCGCCCGGTGCTGACCGCCACCCTGGCCGCGGATCACCGCGCCAGCGACGGCCACCAGGGCGGCCGCTTCCTGTCCGACATCGCGCGCCACCTCGCGCGCCCGGGGCAACCATGACCGCGACCAAGCAAGAGCTCGAGACCACCGTGCTCGACGCCCTGACCGAGATCGCGCCGGAGATCGAGCGCGCCCAGATCGGGCCCACCACCAACCTGCGGCAGGATCTCGATCTCGACTCGATGGACTTCCTGTCCTTCACGCTGCGCCTCGGCGAGCTCCTGCACGTGGAGCTGCGCGAGGCCGACTACCCCGAGCTGTCCACCCTTCCGGGCTGCGTGGCGCTACTCCAGCGCAAGCTCGCGGCCCGGTCAACCCCTGCGGCGAGGTGAAGCATGAACACGCAAGAGAAGCTCGACGAGACCTGGGCCCGCCTGCGCTCCCTGAGCAGCGACGTCGAGAAGCGCGTGCGCGGCGCGCAGAAGGACGCCCTCGAGACCTGGCACCGCCTGGAGCCCCGGCTGCGCGACCTCGAGAAGAAGGTCACCCACGCCAGCAGCCACCTGGCGGCCGACGTCGGCCAGGCCATGGCCAAGCTGTCAAAGAACCTGCAGGAGCTGTCGGAGCGCATCGACGGCAAGCGCGGCCCCATCGAACCCGAGGCCCCCGAGGCTGCGCCGCCCAAGGGGCCGCCCAACTCGGTCGCCCACTGACCGAGCGGCCGCGGTCGGTCAGTCGTCGTCCACCTCCCCGGGCCCGGGGGCTGACCGGCCGCGGCCGAGGCCGTGCTTGTCGAGCAGACGGTAGAGGTACTTGCGCTCCACGCCGGCCTGGCGCGCCGCCTGCGACAGGTTGCCGGCCTGCCGTGACAGCAGATCGGTGAGGTAGCTGCGCTCGAAGCGCTCCAGCAGCTCGGCCTTGGCGTCGTGGTAGGGGCGATCGGCGACCGGCACGGGGTCGACGGCGCCAGCGGCGTCGCGGCGGGCCGGCCCCAGCAGGATGGGCAGCTCGGCGAAGCCGGCGCCGGGCGGGCGCAGCGCCACCGCGCGCGCGATGACGTTGCGCAGCTCGCGCACGTTGCCGGGCCAGGCGTGCGCCATCAGGCGCTCCAGGTTGGGGCCCGCCAGCTCGGCGTCGGCCAGCGGGCCGCGCGCCAGGAAGCGTCGCACCAGCACCGGGACGTCGTCGCGGCGCCGACGCAGCGCGGGCAGCTCGACCTCGACCACGGCGAGGCGATAGTAGAGATCGGCACGGAAGCGGCCCTCCTCGGCCTCGCGCCACAGATCGCGGTGGGTGGCGGCCAGGATGCGCACGTCATAGCGCTCGCTGCGGCGACCGCCCAGCGGGGTGACCTCGCCCGACTCCAGCAGGCGCAGCAGGCGCGTCTGCAGCTGCAGCGGCAGATCCCCGATCTCGTCGAGCAGCAGCGTGCCCTGGTGGGCCGCCGCGAAGGCGCCGACCCGATCGGTGCTGGCGCCGGTGAAGGCGCCGCGCACATGGCCGAACAGATCGCTCTCGATCAGGTTGTCGCTGGCCGCGCCACAGTCGAACACCACGAAGGGGCCGTCGCGCCTCGGGCTGGCGGCGTGGATGGCGCGCGCCGCCAGCTCCTTGCCGGTGCCGCTCTCGCCGCCCAGCAGCACGGTGGCGTCCGACGCGCTGGCGCGCTCCAGCAGGGCATAGACCTGGCGCATGGCCACGCTGGCGCCGACCAGCTCGCCGAACGCCGGCGCCGCGCTGGGCGGGATGGCCAGCGTCTCCTCCGCGGGCAAGAGCTGCAGCAGCGTGCCGCCGACGCGCAGGATGGTGCCCACCGGCACGGTGGCCCGGGTCAGCGCGACGTCCTCCAGCCAGGTGCCATTGCGTGAACCCAGGTCCGCGACCGTGAAGCCGTGCTCGCCGGGCACGATGGTGCAGTGCCGGCCCGACACCGCGCCGTCCTGCAGCGCCAGCCCCGCGGTCGGATCGGCGCCGACCAGCAGCCCCGCCGCAGGCAGCGTGACCTCCAGCCCGCGCTGCGGCCCCAGCAGCACGCGCAGCCGACTCGGGCTCGCGGCCAGCCGCCGCTCCGAAGCATTGGTGATGCGCTGCATGTCAGGGCGCCCCCTTGGCCCAGTTGGCGCGCTCGCGCTCGTCGGCCAGCGCGCGGGGATAGATCTCGCGACACCCCGCCTCCACGGTCTCCTGCGCATCGGGCGGAAAATCAGCCCATTTTGCGAGGTCGGCCTGCCACCTGTCGCACTCGTCGCTGTCGCCCGCCTTGCAGACCACGGCCTTGACCTTGCGACACCAGGCCAGCGGGCCCTTGGCGACCGGCTTCCCCGTGGGCACACGCGCCCCGGCTCCGCCATCGGGCTTCACCACCACGCCCACCACCGCGGCATCGAGACTCGGGATCGTGCTCGGACTCGTGCTCGGGATCGTGCTCGTGCTCGGGATCGTGCTCGTGCTCGTGCTCGGGATCGTGCTCGGACTCGTGCTCGTGCTCGTGCTCGTGCTCGTGCTCGTGCTCGTGCTCGTGCTCGTGCTCGTGCTCGTGCTCGTGCTCGTGCTCGTGAGTCTCCA
>JADYYK010000005.1 GCA_020853705.1 Deltaproteobacteria bacterium
GGCGTGCCGGGCTTGCGCCGGTCGCCGGCGAGGGCGCGCCGCACCAACTCTGCGATGAAGGCATCGTCGTCGAGGCGCTGGCCGGCGTCCCTGTGCAGCTGCTGGCGCGCCTCGCGCAGCAGCGCCCGGGTCGCGGGCGTCAGCTCGAAGCTGACCGGCGTCAGGACCTCCGCGGGATCGGGGGTGTCATCGGGGTCGTCGCCGAGGACATGGCCAGCGACCAGGCGCTCGACCTCGCGCGCGGTGCGGCCGGCGGCGCGCTCCAGCCAGGCCAGCTCGTTCGCGGGTGTTGCCACGCGCGTGAGCTCGCGCACTGCCGAGTAGCCGACCACGCCCGCGGCCAGCGCCGCCCGCGTGCGCGGCAGCATGGTCAGCGCCTCAACCACGCGCACGCGCTCGTAGGCCAGCCGCGCCGACAGCTGCAAGCGGGCCTCGGCATACTCGTGAAACGACGCGAACCCGAGCGCCTGGTGCACGCCGAGCGCGCGCGCGTCGAGCAGCGCCGCGACCTCCTCGGCCTCGGCTCGCTTGCGCCGCTCGACCGCCTGGACGACCCGGCCATCCGCCTGCTTGATCTCGCTCGCCGCCCCCACCACCTGCACCTGCGTCATCCCGGCCTCCTGCTCGTGTGCGCACGTTCTTCCTACCATGCAGATCTGGACCGTCCTGGCAGCGACCTGGTGCGACGGAGCGTGACGCTGACGCGAGAATCGACCGACCAGGTCGCCGGCGCGCCCAGGCGCGAGCTGGTGACGCCCAGGATGCATCCCAGCACGCAGCTCTGCCTCGGCTCGAGCGCCACCCATATATCGTGTCAATGACAAAATGCGTAAACGCTCAACAAATTTGCATTGCGCACGCCCCAGGTGCTCGCGGCGGTGGCACGAGCGTGGATCTGCGCTCAACGGCGACGGCGCTCCCTGATGGCTCGGTCGCGAGAGCGATTGAGATATTCGTTCGCGGGCCCTAACGTCGTCTCACCATGCTCGATCACGTCTCGCTCGGCGTCCGCGAGCTGCCTCGCTCGATCGCCTTCTATGACGCCGTGCTGGCGCCGCTCGGGCAGGTCCGGGTGTGGACCTACGAGCGCGCCGCCGGCTATGGCGCCCCCGGTGGCAACGACAAGCTGGCGCTGTTCGCGCGCCCCGAGGCGCACGCCGCCGGCCCGGGCACGCACCTGGCGCTGACCGCGAGCAGCGACGCCGCGGTCGAGGCGGCCTGGGCCGCCGCGCTGGCCAGCGGCGGCAGCGACGAGGGCGCCCCCGGGCAGCGCCCGCACTATGGTGCGGGCTACTTCGCCGCCTTCGTGCGCGACCCCGACGGCCACAAGCTGGAGCTGGTCCACCACGGCTGAGGTGAGGGCCGAGTGGCTCTGACCGCAGCCGGCTGCATCTGACTGCAGCCGGCCGCAGCCGGCTGCATCTGGCTGCGTCTGGCTGCATCTGGCGCCAGGAGGCGATCTTCCCCTCGCGCCAGGCGTTATTCTCCGGTCGGGGGGACCGGATGACCAAGGCTGTCGTGGTGCGCGGGTTCGGGATCGTCGCGGGCATGGCCGTGGTGCTGCTGCTGGGCTGTCCGGCGCGACGGGCCGAGCACCCGCGCGGTGGGCCGGCGGCCAAGGTCGCGGCGCTGGAGGGCGTCGACCTCGCGCTGCTCGAGGCCCCGGGCGCGGAGCTGCCGGCCCCGCCCGGAGCCAGCGTCGGGCGTGCGCTGACCGCCACCGAGGTCGCGGCCGTGCTGGCGCGGGTGCCGTCTCTGGGTGCCGCCCCGGCGACCCAGGTCGAGCTGGCGCTGCGCGAGCGCCGCGCACCGCCACCGCGCGCCGGGGGGACCACCCAGATCGACTTCCCGACCGAGGCCGCACCCGGCGGCGCCGCCCCCGCCGGCGCGTCCGCAGCGCTGACCGTGCTGCGCTATGCGCCCGAGGGCGACCTCCAGGAGATGGCGCCCAGCATCAGCGTCACCTTCTCGCAGCCGATGCTCGAGCTGTCAACCGCGACGCCGCCTGCTCCGCCCATCACCATCACGCCCCCGGTGGTCGGCGCCTGGCGCTGGGTCGGCACCCAGACCGCGCTGTTCGAGCCCCGCGGCCGCGCCCCCGCGGGCAGCACCGCGCCGCCGCCGCTGACCCGCTTCGCCGGGTCGACCAGCTACACGGTCGAGATCCCCGCCGGAACGCGCTCGGCGGTGGGCGGCACCCTGGCCGCGGCGACGCGCTTCTCCTTCATGACGGCGCCGCTCGAGCTCAGGGACTCGTCGCCCTGGGGCACCGTCGGCACGCTGCGCCCGATCATGGTGGCGACCTTCGATCAGGCCATCGACCCCGCCGCGGTGCTGGCCACCATCAGCGTCGCCGGTCGCAAGGGCGACGCTCTCGAGCTGGTGCCGCGCGCCGAGCTCGACCGCGACGAGGAGCTGAAGAGCCGCATCAAGGCCATCGAGGACGACACCGGCACCGCGCCGGGACCGCGCTGGCTGGCCTTCCGCACCCGCGACGAGCTGCCCCGGGGCATCGAGGCCGCGGTCGTCATCGGCCCCGGCACACCGTCGGCCGAGGGGCCGCGCAAGACCACCGAGCGGCTGCAGTTCGGCTTCGCGACCTATGGCGACCTGAAGGTCGACGACGCCAGCTGCTCGTGGTCGAGCGGGCAGCGCAGGTGCGACCCGCGCAGTCGCCTGTACCTGCGCTTCAGCAACGACCTCGACGCCAGGCGCTTCAAGCAGCGCCAGGTCACCGTGACCCCGACGCCGCGCGACCTCGAGCTCGCGCTCGACGGCCGCCAGCTCACCATCACCGGCAAGCTGCGTCCGCGCACCACCTACACCGTGGCGCTGGCGGGCGACATCGTCGATGTCCACGGCCAGCCCCTGGGCAAGGCGCAGAAGTTCAGCTTCGAGATGCTGGAGCGCGAAGCCACGCTGGGCGGCCTGCGCCGCTTCATGACCCTCGACCCACGCGGCAAGCCGACGCTGCTGGTGCGGGCGCGCAACCTGCCCCAGCTGCGCCTGCGGGTCTGGGCCGTCACCCCGACCCTGGCCAACCTGGCCGACTTCGAGCGCTGGGCGCGCGTGCAGGACAGCCGTGACGAGCCGGCGCCCAAGGCGTGGGCCAAGCTGCTCGAGACCACCGTCAAGCCGCCACCGTCCCCGGACGAGGACGCCGAGGTGGCGCTGGATCTGTCGCCCGCGCTGCCCCGGGGCCTCGGCCATCGCGTCGTCGTGGTCGACGTCCCGCTGCCGCCCGGGTCGAAGCAGCGCCGGCAGGCCTCCGCCAGCTGGGTGCAGGCCACCCGCCTCGGCGTCGATGCCTTCCATGATCGACGCGACGCCGTGGTGCTGACCACCCGCCTGGCCGATGGCGCCCCCGAGGCCGGAGTCACCATCACCACCGTGCCGAACGGCGTCACGCTGACCTCGGGCGCCGATGGCCTGACCCGCTTCGCGCTGACGCCGCTCCGGCCGCTGCCGCCGCCCCCGCCGCCCGATCCCAGCGCGCCCAGACCGACGCCCAGCCCGAGCGACCCCGACGCGCCCGACGACGAGTTCGAGATCGAGATCGAGCCCGAGCCCGCGCCCGGGGACTTCGCCGACGGCGCCGGCGACGACGAGCCGGCCATCCTGTACGACACCGAGAACGCACCGCAGCTGCTGCTGGCGCAGAAGGGCGACGACGTCGCCATGGTGACCGGCACCGCATGGAGCTTCGAGACCGACCGCGAGCCCAGCCTGCAGTGGCTGGTGTGGGACGACCGCCACACCTACCGGCCCGGTGAGACGGTGCACCTCAAGGGCTATGTGCGTGGCCTGCAGAACACCCGGGGCGGCGACACCACCGACCTCGGCAGCATCGGGGTGCAGTCCAGCAGCGTCAGCTACCTCGTCACCGACGACGACGGCGCACAGATCGCGGCCGGCAAGGCCAAGCTGGGCGCGCTGGGCAGCTTCGACGCCCAGTTCACGCTGCCGGGCGACGTTCGCCTGGGCGAGGCCGGGATCCACCTCGGGCTGGAGCCGCGGCCGCGCGGTGTGCTGGTGCGGTACGCCAGGCACCGCTTCGCGATCCAGGAGTTCCGGCGCCCCGAGTTCGAGGTCGTGGTCAGCCCGGAACCCGGGGTGGTCCATGTCGGCGACACGCTGAAGCTGCGCGCCACCGCCAGCTACTTCTCGGGCGGCGGTCTGGGTGGCGCCGAGGTCGACTGGAACGTGGTCCAGGAGCCGGTCAGCTACACGCCGCCAGGTCGTGACGACTTCGTGTTCGGCCGCTTCGTGCCGTGGTGGACGCGAGAGTATACCTACCGCGACTACAGCAGCCGGCAGCGACGGCGCCGCGGGCTCAGCGGCGTTCACTACGCGGGCGAGACCGACGCCAGCGGCAGCCATGTACAGGCTGTAGAGATCTCGATGCCGAAAACACGCCCACTTCCGGTACGTGTCACGGCCGAGGCCAGCGTGATGGACGTCAACCGGCAGTCCCAGACCGGCTCCACCAGCACGCTGGTGCACAGCGCTGATCTCTACGTCGGCCTGCGCAGCGAGCGCATGTTCACCGATCCCGGCGCGCCCATCGTGGTCGAGGCGCTGGTCACCGACCTCGATGGCCGCGCGGTCGCGGGTCGCGCCGTCAACGTCAACGCCAGCCGCACCGAGTGGGTCGTCGAGGCCGGCACCTGGACCGAGCGCGAGCTGGAGCGCCAGGACTGCGACCTGACCTCGACCTCGGAGCCGCTGCCCTGCCGCTTCACCGCCAAGGTCGGCGGGATGTACTACCTGCGCGCCACCGTCAAGGACAGCGCCGGGCGCGAGAGCTTCACCGAGCTGACCCGCTGGGTCTCGGGCGGCCGCGCGCTGCCCCAGCGCGACCTCGACAAGCAGGCCGTGACCCTGATCCCGGATCGCAAGAGCTACCGCGCCGGCGACGTCGCGCGCGTGCTGGTGCAGTCGCCGTTCTTCCCGGCCGAGGGCGTCATGGTGCTGGCGCGCAGCGGCCTCCTGGAGGCGCGCCGCTTCAGCATGACGGGACCGACGCACACGCTGGAGCTCCCGATCGTCGAGGGCCATGTGCCCAACCTGTGGCTGCGGGTGGAGCTGGTCGGCTCGGCGGTGGCCATCGATGAGCGCGGGCGGCCGCTGCCCCGACAGGCGCGCCGACCGGCCTACGCGGGTGGCACGCTCGAGCTGGCGGTGCCGCCGCTGGCGCGCACGCTCGCGGTCACCGCGACGCCGAAGCAGGCCCAGCTCGCCCCTGGCGAGCACACCGAGGTCGCGCTGGAGGTGCGTGACGCCACCGGCAAGCCGGTCGCCGGCGCCGAGATCGCGGTGGTCGTGGTCGACGACGCCGTGCTGGCGCTGTCGGGCGAGGCGCCCGAGGATCCGCTGCAGGTCTTCTACCCGCGGCGGCGCGCCGAGGTCGACCTCGACCAGACCCGCGACAGCGTGGTGCTGCGCCGGCCGGGCGACGACGGGCCGGCGCCGCCGCGCGAGCTGTGGCTGGATGACGACTCGCTGATCCGCCCCGAGGGCGAGGCGGTCGATGCGCGCAGCTTCGCGAGCTTCGGAAGCAGCGCCCCGAAGGCGGTCACCGTGCGCAGCGACTTCGCCCCGCTGGCGGCGTGGGCGCCCAGCGTGATCACCGGCGCCGACGGTCGGGCCCGCGTGGAGGTCGAGCTGCCGGGCAATCTGACGCGCTATCGCGTGCGCGCGATGGCGGTCGCGGGGGGGCGCCAGTTCGGCGTCGGCGAGTCGGCGCTGACGGCGCGGCTGCCGCTGATGGTGCGGCCGGCGCTGCCGCGCTTCCTGAACTTCGGCGACCGCTTCCAGCTCGCCGTGGTGGTGCAGAACCAGACCTCCCTGGCGATGACGGTGGACGTCGTGGTGCGCGCCGACAACGCCCAGCTGCTGGGCACCGGCGCGACCTCGGGCGCCGGCGGCAGCAGCGCGGGGCGCAAGGTCGTGGTGCCCGCGCACGATCGGCTGGAGCTGCAGTTCCCGGCCGCCGCGGTGCAGGCCGGCAAGGCGCGCTTCCAGATCGTCGGTGTCGGCAGCGGCGCCGGCCTGGGCGACCCCAGCGACGCCGCCGAGCTCTCCATCCCGGTGTGGACGCCGGCCACCAGCGAGGCGGTGGCCACCTACGGCGTCATCGACCAGCCCGGCGGCGCCATCAGCCTGCCGGTGCGCGCGCCCGGCGCAGTGTTCAAGCAGTTCGGCGGCGTCGAGGTCACCACCGGCTCGACCGAGCTACAGGCCCTGACCGACGCCGTGCTGTACCTGACCAGCTACCCCTACGAGTGCGCCGAGCAGGTGTCGTCGCGCGTGCTGGCGGTGGCGGCGCTGGGCGACGTGCTGGCGGGCCTCCAGGCCAGCGGCCTGCCGCCGCAGGCCGACATCGAGGCCGCCATGAGGCGCGATCTGCTCCGCCTCGGCGCCATGCAGAACAGCGACGGCGGCTGGGGCTTCTGGAGCGACAACCGCAGCTGGCCGCTGGTGTCGATCCACGTCACCCACGCGCTGGCCCGCGCCAGCGCCCGCAAGTTCAAGGTCGACCCGCAGGTCCTGGCGTCCGCGCGCGACCACCTGCGCCACCTCGAGCAGCAGCTGATCAAGGACGAGGGCTACCGGCCCGCCGCGCGCCGGCCCCTGGTCGCCTACGCGCTGTACGTGCGCGCGCTGCTCGGGGATCGCGACCTTCCGCGCGCGCGCAAGCTGCTGGCCGAGGTCAAGCTGGCCGACCACGAGCTGGAGACGCTGGGCTGGCTGTGGCCAGTGCTGGCCGGCGACGCCAGGTCGGCCAGGGCGCTGGCCGAGCTCCGGCGCCACGTCGCCAACCGCGTGGTCGAGGAGGCCGGCACCGCGCACTGGGTCACCCACCTCGACGACGCCGAGCAGCTGCTGCTGGGGTCGGACCGCCGGGTCGACGGCATCCTGCTCTCGGCGCTGATCGCGGATCGCGCGGCCGATCCTGCGCTGGCCGAGCTCATCCCCAAGGTGGTGCGCGGCCTGATGGCGCATCGGCGCGCCGGCCACTGGGGCTCGACCCAGGACAACGCCTGGGTCCTGCTGGCGCTGCAGGCCTACTTCCACGCCTTCGAGGCCACCGTGCCCGACTTCACCGCCGAGACCTGGTTCGGCGAGCTGCAGGCCGAGCCGCAGCGCTTCGCGGGCCGCAGCGCGACCCAGCAGCGCCTCGCGATCCCGATGGCCTTCGTGGCGCGCAGCGCTGCCGCGCAGACGCTGGTGCTGCAGAAGCGCGGCAGCGGCCGCCTGTACTACCGCGTCGGCATGCGCTCGGCGTCGACTGATCTGGCGCCGCCGGCAGCCGAGCATGGCTTCACCGTGCTGCGCGGCTACGAGGCGGTGGACCGGCCCGACGACGTGCGCCGCGACGACCACGGCGTCTGGCACGTGCGCGCGGGGGCGCTGGTGCGCGTGCGGGTCACCATGGTGGCGCCCACGCGGCGCTATCACGTCGCGCTGACCGATCCGCTGCCGGCCGGGCTGGAGGCGCAGAACAGCGCGCTGGCCAGCACCGGCTCGCTGCCCGACGACGCCGAGGAGAGCCCGTACTGGTGGTGGTCACGCAGCTGGTACGAGCACCAGGAGCTGCACGACGAGCGCGCCGAGGCCTTCACCAGCCAGCTGTGGGACGGCGTGCACGAGTATGTCTACTTCGCGCGCGCGACCACGCTGGGCAGCTTCGTGGTCCCGCCGGCCAAGGCCGAGGAGATGTACGCCCCCGAGACCTACGGACGCTCGGCCGGGGATCGCCTGGTGGTGGAGTAGCCCTACCCGGCGTCGCCGCCGTCTCCTGTGTACAGGCTGGCGATCTCGGCGGCGTACTTCTGGGCCACCACCTTGCGCTTCAGCTTCAGCGTCGGGGTCAGCTCGCCGCCGGCGACCGAGAGCTCGCCGGGCAGCACGGCGATGCGCTTGATGCTCTCGTAGCGGGCCTGGCCGGGGTTGACCTCGGCGTTGATGCGCGCCATCAAGTGCTCGCGCACCTTGGCCTCGCGGGCCAGCGCCCCGGGGTCGCTGGCGGCGAGGCCCAGCTCGGCGGCCAGCGCGGGCGCGGCCTCGGGATCCAGCGCCAGCAGCGCGGTGACGTAGTTCTTGCCGTCGCCGATGACCACGGCCTGGCCGACGCCACGGATGGTCTTGAGCTTGGCCTCGATGGCCTGCGGCGAGATGTACTTGCCGCCGCTGGTCTTGAGCAGCTCCTTCTTGCGGTCGGTGATGCGCAGGGTGCCGCTGGCGTCGAGCTCGCCGATGTCCCCGGTGTGCAGCCAGCCGTCTGCCCACAGCTCGCGGGTCTGCTCTTCGTCCTTGAAGTAGCCCCGGGACAGCGTGCTGCCGCGCGCCAGGATCTCGCCGTCCTCGGCGATGCGCAGCTCGATGCCGTCGAGCGCCTGGCCCACGGTGCCGACCACCGGGCGACCCGGCAGCGACGTGGTCAGCAGGCCCGAGGTCTCGGTCTGGCCGTAGCCCTCGTGCAGCGGCAGCCCCAGCGAGGCGAAGAACTCCAGCGTGGCCGGCGGCGTCGGCGCGCTGCCGGTCGACGCCGTGCGCACCGCGTCCAGCCCGAGGCGGGCGTGGATCTTCGACAGCACCAGCCGGTGCGCGAGGCCTCGGCGCAGCTTGCTGACGTGGCCGCTGCCGGCGACGTGGCGCTTGAAGGCCTCGAGCTCGGTGGCCATGGCCCAGCGCGCCAGCTTGGCCTTGATCCCGGTGGCCTCGGCCAGCTTGGCGGTCAGCGCGGCCTGGAACTTCTCCCACACCCGGGGCACGCCGAGGAACAGCGTGGGGCGCACCTCGGGCAGGAACTCGCGCAGCTTGGTGAGGTCGTCGCAGAAGAAGACCTCGGCGCCCTCGTCGAGCGGCAGCAGCACCGAGAAGATCTGCTCGGCGATGTGCGACAGCGGCAGGTAGCTGAGGATGCGATCGCGCTTGCGACCGAAACGCGACAGCACCTTGGCCGACATCCCGGTCAGGGTGGTGTGCGACAGCATGACGCCCTTGGGACGCCCGGTGGTGCCCGAGGTGTAGCAGAGGAAGGCCAGCGCGTCGGGATCGAGCCCGGTCAGGCGCGCCTCCAGCGCCTTGTCGGCGGCGGCGCCCTCGGCCCCCTTGGCCAGGAAGTCGGGCCACGGCATGGTGAACCCGGGGTCGGCCCCCGGCGCGGCGTCGAGCAGGATGAGCCGCTCGAGCTTCGGCATGGCGGCGCGCTGGCCGGCCAGCTTGCTGGCCTCGGCGGCGCCGTCGACCACGGCCAGGCGGGCGCCCGCGTGGTCGAGGATCCAGGCGATCTGCTCCGGGGTCGAGGTCTTGTAGATGGGCACCGGTACGCCGCCGGCGTTCATCACGCCGAGCTGCGTGACCACCAGCTCGTAGCGGTTCTTGGCCACGATGCCGACCGCCTCGCCGGGCTGGTGCCCCAGCGCCAGCAGCGCGCGACCGACTTGACGTGCCCGCTGATCATATTGACGCCATGTAATGCTGTTCCAGCCGCTGGCGGTGCGCTCGTGCAGCGCGGCGTCGTCGGGGGCCTTGCGGGCCCAGGCTCTCAGCTGATGCACCAGGGTGGGTTCGTCGCTCATGGTCGGCTCACTGGTCTAAGGGCAGGACAGCGGCAGCGTGGCAGGCACCTCGGCCAGCGCCTTGGCCAGCCAGTCGTCCACGCGATGGAACAGGATGTCGTCGGGGCAGCCGCAGCGCACCTCGTCGCAGAACCAGCTGCCATAGCTGGAGTAGGCCCCCTCCAGGGAGTTCTCGCCGGCCCTGGCGGCGTCGAGCTGCTCCTTGGGCACCGCGGCCAGGCGCGTGCGCAGCGCGGCGGAGTCATGGGGCGTGATCTCGAGGCTGAAGTCGGCGGCGACGGCGGGTGCGGCCAGCAGCGCGGCCATGCAGGCGGCATCGCGCCGGCCATGGGGATCGGGCGCACCCGGGGCCAGCCGCGTGGTGTCGGGCACCATCATGTAGTCGCACGGGGTGTCCCTGGGCAGCGCCTCGTGGCGGGTCAGGACGCGCATCAGGGTGATGCGGTAGCGCCCCGGCCGCTTGAAGGCCGGGCACACCGGGTTGAGCAGCAGGTGCTCCTGGTGGCTGGCGCCGGGCGCCACCTTGGCGAGGTAGCCGCCGCCGCCGCCGGCCATCGGCCCGGGCAGCGTCTTGCCGACCTCGCAGACCACGGCGCCGCTGTCGTCGCGGATCTCCCAGCCGAAGCGCAGCGGGTGGTTCTGGCCGAACCAGTCACCGCCGACGTCGAACTGCAGCTCGGTGTCGCCCAGGTTCTCGATGCCGAGGCTGAGCAGCAGCGGCGCGCCGGCGGGGACGCTGGCGCGATCGGGGGCGATGGTCGCGCGCACAGGGCCGCGGCTGCGCACCTCGGCGGGCGGCATCGGCATCAGCAGAGGCGCGGCGTCGACCTGCGCGGCCGTGGTCGCAGGCGGTGACGGCGACGCGGCGGGCTTGCGCTTGTTGCGTGTGCACGCCGCCAGGACGGTGCTGCCCCCCAGCAACGCCAGCGCCATGGCCACGGCGGCTCGCTTCCCCATGGCGCCATCTTATGCGCGGGGCCGCACGGCGTCCCCGAAAAACCTGGCCCCGGGCTATGCTGGTCCCATGCGCATGTCATCGCTCACATCCATGGCCATGGCCGCGGCCCTCGCGGGCCTCCTGCTGGCGGCGACCCCGGCCTGTGTCATCCGCGGTCGTGGCGAGGTGACCTACTACGTCGACGAGGATCCGCCCCAGCCGCGGCGCGAGGTCGTCGAGATGCGCCCGGGCTACATCTGGATCCAGGGCTACTGGTTCCGGGACGGCAAGCGCTGGGTCTGGATCGACGGCCACTTCGTCGGCGAGCGCGCGGACGCCGACTGGGTGCCCGGGGTGTGGGTGCGCTCGGGCGGGCGCTGGCGCTGGAACCCGGGGCGCTGGGCCGCGCGGCAGCGCCGCAAGGAGGAGCGTCACGAGCGCCGCGAGGAGCGCAAGGAGAAGCGTGAGGAGCGGCGCGAAGAGCGCAAGGAGCACCGGGGCAAGGGGCACCATGACTAGGCCGCGGCTGGCGAGCGCGCTGGCCACGGTGACGATGGCGCTGACGCTGACGGGCTGCGGCGATGACGGCCGGCCCGTCAACGTGCCGGTGGTCGAGGTCGGCGCCTACGAGGCGCAGTGCCAGACCCAGTGTCAGCTCGCCGCCGGCGAGAGCACCTGCACGCAGAAGCACAGCGAGTTCTGCCTGGCGCGCTGCCGGGCCCGCACCAACGGCCTGGCCCAGGGCTGCGCCGACTGCCTGTTCAGCAAGGGCACCGCCATCAAGGGCTTCATCGACAGCTTCGGGGATCCCGCCTGCACCGTGGGCGGCCCGGGTGAGATCGACGACTGCGCCAGCGCGTGCGACGTCGCCGACGCGCCGCCGGCGCCCAGCCTGGCCGTGCTGTGCCAGCTGACCTGCGGCTTCTACATGAGCGAGCCGACGCCGCTGGCGTGCTCCGCGGGCAACATCAGCCCGTGCCTGAGCGCGTGCATGACGACCATCGGTGCGCACGGCCGGGTGTGCTCGGACTGTGTCATCGATCAGGCGGTGCCGTCGCGCATCTGCATCAATGACAACTGTGACTGCGAGATGCACTTCCAGTCGGAGACCTCGTTCTCGTGCTCGACGCTGTGCGACGCCACGCCCTGACCTTCGCGTTCGCTGCGCTGGCGCTGCTGCCGGCCGCCTGCAAGAAGAGCCCACGGCAGGAGCCGACCCCGTCGCGCACCCCGGCGCCGACAGCGCCGCCGCAGCCAGCGCGGCTGCCCACCGCCGACGAGGGCTTCGTCGGCCTGCTCATCGAGAACGCCCCCGGCGACGATTTCCACCCGGCCGACTATTGCCTGGACGACGGTCAGCAGTGGCGCGGCCTGCCCGCGCGCCTGGGCCGCATCAACGTCGCGGGCGTGACCCCGTCGGCGGCGCTGTACGGCCACCACGTCATCGTGTGGGGCCGCCGCGAAGCGTCACTCGACGCCGTGATCAGCAAGCTCGGCCCCTGCCCGCCCGATGATCGCCCGATGGCGCAGATGCGCAGCGACTGGATCGCCGACGAGGGCGGCTATCTCACCACCCACGCCAGGCTGGCCGCGACCCCGGTCCTGCGCGCGCTGCGCATCGAGCCTTTGACCCTGGCCGGCTTCGGCGCGCTGCCCGACGGCGGCGTGGGCCACGGCTTCTCGCTGCACAACCCGTTCGACGCCGCGCTGAGCGGGAGCCTGCGCGCGCACTGGGAGGGCGGCCGCGGCAAGCCGATGCCGCACTACGTGGACCAGCCCTTCGTGGTGGCGCCGGGCGCGACCCTGACCGTGGCGCTGCCCTTCGAGCCCGGCGACGTCCCCGACCTGGACCGGGCCTGGCGGCTGCATGCGGTCCACGTGGTCGGCAGCGCCGGCCGGGTCACGGTGAACGCCGACGTCTTCGTCGAGAGCCGCTGAGGTTCCGTTAACGGTCGTCGCGCTGCCCCGTCATGACGGGTATGCGAATGCTGAAGATCGTGATCTTGCTCGCTGTGTCGGTGCGCTTGGCGGGGGCCAGCACGACCCCGCGGCCGAGCACCCCGTATGCGTGTGACTTCCTGCCCGCGCAGACGCTGCCCGCGGAGCGGCCGCGCAGCCGGTTCAGTGACGTCATCGACACCCTGGCCGGGCTGGCGTACCACGCCGACTCCCAGGCGCTGGCCGCGGTGGTCGAGCAGGCCACCGCGCTGGAGGCCGCGGGGCTGGGGCTCCGGCAGCGCATCATCTTGCAGAACCAGCTCCTGCAGGTGACCTGGGCGGCCGAGCAGTCGAGCGCCACGCTGGAGAACGCGCGCCGGCTGGCGGGGCGGCTGGCGCTGCCAGGCCTGCTGCTGCAGGCGCTGGGCAGCGAGCCCGAGCGCGGCCTCGACAGCTTCCTGGGGCCGCGCGCGGGCTGGATCGAGCGCCGCGGCGAGACCTGTGGCAGCTCGCGCCTGCTGCACGAGTTTCGCTACGGCGGCACGCTGGGGTTTCGCCCGGTACGCACCGCGACGCTGCGCGCGCTGGTGGCGCAGCGAGTCGCGGTCGATGTCGAGGGCGTGCCGCACCTGACCCCGCTGGTCGATCATGTCGAGGTGCGCGGGCGGCTCGACGCCGACGTGCCGGCGTGCGTGCTGGAGTTCGACGCCCGCGCGCAGGCGGTGGGCGCCGCGGCCGGGCTGCGCGCGATGGGCCTCGATGAGGTCCACGGTGATGCCTTCGTGTTCAGGCGCGGCGACGGCGTGGGCTGCCTGGCCTGCCACGCTCCGGACGGCTCGCGCGATGGCTTCGAGGACGTGGCCCCGGAGGCGGTGGCGCCGCTGCTCGACGCCCGGCGGGTGACGCTGCTCGGCTTCGCCACCGGGAGGCTGGCCAGCTGGCTGGGGATCAATGAATCTATTTTGGTGGTTACAGAATAGTTCAGGCTGAGGCCTGCGACAGCGGCACGTGGTGCTTGCCGGCGGGGCCACGGCGCAGATCGGTCTGCTCGCCGCTGGCCTCGGCCTGGTGGGTTGTGGCGGCGGCGGCGAGCCCGCCGTGAAGAGTGGCGCCAGCCCCGGCGTGACTGTGGCAAGAGCGACCAGGTCGAGCTGGTGGTGACCCTGACCACGGCGCCGTAGTGCACCGCTCGGTGCGCCGCGGTCACCAGGGTTCGAAGCAGTCGTAGTTGCGCTGGCCGCGGATGCGACCGGCCTCGATGTCGAAGAACATCGCGAGGTGGGCGCGCATGACGTGGCCCGCCGCCAGGGTGCCCAGCGCGATGCGCAGGGTGCCCGACCAGGTGACCTCCAGGGCCACGCGCCCGCCCTGGGCCAGCTCGCGCACGATCTGGTAGCGCTGCTCGGAGATGACCTGCTGGCCGCGCTCGGCGCTGGCCAGCAGGCCCGCCAGATCGCGCCGCGTCCCCTGCGCGACCAGGCGGTTGGGCAGCTCCTCCTGGATGGCGTCGGAGTGATAGAACGCGGCCAGGGTGGCGCCAGTCGCGCCGGCCTGCACGGCGGCGAGATAGCGATGGATGAGGTCCAGGTTGGCGGTCTCGAGGTCGGGCATCGCGCCTTCGATGCTACTCCGGGGTGGGCTGGGTGCGCGGCTCGAGGCGGATGCGGATGCGGGCGCCGTCGCGGGCCGGCCTGCGCAGCGCGGCGACGCCCCCGGGGCTGATGGTGATGCCCCCGTCGGCGGCGGCGCTGGTCAGCTGGCTGCGCGACCAGCCGAGCTCACGCGCCAGCAGGCGCTCCAGGCGCAGGGCCGCGCCGGGCGCCACGCGCAGCGTGATCTCGAGGGCGACCCCGGGGGCGATGGCGGGGCGGTCGACCACCAGGTCGACCTCGGCGGGCGCCGCCACCTCCAGGCCGCCCACGTCACAGGCGACGGCGTGCGCCAGCGCCTCGTCGTTGCGCTCGTAGCGGGGCAGCAGCGCACCCAGCTCGGCGGGGGTGACGCGCTCGTGCACGGTGCGGTTCCAGGTGAAGTCGCACGCGGCGCAGCGGTGGATCAGCCAGACGTCGAGGCGACGCCCCGAGGCGTTGACGCGGAAGCGCCCCGACGACACGAAGCGGCGGCGCTCATCACAGCGCGGGCAGTCGCGCAGCACGGCGGGCGCGCCGGCGACGCGGAGGTGCCAGGTGACGGAGACGGAGACGGAGACGGAGACGGGCTGCGAAGCAAGGCGTGCAAGGGCCATGACGGGCCTCCTTTCGGAAGCGCCGCGCAAAGAAGGCAAGGCTGGCCCAGGCGTGGTCCTGTCGCGTCAGCGCCCGGGAGGCGCACGCGCACGGATGATCGGCGGATGTCGAATCAGCCAGACCTCGACGATCTCCGCGCGCCGCACAGGCGGGTGGCTTCACGTGGTGAAGCCCCCGCGGGACACGAGAGTGACGAGGAGTGGCTAAGACACCGGCGACATGCGGCGAGCAATCTGGCCGAAGCCGGGCGGCCGGTCAAGGCCCCGGCGTCAGTGCGCCGCGAAGCACACGAAATTGCCGGCCGGATCGCGCACGATGAGCTCGCGCGCGCCATAGAAGGTGGTGCGCTCGGGCACCACCAGGGGCCAGCCGGTCAGGGCGGCGCGGATGGGCCCGAGGTCATCGACCTCCAGGTACAGCGAGCTGCGGTGCGGGCCGGGCTCGACCTCGGCGACGTCCTTCTGCACCGAGGCGCGGCTCTGCAGCATGAGCTCGACGCCGCCATGCACCAGGATGACGAAGCCGAGCGCGGCGCCCTCGGGCACCTCGACGGTCTTGCCAAAGCCCAGGCGATCGACCCAGAAGGGCAGGCAGTCCTCGATGCGGTCCACGATCAAGTTCGCAGTCAGCTTCTTCATGGCGACGACCATGCCTCGGTCAAGAGCGACCGTATTGGAGAAATGGAACCCGTGGCGGCGCGCGCGGTGGTCGGGCTGACCCCGGCGAGGTCCTGGAAGTCGCGGCACATGTGCGCCTGATCGGCGTAGCCGAGGTCGAGCGCGGCCTCGGCCAGGGCGGCCCCGGGGGCGTGCTGCAGGTGAAGGATGGCGCGCTGCAGGCGGGCGATGCGCCCGAGCTGCTTGGGACCGAGGCCGATGTGGTGCTGGAAGGCGCGCGTCAGGTGCTGGCGGCTCCAGCCCAGGCGGCCGGCCAGCGTGCCGACATCGGGGGGCGCGGGCGCGAACAGCGCGGCGGCGGCGTGCGCCACGCGCGGGTCGGGGCGGGCCACGCGGGCGAGGTGCCCGAGCAGCGCGGCCTCCAGGGCGTCGAGCGCGGCGCGCGGGGTCGCGGGCGCGCGGGCCAGCCTGACGCCGAAGACGCTGCCGAGGTCAGCCAGCGGGGCGCTGAGATCGGTCAGCGCGCGGGCCGGCACGCCCAGGAAGGGCGCCGCGCCACCGGGGCGAAAGCGCACCGCGACCTGCCCTGCCGCGCGAGGCTGCACCAGCACGGCGCCGGTCATGACCCCGACCACCAGCGCGGGCGCGCCGTCGAGCGGGACCAGCACATCGATACAGCCGTCGGGCAGCACGCGCACCGGGGCGACCGCGGTCGCGCGCGCGCGGCTGGCGCCGGGCCAGCGCAGCCACAGGCGATCGACGAAGCCGCGCAGCGCGGCCGGTGGCGCGCGCTCGATGAAGCGGCTGGCGCTCACGGCCGCGCCTGCATGGCGGCGGTGGCGTCGCGGGCCGCGCGCGCGACGTCGGGGCGCCGGTCCTTGGTGAAGCGCTCCAGCGCGGGCACGCTGTCCACGGTGCCGACCTTGCCCAGCGCCTGCAGCAGCTCGACCAGCTCGGGGCTGTCGCTGTCATAGATGGTGCCGTCGCGGCTGTAGTCGGCCACGCCGTGCAGCATGCCGCGCAGCGCCGGCTCGGCCACGCTGCCCAGGACCACCAGCGCGCGCGCCGCGGGCAGCCGGTCGCGCAGGCCGTAGGTCGACTCCAGCCAGTCGACCACCGCGCCGACGCAGGGCGCCCCCAGCGCGGCGCAGCCGGCGAAGTCGGCGCGGCCGATGGCGAGGTACGCGGCGCTGGCGGGATCCAGCGCCAGCTGGCGCCGCCCCAGCAGCTCGACCACCGCCTTGCGCGCCTCCTCGAGGCCCGAGTAGCTCTTGCCCATGACGGCGTGGCGCGCCAGGTCGGGCGCCCGCGCGTCCTGCCCGCTGGCGACCGCCAGCCACAGCGGCAGCAGCGCCAGGCTGGCCTCTTCGCCGAGATCCTTGATCGCGGACTCGTACAGGCCGTCGCTGGTGCCCGACTGGGTGCGCCCGAAGGCCTCCAGCGTCAGCGGCGGCTGACCCAGATCGGGGGCGTCGAGGCGGTGGGTGCACTTGATCTCGGTGCCCGGGCTGCCGCCGCCGCCGATGGGCGGGATGCCGCCATAGGAGTAGCTGAAGCTGCCGTAGGGGGACTCGACACAGTCGACGTGCAGGCGCACCGGCGCCGCGGCCACCACGTCGACGCCGCCGGCGGCGAGGACGTCGGTGATGAGCTTGGTGTAGTCGGTCGGCGTGCGGCCGGCCTGTGCGCTGACCGCGACCTCGAGCTGCACCGCGAGGCGGGGCAGCGCGGGCAGCGCGGGCAGGCGGGCCAGGCGGGTGGCGAGCTGCTTTTGCAGCTTGTCGTGCTCCTCGTAGCCGATGCTGTAGCTCTGGGCCTCCTTGACGCAGCGGAAGCCGATGTGCGGCGCGGCCAGGGTGGCGGCGGCCAGCGTGCGATAGGTCGGGTAGGACGCGGCGGCGGCGTCGAGGTACGAGCCGCCCATGATCCAGGTCGGCGACACGTCGGTGGCGTAGCGCCCGCCGGTCCACTCGGCGACGTTGCCGACGACGTCGACCGGGCCGAACGGTGACGCGCCGCCCTGGCGGCCGCCCACCGGCAGCGGGCCGGCGCCGCAGCCCATCAGGTTGGCGCGCGCGCAGGTCGCCGGGTCCTGCCCCCACGGCATCGGCCGCGCGTCGCTGCCACGGGCGATGGCCTCGTGCTCGTCGGGCGTGGGCAGACGGCCACCGGCCCACTTGCAGTAGGTCTCGGCCTGGGAGCGGGTGACGCCTGTGCGCGGCAGCTGCGGGTCGGACGCGGCGGGCAGCGCCGGGCAGGCCTGGGCGGCGACGCAGCGCTCCCAGTCGGCGGCGGCGACCTCGGTGCGGTCGACCAGCAGGTCGTCGATGGACTCGCCGCGACACGGGCCGGCGCGATCGAGGCAGCCGAGCTGCGCCTTGACGTCGAACATGGGCAGCTGCTTCTGCCTGGCGTCGGCGGCGGTGGCGGTGGCGCCGGCCTTGCCCTGCTTGCGGCTGCGCGCACGCAGCAGCAGGAACCCGGCGACCGCGAGGGTGAGCGCGGCGATGATGATGGCGTTGCGCCGGCCGCCGCCGCGGGCGCCGGGGACGGTAGGCGCGGCCGCGACGGGCCGCTGCGGGTGGGGCGGGCGCGGCTGCGCGGCCAGCTGGCGCCCGATGGCGGCCAGCTCGCTGAGGGCGGACGACTGCGGCGCGGCCAGGTGCGGTGGGGGCAGCGCGTACGGTGGCGGGGGCGCTGGCGTGGGCGCGGGCGCGGGCGTGCGCGGCGCCGGCTCGGGCGCGGTCAGGCGCGGCGCCGGCTCGGGCGCGGTCAGGCGCGGCGGCGGCTCGGGCGCGGGCGTGCGCGGCGGCGGCTCGGGCGCGGGCGTGCGCGGCGGCGGCTCGGGCGCGGTCAGGCGCGCGGGGCCCGGCCCGGGCCCTGGAGTGGCGGCGCCCCCGGGCGCCCCCCGGTGGGGGCCGGTGCTGGCGGCGAGCTGCCCGGCCTCGGCCGCCAGCTCGCGCAGCAGCGCGGTCGCGGTCGGGCGCGCCGGCGCGGTCTTGGCCAGCATGGCCTGCACGCGATGCTCCAGCGCCGGAGAGATCCCCGCCACCCGCGAGGTCAGCTGCGGCGGGGCGGCGTAGATGTGCGCCCCCAGCACCTCGCCGAGCCCCTCGCCGTCGAACGGCGGGCGCCCGGTCAAGAGCTCGAAGTAGATGCAGCCCAGCGAGTAGATGTCGGCGGCGCCGTCGACCTTGGCGGCGTTGCGACACTGCTCGGGGGACATGTACGCCGGGGTGCCGATCACGGTGCCGGTCTTGGTCTTGACCGAGACCTGCTGGCCGCCGCCCAGCTTGGCGATGCCGAAATCAAACACCTTCACACGCAGCCCGAGGGGCGCCTCGCTGTCGGGCACCAGGAACAGGTTGTCGGGCTTGAGATCGCGGTGGACGATGCCCTGCGCGTGGGTGGCCTCCAGCGCGCTGGCGACCTGCCACACGATGGCCGCCGCCAGCGCCGGCGGCAGCGGGCCTTGCCGCTCGAGGCGCGTGCGCACGCTGTCGCCTTGCAGCAGCTCCATCACGATGAAGGCGCTGCCCGAGGCGTGGTGGCCGAAGTCATAGATCTGGATCAGGCCGGGGTGGCGGATCATCGAGACCGCGCGCGCCTCGTTGAAGAAGCGCGCCACGACCTCGGGCTCCTGCGACAGCTCGGGGAGCAGCAGCTTGACCGCGGCGCGCTGCCCGATGAGGACGTGCTCGGCGGCGTAGACCACGCCCATGCCGCCCTCGCCCAGCTTGCTGCCCAGGCGCCAGTTGCCCAGGGTCTCGCCGGTCATGGTCATGGCGCGGGCGCCTCCAGGCGCTGCTGCGTGGCCCGGGCCGCGGCCGACACCTCGGGGCGCTGGTCGGCGACATAGGTCTCGAGGAAGGGTACGTGCTCGGGGCCGCCGACCTTGGCCAGCGTCTCCAGCAGCTGGATGGTGATGCCGGGAGCGCCCGGCCTCGGATAGTCGCGCTCGCCCTTGGGCGGCCGCTTGTTCAGGAGGTCTACCACCAGGCGCGCGGCGTCCTGGCCGCCGACCTGGGTGATGGCCGCCAGCACGGCGCCGAACTGGCGATCGTCATCCGCGAGCCCCCGGCTGACGGTGCCCAGCGCCGCCAGGGCCGGCGTGCCCAGCGCCGCCGCCTCGGCGAAGCGCCCGCGCCGCACCAGCAGATAGGCCTGCAGCTCGGGCGCGTCGAGCGACACCTTCATGTCGCGCAGGAAGCTGTCGACATAGCTCGCGCTCTTGCCCATGCCCAGGCTCTGCACCACCAGGTCGCGCGCCGCCCTGGGGTGGCCCAGCGCCAGCGCCGCCATCGGCGCCAGGGTGTCGATCCGGTACGACGAGAACGCGGCCGAGAAGGCGGCCTCGTGCACGCTCTCGCCATAGACAGAGCGCGGCGTGCTGCCGCTGAGCGAGAAGCTGGTGCGAAAGCGCCCCACCTTGGCCTCGACCTGACAGCGCACCCGGCTGCCTTCGATCTCGCCGTACGAGGTGCCGCCGCGGTACAGCAGGCCGTTGCCGCTGCTGTTGCAGGTGGCCTTGATCGAGCCATCCGCGGGGCCCTTGTCGACGATCTCGAGACCATAGCCCTTCAGCCCAGCGGTCAGGTGTGGATAGGCCCAGGCGAGGTCGTCGTCATGATCGACCCGGGCGGTGACCAGGATCCGCCCCAGCGAGATCCCGGCGTCGGGCGCCACCACCACGGGGGTCGGACTCACGACCGCTGCTGGGGTTGGCGTTGGCGCCAGCGTCGGCGACGGGAGCAGCACAGGGCTCGGCGTGAGACTCGGACTCGGGTTCGTGCTCGTGCTCGTGCTCGTGCTCGTGCTCGTGCTCGTGCTCGTGCTCGTGCTCGTGCTCGTGCTCGTGCTCGTGCGCTTCCACACCAGCAGCCCGGCCACGACGACGACGGCCGCCGCGCCGGCCGTGAGAAGCCCTATCGGCCGCTTGCCGGCCGGCGCCCGGACACCGCCCGGCACTTGCACCGGCACCGGTCCCGCCACTTGCACCGGCACCGGTCCCGGCACTTGCGCCGGCGGCGCCAGCGCCACCGGCTGCTGCCCCGACGGCCCTTGCAGCGCCGCCGCGACCTCCACCATCGAGGGCCTGCGCGCCGGGTCCTTGGCCAGGCACGCCATGATCAGCCCCGCCCACGCCGCCGGCAGCTCCGGCCGCAGCACGCGCGGGTCGGGCACCGGCTCGTGCTGGTGCGCTGCCAGCACCTCGGCCAGCGACGCGAACACGAACGGCGCGCGCCCGCACACCATCTCGTACAGGATGCAGCCCAGCGCATACACATCGGTGCGGTCGCTGGCCGTCTCGGCGCCGCGGCACTGCTCCGGCGCCCTGTACAGCGGCGTCCCCATCAGGGTGCCCGACTGGGTCCTGAGATCGTGCCCGCGCAGCTCGTCGGCCAGCTTGGCGATGCCGAAATCCAGGATCTTCACGCGCTCGCCGTCGCGCGCCGTGGCGTCGGTCTGCAGGAACACGTTGTCCGGCTTGAGGTCGCGATGCACGATCCCCGCCGCGTGCGCCGCCGCCAGCGCGTTGGCGATCTGGCGCCCGATCGCCGCCACCATCTCCAGCGCCATCGGCACGCCCTGGCGCTGCTTCAGCCGGCCGGCCAGGCTGTCGCCCGCCAGCATCTCCATCACGAAGTACGCCGCCCCGTCGGGCGCGCGCCCGAAGTCGAAGATGCGCACGATGGCCGGGTGCTGCACCAGCGACGACGCCCGCGCCTCGTCGAAGAAGCGCCGCACCACGTCGGCGTCGCGGGACAGCTGCGGCAACAGCAGCTTGATCGCGACCTCGTGGCCCAGCAGCTCGTGCCGCGCCACGAAGACAACGCCCATGCCGCCAGCGCCGAGCCGACGCAAGAGCCGGTAGGGTCCGAGCACCTCGCCGGTCACGATCGCAGCCTAACACGCCGACACCACACCCGATCGCCGCCAGCCCCGCGCGCTTTACCCTTCTTCACGAGGCCGACATCCGCGCCCACCCCGGGCGCTCGACCCTGTCCTCATGCGCCACTGGCTCCGCCCCGCCCTGCCCCTCATCATCATCCTGCTGCCGTTCGCGTTCACCGCGTGCAGCGCCGCCCCCGACGCGCCGACCGCGCCGGCCTCCAGCGCCAGCGCGGCCCACCGCCTGTCCGCGGGCGCCCTGCTCGCGATCACCCCGGTCAACTCGGTCGTGATGCTCACGGTGGCGCCGCGCCGCGCCGCCCTCGCCGTCACCGGCGGCCGCGCCGACCTCGTGCTGCAGGACGGCGCCCTGCACCTCGGCGCCCTCGATGTCGACATCCACGAGCGCGCGCTGACCCCCGCGATGGCGGTGCACGACGTCCACGTCAGCCTCGACGCCCCCAGCAGCGCGCGCGCCAGCATCGCCGCCGACGGCCGCGTCAGCGCCGACCTGCCCGCGACCCTGCTGCTCGACTACACCGTCGACCAGGACGGCCAGCCCGGCCAGCGCAGGCACGAGCGGCTCGCGGCCACCCTGCACCTCGAGGTCACCCTGGCCGCCGACGGACGCACAAACGCCGCAGTGACCGCCCGCGAAACCCACGAATTCGCTGGCCAGGCCGTCGATCTCCTGCTCGCCGTGCGCGCCATCGAGTAGGGCTTGCCAGGCTTTTCCAGCCCCCCGCCGCGCCATCTTGCTAGCGTCCCGCAACATCGGGGCGGCGCGGTCGAGAAGCTCTCCGGGAGGCAGACATGCACACGAAGATGGCAGGGATGCTGGCGCTCGCGGGCGCCGTGATGTTCGGGGGGACGACGGGCTGTGGCGGTTCCAGCAAGCGCGGCTCGGTGTTCGAGAACCACTTTCCGACCCGCGACGAGCTGGCCAAGCTGGAGAGCACCACCAGACTGCCGGGCAAGGTGCTGGCCGCGTCGCCGCCGATGGTGGACACCTGGCGCCTGGGCGGCTCGCTGCCATCGCAGCTGGTCACGCTGACGCACAGCGACGAGTCGCCCTGGCACCAGCAGCTGACGCAGGTCATCGCGGGACGCGGCAACGTCACCCTGACCGAGGACATGTACTGTGTCGCGCGCGTGCTGGGCAGCTTCGTCATGGACAACGGCGGCATGCCGACGCGCCTGCTGCGCGACTTCATGGTGCGGCGCTGCGGCAGCACCGTCGCCGGGGTCAGCACCAACGTCCTGACCGGCAGCGACAGCGCCTCCGAGAGCTCCATCTTCACGGCCTGGAAGGATCAGGCCCAGGGCATGATGAAGGACTCGCTTGGGCTGGAGAAGGGCCCGCTGGCGATGGGCGTCTGGTTCGGCAACCAGGACGGCCGCCAGGTCCTGATGGTGGTCAGCGGGCGCCGCCTGGTCTCGATGGAGCCAGTAGCCCTGGTCCCCACCGGCGACGAGGTCGTGCTGACCGGCACCCTTTCCGAGACCTTCCAGTCCGTGCGCGCGGTCATCAACCACGGCCGCTTCGGCTACGCGCGCTGCAAGGACGACCAGAAGGTGGCCCTGCCCCGCTTCTCGCTGCGCTGCCCCGTCGTGCGCGAGGATGCCAGCGAGATCATCGAGCTGGTCGCCTTCAAGAAGGGACGCTACCTGGGCGAGACCGTGCTCGAGACCGTGACCTATCCAGGCGGCGCGCCGATCAACGTCTTCTCGCGCGCCCAGCTGGTCGGCGCCGGTGAGGCCGACGAGCCTGGCGTCCCCAGCGCGGCGCCTGCGCCCGGGGCCGACACCGCCACGCGGCTGACGGCGCTGGTCAACGACCTGCGCGCGCAGGCAGGCATGGGGCCGATGGCGCTGTCGGCGGCGCAGACCGCACAGTCGCGCCGGCTGGCACCGCTGTACTTCGCGGCCATGTCGCGCGAGGTCTCGGAGGCGATCGGTGACACCATCGTGCTCGGGCTGATCGCAGGCTGGGAGATCGATGGCCTGGTGCGCGACGGCGGCTTCACCGCCGGAGTGGCCTATGGCAGTGCGGGCGGCGGCGAGGAGGAGCTGCTCGAGCAGATGGCGTCGCGACCGTTCGGGCGCGAGGCGCTGTTCGACGAGAGCATGCAGCACATCGCCATCGGCGACGTGCGCTCGGGCGACGGCCTCGGCGTCCTGGTCACCACCTACGCGACCTTCACCCCGACCTCGAGCAAGCAGGCGCTGGCCCACGTGCTGGACGGTCTCAACGCGGCCCGCGCGCGCAACGGCCTGGCGCCGGCCTCGATCCTGGGCGGCGTCAGCGGGGTGCTCAAGAAGGTCGGCACCATGATCAAGCGCAACGAGCTGTCCTATGACGACGCCGCGCAGGCGCTGGTGGACAGCGTCGATCAGCCAGGACTGTTCTGCTACTCGTGGGCGGCCAACTCGCTCGACGAGCTCGAGATGCCCGACGAGCTGGTCAAGAAGAAGAACCTCGCGGTCGCCGCCGTGGTGACCTACCAGAAGGTGAAGGGCGTGCCGTGGGCGCCCTACGTGCTGCTGCTGATCTATGGCGAGACCCGCTGAGCGGTCGCCTGAAGCAGCGCGTCATGGAGAAATCCTGACAAAGCTGCACTCGAAGCTGACTCATTCGTGACAGCAATTCCTTGAGGAAATCAGCACGCTAGGTGCATGACCCAGCACCCGATCTCCTGGTACGTGCACGAGCTCCGCGACGACCTGCCAGCCAACACCTTCACTCCGGTGCCCTCGCGCCTGCTGTGGCTGGCGCTGCACCTCTGCATCATGGCCGCCGGCATGACCGCCATCGGCCTCGGCATCGGCGGGCTCTGGCTGGCCCTGGCGCTGATCCCGATCCTGGGCATCAGCATCGCGGGCGCCACCTTCGTGGCCCACGAGACCCTCCATGGCGCGGTGGTGCGCAACCGGACCGTGCGCAGCGTGGTCGGATGGCTGGGCTTCCTGCCCTTCATGGTGTCGCCGCGGCTGTGGACGGCCTGGCACAACAAGGTGCACCACGGCCACACCGGCAAGCCCGGCGTGGACCCCGACGCCTACCCCAGCCTGGCGCAGTACGAGGCCAGCCCGGTGGTGCGCGCGGTGACCGATCGCTTCTCGCTGCGTCGCAGCAGCCCGACCGGCTTCCTCAGCCTGATCCTCGGCTTCACCGTGCAGTCCGCGCAGATGCTGGTAGGCGGTCGCAGGCTCGGGCTGTCGCGCCGTGAGCACGTCAAGGCGTGGCTGGAGACCGGCCTCGCGCTCGCCCTGTGGACCGCCGTCGCGGTGCTGCTGGGTCCGCTGCCGTTCCTGCTCGCCTTCGTGGCGCCGCTGCTGATCGGCAACAGCATCGTGATGGCCTTCATCCTGACCAACCACAGCCTGAGCCCGCAGACCGAGACCAACGACCCGCTGCTCAACTCGCTGAGCGTGACCAACCCCTGGTTCATCGACCTGGTGACGCTGAACTTCGGCCTGCACGTGGAGCACCACCTCTTGCCCGCGATGTCGTCGGCGCGCGCCCCCGCGCTGCGTGACCTGCTGGTGGCGCGCTGGCCCGAGCGCTACCAGTCGATGCCGTTCGGGCGTGCCGTCTGGCGCCTGGCGCGCACCGCCCGCGTCTACGAGGACGCCACCACGCTGATCGACCCGCCCTCGGGCCGACGCTTCCCGACCATCCTGCCGCGCGACGTGGTGGTGCCGCCGGAGGAGCTGACGCCGGTGCCGGCGGCCGCCGCGGCCCCGGCTGCCGCGCCCGCGCCGGTGGTGCCCGCCCCGCTGCCCGTCCTGCGCTGACCAGCGCGCCTGCACGCCCCCCGCGCCGCTACTCCCCGTCCGTCCGCGCTGACATCGAGACCCGCTTGGCCACCGCCTCCGCCAGCGCCTCCAGGTCGCTCACGACCTGGAGCGGCACCGCGTCATCCCCCTCCATGTGCGCGTAGATCACCGCCAGCACGCGCTCGGCGGCCAGCACGGGCACCAGCACGAGATCCCGCGGCGCGGCGCGCCCCATCAGCTCGCACAGCCGGCGGTGCCAGGCCCGCCCCGCCTCGGGCGGTTGACCGCGGTAGGTCATCGCGCTCTCGCACACCGCGCGGAACGCCGTCGGCAGTTCCAGCGGCACCGCCAGGGTGGCCACCACCTTGGCGTCGCGCTCGTGCGCTGCGCGCCAGCCGATGACGACCTGGTCGCGGACCTGGAACAGCGCCCCGCACTCGACGCGGGCATGCAGGTACTCGCACAGCGCGGTGGCCAGCACGCTGCTGGCGCCGGCGCGCTCGATGAGCTGCAGCGCGCGCTCGGCCTCGGCCGAGCGACGCCGCGCATCGATGGTGATGTCGAGGCCGAGATCGTCAGCCGGCACCTCGGCCGCGCGCGCCGCCGACAGCGGGCCTGGCACCGCCCGCTTGATCATGGCGATACGCCCCAGCCTGGCGGGCTCGCCCGGCAGCGGCGCGGGCGCCGCCACGATCACCCTGCGCTCCGGCGCGCCCGGCGCCGTGTCGCCGGGGTCGCTGCGCAGGTAGAAGTTGGGTCGCGGGATGAAGTAGTGCTTCTCCAGCCAGTAGTGCACGCGCAGCTCGGGCGCGACGCAGGGCTGGATGGGCCCGCCCACCGCGCGCGCGACCTCGGTCACCAGCCGCGGATCGCGCGGATCCATCATCGCCACCACCAGGCCAGCGTCGGCCTCGTACAGCGGCACCGCGGCGCAGCGCTCGGCCAGGTCGGCCGACAGCCGCGTCAGCACGCTGCTGTGCGAGTCCTCGAAGTGGACGTCCTCCGCGACCGGGACCCCGAGGTGCTCGCCCAGCGCGCGCGCCAGCACGTCCAGGTTCAGCACGCCCATCTGCACCAGCGTGGTGCCCAGCCGTCCACCCTGCAGCTGCTGCGCCTGCCGGGCCTCGGCCAGCACCTCCGGCCCGATCAGCCCGAGCGCCAGCAGTCGTTCGCCGAAGCGCATCGGCGCGGCGACCGTCTAGCCGGCCGCGGGTGACGGCCCCGCGGTCGCGACCGTGAAGGGCTTGCGCTCGGCGATCTGCGGCAGATCGGCCTGCTCGAAGCCGGGCGGCAGCTCGCCGGTGGTGGCGTACCAGTACAGCACCGCGCGCAGCGCCGCGGTGACCGCGCTGGCCAGCGCATACAGCATGGCGGCCCCGATCAGCGACATGATGCCGGCGGCGGCGGCGCCCAGGACCTTGGCCGCGAGGCCCCACACGAAGACCTCGAACAGCGCGAAGCTGCCCGCGAACACGAAGCCGGTGCCGATGAGCAGGCCGCTCCAGGTCTTCTTGACGTTGGTCCAGGCCGACTTGAAGGCCGCGCGCGCGCCGGCGCGCTCGTAGACCACGATGGGCAGCATGAGGTAGGTCACCGCGGTCAGCACCAGGCGCAGCCCGCCCATGATGATGCGCCCGAGGATGGGGACCATGCCGATGACCTGGAACACCAGGTAGCGCACCCAGGCGTAGACCGTGGCGCTGAAGGCGGCCAGCGCCACGATGCGGCCGAAGTTGCGGTTGGCCAGCTTGAAGCCGGCGCGGATGTCGGGCTGCTCGCGGCGGATCTGCTGGGTGGCCACGTGCATGCCGACGGTGGTGAAGTACAGCACCGCGGTCAGCACCGGGATCATCCACAGCGACCACAGGAGATAGGTCTCGAAGATGGCCGACGAGATGGCCAGGCTCCAGTTGTCGTTGCGCGCGGCCTCGACGGTGACCCAGTACAGGGTGGCGAAGAAGCGGCCGGTGGCGCCCGGGTGGTACTCGACGCCCCACATCAGGAGGCTGAGCGGCGCCACCACCAGGACGGTGACCGCGGCCAGCGTGCCCAGCGGCAGCAGCAGCACCTTGGGGAAGTCGCGCACCATGCGGAACGATGCCGCGGTCATCCGGAAGCTCAGCCGGATGCTGGCGAACAGTCGCGCGAAGACCCCCTGCCTGACCTGCTCCATCTTCGACCCCCCGGCCTGGGGATCCACTTTACAGCACCTTGCCGCCGGCTGCGCGCGGGGCTCAGCTACCGGGGAGGGTGACGCTGACCGGGACCTCCTCGATCACACAGGTCTCGCTGCTGCACACGCTGAGGTGCAGGGTGCCGGTGACCGGGCCGGCGCCGGCCACGCTGGGGCGGCAGGTCAGGGTCACGGTGCCGCGCTGGTCGCTGTCGACCGTGAAGCGCTGCTCGGTGGCCACGCCGGGGCTGTCGACCAGGGCGATCTTGTAGGGGTATTCGCGGTTGACGTGGAACGCGCCCAGGGCGGTGACCTGGACCCGCGCCAGGCAAGCGGCGCCCACCGCGCAGCTCGTGGGCGGCTCGACGGCGACGCTGAAGGGCGGCCCGCTGGGGGCCGACCGCGCGGGCGCGGGCGCGGGCGTCGCGCGCTTGCGCGAGCAGCCGGCCCCGGGCAGCGCCGCCACCGCCAGCGCGAGCAGCAGCGCCCGCGCGAGCACCCTCAGCTGCCGTACTTGACGCCGCATCCGTAGGCCTTGGTCACCGGCGTCGCGACCGGGCGGCCCGCGGCCAGATCCGACAGCGCGGCCTCGACATGGTTGACCAGGGTGCCGCCAGTGGGCGACTCGCCGACGGCGTCGGGCGAGTTGTCGATGGCGCCCGCGTAGGCGACCTTGCCGGCGCTGTCGAGGACGAACATGTGGGGCGTGTTGCTGGCGCCATAGGCGCGGCCCACCGCGCCGGTCTCGTCGCGCAGCACCGGGTGGGTCAGCGACCACTGCGCCACCGCGGCCCGGTTGACCTCGAGGTCGTTGCCCTGCTTGCCCGGCGCGCCCGAGTTGATGGCCAGCCAGGCCACGCCGGTCGCCATGTGCTTGGCCGCCAGCCCGACCAGGGAGCCCTTGCCGTGCGAGCGCTTCACGAACGGGCACTCCGGATTGAACCACTCCAGCACCACCAGCTTGCCGCGCAGCGCGGCCAGGCTGACCTCGTTGCCATCGAGGTCCTTCAGCGTGAAGTCGGGCGCCGGGTGACCGATCAGCGCCGCGGGCAGGCCGGCCGGGCCACCGGTGGACGACGGCGCGACCTCTGCCCTGGCCTTCGCGGGCTGCTTCTTCGAGCAGCTGGCCAGGGCGAGCAGCGCGGCCAGGGTGACGAGCTTCGGGGTCGGCATGGTGGTCAAAGCTAACCCCGGCGCGGCGGCGGCGCCAGCAGGTCAGCCTGAACGCCAGCACGCCGCGTCGAGCTCGGCGAGCATGTCCTCGGCCGACAGCGGGCGCTGGTCGGGCTGCTTCTCCAGCACGCGCAGCACGAAGTCCTCCAGGGCGTCCGTGATGGCCAGGTCAGGCGCCGCCTCGCGCAGCGTCGGCGCGTGGGTCGACAACACCTGGACCATGGTCTTCTGCGCGCCCGGCCCCGGGAAGGGTTGCTTTCCGGTCAGCATCTCGTACAGCAGCACGCCGACACCGTAGAGGTCGCCGCTGATGCCAGGCGGCGCGCCGCGCAGCACCTCGGGCGCCATGTAGCTCGGCGTGCCCACCGCCGACCCCGGCCGCGTGATGCGTGCGGCGCCCAGCAGCGCGGTCAACCCGAAGTCGATCAGCACCGCGCGCTCGTGTGGGGGGCGGCCGGTGACGACGACGTTGGCCGGCTTCAGATCGCGGTGCAGCACCCGGGTGGCGTGCGCCGCCGCCAGCCCCGACAGCATCTGCCGCGCCAGCGCACAGGCGCGCGCCGGCTCCAGCCGCCCGCCCTGCGCCAGCACATCCAGCAGCGACACCCCGTCGATCAGCTCCAGCACCAGGTACGGCGTGCCATCGCGCTCGAACCCGGCGGCGAACATGCGCACCACGTTGGGGTGGCGCACCTTGCCCAGGGTCTCGACCTCGCGCGCGAAGCGCTCGCGCAGCTGGCCGTCGTCGTCGTCGTCGTCGTCACCATCACCCGCGCCCCCGGCCTGGTACTTGCCGGCCAGCAGCTTGACCGCGACCACCTCACCGGTCTGGCGGTGGCGGGCGGCCCAGATCTCGGCGGTCGCCCCGCGCCCGATCATCCTGATGCGCTGGTACGCGCCAGCGATGGGGTCCCCCGAACCCGCGCTCATGCATGCAGTATCTCACGCCGGCTGGCTGCGCAGCTCAGGCGCGCGGCAGCCTGACCGTGAACGTGCTGCCAGCTCCGGGCTGGCTGCCCACCCAGATGTCGCCGCCGTGTGCGCGCACGATGCCGCGCGCGATGTACAGCCCGAGGCCGGTGCCGCGACGCCCGCCGGCGTCGGCCTTCCAGTAGCGCTCGAAGACCTGCTCGCGCAGCGCGGGCGCGATGCCGGGGCCGCTGTCCTGCACCGTGAGGTGGGCCGCCTGGTCGTCGGCCTGCAGCGCGACCGTGACCACGCCGCCGCGCGGGGTGAACTTGAGGGCGTTGCCGAGCAGGTTCGACAGCACCTCGAGCAGGCGATCGCGATCGATCTCCAGCGTGACGTCGGCGCGGTCGCCCACACGCAGCTCGACGCCGGCCTGCTCGGCCAGCGGGTGCGCGATGGTGAGGGCCTCGTCGAGCACCCGCGCGAGCGGCTGCGGCCGCGTGCTGATGCGGAAGCTGCCGGCCTCGATGGTCGCGGCCTGCAGCTGCCGATCGATGAGGCGCTGCATGTGGGTCACGCTGCGCTGGATGCTGCCCAGCACCTCGGCGCTCTCGCGCGCACCGGGCGGCAGCTCGCCGAGCAGCTCGACGCCGGCCCGGATGGCGGCCAGCGGGCCGCGCAGATCGTGCGAGACGATGGCCATGATGTCGTCGCGAGTCTGCGCCGCGACCTCGGCCTGGCGCAGGGTGCGCGCGCTGTCGATGGCGACCACCGCGTTGTGCGCCAGCTGGTCGAGCAGCATCTCGTCGACTGCGGACACCACCTCGCGGGCGCGCCACACCAGCAGCGCGCCGCGATACCTGGGCAGGGGCACGCCGACCACCGGGGACTCGGCCTGCAGCGGGCCGCGCTGGCGCAGGGTCGACACCTGCTCGGCCAGGGGCAGGAAGTCGCGCGCCTGTGCACCCACGGTGGCGTGGCGCAGGGCGCCGCCCTCCCAGACCACGACGTCGATGCGCTCGGCGGCGAACAGCTCCTGCGCGGTGCGCGCCACCACCTCGAGCAGCTCGTCGGTGGTGTGCGCGGCGTGGATCTGCGGGGCCGCCTCGACCAGGCGGCGCATGCGCGCCAGCGCGTCGTTGCGCTGCACCTCGGCGGCGCGCGCCAGCTGCTCGGCCGCACGCAGGGCCCAGGCGTGACGCAGGCTGCGCCCCAGCCGTTCGGCGCTGAGGCTGGGCTTGCTGATGTAGTCGACCGCGCCGGCCTGCATCAGCTTCACCGCCAGCGACTCGTCGCCGCTGCCGGTCAGCGCCACCACCGGCGGCGCGTCGGGCAACAGGCGGATCTGGCGCACCAGCTCCAGGCCATCGAGGCCGGGCAGCTGGTAGTCGCTGAGCACGCAGTCGATGCCCCCGGCCTTGATCAGCCGCAGCGCCGCCTGGGCCTCGGTGGCCTCGACGACGTCGAGGTCGAGGCCGCTGGCACCCAGCGCGCGCCGCGCCGCGCCGCGGTCGGCCTCGTCATCGTCCACGATGAGCACGCGCCAGGTCACGACATCTCCATCATTCCCCAGTAGTGGCCCAGCGCGGCCGCGAAGTCGATCGAGGCCTCGAACGAGGTCGGCTTGATCATGTAGCCCGCGACGCAGTGCTGGTAGGCGGCACCGCGGTCGCGCTCGTCGGCCGAGGTCGTGAGCACCACCACCGGGGTGCCGCGCAGCGCGGGATCCCGGCGCAGCTCGTCGAGGAACTCCAGGCCGCTCATGCGCGGCATGTTGAGATCGAGCAGCACCACGGTGCGCCGCGGCAGCTCGCCGCCGCGCAGCTTCTCCAGCGCCTCGAGGCCGTTCTGCGCCACGTGCAGCGGCGCGTTGACCTGCGCCCTGCTCAGGGCACGCCGGACGTTCATGACGTCGAGTTCGTCGTCTTCCACCAGCAGGATGTGCGTCACGCGTTCCATTCCACCCCCAGCGCTCCGGGCCGTTTGGGCCAGGCGAGCCTGAAGGTCGCGCCCCGACCGACGGCCGACTCCAGGCCGATCTTGCCCCCCACCGTGTCCACGATCTTCTGCACCACCGCAAGGCCGATCCCGGCGCCCTCGACCTTGTCGCGACTCTCCAGGGTCTGGAACATCCGGAAGATGCGCTGATGGTAGGCCGGATCGATGCCCGGCCCGTCGTCGTGCAGCACGAACTCCAGCGCCTCGCCGAGGTCGTGGACCTCGATGCCGAGGTGCGGGTTGGCCTTGCCGGCGTGCTTGAAGGCGTTCGACACCAGGTTGAGCAGGACCTGCTGCAAGAGCACGCGCTGGGTCAGGATGATGGGCGCGCTGCTGGGCAGCTGGATGGCCGCGTCCGCGGGCGGCGTCGCCAGCTCGACGACCTCGCGCAGCAGGGCGCCGGTGTCGACCGCCTCGCTGGGCACGGCGTCGCGGCCCACGCGCGAGAAGCGCAGGATGCCCTCGATCAGCGCCTCCATGCGCTGGATGCGCCCGCGCATCAGGTGCAGCATGCGGCGGCCCTCGGGGCCCAGCGCGCTGCCGAGGTCCTCCTCCAGCCACTGCGCCACGTTGACCACGCCGCGCAGGGGCGCCTTGAGATCGTGCGACGTCGCATAGGCGAACTGATCGAGCTCCCGGTTGCGCCGCTCCAGCTGGCCGATGAGGCGCTCGCGCTGGAGCTCGGTGGCCTCGCGCCGCGACGCCAGGCGGCCCATGCTGAGGTTCGACAGCAGGCCCAGGACCAAGGCCAGGGTGGCGCCGCCGCCGATGACATACTGCGCCGCCGTCAGGCTGCGCTGCTGGCTGATGCGCCGGCGTGCCAGCAGCGCATCCTCCTCGCTGGCCATCAGGTGCAGCAGCGCGCCGACCCGGTCGAGTTCGCCGTCGGTGCGCGCGAACGCCGCCAGATCGTGCGGACGCAGGTCGTGGTCCAGGCTCTCGACCATGGGGGCGATCAGCCGCTCGAGCGCCAGCAGGTTGGCGCGATTGACCGGGTGGTCCTGCACCAGCGCGCGCAGCCGGGCCTGGCGCGGCGCCAGCGCCCCGCGGGTCTGCTGATACAGCGCCAGGGCGGACGGGTCGCCCAGCACCACATAGGTGTGGTGCGCGCGCGACAGCAGCAGCAGATCCGTTTGCAGCTCGAGCAGCTCGGACGACACCTCGCGGGTGTGCTCGACCCAGCTGCTGGCGGTCTGCACCAGCGAGACCGCGCGATAGGACATCACACCGACCAGCACGACCACGGCGGCGGTCGCGAACGGCAGGGCGTAGCGCACCCGCCCGCCCTCGAGCATCCGTCCGATCCGTCCACGTCGGCCAGCTTCCATCCCGGTCGTACGGGGTGCGCCCTTCGTGCCAACGCCCTGCACCGGATGTCCAGGGTAAGGCCACGTCATCATGTCGTTCGGCGGGCTGCGCCCCCAGCGAAGTGTGGCAATCCGCCTCACTGTGGCGAGCTGGTCTGGACAGTCGTGCTGACCCGCTGCACGCAGGCCAGCAGCTCGGCCAGCGCTACTGGCTTGACCAGCTGCGCCGCGAAGCGCCTCTCGTCGGGTCGAATGTCGTCGCCGCTGAGCGCGATCGCCGGCGGCCGACCGGCCTCGGTCAGCGCCGCCACCACCTCGACACCATCGCCGTCGGGCAGGTTGCGATCGACCACCAGCACCTCGACCTGCAGGCCGCGCCCCAGGCTGATGGCCTCGGCCACGGTGCGCGCCTGCTGCACCTCGTGGCCGGCGCGACCCAGCGCCAGCGCCCACAGCATGCGGGCCTCGTCGTCGTCATCGACCAGCAGGATGCGCATCAGGGCGGCAGCCTCAGCACGAAGCGGGTGCGCGCCGCCGGCTCCAGGGTGACCTCGCCACCGTGGGCCCGCGCCACCGCGCGCGCCAGAGTCAGGCCGAGGTTGCCGGCCGCGCGCCCCGCCGCCGGCTCGAAGCGGGTGAACAGCCACGGCCGCGCCGCCTCGGAGACCCCGGCGCCATCGTCCTCGACCGCGACCTCGAGGCCGTCGGACTCGCGCACGATGACCTCGATCTGGCTGCGCGCATGGCGCCAGGCGTTGCCGACCAGCTCGGCCAGCGCGCTGACCAGGCGCGGTGCGTCGACCGCCAGCTGCAGCGCGGGCTCGCCCACCGGCAGCGTGAGCGTCAGGCTGACGTTGCGCCGGGCCTCCAGCGCGGCCGCGCGCGCACAGGCCTGCTGCGAAAGCTCGCGGACACCGTGCGGCTCGCGATCCAGCCGCAGCGCGCCGCGCTCCAGCTCGGCGGCCAGCGCCAGCCGCTCGGCCAGTCGCTCCAGGCGCTTGAGCCCCTTGCCGGCCAGCGCCGTCAGCGCACGCTGCTCCGGGCCGAGGCTGGCGTCGAGCTCACCGAGCGCGCTGGCGGCCAACCCGAGCGGCGCCCGCACGTCGTGCGCCAGCCGCGACAGGACCTCGGCCAGCGCACTCACTTGTCGACCTCGCGGCCACCGCCACCGCCGTTGCCGTTGCCGCCGTCGCCGTCGCCGTCGCCGTGCGCGGACGGCGGCGCGTCGGCCTGGCGCTCCAGCTTGCGATACAGGGTGCGCCGATCCAGGCCGAGGATCTTGGCAGCGCGCGACTTGTTGCCGTTGACCATGGCCAGCACGCGGTGGATGTAGCGCCGCTCCAGCTCGTCGAGCGTGACCAGCTCGGTGGGGTCGTCGGTGGCGATGACCAGCTGCTCGGCGCGATAGGCGCGCACCTTCTCGGGCAGATCCTCGACCGTGAGGTGATCGAAGCGGGTCAAGGCCACGGCACGCTCGATGCAGTTCTCCAGCTCGCGCACGTTGCCCGGCCAGTGATAGCCGAGCAGCTTCTCGGCGGCGGGCGGCGAGATGCCCTCGACCTTCTTGCCGTTGCGCGCCGCGCAGCGCGCCATGAAGTGCTGCGCCAGCACCAGCACGTCGCCGGCCCGCTCACGCAGGGGAGGCACCGCCAGGTGCACGACGTTGATGCGATAGAAGAGATCCTCGCGGAAGCGCTTCTCGAACACCTCGGTCTCGAGATCGCGGTTGGTCGCCGCCACCAGCCGGGCATCGAACGAGACCTCGGTGTTGCCACCCACCGGCCGCACCTTGCGCTCCTGCAGCGCGCGCAGCAGCTTGGGCTGCATCTCCAGGGGCAGCTCGCCGATCTCGTCGAGGAACAGGGTGCCGCCGCTGGCCTCGACGAACAGGCCGGTGCGCCCCACCTTGGCGTCGGTGAAGGCGCCGCGCACGTGGCCGAACAGCTCGCTCTCGAGCAGGTTGGCGTGCACCGCGGCGCAGTTGATGGCCACGAAGGGCCCGTCCTTGCGCGGGCCGCGCTCGTGGATGGCGCGCGCCACCAGCTCCTTGCCGGTGCCGCTCTCGCCGGTGACCAGCACCGAGGCGTCCGAGCCGGCGACCCGGTTGATGAGATCCGAGATGCGGCGCATCGCGCTGCTCGGCCCCAGCAGATCGCCGGGGCTCTCGCTGGCGATGGCCTGGCGCAGCCGCTTGATCTCGGCACGCAGCGAGCGGTGCGCGACCGCGCGGGTCACCGTCAGCGACAAGAGCTCGAGGTCGACCGGCTTGGCCAGGAAGTCATAGGCACCAGCGCGGATGGCGCCGATGGCGGTCTCCATGCTGCCGTGCGCGGTGAGCAGCACCACCGGGATGTCGGGCTGGGTGCCCAGGATGCGCTGACACAGCTCGAGACCGCTCATGCCGGCCATCTGCAGATCGGTGACGATGACGTCGAAGTCCTGGTGTGCGGCCAGCTCGAGGGCGTCCTCGGCACGGGTCCGGCTGGTGACCTGGAACTGCCGCTTGGTCAGCCCCGCCTCGACCAGCTCGCACATCGCTGGATCGTCATCGACTATCAGTACGCGTCCATTCATGTGGCGCTTTGCCTCACTGTGACTGTGCTGTCCCCCAGGTCTTCACGAAGCGCGCCAGCGCCGGGTGTGCAGTGCGCCATGGACACAGTGAGCGCCCGCGCGCAGCTCCGCGCAAGCCCGTGACCAGGCTTCGCGACCTTGGGCCTGGCATGGCCGCTGCACTCGCTCGTTGAAGGGAGGCCACGAATGCTGCTCCTCGTCACCAAGATCATGCAGGCGGAGGTCTTCGCACTGGCGCCCGAGCTGCCGGCCCACGCCGCGGCCGAGGTCCTGGTCGACCGCGGCTTCGACACCGCCCCCATCCTGTCGGGCTCCGGCACGCTGATCGGCATGGTCTCGCTGAGCGAGCTCAGCAAGGCCGGCAGCAGCGCGACCGTGGGCGAGGTCATGCTCACGACGGTGCCCGCGGTGCGCAACGATTCGACCGCCATGGAGGCCGCGCACTTCATGGCCACCGGTGGCCACTCCTGGCTGCTGGTCATCGGGCCGTTCGGGATGATCCTCGGCGTGGTCACCGCCCTCGACGTGGTGCGCGCGCTCGCGGCTGGGCTGCCGCTGGCACCCGACCCCGAGGTCGTGTTCGACCGCATGGCCTCGTGATGGTCGCGTCCACGCCAGCGGCCGCCGACACCTGAAGGAGTTCCACCATGCTGGGTCTCGAGGATGGCAACCATCGCGTCAGAGTGGTCTCGGGATTGACCGCGTGTGTGCTGCTGCCGGCGGCGTTTCACTTCTACTTCGACCCGACGCTGCAGGACGACGTCGCCATCTTCGACCTCGGCCAGCCCTTCGAGCGCCACTGCGCCGCGCGCCACACCACGGTGGGACAGGTCGAACCTGGCACCCCGGTGCTGGTGTTCGCGCGCGACGGCCACTGGTACTGGCTCACCGTGCGCAAGCTCGCCGACGTGCCGGTGACCCGCTTCGATCTCCTCGATCTCGATCTCGATCTCGATCTCGATACCGATCTCGATCTGGCCCGGGCCCGTGCGCGGGCGCGCGAGGCGCCGCGGGTCCGCCCCGACGACGAGAGCCGGCACAGCAGCGACCTCAGCCTGGCCGCTCACCGGGCACGGCTGCTCGAGCTCGGGTGACGCCGCGCCCCGTGGCGGGATGCCTCAGTGGGCGCTGGCGCTCGCGGCAGTGCGGGGCCCTCTTCATGATCTCGTCTGCTTGGCTGCGGCACGCCATGTGCTCTCTCCACGGTCATGACCACCAAGACACGAATTCACGCATGGGGCGCCTCGCGTCTCGTCATCATCGGGATCGCGGCCACGCTGGCGGGTCTCACGGCGCTGGGCAGCACACCGGCCGGCGCGGCTCCCGGCCCCGTCAGCCTGGGCGTCGGGGTCGGCTCACCGACGGGGCTCAGCCTGGGCGTCAAGGCGTCGCATCGCAGCGCCTTCGAGGCCGCGCTCGGGGTCGACACCTTCGACAACCGGGGCGGCTACCTTCACCTGGTCTACAAGCGCGAGCTGGTGCGCCTGTCGTCGGGGCCGACCGCGCGGATCCCGATGTACGTCGGCGTCGGCGGCTACATCTTCGACGTCGATCGGGGCTTCGACAATGACCTCGACATCGGTGTGCGCGTCCCGCTGGGCGTGAACTTCGACTTCGTTCGCTCACCGATCCAGCTCTTCGTCGAGGGCGCCCTGGGCATCGACGTGATCGGCACCGGTGAACGTGATCGTCGGGATGTCTGGTTCGGCCTCTATGCCGGCATCCGCTTCTGGCTGTAGCCCTGACACCAGCAAGGAGAACCGCAGATGGACATCGTGACGTGGATCGTGGTCGGCCTGGTGGCTGGGGTGCTGGCGTCCTACCTCATCGGAGGCATCGGCTATGGCCTGCCGGGCGACATCCTGATCGGGATCGCCGGGTCGTTCGTGGGTAGCTTCCTGTTCCGCCAGTTCGGCTGGCACTCACCCTTCAAGGGGCTGGGCGGCGTCATCTTCATCGCCTTCGTCGGCGCCGCCGTGGTGCTGGTGCTGGCGCGCCTGCTGGCCGGGCGACGACCGGTGGCACGCTGACGCACTGCCTCACGCAGCCCCCACATTGACAACATGACAACAAAGGAGACCGAAATGTCCGAGCTCAATAGCGATGTGCAGCACAAGATGAGGATCCGCGCCCAGGCCCTGCTCGACCGCCTGAACCAGCGCGACTACCGTCACGCCAACCTGAACTTCGACACCATGATGACCAGCGTGATGCCGCCCGACAAGATCGAGGAGGCCTGGACCGCGGTGACCGGCAGCATCGGCGCCTTCGTGGAGACCACCGGGACCCGGGTGGAGAACCAGGACGGTCGGAACATCGTGGTGCTGACCTGCAAGTTCGAGCAAGCGACCATCGACACCCGCGTGGTGTTCGACGCCGCCGCCAACATCTCGGGCCTGTTCTTCGCGCCCGCCGCCAAGGCGCCCGACAAGGCCGCTGCGGCCGCGCCGATCCAGCCGCTGGCCCGCCAGCCCTCGCAGCCCACCCCGGCGGCGGTTCGCTAGTCGATCGTCAGTCGATTCGTCAGTCGGTCGCCAGCGAGCACTGGAAGACCGCGAGGCCCTGGGACACACACTGCGCCGACGTCGGTGACCCCGACGTCGTGCCGCAGGTCATCGGGGTCGACTGGATGCAGTCGAGGTAGGTCTGGAACTGGGTCGTCATGCCCTTGCTGTTGCACGACGACTGCTGGCGGTTGCAGCTGGCGACGCACGCGGTCTGGTCGTGCTCGCCGTTGGGACAGCCGAGCGCGATCGACTTGGTGCAGGTGCTGGCGCAGGTCCCGGTGACGGTGTTGCCACCATCGCCGCCCGGGGAGTCGTCGTCGTCCCCGCACGCCGCCAGCAGGGTCATCCCGAGCACGAGCACCATTCCAATGCGAGTCAAGGTCTTCATCCAGTGACTATCCCCCCAAGGTCGAGATTAGCGAACCCCTCGCGAAATCACCACGTCTCATTGTGGTTGTCGCCGTGACAGGTCCCGGTGCAACGCCGCGTGGCCGGATCGTAGGTGAAGCCCGCGGCCGAGAACTTGATCTCTCTCAACTTGTTGATGTGCAGCGCCGGGTTGGTCACGGTGGTCCCGGTGGTGGTGGTCAGGCCGTGACAGTCCTGGCAGTTGATGTTGCCCTCGCCGAGGTGCTTGCGATGATCTCCGCTCATCAGGGCCCAGGCCGCCGAGCCGCTGGCCTTGCTGGCGTGGCAGCCGCCGCAGGTGCGCGGGGCGGCGCCGTCGTCGATGGTGCCGTTGTCGCCGCGACCGTTGCCGTGGCAGTACAGGTTGGTGCAGCGGTTGACGCCGTCGAAGCTGGCGACCGCGCTGAGGCCGCCGGTGAAGCTGACCTCGGCCTTGGCCGGAGTGGCGTCGAACATGTGGCCCGCGGTCAGGGCGTCGGGCGGCTTCTTGTGGCACTGCACGCAGTCGAACGCCGGCGCCGAGCTGAGGGTGACGTGGCGCGGGTGCGCGGTGAAGCTCTGTGACACCGTCTGCGGTCGCGCGCCGAGGTCGCGCGGTGGCGCGCCGGTCTGGTTGACGCCGCCGCCGTGGCAGTAGGTGCAGGTGGTGCGCCACGCGGTGCGCGTGGTCGGGGTGCCGTGGCAGCTGTCGCAGCTCGGGGTGGCGGCGCCGGCGTAGGTGCCGCCGGTCAGGGTGGCGCCGTGGCAGGAGCGGCAGTCCTGGCGGCCCAGCTCGGCCTCGGCGCCGTGCACGGTGGCGGCGCTGAAGCCGACCGGGTGGTAGCGCCCGCCGCCCACGCCGCCGGCCCACAGGCTGCTGGTGTGGGCGTGGCCGTGGCAGCTGCCGGTGCAGTTCTGCGCCGCGGCGTTCCAGGTCAGCGCGGTCTCGCCGGCGCGATCGGCGACCAGGTCGACGTTGCGCAGCCCGTTGATGTGCAGGCTGACGCCGGCGGGGGCGATGGCGGTGCCGCTGGTGGTGACCTGGTTGTGGCAGGTGCTACACGCGGTGGCCACGGTGGCGCCGAGGTGCAGGCTGTGCAGGCCGCTCATCTTGTCCCACTCGGTGGTCGGGCTGGCCATGCCGGCGTGACAGCTCGAGCAGGTCATGGCCGGGGCGTTCATCGCCACGGTGCCGTTGTCGCCGCGGCCGTTGCCGTGACAGTAGTTGGTGGTGCAGCCGCCGGCCATGGTGAAGGCGCCCTGGCGGCTGAGGCCGGTGCCGAAGTCGACCTCGGCGACGCCCTTGCTGGTGTCGAAGATGTGGCCCGGGCTGAGCGCGTCGGTGGCCTTGACGTGACACTGCTTGCAGTCGGCCGCGGGCGCGATGCCAGCCGTGACGTGGCGGCCGTGCGCGGGGAAGCTGCCGGAGGCGTTGCTCGTGGTGCCGTCGAGGTTGCGCGGCGGCGCGCCGGTCATGTCGGTGCTGCCGCCGTGACAGAAGGTGCAGGTGGTGCGCCACGCGGTCGGGGTCATGACCGGGGTGTGGCAGCCATCGCAGCTGGGCGCGATCATGCTGCCCTCGAGATCCTGACCATGGCAGCCGCGACAGTCCTGCACCTGCATCTTGAGCTCGCTGCCGTGCATGGTCGGGGCGACGAAGCCGCTGGGGTGATAGGGCGGCGCGCCGTCGACCAGGCCGCGCGCGTCGACCGGGACGCCGCCGTCGCCAGCGCCGGACGCGCTGTAGGTGCCGAGATCGCAGCCGCCGGCGACCAGGGCCAGCGCGGCCACAGCGAGGAGCACTTGCCTAGAAGCCACTGGACACCCCCAGGAGCGCGCTGAGCGCGTGATCGGTGCGATCGGCCGAGGTCACGTCGGGCTGCCGCGACGACGCGCCCGAGAAGCTGAGCGAGGTCCACTCGGCGCGACCGCGCGCCTCGATGGCCAGCCAGCGCGTCGCCGGCATCGACAGCACCAGGGAGCCCCACAGCGCGACGGCGTCGGCGCTGCTGCCGTCGGCCAGCCCCTCGGTCTGCGCGAACGAGCCCAGCCCGGGCAGCAGCACGTCACCACACAGGCGCAGCTCGACGGGGCCGAGCAGGCGTGGCGCCGCGACGTCGACGCCGGCGCTGACGCCCTGCAGTGCCTCGCGCGGCAGCCGGGCCAGGTTGTCGAGCCGGGGTGTGTTGGTCATCGCGTAGTGGTAGCCGGCGTGGGCACCGAGCAGCACGCCGCTGACGCGGGTGGCGACGCCGAACGCGACGTCGAGGCTGTGCGTGGTCTGCGCGATCTCGGCCTGGGTGGCGCCGTCGCTGTAGGCGATCCCGGTCGACGAGCGTGACAGCGTGTAGTCGAGCCGGGCGCCGACCTCGAGGCCGCGCCGCCCGATGCGCCGCGCGATGTCGCCGTGGGCGTGCGCCAGGTACAGCGGCGTGGTGATGCGATAGCGCCCCAGGCGACCCTGGCCGTTGGACTCGAAAGTGGAGGTCGCGCTGCCATAGCCGCCGGCGGCGGAGACCCGCAGCGCGAGCCGCGGCAACGGCGCGGCGGGGACACGCATCGCGAGTGACGCGCTGGGCGCGGCGGTGTCGTCGGCGGCGGCGTCGTCGTCGTCGGCACTCGTGCTGGTGCTGGTGCTCGTGCTCGTGCTCGTGCCCGTGCTGGTGTCGTCGGCCAGCCCGGCCTCGCGCTGCATGATGCGCTTGCCCCAGCGGCTCCAGCGCACGTCCTTGTCCTCGCGCGGCACCGGTGCACGCCTGGTCACACCGCTGCCCAGCGGCTTGGTGGCGGCGCGAAAGTCCTCGGCATCCGCGGGCGCCTCGGCCGGCTGGGCGGCGGCGTCGCCGCTGTCGCTCGGCTCGGTCACGACGGCCTTGTCCTGCGCCTGGGCCCGGTCCTGCGCCTTCGCCTTCATGGCCGCCGCCTTCGAGCCGCGCCGGGAGCGCCGACGCTTGCGCGCCTCGGCCGAGGACCACGACCCGACCAGCACCAGCATGACCACGACGACCGACAGGACTTTGCGACAGGTTTGCATGGGTCCTCGCGCCGCAAACTCTGCATCGTGTGTGCCGTCACCGACGTGCGCCCAACCCCCCGCAGCCCGGCCCGGGCCGGGCCCCGACTGTGGGCCAGCACCCAGCCCGAACAGCGCCACTGGACGTCCTTCGTACACCTCACTGTGCAGCGCCCACACTGGGGCCCGCCTACCCACCGAGAGCATTCAACCCCGCGCGGGTACGTGCGTTGCAGCTGGCCCCGCCATGCGGATCGCCTTCCTGCTGAGCTGTCTCGGGTTCGGGTTGCTGCTGGGCTGCGACGATGGCGTGCTGACGCCGCTCGATCAGGCCGACGCCCCCAACCTCGCGGTCGACGCCGGTGACGGCATCGACGCTGCGCCCCTGGTGTGCGACCCGCCTGGCGCCCTGCCCGCCCCCGGCGACGGCCACCACAACCCGGGCCAGCCCTGCATGGCCTGCCATGGCACCCCGCAGGGCAGCGTGGCCGCCTTCACGGTGGCGGGCACGGTGTACACCGACCTCGCGGGCTCGGCGCCGATGGCGCAGGCCACCGTCCACCTGGTCGACGGCAGCGGCCGTGAGGTCACCGTGGTCAGCGCCATCAACGGCAACTTCTGGTCGACCGCGCCGGTGACCTACCCGGTGCGCACCTTCGCCAGCCGCTGCCCCGACGCCGCGCCGATGCTGGCCGAGGTCGCCGCCAGCGGCGCCAGCTGCAACACCTGCCACGGCGGCGGCAACCGGATTCATCTGCCGTGAGTGGGGGGTTCGTGCGGGAGGGGGGAGTGGGAGGGGGTAAACGGAGGGGGGAGGCTCAATCGTCGTGGGCTTCGCGGGCGTCGTCGCTGTCGTCGTGGTCGTCGCAGTCGATGGAGTCATCGACGCCGTCGTCGTCGTCATCCTCGTCGTCGTCGTCGCTGATGCCGTCTTGGTCGTGGTCGTCAGCGCCGTCGTCGTCGGCGCCACTGACGGCGTCCTCGGCGTCGCCGTCGCCGGAGTCCTCGGCGTCGGCCACGCCATCGCCGTCGTCGTCATCGTCATTGGCGTCGATGACCCCGTCATGATCCTCGTCGGAGTCGGCGCACACGAAGGGGTCGCTGGTGCCGTTGCGATCGACGTCGGTCGGGGTGGTGCTGGGCGCTCCCGGGGTCGCAGTGCACTGCATGCCCGCGCCGGTGTCGAAGCAGCTCTGGATCGACTGCCTGCGCGCGGACACCTGATCGCCGGCGCAACCGGCCATCACGCAGAGACCAGCGAGCACGAAGGTGACGGGGAGCTTGGTGGACATCATCGGCTGACCTCCAGGTTGTTGCTGACTGCTTCAGCAACCGCCGTGCCGACGCCAAGTGGCCAATTTCCGGGGATTTCAGGGGTGGCCGCTCGAAGCTTGCACAGTGCACGCTGTGCAGCGCCCCCACAGGGCGGCGGCGCGCTACTCGATGGCGAGGAAGCGAATCGCGGCAACCAGCGCGCTGCGCACCACGCGGATGCCGGCGTCGTCGTGCTCGAGCTTCAGCTTCTCGCCATCGAAGCGCACCGTGTCCCAGTCGACGTCCGCGATGGCGGCGGCGACGTCGACCCCGATGCGCACCGTGGTCACGCGGCCGGCCCGCACCTGCACCGGGGTGAAGTCGATGGCCAGCGGCAGCGCCTCCTCGTCCTCGATCTCGAACGGGCGGCTGACCCCGTTGGCCAGGGCGCGCCCCTTGATGACGTACGAGTCGCCAGTGCCGCCCAGGCGCGCCGCCAGGCGGGAGTACATGCCCGACGGCGCATCCGGGAAGGCCAGCTCGCCGGTCGACTTGTCGGCCAGGAACTTCATGGTCAGGTCGGCGCGCGACACGCGCGGGTCGCCCGCGGCGGCGTCGCCGACCACGCGCACCTCGCGCAGGTGCAGCTCGAGGCTGTCGACCGTGACCCCCGGAGAGGTCTGCCCCGGCAGCACTGGCTGGACCTGGAACACGAAGACCAGGCCGCGCACCCCCGCGCCCCCGTCGGTGCCGGCGTCGCCGTCCCCGCTGGGCGGGTCCGAAGGACACCCCACCAGGAGGAGAACGAGCAGCACTGTCCACTTGGCCTGCCGCATGCTGGGCGTCAACAGTGCAACCAGAGTACCATCCCGATGCCACCCCCACGCGAGAGCTTGCATACCAGCGACACGCCTCCGGCCAGGTCGGGCGTCCCGGTTGTGCAAGCTTCGTACAGTCTCCCCATGCAGACCTGGTACAGGCCATGACAACCGACGATCGGCAGACCATCGAGGCAGCTTCGTTGACGCAGGCCGGCGAGACCCGCGCCTCGGGTGGCGAACGCGCCTTCCTGGTGGTGTACAGCGGGGCCCCCGAGGGCGGCCGCTCGCGCGTGGTCGAGCTGGCCGACGACACCCCGGCCAGCTTCGGCCGCTCGCGCGGCTGCACGGTGTCGGTCGACGACGAGAAGATCTCGCGCCAGCACGCCCGCATCCAGCGCCGCGGGGCCGACATCGTGGTCGAGGATCTGGGCAGCCGCAACGGCACCCGCGTCAACGGCGCGCGCATCGAGGGCCCCACGCGGGTGGCCTCGGGGGACGAGATCGCGATCGGCCCGCTGCTGGTCATCGTGGGCGTGACCACGCAGCTGCGCCGGCGCACCATGGTGGGCTCGACGTCCTACCTGGAGGAGCGCCTGGCCGCGGAGACCGATCGGGCCACGCGCTATCACCGGCCGCTGGGGCTGCTGATGCTGCGCATCGACGGCGCGCCGGCGGCGGCCGAGGCCGGCCTGGAGCGCGTCGCCGCGGTGCTGCGCCGGATGGACTGTCTGGCCGAGTATGGCCCCGACGAGTTCGCGCTGGTGGTGCCCGAGGCCGATCGCGCGGGCGCCGCGGCGGTGGCGCAGCGCATCTCGCGCGAGGCGCGCGCCGGCGGGCTGGCGGGCGGCGGGGTCACGGTCCATGTCGGCCTCGCGGTGTACCCCGACGATGGCTGCCAGCCCGGCGAGCTGGTGTCGCGCGCGCGCTCCGCGCTGCGCACCGCGCGCACCGGGGGCAGCCCCGACGGGGTCAGCACACCGCCGGCCGAGCCGGTGGTGACCGCCGGCGACCTGGTGGTGCTGGACGCGCAGATGCGGCGCGTGCACGAGCTGATCGGGAAGATCGCGGCCACGCCGCTGACGGTGCTGGTGCTGGGCGAGACCGGCGCCGGCAAGGAGCTGATCGCCGAGGCGCTGCACAGCCGGTCGGGGCGCGCCGACAAGCCGTTCATCAAGCTGAACTGCGCGTCACTGCCCGAGAGCCTGCTGGAGAGCGAGCTGTTCGGCCACGAGCGCGGCGCCTTCACCGGCGCGGATCGGCGCAAGATCGGCTACTTCGAGGCCGCCAGCGGCGGCACCATCTTCCTCGACGAGATCGGCGAGATGCCGCTGGCGCTGCAGGCCAAGATCCTGCGCGTGCTGGAGCAGCGCAAGCTGAGCCGCGTCGGCGGCACCGCCGAGATCGACGTCGACGTGCGCGTGGTGTGCGCGACCAACCGCGACCTCGAGCAGGAGATCACGCGCGGGCGCTTCCGCGGCGACCTCTACTTCCGCATCAGCGCCTTCACCGTGGTGGTGCCGCCGCTGCGCGACCGGCGCAGCGAGGTGCAGCCGCTGGCCGAGCACTTCGCGCGCAGGTTCGCGCGCGAGCTCGAGCAGACGCCGCCGCGGCTGTCGACCGCGGCGCTGGCCGCGCTGGAGGCCTACCCCTGGCCGGGCAACGTGCGCGAGCTGCGCAACGCCATCGAGCGCGCCGTGGTGCTGCAGAGCGGTGGCGTCATCGAGCGCGAGCACCTGCCCGACCGGGTGCGCGACGGCGTCGGCCCCGGCCAGCCCGCCGACGAGGCGCCCGGCGCCGCCCTGGTCGCCATCGGCGACGGCATGGACATGAAGGAGCACATCGCCGACGTCGAGCGCGCCGCGGTGGTGGCCGCGCTGGAGGCCGCCGAGGGCAACCAGACCCGCGCCGCACAGCGCCTGGGGATCTCGCGGCGCGCCTTCATCTACAAGCTGGAGAAGTACGGGCTGAAGCCGCCCCCGGGCAGCGCGAAGTAGCGCGGGGGCGTCAGCGCCGGCCAGCGGCGGGTGGGTTGTAGCGCTCGGTCCCCGGGGCTCCCGCGGCGGCGCCACCCAGCACCAGCACGGTGCCGTCACACAGCGCGGCGGCGGCGTGGCCGGCGCGGGGCGCGGCCAGCCGATCGGTGCCGACCACGTCGACCACGCCATTCAGCGGGTCGAGCCGGATGATGAAGGCGCCGTCGAGCGCCGGTCCATCGGGCGCGCGCCGGCCGCCGACCAGCAGCACGCGGCCGTCGGGCAGCACGGTGGCGCTGAAGTCGACCAGCCCGGCCTCGGCGGGCAGCGTACCGGCGTCCGAGAAGCCGGCCTCCAGCGAGAACACCTCGAGGCGCGCCACCGGCACGCCGGCGGCGTCGACACCCCCGATGACCAGCACGCTGCCGTCGGGCATGGTGACCGCCTGGTGGCGCGAGCGCGGCGTGCGCATGAGGAGGCGGACCTCGCTGGGATCGGCGAAGGTCTCGCGCAGCGGCCGGTACAGCTCGGCGGCCGGCACGGTGGCGCCGGCGCCGTCGAGCCCCCCGGCGACCAGCAGCGGCGCGCCCGGGCCATCGCCGAGGCGGGTCACGCTGTGGCCAGCGCGGGCCACCGTCAGGTGCGCCGGCAGCGCGCGCGGCGCCTCCAGCGCGCCGCCCTCGCCGGTGGCGAACAGCCAGAGCAGATCGCTGACCTGCAGGACGCCGCCCGCGTCAGGGGTCTTGCCACCCACGACCACGACGCGGCCATCGGCCAGCGCGCTGGCGGCGCTGCCGACCAGGCGCAGGTTGGCGTCGATGGTGACCTCGACCTGGCGGGCCGGCGGCGCCAGCGGGCTGATGAGCTCGTAGCGATCGACCGGCGCGCCGGCGGCATCGACCCCGCCCAGCAGCAGGCTGCGCCCGTCGCCCAGCGCCGCCACCACGCCGCCCAGGCGCGGCACCAGCGCGGCCAGCGAGGTGAAGGCGCCGGTGCGCGGATCGAAGCGCTCGGCGCCCAGCAGCGGCGCGCCGGCAGCGTTGCTGCCACCGACGAAGGTCGCGCTGCCATCCGCGGCGGCGACCACCAGGCCACCCAGGCGCGTGGGCGTGGTCGGCGTCGGCCCGTCGGCCCACTTCACGATGCGCGAGAAGTAAAGGTGCGTCGTCGGCGGCGCGCCGGGGTTGTCGAGATCGGCCGCGCAGGTGCGCCCGTAGGCGACGTCGATGCCCCCCGAGCGGCCGCTCAGGTGCACCACCAGGTTGGGCTCGGCGGGCACGTCGGCCAGCACCGGCGCCTCGCCGCGCGCGAAGGCGGCCGAGGCCAGCGCGACCGGATCGCCGGCGCGCGCCACCTCGAGGCGCAGCTCCTCGAGATCGAGGTAGGGATCGCCGTCGCTGCCTGGCGGCGGCGCATCGACGATGGGCGCGAAGGTGCGACCATCGCCGCAGCCGGACGCCAGCAGCGCCAGCAGCACGGACCAGCCAGCGCGGTGCTGGGCCCGCGGGGTCACGGGATGCCCTTCAGGCGCACCGTGACGCCGGTGCCGCCGCTGTCGTCGAGCAGCGGGATCAGCACCGCGGTGGCCACGCCGGCGCCGATGAGGCCCCACAGCCAGGGCTGCGCATACCAGCGTGGGCGCGCGCGCACGGTGCGCGTCACCACCTTGACCTGGGGCACTGCGCGGGGGCCGCTGCCGTGGTCGAACAGGCCAGCGACGGCGCTGTCGACCTCCTCGCCAGCGCCCCCGCCGGGGGTCAGCGCCACCGCGGCGGCGCTCAGCGTCTTGCCGCTGGCGCTGTCGAGCAGGGTCAGCCACAGCACCGGGGCGGCACCGGCGGCGCCGGCGAGCTCGGCGTGACACCACAGCAAGCGCGCGGCGCCGCGGGCTCGCGCCAGCGCGCGCACCTCGGCCTCGCCCGGCAGCTGGGGCGCGACCGGGGTCGCGGTCAGCTCCTGGCGCGGCGTGGCCAGCACGACCTGGCTGCTCCAGGGCAGAAGGCCGGCGCACTCGACGCGCAAGAAATGCGCGCCCAGGGGCAGCGACGGCGGGCTCTGCACTGCGCGACCGTCGACCAGCGTGGTGCAGCCCGCGGGGGCGTGGACGACCAGCTCGCCACGCGGCTGGGCGCGCACCCGCTCCAGCGCGCGCTGGAAGGCCTCGACGGTGCGCGGCGGGAAGCGCAGCGGATCGAGGATGCGGGTGTCATCGATCACGGCGGCGCGCACCAGGTCGTCCCAGCCCAGCGCGGGGGCGCCGCGCTGGTTGTGGGTCAGGCCGCGATACAGCAGCAGGTCGGCCAGCTCCTCGCGGGTCAGGCCGGCGCCGCCACTGGCGCTGGCCTCGTCGAGGCCGGCGCCGAGCGCGACCAGCGCATCATCGAAGCGCAGCCCCTCGTAGGCCTCGAGGCCCCGGCGCAGCAGGCCGGGCGCGGTCGGCGCGCTCGGCGCGGCGGGTGACAGATCGAGGAAGGCGGCGCTGTGCAGGCGCGCCTGCCTGACCAGGGTGTCGCGCGCGCCCAGCACTGGCGCGGGCGCCTCGGCGGGCGCCGCGAAGACCACCAGCGGCGGCACGAGCTCCGCGGCCATCGCGCTTTGCGGCGCGAGCTGGGACCAGGCCACGACGAGGGCGATGGGTCTCCACACGCGGCCGAGATCATACCGGATATACTTGGCTCGTGCGCGCGCTGGGCCGCTACGAGCTGATCCGCCCGCTGGCGCGCGGCGGCATGGCGGAGGTCTTCCTGGCCCGGCGACGCGGCGCGGCCGGGGTCGAGAAGCGCCTGGTCATCAAGCGCATCCGGCCCGAACGCGCCAACGATCCGCGCTTCCTCGAGCTGTTCGTGCGCGAGGCGCGGCTGTCGATGTCGCTGACGCACCAGAACATCGTGCCCATGTTCGACTTCGGGCGCGCCGGCGGCGAGCTGTTCCTGGCCATGGAGTACGTCGACGGTCGCGATCTGGCCAGCGCGCTGGAGCTGGCGGCGAGCAAGCGGCTGGCGCTGGATCCGCTGCTGGTGGCCCACATCGGCATCGAGGCCAGCCAGGGGCTGAGCTATGCGCATGACAAGCGCGACCGCGAGGGCCGCCCGCTCGGCGTGGTGCACCGCGACGTGTCGCCGCGCAACGTGCTGCTGTCACGCGCCGGCGAGGTCAAGCTGGTGGACTTCGGCGTCGCCTCGCTGCACGGCGACGCCACCGGGCGGGTGCGCGGCACGCCGGCCTACATGGCGCCCGAGCAGGCCCGCGGCGAGGCCGTCGATGGGCGCTGCGACATCTATGCGCTCGGGGTCGTGCTGTGGGAGGCGGTGGCGGGGCGGCGCGCGTTCCCCGGCGTCGAGGCGGCCGAGGCGCTGGCCACCGCGCGCCAGCGCACGCTGCCGTCGCTGCCAGCCGGCGTGCCCGCCGAGCTGGCTGCGGTGATCACGCGGGCCACCGCCGCCGACGCCGCGGCGCGCTGGCCCGACGCCCGAGCGCTGCGTCGCGCGCTCGACACCTACGTGGTGGCGGCCCGCGCCGCGCGCCCCGAGCTGCCGGCGCCCGCCGAGGCGCTGGCCAGCTGGCTGCGCGACCTCGAGCAGGGCGAGCCCGTGGTGCCCGAGATCGCCGACGGCGCCGCGCTCGATGACGTCGTCACGTTCATGGACGACGGCGAGGCCGAGGTGCTGGGCCAGTCGACCCAGAAGTCGATCGCCGAGACGGTGGCAGACGCGCCGGCGCCGGTCGCGACGCCGACGCCGGCCGCCACGCCCGGCCCGGCGTCGCCCGCCGCTGCGGCGCTCTCCGCCCCCGTGCCCGCCTCGACCGGCCCCGGCCACCGCGCCCGCCTGGCGCTCATCGCCGGCCTCATCGGCGCCGGCGTCATCACCACCCTCATCCTGTGGCGTCCCATCCGCCGCGCCCGCCAGCAGGCTCCCGTCGCAGGCACGACGCCGACACCATTGCCGTCAGTCTCGGCGTCACCCGCGGCCTCACCGTCATCATCACCCTCTGCCTCGGCCTCAGCCTCTCCCTCGGCCTCCGCCTCCGCCTCATCCTCTCCCTCGGCCTCATCCTCAACCTCTCCCTCGGCCTCCGCCTCCCCGCGCCCCACCACCTCTCCCTCGCCCTCCGCCACCGCCTCGGCTTCAGCCTCCCCGCGCCCCGCCGCCGTCCTGCGCAAGGTCACCATCAACTCGCGCCCGTGGTCGAACTTCTACGTCGACAAGGACCGCACCGCGCACGAGACCCCCGAGACCGTCGAGCTCGCCCCCGGTCGCCACACCATCCGCTTCGTCAACGCCGACGCTCACCTCGACAAGACCATCAGCCTCGACGTCCCCACCGACCGCGATCTGACCCACCTCGAGACCCTGCTCGCCGCGCCCTGAGCGCGCCGCCCCACGCCCCTGGCGCCGAGGACCGCGCTACGGCAGCGCCGCGTCCAGCGTCAGGCTGGCGCCGCCGAACGGGCTGCGCCCCGCGGTGCCAAGGTCCCAGCTGATGCCCAGCCGCGCCGTGACGCGGGGCCCCAGCCGCAGCGAGGCCCGCGTGATCAGCCGCCGTCGCACACCGTCGACCGCGATGTTCGGCGGCCCCTCGGTGCTGCGCGCGTCGCGGTTCAGCCCCAGCTCGACGCCCGCGCTGCGCGACAGCATGAGGTCGGCGCGCGCCGAGATGATCCACTCGTCGTCGCTGCGTACGCTGCTCATCGCCGCATCATTGACGAACTCGGTGCGCTCCGGCCGACCGATCCACTTCACGTACACCTCGCCGCGCAGCCGGCCTGGCGGCGCGAACAGCGCATAGCCCATCACCGTGTGCGTGGTCTCGACCAGGCTGCGATCCAGCTCGCTGGTCACCGCGTGCGCGCGCGCGAACCGCGTCGCCACCGTCGTCGCGCTGGCGCCCAGCCACACCGGCACCGGTCCGCGCAGACGACCCTCGAGCAGCGCCCCGGCCAGCGCGCCGCGCAGCTCCTGCACGTGGTTGCCCTCGGGCTCCTGCGCGCGCGAGCGGGTGCGCTGCGGCAGGATGGCGCCCAGGTAGAGCTCGGTGTACACGCTGCAGTGCGGCCGCGCCGCCAGCTCGAAGGTCGTGGCCAGCGGCAGGTCGAGCTGGTGCAGCCGCACCGGCAGGAGCTTGCTGCGCGACTCCGCCAGCGCATAGGCGGCGTTGGTGAACGGATCCAGCAGGTAGGCGCGCACCCGCGCGTCGATGCGCGGCGCGCGATAGCCCACGGTGGCGATGACGTCGAGGTCCTCCTTCACCATGCGCGGCGTGAAGCCCAGCGCGGCGTAGGGCGCGGCGCGGCCAGGCGGCGCGTAGCGGCCTTCGAGCACCAGCAGGTCGCTGTGGCTCAGCCGGTTCTCGTCCTTGTGATAGTCGACGCCGAGCTGCCAGCTCCGGCTCATGGGGATGCGCGTCTTCATGTGCACCACGGTCGACAGCTCGAACTCGTTGAGGCTCTGCGTGGCCAGCCGCACCGCGTCCGGGCGCTCCGTGAAGGCGCGCTCGCTGCGCAGCGGAAACTCGGGGATGGTCAGGTTGATGGCGTACTCCTCCTGCAGCAGCGCGGCGAAGCGCTGCTGCACCGGACCGGTCGGATCGGGCCGCCCCGAGCGATCCATGATGCGGCGCCACCAGCCGTCCCACTGCTCGCGCAGGCTGTAGCCGACCGTCTCGGCGCGCGCGAGCGGCGGCGCCGCCAGCGCACACCAGAGCCCCAGCACCACGCTCGCCACCGCGACGCGCCTCGACATGCCGGTCAGCCTAGCCTCGCCCGCTCGCCCACGATGCGACTGAAGTACCATCCGCCCATGCGTGCGCACCAGCGGTCAATGGCTCCGGGCGTGCTGCTGCTCACGCTCGGCCTGCTCGGCAGCTGCAGCCGCCAGCCTCGCGAGCCCCGGATGACCCCGAGGCCCGCTCTCGCCGCGCCCGCCGACGCCGGCGCCGCCGTTGCCGTCACCCCCGGCTTCACTCCTGGCCGCTTCGCCTGCGACGTGCGCAAGCAGGTCTTCGGCACCCACCAGCTCAACGTCTACAGCGAGACCACCCGCGCCAGCCTGCTGCTCGAGCTCGCCCCCGGGGGCACCGTCACTGGCGTCCGTGGCGTCAGCTCGCGCTCCGACCACGACGGCCCCGAGGTCCACGAGCGCAGGCAGCTCACCGAGCAGCAGGGCTACCGCGGCAGCTGGACCGCGCACGACGGCCTCATCGTCCTCCAGCTCACGCCCGACGACGGCGTGATCCCACCCATCCGCGCCTACAGCAACATGGCGCCCGGCCCGTGGCGCCTGCTGTGCACGCCGCTGCAACACGCCACCGGCGCTGCCCTGCTGTGCAACGTGGCCACGCACGGCACCTACGATGAGTCCTACGGCCTGGAGGTGCCGCACCTCGCGCCTGGCGACGACCAGCGCCACATCCTCCTCGGCGCCGGCCCCGGCGTGGCGGTGTCCTGGAAGGCGTCGGTCCTGGTCGGCGACCCCGATCGCGACGCCGAGGTCAGCGTGACCTCGCCGGCGGCGCCGATCATCCCCGAGACCTGGTCGCAGCCGTAGTCACAGCCCCGCGAACGGATCGTCCAGCGCCCCCACCGGGCGGCACCGCCCGCGCCAGGTGTAGCAGCACAGATCCTTGCCAGCGTCGTGCTCGGCGCCGGTGCGGCTGCGCATGACGTCGAACGGGAAGCGCACGCCCGACTTGCTCATGCGCAGCGCGGTCGGACAGCCCTGGAAGTCGGCCGCGCGCGGCGTCGCGAACTCCACCGTCTGCGCCGCTGGCGCGCACCAGACGCCCATCGAGCACTCGCTCAGCCGGGGCAGCTTGACGCGCACCACCGGCGCCGGCACCGCGGCGTCGGGCCCGGCGACCTCGGCGTCGAGGTCAGATGTCGGCCCGGGCGCGCGCGCGCCGGCGTCGCGCCCGGGGATGGGCTGCGGCTCCTCGCGCTGCGGCGGCTCGTGGCGCGGCGCCTTGTCGCAGGCCGGGCCGGCTACCGTCAGCAACGCCGCCGCGACCACACCCAGCCCTCCGCACCCACGCGCCATGGCGCAATTCTACGCAGGTTCCAGCCGCAAGTTCCGCCGGGCCACGCTATCGTGGCGCCATGCGCGCCTCGCCGAGCCGACCCGGCCCGCCTCTCTTCGCCGCCGTCCTCGCCACCGCAGCAGCCGCGGTAGCCGCCGCCGGCTGTGGCGACGACACCCGGCGCCCCACGCCCGACCCGCTGCGCGAGACGCTGGGCCGCTGCGCCGACTTCGACGCCACCCGGCGCCCCTTCTTCGGCGACCTGCACGTGCACACCACGCTGTCGCTGGACGCCAACCTCAAGGGCACCCAGCTCGGCCCCGCCGACGCCTACCGCTTCGCGCGTGGCGAGCGCGTCAAGCTGCCGCCCTACGACGCCCAGGGCAACTCGGCGCGCACGCTGCAGCTCGGGCGCCCGCTCGACTTCGTGGCGCTGACCGATCACGCCGAGTTCCTCGGGCTGGTCACCACCTGCCTGACCCCGGGCAGCCCGGGCTTCGAACACCCGAACTGTGTCAGCTACCGCGACGACCCGCAGAGCGCCTTCATCTCGCTCAACCTGAACCTGTCGCTGTCACAGCCCGATCCAGCGGCGCCGCCCCCGTGCGACGGCCAGAGCTGTCGCGCGCGCACCATCGACGCCTGGGGCCAGGTGCGGCAGACCGCCGAGGACGCCTACGATCGCACCGCGGCCTGCGCCTTCACCAGCTTCGTGGCCTACGAGTGGTCGGGCTCGCCCGAGGTGCGCAACCTGCACCGCAACGTGATCTTCAGGAACCACATCGTGCCCGAGGTGCCCTTCACCTACTTCGACGGTGGCTACCCCGAGCTGCTGTGGGAGTCGCTGGGCAAGAGCTGCACCCGCGCCGGCACCGGCTGTGACGTGCTGACCATCCCGCACAACAGCAACCTGTCGAGCGGCCTGATGTTCGAGCAGAAGCAGCTCGATGGTGTGGCCGGCGCCTTCGACGCGCCGTATGCGCGCACCCGCGCCGCGATGGAGCCGCTGGTCGAGGTCTTCCAGCACAAGAGCGACTCCGAGTGTCTGCCCGAGCAGGCCGAGGGCGGCGACCCGCTGTGCAACTTCGAGAAGACGCCGTACCACACGCTGGCGTCGTCCTCGCTGGGTGGGCCGCGTGGCACGCCGGCCAACCCCAGCGACTACATCCGCCACGCGCTCGGTGAAGGGCTGGCGCTGGGCGCGCGCCTGGGCGTCAACCCCTTCATGTACGGCATGATCGGCAGCACCGACACCCACCAGTCGGTGCCCGGCGCGGTCGACGAGCAGAGCTTCCCCGGCCACGGTGGCGCCGGCGTCGCGGCCGACACCTGGTCGGCCGACAAGCTGGTCGATCACATCTGGTTCAACCCCGGCGGGCTGGCCGTGCTGTGGGCCGAGGAGAACTCGCGCGAGGCGCTGTTCGCGGCGATGCGGCGGCGCGAGGCCTACGGCACCAGCGGGCCGCGCATCGTGCTGCGCTTTTTCGCCGGCGACTACCCCGACGATCTGTGCAGCCAGCCCGACTTCGCGGCGCGCGGCTATGCCGGTGGGGTGGCCATGGGCAGCACGCTGAAGCGCGCGGGCGGCGCAGCGGCGGCCCCGGCCTTCGCGGTGTGGGCGCAGCGGGATGCCGGCAGCGCCGGCCACCCCGGGACGGCGCTGCAGCGGGTGCAGATCGTCAAGGGCTGGCTGGACGGCGTCACGCCGCGCTTCAAGGTGTTCGACGTGGCGGGCAACGCCCAGAACGGCGCCGACGTCGACCTCGCCACCTGCACCCCGCGCGGCGCCGGCGCCGACGAGCTGTGCTCGGTGTGGCGCGACCCGGCCTATGACGCCACCAGGCCGGCGTTCTACTACGCGCGCGTGCTCGAGAACCCGAGCTGCCGCTGGCACACCTACGCGTGCAACGCCGCCGGGGTCGACTGTGCGGTGCCGTCGAGCATCCCACCCGCGCTGGCGGCGTGCTGCGATCCCGACTTCGGCCCCGTCATCCAGGAGCGCGCCTGGAGCAGCCCGATCTGGACCGGCGCGCCGTGACGCGGCGGCTGCCCAGGGCGCTCGGGCACCTGCTGCGCTGCCTGGTGCTGGGCGCGCTGCTGCTGGCGCTGCGCCAGCTGGTGGCGCTGCCGCGGCGGGCCGGGGCCGCGCCGCTGCTGGTCAGCGTGGCCGCCGACGCCAGCCGCGCCGAGATCGAGCGCGCGGTGGCCGACGCCGCGCTGGTCGACCTGGCGCTGCGCGCGCGCTGGCCGATGGCCGACCCGGTGGTGCGCGATCTGCTGCTGGCGGCGATGCGCGCCGACGACCCCGAGGGCGCGGCGGAGACGCTGATCGCGCGCGGGATCGCGCTCGGCATGACGCGACGCGACCCCGCGACGCGGGCCCGGCTGGCCTGGCTGGGGCGCGAGATCCTGCGCGCCCGGGTGCGCACGGTGGCGCCCGGGGCTGCCGCGCTGGCGGCCTACCGCGCCGCGCATCACCAGCGCTATGCCGCCGGCTGGCTGGTGCTGCGGCAGCGCCTGGTCAGCAGCGCGCGCCATGGTGAGCGCACGCTGGCCGACGCCCAGGCGCTGGTGGCGCGGCTGGCGGGCGCGGACGGCGAGGGCCGCAGCGCGGGTGCGGGCCCCGTCAGCAGCGGCGCGGCTGGTGGCGACGACGACGCGGCGGGCGACCCCACGCTGCTGCCGGCGCGCATCGCCGGGACCCGGGCCGCCATCGACGCCCGCTTCGGCCCCGGCTTCGCGGCGCAGCTGGCCGACGCCCCGCTGGGACGCTGGTCGGGCCCCTACGCCGGCAGCTTCGGCCAGCATGTGGTCTGGCTGGAGCAGCGCCGCTACGTCCACCCCGGCAGCGCGGCCGCCATCGAGCAGCGCGTGCTGGCCGACTGGCACGAGGACGCCCTCGAGGCGGAGCTCACCCGCGCCACCCGCGCGCTGGCCGCGGGACGCGAGATCGCGCTGGAGCGGGTGGCGCCATGAAGCGCACGCGCCGGGCCACCGCCACC
>JADYYK010000006.1 GCA_020853705.1 Deltaproteobacteria bacterium
CCCGAGCCCGAGCACGAGCACGAGCACGAGCCCGAGCCCGAGCACGCCCCCGCACGCCCCCGCACGCCCCGGCCCGCCCCCGCCCCCGTCCCCAGACCGCCTCCCGATTCCAGTCGCAGTCCAGGCGCCTCGCTGCGTTTTACGGCGGCTTTACGACGCGACAAGACAAAACGCCCTGTACCGCGCGTTTCCCCGACCAGCAACACAACCACTGGTTCGAGGAGGCTGACTCATGAGGCGACGGTTCCGTGCGCTCGGCGCAATCCTGGTCTGCAGCACGCTGCTCACTGGCTGCTGGCCGTTCAAGAAGAAGAAGTCGACACCCGGGGGTGGCACCAGCAGCGCCACCGCGGGACCGGCGAACCTCGCCGTCACCGGCGCCAGCAAGGCGCTGTCACGGGTGACCTCCAACCCGGTCGACGAGCTCTGGCCGGTGCTGTCGGGCGACGGCAAGACGCTGCTCCTGACGGCGCGCGGCGACGCCGAGCAGGTCATCGTCGGGGTCAACCCCAACTCGGGCTCGTCACGCACGGTCTACACCTCGGCCAAGGCGCGCTCGGGCGCGCCGGACTGGTTGCCGTCGGGCAAGTCGTTCGTGTTCGTGTCCAACGCCATGGGCGCCTTCTCGCTGGTGCGCGCCCTGTCGAGCTCGCCCAACGCCGCCATCTCGGTCGTCGTCAACGGTGACAACGCGCCGGCCATCGACTTCCCCAGCGTGTCGCCCGACGGCACCCGCGTCGCCTTCCAGATGGGACCCGCGGGCAGCACCCAGATCGGCGCCGCCGACCTCTCGGGCGGCAACTTCACCATGCTGACCGAGGGCGAGACGCCCGCGTTCAGCCCCGACGGCAAGCGCATCGCGTTCACGCGCGCGGTCGGTGGCACCAGCCAGATCTTCCTCATCGATGCCGAGGACGGCGGCAACCTGGTCCAGGTCACCAGCGGCGACGCCGACTGCTCGATGCCGTCGTGGTCGCCCGACGGCAACCTGCTCCTGTTCTCGAGCAACCGCGGCTATGACAAGTTCCCCGGCGCGTCGAAAGACAGCACCTGGAACCTGTACCTCATCAGGACCGACGGCGAGGGGCTGACCCAGCTCACCGACGGCGCGCGCTGGTCGTACGCCCCGCACTGGGGCTCCGACGGCTGGATCTACTTCTCGACCAACGACGCCGGCAACTTCGACGTCTGGCGCCTCAAGTACGCCGGCGAGTAGCCCGGCACCCCATCATGGCCCAGCAGGCGTCGCCAGCAGCTGACCCAGCGTCGCGCACGACGCCTGCTCGCCGCCCCGACAGCCCACCCGCGCCAGCTCCCGCGCTCGCTCGTGTGCGCCGGCCTGCTCCAGCTCGCGCGCCGCCGCCGGGCAGTGCTGGAGCAGCCCGGCGGCGCACGCCATCCCGAGCAGCTCGCCGCGCTCGCCCGCGCTGCGCGCAAACCGCGTCGCCGCCACACACTGGGTCGGCAGCTCCACGCAGGCGCGCCGCGCCAGCTGGAGGGCCTGCTCGGGCAGGTCGGCGATGGCCTCGGCGGCGCCCACGCACCTGCCGAGGTCGAGGTCGCAGCTGCGCCGCACCAGGCCCACCCGCGCCGCGTCGGAGGCGGCCTCCCCGGCCGCGAGCCCGCACCCCGCCGCGCTGCCGAGCTCGCAGGCACGCAGCGCGAACTGGCCCCCCCGCGCACGCTCGCCCGCGAGCTCGGGGTCGAGGCCATACAGCGCCACCAGGCGCAGGCAGCCATCCACCACGCCACCGTCACAGGCTCGCTGATACGCCGCCAGCGTGCGCTGCAGCGCATCAGGCTCCCGGTTCGGCCCGGTCCGATAGCCGCGCCAGAGGTCGCCCTGCCGCATGCAGGCGCGGCCGTCGCCACGCTCGCAGGACGCGGCGTCGGCCCGGTTGCGCCGGCTCTGCTGCACCATGCCGCAGCCAGCGGCCGCCCCCAGCAACACGGCGAGCAGCGACACCACCATCGGCACCGGCGCGCCCTTCAAGGTGCCACCTCGCTGTCGAGCTGCCCCAGCGCCACGCAGGCCTCGCCGCGCCCGCCCTGGCATGCGCGCCCGAGCCAGCTGCGCGCCAGCGCCAGATCCACCGTGATCCCGACACCGCGCCAGTAGGCCTCGCCCAGGCGCTGACACGCCGGCCAGTCGGCCAGCTCACAGGCGCGCTGCTCGAGCGCCAGCTGGTCGCGGCGCCCGGCCGTGCGCTGCGCCAGCGCCCCGCAGGCGGCGCCGTGGCCGCCCGTGCAGGCCTGCGCCAGCAGCTGCGTCGCACGCGCGGCGCTGGCGCCCACGCCGCGACCCTGGTCCCAGTAGCCGGCCACGCGGAAGCAGGCGTCGAAGACCCCTGCCGTGCAGGCGCGCTGGTAGCGCCGCACCGTCGCCGCGGCCTCGCGAGCTTCCCGCTCGTCGTAGCGCGCGACCTGGTAACAGGCCTGGGCGTCGTCGCCCTGGTCGCAGCGCCCGGCGGCGCTGTCGCGCGCGCGCCGCTCGGCGCGCCGTACCTCGAGGCCCGCGTGGCAGCTCTCGACCGTCGAGTCGGAGGTCCCGGCCAGGTCGCACCGCAGGCGTCCGCCCGCGCCAGTGCCGCCGCAGCCCGCCAGCACGGTGAACAGCATCACCATGCCCGCCCAGGATCGCATCAAACCAAGCTTGTCAGCTGTGCGCGGACGGGAGGTGGCAGAAGACGGAACCGGACGGACGGACGGACGGAACCGGACGGACACGGTCACTGAGCAGCAAAGCTGCTCAGTGACCGTGTCCGGCATGCGGGTCCGCGCCACCCGGCGCAGCCCCCGACGGCGGGCCGCCCGGCGCCGGCGCCACCACCTGGCCGCACGCCGACAGCGCCTGCAGCGAATCGGCTTTCTTGAAGCACTCCAGCGCCACCGTCGGCATGCCCACGCAGTCGGCGTCGACCGTCTTCAGGCTCTGCTTGAGCTGGGTGCGCTGCTCCGGGGGCAGCTTGGCCAGCTGCGGATCCTTGTCGAAGATGGCCTCCACGGTCTTGCCCAGGCCCTTGCAGTCGGCCTCGGAGGCCTTGGGGCCGCCGTACTTCGACCAGTCGGGCTTCTGCGGCGCGCCGTGATCGGGCGGCTGCTTGACGCCCTGGCAGTTCCTGAAGTCGTCGATCGACTTGGCGTTGGCGGTGCACTGCACCAGCTTCTTCGGGGTCTTCATGCAGTTCGTCATCGCCTCGTCCTTCTGCTTGGCGAACTGCTCCTTCATGGCCAGCTTGAGCTTGGCGCTCTCGGCCGGCTTGGCGTCCTTGGTGGTCTCGGCGACCATCATGTTGAAGGCGTTCTGGATCGCCGCGTCACACTCGGCGGTGCTGGGGGCCTCGAACGGCTCGCTCGGGGTGGACGGGATATCGACCGTCACCGTGCCGCCGTCCACGCTGGTGGCCACGCTGCCCTTGAGGTCGGTACCAGCCCCCACCGGGGACGCGCTCGGCACGGTGGCGTCCACGATGACGACCTTGCCGTCCGCCTTTTGCTCCTTCTTGCAGCCCAGCGCGCCCGCCAGGGACAGCGTCGCGATCACAGCCAGCCAGGTCCTCGTCATGGGCGCGCAAGGTACCCGACGCTGCGCGCGCCCACAATGATGATGTGCTACGGTGCGCGGGCATGCGTGCGGTGGTGACCCTCGGCCTCCTCGGCCTCCTCGGCCTGACCATGTTGACGGGCTGTGAAGGCAAACCGGCCTGCGCCCAGCTGCGCGCCGCCATGTGCGTGCGTGGGTCGGGTAGCCCCATGATCTCGGTGCTGTGCAGCGCCGGCCAGGGCATGGCTCGGGAGGCCTCCAACGAGGACTGCGCCGAGGCGCTGTCGAGCCTCGACCTGTCGGCGCTGAGCCCGGTCCGGGGTGAGCTACCGGTGGTGCCACCGATGGCCCCGGCGGCTCCGGTCGGGGCGCCAGGCGCACCTCGGTGACGGGACGGAACGGACGCATTTGTGCACCTAAAGGTGCACAAATGCGATCTTTCGCTTGACAGTCAGCCTTCCATCCATAGAATGGCGCAATTCTTTTCGGGGCCGCTGTGTGCCCTGGTTTTCGCGCTGTTTCTGACGGAATAGGACCGAATGCCTACGATCAATCAGCTCATCAAGCAGGGACGCGAGAAGCAGAAGCGCAAGGGCACCGCGCCCGCGCTCAAGGCCTGCCCGCAGAAGCGTGGCGTGTGCGTCCGCGTGTACACCTCGACCCCCAAGAAGCCGAACTCGGCGCTGCGCAAGGTCGCCCGCGTGCGTCTGACCAACGGGATCGAGGTCACCTCGTACATCCCCGGCGAGGGTCATAACCTGCAGGAGCACTCGGTGGTCCTGATCCGCGGCGGCCGCGTCAAGGACCTGCCCGGCGTTCGCTACCACATCGTGCGCGGCACCCTGGACACCTCGGGTGTCTCGAACCGTCGCCAGAGCCGCTCGAAGTACGGCGCCAAGCGCCCCAAGTAAGATCAGGCCAAGGAAAAAGAAATGCCCCGCAAAGGTGAAGTCCCCAAGCGTCAGTCCATCCCGGATCCCAAGTACACCGAGGCTCCGGTCGATGTGCGCAAGCGCCTGACGAAGTTCATGAACACCGTCATGCTCGCCGGCAAGAAGTCGACCGCCGAGAACATCGTCTACAAGTCGTTCGATCTGGTGGCGCAGCGCGCCTCGGACGATCCCTTGAAGATCTGGATGAAGGCCCTCGACAACATCAAGCCCAAGGTCGAGGTCAAGTCGCGTCGCGTCGGCGGTTCGACCTACCAGGTCCCCGTCGATGTCCGCCCCGACCGCTCGCAGGCGCTGGGCATGCGCTGGCTGGTGGCCTACGCGCGTGAGCGCGGCGAGAAGACCATGGTCGAGAAGCTGGCGGGCGAGATCCTCGACGCCTCCAACGGCCGCGGCAACGCCTGCAAGAAGCGCGAAGACGTCCACAAGATGGCCGAGGCCAACAAGGCCTTCGCACATTATCGCTGGTAGTTTCGAAGCACTGAGCTAGACTCGGGCACTTTCAATTCCGCCGGTGGTCAAGGCGGCGCAGTACCCGGTCACGTCCCCCTGGGATACGGACCGAGCTGCGAGACCAAAGGAGAAGCAAGTCTCGAAAAATTCGGGGTAGTCGGATCGGCGGACGCCGCACACGCGCGGTGTATCCCCCGGTCCTTCGGCTACTCACCGACTTGCTCAAACAGATGACGCCGAGCGCCACCATAGAGCAGACCCGGAACATCGGGATCATGGCTCACATCGACGCCGGCAAGACCACCACGTCCGAGCGCATCCTGTACTACACCGGGAAGAGCTCACGCATGGGCGAGGTCGACGACGGCTCGGCCACCATGGACTGGATGCAGCAGGAGCAGGAGCGCGGCATCACCATCACCGCGGCCGCCACCACCTGCACCTGGCAGGGCCACCGCATCAACCTCATCGACACCCCCGGCCACGTCGACTTCACCATCGAGGTCGAGCGCTGCCTGCGCGTGCTCGACGGCGCCGTCGCCGTGTTCTGCGCCGTCTCCGGCGTCGAGCCGCAGTCCGAGACGGTGTGGCGCCAGGCCGATCGCTACGGCGTCCCGCGCATCGCCTTCGTCAACAAGATGGACCGCGAGGGCGCCGATCTCGAGCGCACCCTGGGCCAGGTCCGCGACCGCCTGCGCGCGCGTCCGCTGCTGCTGCAGCTCCCGGTGCACGACGCCGACGGCAGCTTCGTCGGCGTCATCGACCTGGTCAGCCAGCGCGCCATCACCTGGGACGACGACACCCTGGGCGCCAGCTTCAGCATCACCGCCATCCCCGCCGAGCGCGCCGACGAGGCCGCCATCGCGCGCGACGAGCTCATCGAGGCGCTGTGCGAGGCCGACGATCTGTTGCTGGCCAAGTTCGCCGCAGCCGGCGACAGCGCCCTGACCCCGGCCGATCTGCACGCCAGCCTGCGCCGCGTCACCCTCGCCCTCGCCGGCGTGCCGGTGCTGCTGGGCGCCGCGCTCAAGAACAAGGGCGTGCAGCCGCTGCTCGACGCCATCTGCGCCTTCCTGCCCTCGCCGGCCTACCAGCGCATCCAGGGCCCGCCCGGCATCCAGGCCGATCCGACCGCCGCACTGACCGCGCTGGCGTTCAAGATCATGGAGCAGCAGGGCCTCGGCGCGCTGACCTACGTGCGCGTCTACGCCGGCGTCCTGTCGGCAGGTGATCACGTCTACAACGCCTCCAAGGGCGTGCGCGAGAAGATCGGCCGCCTGTTCACCATGCACGCCAACCGCGCCGAAGAGGTCAAGGAGTGCGTCGCGGGGGGCATCGTCGCGGTCGCTGGCCTGCGCGCCACCTACACCGGCGACACCCTGTGCGACGAGCACTTCCCCGTCCTGCTCGAGACCATCCGCGTGCCCGAGCCGGTCATCTCGATCGCCATCGAGGCGCGCAGCGAGGCCGACATGGACGCGCTGGCCGCCGCGCTGCGCTCGCTGGCGCTGGAAGATCCCTCGTTCCGCGTGCACCAGGATCCCGAGACCGCGCAGACCATCATCGCCGGCATGGGCGAACTGCACCTCGAGATCGTCGTCGATCGCCTGCTGCGCGAGCACAAGGTCGCCGCCCGCGTGGGCAAGCCGCAGGTCGCCTATCGCGAGACCATCACCCGCGCCGTCGAGCACGAGTGCCGGTATGTCAAGCAGGTCGGCGACCGTGGCCAGTTCGCCGTCGTCCGCGCCGAGGTCGCCCCGGGCGAGCCGGGCTCCGGCCTGCAGATCATCGTCACCGAGGCCGGCGCCGCGCTGGGCCGCGAATATGTTCAGGCCTGCGAGCGCGGCTTTCGAGACTCCGCCATGCGCGGCACGCTGCTCGGCTATCCCCTCGCGGATCTTCGGGTTTCGCTGCTCGGCGGGGAGGCCCACGCGGTCGATTCGACGGCCCAGGCCTTCGAGATCGCGGCCGGCCTGTGCTTCCGCGACGCCGCCCGCAAGGCCGGCGTCGTCCTCCTCGAGCCGGTCATGGCGGTCGAGGTCGTGGTGCCCGACGAGTTCCTCGGCACCGTCATGGGCGATCTTTCTTCCCGTCGCGGCCAGATTTCAGGTATGGAAGCGCGTTCGCGGATTCAGGTCGTCACGGCAGAGGTTCCCTTTTCCACCATGTTCGGGTATGCAACCGACCTTCGTTCTGCCACGCAGGGTCGAGCCACCTTCTCGATGCAGTTTTCGCGTTACGCGCCGGTTCCGACCAATCTCGCTGACGAGCTCGTGGCGAAGGCGCGCTGCTAGTACCAACCAACGGAGCGGCTGATATGGCGAAAGAGAAATTCGTACGCAACAAGCCCCACGTCAACATTGGCACCATCGGTCACGTCGACCATGGCAAGACCACGCTGACGGCGGCGATCACGAAGCACTGCGCGACCAAGGGCCGTGCGCAGTTCATGGCGTACGACCAGATCGACAAGGCGCCGGAAGAGCGCG
>JADYYK010000007.1 GCA_020853705.1 Deltaproteobacteria bacterium
AAGGCGGCGCTCGTCGACGGCGTCGAGTGGAACGTCCGGCTCTCCCAGGTGGGCTCGCCAGACCTGCTCGAGAAGTTCGACGCGACCTTCAACACCTACTGGGAGAGCCCCGAGTACGAGAGCTACGAGACCGAGCGCGACAAGGCGCGCTTCGACCGCGCCGTGGCGCCCGAGCGGGAAGAGACCAGCGACGACCCAATCTACTTCTTCGACCTCGAGCCCTGGCCCCACCAGCGGGAGATGCTCGAGAAGCTGGCTGTCGAGCGCGAGCGGCATGGGCGGTTCAAGAACCTGGTCGTCGCGGCTATGGGCACGGGGAAGACCATCGTCGCGGCGCTCGACTACCGGCGGCTGAATGACCAGCGGGGCGAGAGGGGCGAGAGGAAAGAGCTGAGCCTGCTCTTCGTGGCGCACCGCCAGGAGATCCTGCGCCAGAGCCTCCACGCCTTCAGAACGGTGCTGCGCGCCGGCGACTTCGGCGAGCTCTATGTCGACGGGCACCGCCCCGACGAATGGCGGCACGTTTTCGCCTCCGTCCAGTCGCTGGCGCAGCTCGACCTCGCCCAGGTCGACCCCAAGGCGTTCGACATCGTCATCGTCGACGAGTTCCACCACGCGGCCGCGCCGACCTACAGGAAACTCCTCGAGCACCTGCAGCCCGAGATCCTCCTCGGTCTGACCGCGACCCCGGAGCGGACCGATGCCGGCGACATCCTGCACTATTTCGATGGGCACATCGCCGTCGAGCTCCGGCTCTGGGATGCCCTCGAACGGGGGCTCCTCTGTCCGTTCCAGTACTTCGGGCTGCACGACAACACCGATCTCTCCGCGGTCACCTGGTCGCGCAAGGGGTACGACGCCTCCGAGCTCGCGAACCTCTACACGGCGGACGACGCCCGCGTGCGGCTGGTGCTCGAGCAGGTGCGGCAGAAGCACCGCGATGTGCGCACCATGCGGGCGCTCGGCTTCTGCGTCAGCATCGCGCACGCCGAGTTCATGGCGCGGCGGTTCACCGAGGCGGGCCTGCCGGCGCGCGCCGTCTCCGCCGAGACCGACAGCGAGACGCGCAAGGAGGCGCTCGCCGCCCTGCGGGCGGGGAAGGTCCGGGCGCTCTTCGCCGTGGATCTCTTCAACGAGGGCGTCGACCTGCCGGAGGTCGACACCATCCTCTTCCTGCGGCCGACGGAGAGCGCCCTGATCTTCCTGCAGCAGCTCGGCCGCGGCCTGCGGCGCTACCGGGAGAAGGACTGCGTGACGGTCCTCGACTTCATCGGAAAGGCGCACCGGAGCTTCCGCTTCGACCTGCGCTACCGCGCGGTGACGGGAGCCACCCGGACCGAGGTGGAGCGGCAGATCCAGCTCGGCTTCCCGTTCCTCCCGGCCGGCTCCTCGATGCAGCTCGACCGGGTGGCGACGGAGATCGTCCTCGAGAACCTGAAGAGCGCGATCCCGTCGCGGCGGCCGGCGATGGTCAGGGAGCTGAAGGCGCTGGCCGAGGCGCGGACGAACCAGGGAGGAGCGCCGATCACCCTGGCGCGGTTCCTGGAGGAGAGCGGGCTCGATCTTCCGGATGTCTACAAGGCGGGCTGCTGGTCAGGGTTGAAGCGGGATGCGGGGTTGCCGACCGCCCCGGCAGGGCCGGAAGAGGAGAAACTCGGCGGAGGGCTGGAGCGGCTGCTGCATCTGGACGATCCGCTGCGGCTCGACGGGTATCGGAGATGGCTGCAGGGCGACGGCACGGTCGACCCGCGCCTGATCACCGGGCTCCTCTACACGCTGTGGACCGCGAACGCTCCGGAGACGCTGGGGGAGGCGGCCCGGCGCCTCGGCGAGCATCCGGCGATCGTCGCGGAGCTCTCGGAGCTGCTCGATCTGCTCGAGGAGCGGGCGGAGCATCTGACGTGGCCGCTGGACAGGGAGGCCGGGTCTGCCGCGGCGAAGCTCGCCCAAGTCCCGCTGTCGGTGCATGCGCGGCACACGCAGGTCGAGATCTTCGCCGCCTTCGGCCGCATCACGCCGGGGAGCCCCTATCGCCACCGTGAAGGCGTCTACCGCGACGAGGCGACCAACACCGACCTGTTCTTCATCACCCTGGAGAAGTCGGAGCGCGAGTACTCGCCGTCGACGCTCTACAAGGACTACGCGATCTCGCCCGAGCTCTTGCACTGGGAGTCGCAGTCGACGACCTCGCAGGCTTCGGCGACGGGGCAGCGGTACATCCACCATGTGAGGAATGGCGGGAGCATTCTGCTGTTCGTGCGCCAGCGCAGGCTCGCGGAGTGGGGGACGGCACCGTACACGCTGCTGGGGGCGGCGGAGTATGTCTCCCACACGGGGGACCGGCCAATTCAGTTTGTGTGGCGGCTGCAGCGGGCGATGCCGGCGGATTTCTTCCGGGGGGCGAAGGTGGCGGCGGGGTAGGGGGGCGGGCGACGGCATTGTATTTCGCACTATGTAACGTTTAGTGATACATTACGCGAAAGCTACGCGACGACTCCATGGCTGACTTTCGCTCCCTGTCCGAACTCCTCGATGCGGCCGAACAGGCCGGCCGGCTGAACTTGCGCACTCGCGAGATTCGCGATGACTTGCCTGGCGTGAGCGCCGAGGCGCTGCGCCAGGCGCTTTACCGGCAGCAGAAGAAGGGTCGCGTCGTCCGTCTGTCTCGCGGGTCGGACCACTGGCTCATCGTGCCCCTGCAATACGCCAAGGCCGGGGCGCCACCGCTCGAAGTCTGGCTCGACCGCTACCTCGCCAAGACGCTGGGCATTCCCTATTACGTGACACTGCTCAGCGCGGCCGAAACCTACGGCGCTTCACCCTACGCGGTCATGGTGACGCAGGTGATGGTGGCGGAGCGCCGGCGGCCGATCACCGTCGGACGGCACGAAGTGGTGTTCTTGACGCGCGCGCGCGTCGAAGAGATGCCGACCCAATGGCACGAGACGCCGCAGGGGCGACTTCGCGTGGCCACGCCGGAGCTGACCGCACTCGAGCTCGTGGAACGGGCCTCCTTGGTCGGCGGCATGGCGCGCGTTCGGGAGGTGCTCCAGGCGCTCTGGCGGTCCTGCACCTCTCGAGGACTCAGCGAAGCCTTGGGAGCCTTGCAGGACATCCCGACGGCGCAGCGCCTGGGAGCGTTGCTGGCACTCGACGGGGAGCGCGTCCTCGCTCTCCGTGTGGCAGCCTGGCTGCGCGACAGACCTCATCGCCCGGTGGCGCTGGATCGGCAACTGCCGCTGCATGAAGCGTCGCAGCTCGACACCAGGTTCAAGGTGCGGTTGCCGGTCGCTTTCCGGGGGGCCAACGCATGATCCAGCAAAGTCACCTCACGGCGTGGCAGGTCCATGCGCCATGGCCCAAGCGTAGCCAGATCGAACAGGATCTGAGGCTCTCCCGGGGTGTTGCCGCCATCTTCGCGGATGCAGTCCTGAGCGACTGCCTCGCGATGCGCGGCGGCACTGTGCTGCACAAAGCTCACCTCGCACCTGCGGCCCGCTATTCCGAAGACATCGATCTGGTGCTGGTCAAGGCGCTGGACACTGGGGAGCTGGGCCGGCGCCTCCGCAGCGTCCTGACGCCCGTGCTTGGGAAGCCTGTCGACTCGCCGTTTCGCGACGCAGGACTGGCGCTCCGCAATGTCTGGCGGCCTTCGAAGATCCTGCGCATCGAATTCCGTTTCGTCCCGCTGGGCC
>JADYYK010000008.1 GCA_020853705.1 Deltaproteobacteria bacterium
ATCCCGGGGAGCTTCGTCGCCGCTGCGCTCCGATGCTCACATACGGCCAGTATGCTGCGCTTCGGTGCTCGCGGCTCCTCGCTCGCCGGGCGCCTCGGCCACGATCATCGATCGACTTATCCATTCGTGGGCCCTTACAATGGGCCGGTCACGAGACTTCTGCGCCGGGGGGAGATGGCCAGCCCGAAAGGCAACGAGTTCGCCGGCACCCAGCGCTTCCAGGTGCTGTCGCGCCTCGGTGAGGGCGGCATGGGCGTGGTGTATGCGGCGTTCGACCGCGAGCGCAACTCGAAGGTGGCGCTGAAGACGCTGACCTCGGTGCGCGCCGACGCCCTGATGCGCTTCAAGAACGAGTTCCGTGGCCTGGCAGACCTGCACCACCCCAACCTGGTCAGCCTGGGCGAGCTGTTCCGGGACGGTGGGGTTGATGGCGACGGCGCGACGGCGCGCTGGTTTTTCACCATGGAGCTGGTCGAGGGCCAGGACTTCCTGCGCTGGGTGCGCGGCTCCGACGCCAGCGCTGGCGCCGCCGCCGAGCCTGGCCCGCTGGACGCGCGCGGCGAGGCGCGCCTGCGCGGGGCGCTGGCCGGGCTGGCCCAGGGGCTGGCGGCCCTGCACGCGGCGGGCAAGGTGCACCGCGACATCAAGCCGTCGAACATCCTCGTCACCGAGGTCGGGCGCGTGGTGTTGCTGGACTTCGGCCTGGCCAAGGACGTCGCCGCGCGCCCCGGGCAGAGCGAGGCCGACGCCGTGGGCACCGTCGACTACATGGCGCCCGAGCAGGCCGCGTCCAAGCAGGTCGGGCCGCCGGCCGACTGGTACAGCCTGGGCGTGCTGCTCTACGAGGCGCTGACCGGGCGGGTGCCGTTCCAGGGCGCGCCGCTCGAGATCCTGATGGACAAGCAGCGCTTCGAGCCGGCGCCGCCGCGCGCCCTGGTCGGCACGGTGCCCGCGGATCTGGACGCGTTGTGCGTGGATCTGCTGCGCTTCGCCCCCGAGGCGCGGCCCGACGCCAGGCGGATCTTGCAGCGGCTGGGGGCGCCCGCGGAGGTGCCGGCGCCGGCGGTGACGCACACCCGGGCGCCGCCCTTCGTGGGTCGCCAGGCTGAGCTGGCGGTGCTGCGCAAGGGCTTCGAGCGCGCGCGTGCCGGGGGCGGGCCGGTGCTGGTGCTGATCGAGGGCGAGTCGGGCGTCGGCAAGAGCGTGCTGTGGCGGCACTTCACCGACCAGCTGCAGGCCGAGAGCGAGCGCGTGGTGGTGCTGGCGGGGCGCTGCTACGAGCGCGAGGCGGTGCCCTACAAGGCCTTCGACGGCGTGGTCGATGCGCTGAGCCGCTTCATGGCGCGGCTGCCGCGGGCCCAGGCGTCGGGCCTGCTGCCGCTGAAGGCTTCGCTGCTGGCACAGGTCTTCCCGGTGCTGCGCCGGGTCGAGGTCATCGCGCAGGCGCCGCTGCCGCGGGACGCCGGGCGCATGGACCCGCAGGAGCAGCGCATGCGGGTGTTCGCGGCGCTGCGCGAGCTCCTGGCGCGGCTGGCCGAGCGCCGCCCGCTGGTGCTGGTGATCGACGACCTGCAGTGGGCCGACGCCGACAGCCGCGCCATGCTGGAGGAGGTGCTGCGGCCGCCGGATGCGCCGGGGCTGCTGCTGGTCGCGACGGCCCGTGATCACCTCGCGCTGGCCGGGGCCCAGCACCTGCGCCTGGAGGCGCTGCCCGCCGGCGAGGCCTGCCAGCTGGTCGAGCTCTTGTGGCCCGACGCCGGTGGTGCGGCGGCGGCCATCGCGGCCGAGACCGGGGGCCATCCGCTGTTCATCGATGAGCTGGTGCGCCACCTGCAGCTGGAGGGGGACGCCCCCGGGGCGGGGCGCCGGCTGGAGGACGCCCTGGGCGCGCGCATCACGCGGCTGGAGCCGGCGACGCGGCACGTGCTGGAGCTGGCCGCGGTGGCGGGGGCGCCGGTGGCGGCCGAGGTGCTGGCGCGCGCGGCCGAGACCGACGCCGGCCAGGGGGCGCTGGCGCGCATGCTGGCGCTGCTGCGGGTGGCCCACCTCTTGCGCTCGAGCGGGGGCGGCGACGGCGCGGTCGAGTGCTATCACGACCGCGTGCGCCAGGCCGTGCTGGCCGGGCTGGCGCCGCTCGAGCGTCAGCGCTGTCATGAGCGGCTGGCGCTGGCGCTGGAGGCCTCGGCGCACCCGGACGCCGAGGCGCTGGCGCTGCACTGGCAGGGCGCCGGGCAGCGCGAGCGCGCGGCGCGCCACGCCAGCGAGGCCGCCAGCCAGGCCGCGCAGGCGCTGGCCTTCGACCGCGCGGTGCGGCTGTATCGCCAGGCCCTGGAGCTGGGCGGCGGCGAGGAGCCGGCGCGGCTGCGCGTGGGGCTCGGTGACGCGCTGGCCAACGGCGGCCGCGGCGCCGAGGCGGCGCTGGCGTACCTCAGCGCCTCCGAGGCCCCCGGGGCCAGCGCCGCGCTGAAGCTGGACTGCCAGCGTCGCGCCGCCGACGAGTATCTGCGCAGCGGCCACACCGACGAGGGGCTCAAGGCGCTCAAGGCGGTGCTGGCGGTCACCGGCATGGAGCTGGCGCGCACCCCGGCGCGTGCGCTGGCGTCGTGGCTGTGGAACCGCAGCAAGCTGCGCCTGCGCGGGCTGGGCTTCCGCGAGCGTGACGTGACCCAGGTGTCGGCGCGCGAGCTGACCCAGATCGACACCTGCTGGTCGGCCGCGGTCGGGCTGGGCATGGTCGACAACATCCGGGGCGCCGACTACCAGACCCGCTCGCTGCTGCTGGCGCTGCGCGCCGGCGAGCCCTACCGCGTGTGTCGGGCCATGGCGCTGGAGGCCGCCTATGCGTCGACCGCGGGCAGCAAGGGGCAGCAGCGCACGCAGCGCCTGCTGACCACGGCGGCGGCGCTGGCGGCGCGCATCCCGGAGCCGCACGGCGCCGGCCTGGTCGCGGCGGCGTCGGCCATCTCGGCCTTCCTGCTGGGCGACTGGGGCAGCGCGCTGGAGCTGGCCGCCAGCGCCGAGGCCACCCTGCGCGAGCGCTGCACCGGGGTGGGCTGGGAGCTCAGCACCTCGCTGCTGTTCGGGCTGTGGAGCCTGTATCACCTGGGCCGGCTGCGCGAGCTGGCGCGCCGGGTCTCCGACCAGCTGCGCGAGGCCGAGGCGCGCGGCAACCGCTACATGGCGACCAACATGCAGGTCGGCCTGTGCAACGTGGCCTGGCTGGTCGGTGACTCGCCCGACACCGCGCGCGCGATGGCGCGCGAGGGCATGCGGCTGTGGTCGCGCGACGGCTTCCAGATGCAGCACTACTACGAGCTGCTGGCGTACGGGCAGATCGATCTCTACGAGGGCCGCGCGCTGGAGGGGCACCAGCGCCTGATGGCGCGCTGGAAGGAGCTGGAGACGTCGCTGATCCTGCGCATCCGACCGGTCGGGCTGGAGGCCGCGGCCTTCCGCGGCCGGCTGGCGCTGGGCGCGGCGGCGGAGACTCGCGACCTCGGCGACAGGCAGCGGCTCATCAAGGAGGCCGCGCGCCAGGTCGGGCGCGCGCGCGGCGAGCCGCCCAGCGCCTGCGTGGCCACGCTGCTGGAGGCCGGGGTGGCGGCGGCGCGCGGGGACCTCGAGCGGGCGCGGGAGCGGCTCACGGTGGCCGAGGCCGAGGCCCAGGGCAGCGGCATGGCGGCGCACGCCTGGGCGGCGCGCTGGCGCCGCGGCAAGCTGATCGGGGGCGACGAGGGCGCGGCGCTGGTGGACAGCGCCGAGGCGGCGGCGCGGGCGGAGGCGGTGGTCAAGCCGGAGCGCTTCGCGGCGATGATGGCGCCGGGGTTCGCGGAGGGCTGAAGGCTACTTCATCGTCTTCGAGACCGAGGTGGTCTTGTCGGCCTCGATGGTGACGGTGAAGGAGACCTTCTTGTCGAGGTCGTCGTTGCGCAGCACGACCTTGTGCTTGCCGGCGGGCAGCTTGACGCTGTTGGGCGTCGACTTGTAGGGCTTGCCGTCGATGTAGATGTCGGCCCAGGGGTCGGCGCTCAGGATCAGGGTGCCGGAGCCCTTGGGTGGCGGCTTGATCGACCCGTCCTTCCTCACTGGCGACGGCACGACAGGCGGCGCATCGATCGGTGCCGCATCGGGGATCGCCGCGTCGACCGGAATGACGACCACCGGTGCGGCATCGATCGGGATCACTGCAGGCCGTGGCGCGGCGTCGGCGACCGCGACTGGCTGCTGCGGCGGCACCGGCCCGGGCTTCTTGTCGCCCTTGCCGCGCGACATGATGACGAACGCCGCCACACCCAGCGCCGCCACGATGGCGATGCCAGCGATCATCGCGCCCTTGCGCGAGCGTGGTGGCGACATCGTCATGTCGGGCGGCAGCGACTCGCCGGTGGCGCCGCCCATGGTGGTCGGCGCCATCGGGTTCGACGGCCGCACCGGGCCGGTCGGCGCCGGCAGCGCGCCCCAGGCCCCCGAGCCCGCGACCCCGCCCGAGCCCGGGCCCAGCGGTGGACCGCTGGGCGGGCGCACCGGCATGCTGGGCGGGCGCGACTCCGGCGGCTGCGACCCCATCGACACCGTGCGCACGCTGCCGCTGGGGTGCGGCCCCGGCGCGGGCGCGGAGCGCTGCGACGCCAGCGTGGGCTGCCCGTTGGCGGCGCGCAGGAAGTCGTCGCACATGGTGCGGATGTCGGGGTAGCGCTCGTCGCGGCGCTTGGCCATCGCGAACGACAGCACCTGCTCGATGCTCGGCGGCACCTCGGGCGCGGCCTCGCGCAGCGCGGGCGGCTCGAGGTGGCAGACCTGGTACAGCGCCGACGGCAGCGAGTTGGCGTCGAAGGCGCGGCGCCCGGCCAGGCACTCGTACATGATGGCGCCGATGGCGAAGATGTCGGTGCGCGCGTCGATGTCCGACTGGCGACCCTCGGCCTGCTCCGGGGACATGTAGTACGGCGTCCCGAACACCGCGCCGGTCTTGGTCGCCAGCGAGGGCGCGTGCAGCACCTTGGAGATGCCGAAATCGAGGATCTTCACGAAGTCGTCGCGCTGCCGGTTGCGCACCAGGAACAGGTTCTGCGGCTTGAGGTCGCGGTGCACGATGCCGTGCTGGTGCGCGACCTCGAGGGCGCCGCTGATCTGCTCGAGGATGGTGGCGGTCTGGGCCAGCGACATGCGACCGCGCGACTCCAGCCGATCGGCCAGGTCCTCGCCGACCAGGAGCTCGAGGACCATGTAGGGCACACCGTCCTCGGTGTAGTTGAAGTCGACCACCTGCACGATGTGATCGTCGCCCAGCGACGACGCGATCTCGGCCTCGCGCTGGAAGCGCTCGAAGACCTCGCGGTTCGACAGCACGTCGGCGTTGAGCAGCTTGACCGCGAAGCGGCGGGGCAAGCGGGTGTGGCTGGCCTCGTAGACCGAGCCCATGCCCCCCTCCCCGATCAGTCGCTCCAGCCGGTACGCGCCGCCGAGAATGGTCCCCAGTCGACCGGGTCCCTTGTTCACAGAGGGACTCTAGAGGTTGCCAGGTGTGTAGTCAAATCGAGGGTTTCGAGGTGGGCAATGAAGATTGCGGGGTGACTGGCGTAGACTGGCCATCATGAGTCAGAAGTGGGGCCCCCCGCCCAATCAGCCCTGGAGTGGCAGTGGCGCACCGCCTGACCCCAACGCGCAGACCTATGGTCAGCCGCAGCCGCAGTGGAGCGCCCCGGCGCCACAGCCCGAGAGCTGGGCCGGCCAGTCGGGCCCGCAGCCGCAGTGGGGGGCGCCGCCGCCGCCACAGGCGCAGCAGTGGGGCTCGCCGCCGCCACCGCCACAGGCGCAGCAGTGGGGGGCGCCGCCGCCACCGCAGGCACAGCAGTGGGGCGCCCCGCCGCCGCCACCGAACGCCCAGCCGTGGGGCGCGGTGCCGCCGCCGCCCCCTGGCCAGCAGTGGGGCGGACCACCGCCACCCAATGACGCCGCCGCCGCGCATGCGCGCCTGATGCAGCAGCAGGCCGCGATGGAAGCCGCCAGCCGTCAGGCCAAGAAGAGCTCCGCGGGCACCGACATGGTGCTCGGCCTCATCCTGTGTGTCGTCGGCATCGCCATCACCGTCGGCACCTACGACAGCGCCAGCCGCAGCGGCGGCGGCACCTACTTCATCGCCTACGGCCCCATCATCTACGGCGCCATCCGCTTCTTCAAGGGACTGGTCAACCTCGGCAGCTGACCGCCGGGCAACCACGCTGGCGCTGGCGCCGCCAGGTAGATCACCTTGCCGTGGGTGTATTCGGCGACCTTACGGTAGGGCTGCTCGAGGTCGCTGTTGTCGAAGACGAGCACGACGGGCAGCTTCGCGATGGCGCGGGCCAGGTTCTCGAGCGTGCGCGGGTAGCGCGCGGCGACGCGCGCGGCGGCGACATCATGGCCGCCTTGCAGGACCCGCATCGCGACGCGCTCATCGCACAGCTCTGCGCTGCCCATGCCGATGAAGATCAGCACGACCGTGTAGCCGTCCGCCGCGGCCTGCTCGAGGAAGCCGAGCTTGTCGCCCACGGGATCGGACAGCACGGTCTCGAAGACGAAGCTCTCGCGCTGCAGGACCAGCGTCCTGCGCAGCGCGGTCGCGGCCTGAGCCGCATCATCGGCGGTGCCGCCGAGCTCGCGCTGGAGCTGGTCCGGATTGATGAAGCGGAGCCCGCTGTGGGCCAGGTGGGCGTGAAAGAAGGTGGTCTTGCCAGCGCCGTTGCTCCCCGCCAGCGCGACGATGATGGGCCGCGCGTCGAGGACCGGGTTCATGGCCGGACGGGCTGGAACACGCGACTGACGAAGCGACCGATGGTGCGGGTGCCGTCCTCGTCGATCTTCACCAGCAGACCGGGTCGCCCAGGCGCGGCCTCGAAGTGGGGAAACGGTGCTGCGGCCAGCACCGCCGCTACGCGTGCGCGTCCCGCCTCGCTGTCGACCGCCGCGATGGCCTCGGACAGCGGGCGCTCCTCACCGCGGCGCTTGAGGCGCAGCAGCTGCTCGAGTCGCAGCAGCGAGTCCATGGCGCGACCGATTCGCGCCCAGAACTCGATCTGACCGGCGAGGGAACGCTCCGACGCCTCACCGGCCACCCGAGCATCGAGCACCAGATTGTCGGAGAGCTTGACTGGCTGACCCATGCCAACAAGGTAGCATTTTGCTACCCATTCGCAATGGTCACAAGATGGCTGGTGATTTCAGTGCTTCATGAGTCGCCCGGCGGGCGTGGTCGAAGGCGCGGACGCCCTGGTGCAGGCGGAAGGGGCCGACCCGGGGCAGGCCGTCGATGCGCAGCGCGGTCAGGCCGGGGCGCGGGCGGGCGCGGCCACGGCCGAGGCCGTGGTGCAGCACGCGGGCGCCGACGGCGATGCCGGCCAGGCCGGGCAGGTCGGCCACGCCGCCATCGATGAAGGGCGCGCCATCGATCCAGACCGGGTGAAACAGGCCCGGCAGCGCGCACGAGGCGTGGATGGCGGCGCTGAGGTCGCCGGTCTCGGCGACGCGGGTGCGCAGGCGCAGCACCTCGTAGATGGAGATGGCGACCGGGGCGCGACAGCGAGCAAAGTCGCGCGTCGGCAGCAGGGCGTCGAGCTTGTCGCGGAACAGGCGGCCCGCCAGCAGCCCCAGGCCCGGCCGCGGATCCCAGAAGTGCGCCCGCTCGAGCACCATCAGCTCGTCGCGCAGCCGCACCGCATCGAGCCCGCTGGCCCAGGCGCCGGTGACCAGCGCGCCCGCGCTGGAGCCCGACAGCCGCGTCGGCAGCAGGCCCTCGTCCTCGAGCACGGTGAGCACGCCACAGTGGGCGAAGAAGCCGAAGAAGCCGGACGACATCGCCAGCGCGAAGGGGCCTTCGCGCAGCCAGTCGCGCAGCGTGGGCGTCAGGGTCGCGGTCGCTGTCGGAGTCGCCGTCGGTGTCGGTGTCGCCGTCGTGGTCACGCAGGCCCAGCATGCCAGAGGGCTGCGGCGTCGGCGAGCCCTCAGCCCAGCGCGGCGCGCGGCGTGGCCAGGCTCTTGCCGCGGTGAAACGCGGGTCAGATGGCATACTGCGGCAGCCCGGCGCGGGGCATACGGAACGCGGTCGGGATCACGTACGGTAGCTTCATGTCCGTGTTCTCGCGAGTCGTGTGTGCTGCGCTGCTGTTCGTGGTCGGCTGTGGAGGTGGTCCGTCGGGGGGCGGGGCTGACGCCGCGCTCGATGGCGCGGCAACCGATGGTGGTGATGCGCCCGATGGGGCGCCGCGCGTCGACGGCGCGGCGGAGGTCGACGCCGCGCTGACCCCGGTGGACGCTGCGCTGCCGGCGGTCGACGCCGCGGTCGCCGACGCCGCCGTCGCGGACGCCACGGTGGCTGACGCGCAGGTCGCCGACACGGCGCTCGCGGACGCGGCGCCCGACGCGCCACCAGCGACCGTGACCGCGCTGCGCATCTCGCCGCGGCATCCGGTGCTGGGCGCGGGCGAGGTGGCGCGCTTTCGCGCCATCGCCACCCTGTCCACCGGCGCCACCGTGGACGTGACCGCGGACGCCGGCTGGCTGAGCAGCGACACCATTGCGGCCACGGTCTCGAACAGCGGAGCCAGCAAGGGCGAGGTTACCGGGGGCGCCCAGCTGCCGGTCACCATCTCAGCGCAGTACGGCGCCTTCACCGCGATGGTGAGCTTCGAGATCAACGCCTGGGGTGGCGTCCCCATGGCGCGCAACGTGGGCTCGCTGGCGCTGGACGGCGACGACCGCGGCGGCCTGATGGCGGCCTTCACGTCGCCGACCACCGCCGGGGGCGTCGGGCTGAACGGGGTCTGGCTGAAGGGCGGCTTCATGGATCCTGAGGAGACCATCCCGACCGGCACGGGTGACGTCGAGACGCCCGAGCTGGTGCTGTCGGATCGAGGCGACCGCCTGGCCTCGTGGGTGCGTGACATCGGCGATCGCGGTGCGCGCTACCTGTCGGGCAACGGCTCGCTGTTCAACGCCACTGGCTGGCAGGCGGCGCGCTCGATGGAGATGGGCAGCCTGGTGCTGGGCCAGCCAGTGCTGTCGGTGTCGCGGCTGGGCACCGGCTATGCGGTCTGGTCGGAGGGGGGCGGCAGCGGCGGCAGCTATGCGGCGCGCTTCACCCCGGCGGCGGGCTGGGACATGGTGCCGACGCTGGTGGGCAGTGGGGTCGGGCGCATCGCGGCGACGACGTCGAATGGCGCGGTCCTGGTGCTCGCGACCTCGGCCGGGCCGGCGCAACCTGGCCATGTCCGGGCGCGGCGCTATGTGGTCGGGACCGGCTGGACCGCCGTGGTCGATGTCGATCAGGGAGACATCACCTCGGCGTGGGCCGAGGTCGCAGTCGACGCCACCGGGCGCGCGGTCGCCATCTGGCATCACAGGGTCGGCACGAGCCATGGCCTGCGCGCGGCCAGCATGGACGCCACCGGCACCTGGGCGGCTGCGGTCGACGTGGTCGCGCCAGGTCCGGGGGGCATCAACTTCCCGAAGCTGGCCATGAACTACGCAGGAGACGCGGTGCTGGCGTGGCAGCAGGGCGACGCCGGCGTGCTCAGCGGCTGGCGCGCGCGCTACAGCCCGAGCACCGGCTGGTCGGCGCCCGCAACCTTCGAGCAAAGCACCGGCATGATCCGTGGCTTCTCGGTCGCCATCAACGGCGACGGCGAGATCTACAACCTCTGGAGCGAACTCTCCGGCACCACCTGGCGCCTCCTCGTCAACCACGAGAACCCCGAGATCGGCCTGAGCGAAGCCATCGGCCTCGACACGAGCACGACGGGCTCGTTCGACGAACTCGAGATCTTCAGCGCTGTGCGGGGTGGCGCCGTCGCCGGCTACGTCAAGACTCGCGCAGGCGGTCAGCGCGATCTGAACGCGCTGATCTTCGACTGAGGGGGAGCGAACCAGGGCGGGGCGGGGGCCTTTCTGGGGAAACGCCGGGCTACGGACTTCGTCGGTCGGTGGCCTCCTCGAGCATGTGCCGTCCGGCGTCTGGCAGGGCAGCCGCGCGACGCCTGCGACTGCTACAATCGGGCTATGAGCGACGCTGGTCGCCGAGCCCGCGCCGCTGCCCGCGCCAGCCGCGTCGTGCTGCACAAGGCCCAGCTCCAGAACCGTGAGGCCGACCCGTGCCCCATCCATGGCCCCGAGGCCCTGTCCCTGGTGCACGTCCTCACCCAGGAAGGCTGGTCGCTCGCGGGGTTGCCGCAGCCTAGCTACACCCGCGACGAGATCCCGTGTCGATTCGTCCCGGGGCCGCTCGAGTGATCGAACTTCCCGCAGACTTCCGTGATCTGCTGATCGAACTCCACGACGCTGGCGCCGAGTTCGTGGTGCTCGGTGGGCACGCCGTGGCCTTTCACGGCCACCCTCGCGCCACCAAGGCTCTCGACGTCCTGGTGCGCGCCAGCGCGGAGAATGCCGCCAAGGTCTACCGCGCGCTGAGCGCCTTCGGGGCGCCTCTGCAGGCCTTCGACGTCGCCGAGGCCGACTTCGCGACCTGTGACGGCGTCCTGCAGCTCGGGCTGCCACCCCGGCGAATCGACATCCTCAACCGCGCCACCGGCATCAGCTTCGACGAGGCACGCGCAGGCGGGGACAGCTTCGAGCTGGAGGGCCGCCGGATCCCGGTCATCGGCCTGACCGCCCTGCTGCAGAACAAACGCGCCGCCGGACGAGAACAGGATCTCGCGGACATCAAGGCGCTGGAGGCCGTGGCGCCACCACGGTGAAGGGGCTTCGAGGTGGCCGTCGACGTCACCGGGCGCGCAGTCGCCGACCACGAGAACCCTGAGACCGGCGGTCGCTGTTGGCAGTGGGATCTTCGACTCAGCTGGCTGCGGACGTTTCAGCGGAAGCGTCGACTACGGGACCTCGTCGGCGCCGATGTCGACGTTGGTGCCGCCTGGACGCGGGCGGGCGTCGCCGTCGAAGTCGTGGTCGGTGGCCCCGGTGTTGCTGCCGGCGTTGCGGCAGGGCGAGGTGGCGCCGATGTGGTAGTCGGCGCCGCCCGTGTTGACGAACAGCGGGTCCATGTTGATGTTGCCGCCACCAGCTGCGATGCCCTGGACGTCGCTATTGGTGAAGCCGCACATCCCAACGAACTGAACTGCACCCGAGTTGGCCCAGACGATGTTGTTGACCAACGGCACCGAGACCCCAACCGGGCAGATGACGCCGCCGGTTCCGGCCGCCGCACCAGCGACGTTGCCTGTCAGCGTGTTGTTGTCGAATCGGGTCGGGCTGTTGGGCGGATTCGCGATGGAGATCGCGCCCAGCAACGAACCACCTGCCGTGCTGCGGCCATTGTCGACGATGAACGAGTTCGTGATCGTGTAGCCGGAGGAGACCAGGCTCACGCCACCCTCTCCGTTGAGCCTGATCCCCGAACGATCCATGGTCACCGGGCAGGACGTCGCAGTGATCCCGACCCCTGCGTTGTTCCGGATCGTCACGCGGGACAGGTTCAGGCCGCCGCCGTTACAGACGATGCCACCGTGGATGCCCCCGGCGCCGAAGACGGAGCCGTTCTCGAGCGTCAAAGTCGCACCGCTGCCGACGGTGATGACAGGCGCGCCGCCGCCGGCCTCGATATCGACGCCGGCCCCGGTGCCGATGATGCGGGCCGTGCTGTTGACCGTGATGCTGGCCGTGTAGGTCCCCGCGGTCGCCAGGATCGTCGTGCGCGAGCCAGTGACCTGGGCCAGTGCGATCGTCAGGGTGGCGCAGGGGGCGAGGCGGGTGCATGCGGTGCCGGTGCCGCCGGGGGCGACATAGATGACGTTCGCCTCGAGCGTGCAGCTGCCGGGGCCCTCGTCGCACACGCCGGAGGCGCACTCGATGTCCTGGCGGCAGGCGCGGCAGGTGTTGGGGGTGGTGTCGCACACCGGGGTGGTGCCGCTGCAGTCGTTGTTGCCGAGGCACTGCACGCAGGCGCCGGTGGTGGTCTTGCAGACCGGGGGGGTGGCGCCGCCGCGGGCGACGCACTCGGTGCTATTGCCGCAGCCGCGGCAGGCGTTGTTGGCGCAGATGGGCAGGGTCGCGGTGCCGCACTGCGGGCTGGTCACGCACTGCACGCAGGCGCCGCTGCCGGCGCACTGGGGCAGGGCGGGGTTCTTGTCGGCGCACTGCTGCGGCGTGGTGCAGCCGACGCACTGGTTGGTGCCGTTGCAGATCGGGGTCATGCCGGTGCCGCAGTGGACCGCGGTGGTGCACTGCACGCAGTTGCCGCCGCTGGCGCACTGGGGCAGCGAGGGGTCCTTGGCGGCGCATTCGGTGCCGCTGGCGCAGGCCACGCAGGTGTCGGTCGTGGGCGAGCAGATCGGCGTCGTGCCGTTGCCGCACTGGGTGGCCGCGGTGCAGGCGACGCAGGCGCCGTTCGACTTGCACTGCGGGGTCAGCGGGTCGATGGCGGCGCACTCGCCGGGGGTGGCGCAGCCGCGGCACATGCTGGTGCTGGTCTCGCACACCGGCTTGGCCTTCGCGGTGGTGCACTGCGAGGTCATGGTGCACTCGACGCAGGCGCCGCTGGGCGCGCACACGGTGCCGGCGCCGCAGTCGGTCGGCAGCAGGCCGCAGGCGCGGCACAGGCCGGTTTGCATGTTGCACACCGGGGTGTTGCCCAGACAGACGTTGCCGCCGCACATGGCGGCGTCGATCATCTGCGCGTCGATCATGGCGTCGGGGCCGGCGTCGAGCTCGGGCCCGGCGTCGACGCCGCCGTCGGCCACGCCGGGCGTGGCGATGCAGGTCTTGCCGTGGCCCTCCGAGGCCGGGAACACGCCGTCGACGTCACAGAACGGCCGCGCCGGATCGGTGCACGGGTTGTCGGTGTCACAGAACAGCGCGTTGTTCTTGGCGCAGCCAGCCGTCGCCAGCCCCGCCATCAGCAAGCCAATCCAGGCAAAGCGCATCAGAAGGTCCTCCCGAACGAAAACACCATCCCGCCACGTGCGGGCGCGAAGCTGACCTGGGACTCGCGCTTCTTGGCGCCGCTGTCCTTGATGAAGAAGACGATGCCGGCGCCGATCAGCGCGGCTCCCGCGCCGGCGCTGACATAGCCGGGCACCGCGGTCTCGTACTCGTCGGCGCAGCCCGGGGTGTCACACGAGCTCTTGCCGTCGATGGCGATGAGGTAGGCCCCGGCGCCCAGCGCGCCGACGCCGACGATCAGGGTCACCCACTTCAAGACCTTGAAGGGCCGGCTGACGCTGCCACCGCCGCTGCCGGGGCGGACCTTCTCCAGCACCTTGGGATCGGCCTTGGGCTCGGGGCCGGTGTCGAAGTTGGGCTCGATGATGATGTCGGGGCTGGCCTCTCCGCCGGTCAGGTAGCGGCCGAGCTCGCGGATCTTGTCGGCGCCGGGCTTGACCGGCTCCAGCGCCAGCGCGCCCGAGCGCGACGACTTGCCGCTGGCCGGGTCGAGCACGGCGCCCCACAGCGAGCGCCGCTTGTCGAACTCGCGGATCGAGACCACGACCACGCGCGGGGCGTCCAGCGCCAGCGCCAGGTTGGAGGCCAGCGCGGCCTCGTCGCGCGCGGCCTCGCCCTCGAAGCCGAAGCCGGTGAAGGGTGCCGTCTTCAGCGCGGCGTCGAGCGCCCACGAGATCTTCACGGTCTGCTCGCTGCCGGGGACCACGTCGACCTCGTGCACGCGGCCGGCGCTGGTGCCGCGCTGCACGTAGATCCGGTACTTGCCGGCGTAGAGGTCGAGCACCGAGGCCTCGCCGACGCCGAGGTAGCGCTCGTTGAGGAAGATGACCGCGGTGGCGTCGTCGACCTTGATCTTGAGGGCGCCGCGGCCGCGCTGGTCGAGCTCGGCGCGGACCTTCTTGGCCAGCTCGGCGGGCTCGGGGCCGTACTGGGCGCGGCTGATCTCGCGGTCGGGGAACGAGCGCGCGAACTCGGCCATGACCGAGGTGGCGTCCTCGGCGTGGCCCAGGCGCTGGTGCGCCAGCGCGAGGCCGAGGTGGGCGCGCAGGGCCTGGTCGCGCAGCGGCTGGTTCTTCGACAGCGTGGCCGGGCGCGAGCGCAGCATCTCGAGGGCGCGCTCGAGCTCGGTGGTGGCGACCTCGAACTGGCCCTTGAGGAAGCTGCCATAGCCGTGATCGATGAGGCGCGTGGCCTCGGCCAGCTGGGCCGGATCGAGGGGGTCGCCGGCGCGCGACACCTTGGCCTCGATGAGCTGGGCCACGTCGTTGCCGGCCAGGTAGCCCTTGGTCGCCAGCTCGCGGAACAGCGGGGTCAGGAGCTCGTCGGCGTCGCGCGGGCGCTCGCCAGCGTAGGACTCCAGCACGATGGAGCCGCGCTGGGCCAGGGCGGCGCTGGGGGCTAGACACAGGAGAATTGCAGCTGCAACTGGGGTACGCATCAGAAGCGGCCCCCGATGCCCGCAGCGACGGCGCCGGTCGGGGTCACCATCACGGCGGCCGAGGTGGTGCGGCGCTCGGCGCGGCCGTCGAGCACCCACATGATGACGCCGGTGACCACCAGGGCGCCGCCCGCGCTGGCCAGGATGATGCCGGGGGTCTTGGACTCGCGGTACTCCTTGCGCTGGTTGCCCTGGTCATCGATGGGGCCCTTGTCCATGGCGATCAGCGCGACGCCGGTGCCCAGCGCGGCCACGCCGGCGCCGAGCGCGATGAACTTGAGGAGCTTGAAGCGAGGCTTGCGCGGGGCGGGGGCGTCGGTCGGCACCGCCGAGCCCGTGTCGGTGCCGACGCCGCCCTCGGGCACCAGCATGCCGTCGCCAGCCTTGGGCGCGGCCAGCGGCAGCGCGGTGTTCTCCTGCACCAGGCGGTCGATCATGTCGCGCACGGCGTAGTCGATCAGGTTGGGGGCGTTGCACTTCTCGCAGCGCGCCTCGGTGGTGCCGTGGGTGGCGCCATCGCGGGGGGTGACGCGCCAGGCCGACCGCCACAGCTCGGGCTCGCCGTTGAGGTCCTTGCCGAAGCGCGCGCGCAGCAGCACGACCTCGTCGACGGTCAGCTTGCCGAGGTACTTCTGGCGGCAGGCGTCGTCGTTGCACGCGACCGCCTGGCTGGCCTCGGGCGCTGCAGCGTACAGCTGCGCGGTCTCCAGCAGCGACCAGCCCGCGCGGGTCAGCGCGTTCTCGGCTGCCGAGCCCACCAGCGGCTCGGACAGGTCATCACCCTGGCTGTCGAGCACCACGGCGGCGCGCTTGGCCTCCGCCACACCGGTCCACACCAGCGCGAGCAGCCCGGCTGCCAGCGCACCCACGGTCCACCTGGTTTTCATGATGCGGCATCCTAGGCCGGGGGTAGCGAGGGGTCAATTCTGGGCAGCGCTGTTTGCGGCTGACGAAGGGCCGCGGGGGAGGCGGTGTGTGCGGCAATCTTGCTGGTTCGTGAATGGCGGTCGGGTGGTAGAGTCGCCGCGATGAGCGGCATCGGGCCGGTGGTGGACGGGCGGTGAGCACGGTGCTCGCGGTGGTCGCCGAGGTGGCGGCGGGGGCGGCGTCGGAGCCCAGCTATGGCTGGTTCCTGGTCGAGACCCTGCTGGTGCTGGGGGCGGTGTGTGCGCTGGCCTGGTACGGGCTGCGCTGGCTGTCGCGGCGGGCGTTCGCGCTGGGCGGCAAGGGGCCCATCAAGGTGCTGGCGCGCACGGCGCTGGAGCCGCGGCGGACGCTGTATGTGGTGGAGGTGGGCGGAAAGACGCTGCTGATCGGCGCGGGGGAGGGCCCGCTGGCGACGCTGGCCGAGCTGGACGGGCGCGAGGTCAGGGCGGCGGTGGCACGCGAGGCGGTGCGGCCGGGGGGCGGGTTCCTGGCGGTGTTGAGAGGGAGCAAGGGGGCGGAGGCGAGTTCGAGCGCGGAGCCGGGCACGAGCACGAGCACGAGCACGAAGCCGAGCACGAGCACGAGCACGAGCACGGGCACGGGTACGGGCACGAGCACGGGCACGGGCACGGACGGGGAGAGCGAGGCGTGATCGGCGCCAGCGGAGGCCACTCGGTCGGCACCCTGGTGGTGCTGGCGGCGCTGACGCTGGTGCCATTCGCGCTGCTGATGCTGACCAGCTTCGTCAAGCTGTCGGTGGTGCTGTCGCTGGCGCGCAGCGCGCTGGGCACCACGGCGGTGCCGCCGACCATGGTGATCACGGGGCTGGCGGCGCTGCTGTCGGTGTTCGTGATGGCTCCCACGGCGCGCCGCATGTGGGACGCGGCCGAGCCGGCGCTGGCGGGGCAGAACCTGGACGCGCCCAGCCCGGCGGCGCTGCTGGACGCCGGGCAGCGCGCGCGCACGCCGCTGAAGGAGTTCCTCATCAAGCATGCCCACGGGCGTGATCGCGCGGTGTTCGTGGACATGGCGCGCCGGCTGGATCCGGCGCGCGCGGCCGAGATCACCGACGCCGACCTGGTGGTGGTGATGCCGGCGTTCGTGACCTCGGAGCTCAAGGAGGCCTTCCAGATCGGCTTCCTGCTGTTGATTCCGTTCCTGGTCATCGACCTCGTGGTGGCGGCGGCGCTGGCGGCGATGGGGCTGACCAACCTGCCGCCGAGCCAGGTCGCGCTGGCCTTCAAGCTGCTGCTGTTCGTCGCCATCGACGGCTGGATCCTGCTGTCGCGGGGCCTGCTGCTGGGGTACGCGTGACGCTCGAGGCGCTGGTCCAGGTGGCGCGGCAGGGCCTCTTGCTGGCGCTGCTGGTGGCGACGCCGATCCTGGTCGTCAGCTGGCTGGTCGGCGTGGTCGTGGGCACCGTGCAGGCGGCGACCCAGGTGCAGGACCCGGTGGTCGGCTTCGTGCCACGCCTGGTCGCGGTGGTCGTGGTGCTGCTGGTGATGGCGCCCTGGCTGGGGGCGCAGGTGTCGCGCTTCGGGGCCTCGGTGCTGGTGCTGGTCGGCGGGGTCGGGGGCGGGGGCGGGGGCGGGGTGTGACCGACGGCGTGCTGGGGCTACCGCCCGGGCAGGCGGCGCTGGTGGTGCTGGTGCTGGCGGCGCGGGTGGTGCCGATCTTCGTGCTGGCGCCGTTCTTCGGCGCCCGCGTGCTGCCGGTGTGGGCGCGCGTCGGGCTCGGGCTGGGGGTGACGGCGCTGCTGCTGCCCGGGCTGGGCGCGCGCGCGGTGCCCGAGCTGGTCGGGCTGCCCGGCGCGGCGCTGGTCGCGCTGGCGGCGAAGGAGGCGGTGATCGGGGTGACGCTGGGGCTGCTGGCGGCGCTGCCACTGGTGGCGGCGGAGGCGGCGGGCGCGCTGGTCGACGAGACCGAGGGCGGCGGCCCGGGGGCGGCGCTGCTGGGGCAGCTCGCGCTGGTGGTCTTCGTCACCCTGGACGGGCACCATGTGTTCCTGCGCGGGCTGGTGCACGGCTACGAGGTGGTGCCGCCGTGGCGGGCGCTGGGGGCGGGCGCGCCGGATGCGCTGCTCGGCGCGGTGCTGGCGGCGGGCGCACAGCTGTTCGGGGTCGCGGTGGCGCTGGCGGTGCCGGTGCTGGCGGCGCGGCTGCTCGCGGGGTTGGCGCTGGGCGTGGTGACGCGAGCGACGCCGGCGGCAGGGGGCGCGGCGGCGTCGGGGCGGGTGCTGGTGAGCGCGGGGGCGCTGCTGCTGGCGCTGGGGGCGATGGTGACGCTGCTGCGCGCCGAGCTCGCGCTGATGCTGAGGCAGCTGGTCGCGGTGGTGGCTTCGCTGTAGCCGTGAGCGCGGGGCGCACATATGCTGGGGTGATGCTTCGCGTGTGCGCGATGGTGACGTTGCTGCTGGCGGGCGCGGCCCAGGTGGCTGGAGCGGTCGAGCCGGATGAGCCGATTCCTGGGGCGTCGCCGTCGCCATCGCCATCGCCATCGCCGTCGGACAGCACGAGCACGAGCACGAGCACGAGCACGAGCACGAGCACGAGCACGAGCACGAGCACGAGCCCGAGCACGAGCACGAGCACGAGCACGAGCACGAGCACGAGCACGAGCCCCGACGCTGCGGTCGGCGACGGCGACCTCGCGGCCGCGAACGCCCGCACCGCCGCCTACATCCTGGCGACCCCCGGGCTGGGCACGCTGCGGCCCACCGTGAAGGTCGGCTTCCGCCGCTTCTCCACGCCCGACGACGACGTCGACCGCCAGCAGCCGTGGAACATCGGGGTCATCGAGGTCTTCCCGTGGAGCGACTTCATGCGCATCGGGCTGGTCACCCAGGTCGCGACCGAGGAGCCGGCCGAGGGCCGTGACACCACCGACTTTTTCATGACCGAGGGGCTGCAGATCGCGATCGCGTGGCCGCAGCGCTGGTTCACGCCGTTCGCCAGCGCGCACGTCGCGCTCGGCTTCATGCGCCGGCTGGGCGAGGTCGAGGGGGTCGCGGTGCCGTCGTACTCGGCCCTGGCCTCGGCCGGCGGCGACGTCGGCGTCGACGTCCGTGTGTTCAGGAACATCAGCCTCGGCCTCAGCCTCGGCGTGGTCAAGCCGCTGGAGCGCCGCTATGGCGTCGATCCCGACACCCGCGAGGTCTTCTCCGACACCTTCACCAGCACGGAGTGGACCTTGACCGGGTACCTGGGCTGGTGAGCGAGCCGACCGAGCCGCCGTCGCCACGCCGCCTGCGCGAGGCGCGCGCGCGCGGCCAGGTCGCCAGCAGCCCGACGCTGAGCGGGGCCGCGGCGCTGCTGGGCGGGCTGGCGGCCCTCGCGGTCACGGTGGTCGCGGGCGCCAGCGCGCTACGCGACTACACCACGGCGGCGCTGACGGCGGCGACCCGCGCGCAGGCCGGCGCGAGCGCCGCGCTGGCCCTGCGCGCCGGCGCGGCGATGGCGGCAAGGCTGGCGCTGCCCGTGCTGGTGGCGGCGGCGCTGGCGGCCATCATCGTCGGTTTCGTGCAGGTCGGACCGCTGTGGGCGCGCGCGCGGTCACGCGGCGGTGTCGCGCTGGGCGGCGCGGCGCGGGGCGTGCTGCGCGGCGCCGCGGTGCTGCTGGTCCTCGTGCTGGTGCTGCGCTCGCGCGCCGGCGAGCTGGTCTGGCTGGGGCGCGAGGCGCCGGGGCGGCAGGCGGCGCTGCTGGGAGCGGCCGCGCTGGGCCTGCTGCTGCGGGTGGCGATGGTGCTGGCGGCGTTCGGCCTCGTGGAGCTCATGCTGGCGCGGCGGGCGCTGCTGCGTCGGCTCGGCATGACCCGCCGCGAGCTGCTGCGCGAGCAGCGCGAGACCGAGGGTGACCCCGCGCTGCGACGCGAGCGCGAGCGGCTGGGCGAGGCGGCGCTGGCGGAGGACTCCGAGGCGGTCGAGCTGGCGGGCGCGCTGTGTGTCATCGCGGGCGAGCGGCTGGCGGTCGCGCTGGCGTGGCCCGACCCGGGGGCCGCGCCGGTCGTCGTCGCGCGCGGGCGGGCCTTCCTGGCGCGCCGGTTGCTCGGCGAGGCGCGCCGCCACGGCGTCGCCATCTACAGTGATGATGCGCTGGCGCGCGCGCTGTGGGCGCCGGTGGGGGCGCACATCGCGCCGGCGCTGTACGACCCGGTGGCGACGCTGGTGCGGCGCGCGCTGGCGGCGTAGCCCGCGGCGGCGGTCGCGCGCCCACGCGCCCACGCGGCCACGCGCCCCGCGCCCACGCGCCCACGCGCCCACGCGCCCACGCACCCACGCGCCCACGCGCAGGGCGCGCGCATCCTCGATCAGACCCCCGTGCTAGCTTGCGAGCATGTTCCTCGGGCTCGAGCTCCGGCATGACTGACGCGCGACCGCAGCGGGTCGAGGTCGCCGTGGGCCTGCCGGTGACGGGGACCTTCACCTATGGCGTGCCGCCCGGCGGGCCGGCGCCGGTGGTGGGCTCGCGCGTGCTGGTGCCGTTCGGCAACCGCGCGGTCACCGGGCTGGTGGTGGCGCTGGATCCGCCGGTGGCGCAGCAGATGAAGGATGTGCGCGCCGTGCTCGGGGACGCCGCGCTGGATGCTGGCCTGGTCGACCTCCTGCTGTGGGCGGCGCGCTACTACCAGGTGCCGCCCGGCGAGATGCTGCGCGCGGCGGTGCCGGCCGGGCTGGACGTGGCCGAGGCGCCCATGCTCAGCCTGACCGAGCGTGGGCGCGCGGTGTCGGCCGGCGAGGTCAGCGCCGGCGCGCTGCCACCGGGGGCGATCAAGCTGCTGGGGGCGCTGGCGGCGGCGCGCGGGGGGCGCCTGCCGGTGGCGCGCGCGCGCGCGGCGGCGCAGGCGACGCGTCCCGGCGCGCTGGAGGCGGCGGCCTCGGCGCTGATCGCGGCCGGCCTGATCGAGCGCGGCGACACCCGCAAGGACGCCCGGGTGCGCGAGAAGAAGGTCGACTGGGTGCGCCTGCTGCGTCCGCCCGAGGCCGAGGATCTGGCCGCGCTGGCCCGGGCCAAGCGCTGCCTGACCATGCTGGAGGTGCTGGCCGATGGTGAGCGGCCGGTCACCACGCTGGGCAAGGGCGCGCGGCCCGCCCTGAAGAAGCTGCAGGAGCGCGGCCTGGTCGAGGTCGAGGCGCGCGAGTCCTTGCGCGATCCCTTCCTGGCCGACGTCAGCGACGCCGAGCTGGCGGCGGCTCCACGCCAGGCGCCGCCGCCGACCCCAGGGCAGGCCGCCGCGCTGGCGGCGCTGGGCGCGGCGGTGGCGGCGCTGCCCGGCTTCAAGGCCTTCCTCCTGCACGGGGTCACCGGCAGCGGCAAGACCGAGGTGTATCTGCAGACCATCGCCGAGGTGCTGGCCAGCGGGCGCACCGCCATCGTGCTGGTGCCCGAGATCTCGCTGACGCCACAGCTGTCGGCGCGCTTCCGCGCCCGCTTCGGCGAGCAGGTCGCGGTGCTGCACAGCGGCCTCGGACCGGGCGAGCGCTTCGATCAATGGCGCCGCCTCAAGGATGGGCGCGCGCGGATCGCGCTGGGCGCGCGTAGCGCGGTGTTCGCCCCGGTGGAACGCCTGGGCTGCATCGTGGTCGACGAGGAGCACGACGGCTCCTTCAAGCAGGAGGAGGAGCCGCGCTATCACGCGCGCGATCTGGCGCTGGTGCGGGCGCAGCGCGCCGGGGCGCTGTGCGTGCTGGGCTCGGCGACCCCCTCGCTGGAGAGCCACCTCGGCGCACGCCAGGGCCGGCTGCACCTGCTCGAGCTGCCGGAGCGGCCGACCGCGCGCGTGCTGCCCAGCATCGAGGTCGTCGACCTGCGCAAGTACCGCACCGGCGACGACAGCCTGAGCGCGCCGCTGCGTACCGCGCTGCAGCAGACCCTGGACGCCGGCGAGCAGGCCATCCTGTTCATCAACCGGCGCGGCTTCGCAGCCAGCGTGATCTGCTTCGGCTGTGGCGAGCCGGTGCGCTGTCGCGACTGCTCGGTCAGCCTGACCTGGCATCGCGCCGAGGCGCGCCTGATGTGCCACTACTGCGGCTACTCGGCGCCCCCCGCGAAGAGCTGCGCCAGCTGCGGGGCGACCCACCTCGAGCCGGTCGGCATCGGCACCGAGAAGGTCGAGGCCATGGTCAGCATGAACTTCCCGCGCGCGCGGGTCGGCCGGCTCGATCGCGACACCGCCAAGGGCCGCGGGCTGGCCCAGGTGCTGGGCGCGTTTCGCCGTCGCGAGCTCGACATCGTGGTCGGCACCCAGCTGGTCACCAAGGGCCACGACTTCCCCGGCGTCACCCTGGTCGGCGTGCTCAGCGCGGATGTCGGGCTGTCGATGCCCGACTTTCGCGCCGCCGAGAAGACCTTCCAGCTCTTGACCCAGGTCGCGGGCCGGGCCGGGCGTGGCGATCGACCCGGGCGCGTCATCATCCAGACCTACCACCCGGAGCACGCGGCCATCGTGTGCACGCAGACCGGCGACTTCGCGGGCTTCGCCGCGACCGAGCTCGAGGTGCGCGACGAGCTGGCCTATCCGCCGCACGGCCGCCTGATCGCGCTGCGCATCGACGGGCCGGAGCCGGCGCGGGTGCTGGAGGCGGCCAGCGCGCTGGGAGCGCGGGCGCGCGAGCTGCTGGCCGGCGGGGCGGCGGCGGCCGGGGTCACGGTGCTGGGGCCGGCCGAGGCGCCGCTGGCCCGCCTGCGCGGGCGCACGCGCTGGCACCTGTACGTGAAGGCGCGCGAGCGCGCGCCGCTGCGCGCCTTCGTGGAGCGGCTGCTGGCCGAGCCAGCGTCGCCCGGGGTGCGCATCGGGGTCGACGTCGATCCGGTCAGCGCCCTGTGACGGTGGGGTGGGGTGGGGGCGCGCCGGGACGGGGTGCCCCTGCTACAATGGCGGCGCGTGTCGGCTACCGTCTTCATCCTGGGTGACGTCGAGAGCGCGGCGCAGGCGCTGGCGGGTGCGGCGGGATTGCGGGTCGTGGTCGGCGACGCCAGCGCGGCGGCGCGTGAACGGCTGCTGGCGATGCAGCCCGAGGTGGTGGTCCTGGTCGAGGGCGACGGTCTGGGCGCCCGCGGGCCCGGCGCCGACGGCATCGCGCTGGCGCGCGAGGTGCGCGGGCAGCTCGTGCCCACGGCGCGGGTGGTGGTGGTGGGCGGCGCGCGCACCACCATGCGCGCGGTGATGGAGGCCTCGGACCTCGGCGGGGTGCGCTTCCTGCGCAAGCCGGTGGACGCCGGGACGCTGCGCTTCGCGGTGCAGAGCAGCCTGGAGGAGGGGCGCTTCGGGGCGCCGACCACGACCTTCCAGGCCGAGTACACCTCGCCTGGCAGCCTGGCCGCCAACCTGGGGGTGCGCGCGGCGACGCCGTCGCGCTCGACCAAGCGTCACGCCACCATCCCGCCCGGCATGCTGAGCGCGCGCATCGACGCCGCGGTCAGCGCCGCGATGCCCGATGGTGACGTCGATGCCCTGGTGCGCGCCGGTGCGGAGCCGACCATCGCACGCCGCGTCACCTCCCACGGCTTCGCCGCGCTGGGCGATCCGCGCGCGATGCCGACCTACGGTGGTGTGGCCGGCGACGCCCTGGAGGCCGCGACCCGGGGCGGCGGGCCGCTGACGCCTACCGCGACCCCGATGGCCACGCGCGCGGCGCACACCCAGTCGGGCATCGGCTCGGCGCGCGCCGCCGCCGCGCTGGCCAAGGCCGAGTCGATGCTGGGTGCCGCGGCCGACGCCGACATGTCGATGCCCGAGATCGCGCTGGCCGACCTGGTCGGCGCGACCGCATCGTCCCCCCCGCTGCCACCACCGCTCCCGCGCGTCACCGCGCCGATGCCGATCCCCGTGGTCCCGGGCGTCACCCCGGCCACGCCGGTCCCGGTGGCCCAGCGGGTCACGGCTCCGATGGCGGTGGCCGTGCCCTTCGCGGCGCCGGCGCCCGAGCACGAGCGCACCGCGGTGCTGCCTCCCGAGCCCGAGCCCGAGCCCGAGCCCACCGACGGGGTGCCGCCCGCGCGCGAGCCCGAGCGCGCCAGCGGGGAGCCTCCTGCGCCCGAGCGCACCGCGGTGTTGCCGCCTGAGCCCGAGCCCGAGCCCGAGCGCACCGCGGTGTTGCCGCCAGAGCCCGCCCCCGAGCGCACCGTGGAGTCGGCGCCCGAGCCGCGACCCGCTGGCGCCGCCGAGGCCATCGCTGGCGCCGCCGAGGCCATCGCTGACGCCGCCGAGGCCAACGCTGACGCCACCAAGGCGCCGCTGCGCGACGACCAGCGCTTCCGGACTGGCCCGACCCTGATCACGCCCAAGCTGTCCCCCGAGGAGGCCGCCGCTCTCGCCGCCAGCGAGGCCGTCGCTGCGCCGCCGATGCCGGCACAGCCGCCGCCCACGGCTGCAGCGCCGTCCGCCCCCGAGGCGGCCTCGCCGTCCACCCCCGAGGCGGCCTCGCCGCAGAAGATCACGCTGCGCGGCCCCGCTGCGATCGCGCGCGTCGCGGTGTCGCGCATCAGCGACATCAACCCGACGCCGCGCCGGGCCATCACCGAGCTGCCCGCGCCCGCGCCGCCCGAGCAGTCCTGGCCTGCGGCCGCCCGTGACGACGACGCCTCCGACGACGACGCCGACTCGCACACGCCGGTCCCCACCGGCGAGGACGAGCCACCGCGCGCCCGCCCCGAGGCCACGCAGGCGCCCGAGGAGCCCGCCGAGCCGCCGCCGTGGCGTGAGCGCACCCTGGTCCTCGGCGCGCCCGATCCCGACGGCCCCGCGCTGGCGGCCGCGCAGGTGGCGCAGGCCGCACCCGTGCGCCGCGAGCACATGCACGCCGAGGGCGGCACCTTCGCCCGCGAGCTGCGCAAGACCATCTCCGCCATCGAGCAGCGCCTGTTCCCCAACGAGCAAGCCAGCGCCGCCGACGGCCGCGACGACGACGTCACCCACAGCGACATCGATCTCGACACGCTCGGCGTCGATACCACGCCCGGGATCGACGTCGACCTCGGCCCCCAGGATCTCACCCTGGCCGGGCGCCGCGACCCCGCCGATCTCGACCTGCCGCGCCGCGCCGGCTCGGCCCCCGGCCTCGACGACCCCGACGTCTCGGTGGTCGACCTGCCGCTGCCCCGTCGCGTGCCCACCCATGTCACCAACGCGACCCCGGGGCGCGAGCCGACGCCCGCGCTGGCCTTCGTGGCCGCGCCCACGCCCGGCCCCATCGAGCGCGGCAACCTGGCCGACGAGGACGCCGCCTTCCTGCTCGCGCGCCTGCACCGCACCCGCTTCACCGGGCGCGTCACCCTGCGCCGCGGCGAGGGCGACCAGCGCCAGGAGAAGACCGTCTTCCTCGACGACGGCCGCCCCGTCTTCGCGGTCTCCAGCACCCAGCATGACCGCATGGGCGAGCTCCTGCTGCGCGAGGGCAAGATCACGCGCGCCCAGCTCGATCGTGCCCAGGCCCTGGTGCTCGAGACCGGCCGCCGCATGGGCGAGATCCTGGTCGACATGGGCTTCCTCAAGGCGCGCGAGCTGTTCCCCGCGGTGCGCCGCCACATCGAGGACATCGTGTACTCGCTGTTCGCCTGGTCCGACGGCGAGTTCGCCCTGATGGCCTCGGCCGCCGTCCCCGGCGAGCGCATCCGGCTGTCGATCCACCCGGCGGCGCTGGTGCTCGAGGGTGTGCGCCGCAAGGTCGGCAAGCGCGGCCTGGCCACCCGCGTCGGCGGCGCCACCGCCATCATCGAGCCGCGCCACGGCGAGGGCGGCGGCGCGGTGGTCGACGCCGACCTGTCAGCCGAGGAGCGGCGCGCCTACGACCTGTGCGATGGCAGCCGCACCCTGGGCGAGGTCGCGGCCAAGAGCGGCCTCGGCGAGATCGCGCTGGCCCAGCTGGCCTACGCCCTGATCGCGCTCGGCGCCGCGCGCAGCAAGCACTCCGGCACCATGGAGCCCGAGCCGTCCGCCGCTGGCCTCGGCGCCACCCGTGAGAGCGAGCTCGCCATCGATCGTGAGCGCGTGCGCGCCAAGTACGCCCACGTGCTCGAGGCCGACTACTTCACCGTGCTGGGGGTGCGCCAGGACGCCACCGCCTTCGAGGTGCGCCGCGCCTACGAGGCCGCGCGTCGCGACTACGGCCGCGACGGCCTGGCCCCCGAGCTGGTGCACGAGCTCGGCGGCAAGCTCGACGACATCGCCCTGGTCGTCGAGGAGGCCTACCGCGTCCTGCGCGACGACCAGATGCGCAGCTCGTACCTCGATCACCTGCTGCCGCTCTGACCGCCCTCTACCCGACCCCCCGGTCACGGCACACGGCACCCCACCACACGCGGCCCCTGCCTACGGGATGAACGTCGAGCAGCTGCCCACCGCCGTGCAGTTGACCTGGATGGTGTTCTCCGGCCCCGACTTGCCGTCCTGCGCGATGGTCGGCACCGAGGCGCAGCCGCAGCCCGGGTACTGACCGACGCAGGTGGTCTCGGCCGCGGTGAACTTGCTGCGCTCGCGCTTGTTGATGCCGATGGCCATGCGCGACCCGCAGCAGTTGTACTGGTGGAACGCGACCTCGCAGTCGGCCGGCACGGTGCAGTCGCGCGCGAACTCGGGGAACTCCGGGTTGGGGGCCGCGCACATCACCACCGCCGCCGCGGCGTCCACCCCGCCACCGCCCCCGTCACCACCGCCTCCGCCGCCATCGCCGCCACCACCGTCGTCATCCCCGCCACACCCCGCCGCCGCGCACGCCAGCGCCACCACGAGTCCACATGCCAGTGCCAGCCGACGGGTCCGCATCCACATGTGCGCAGTCTACCGCGCTCCGCGCTACCATGGGCTGTGCGCGTGCGCGAGCTCGCCCGGCTGATGGCCGGTCTCGGCCCCTGGGCCGACGGCAGCCCCGGCCCCGCCACCATCCTGCGCGAGGTCCGCTTCCCGACCAGCGCTGGCCTCGCGCCGGCCTGGCTGTACGCCCCGACCTCGGGCCCGCCGCGCCGCGCCTGGCTGCTGTCGCCCGGGCTGCACCACGAACAAGCCGGTGATCCGCGCATGGATCGCTTCGCCCGCGTGCTGGCCGGCGCGGGCGCGCTGGTGCTGTCGCCCAGCCTGCCCGATCTGACGCGGCTGCTCCTGCATCCGCGCGTCATCGACGACCTCGCCGCCGCCTTCGCCGCCCTGCTGGCGCAGCCCGAGCTGCCCGCCGGCTGCCGCCCCGCGGTGTTCAGCATCTCGGTCGGGTCGCTGGCCGCGCTGCGCCTGGCCGCCGACCCGCGGGTCTCGGCCGTGGTCACCTTCGGCGGCTATGCCTCGCCCGCCGGCCTGCTGCGCGCGGTCACCCGCCTGCACCACGAGACCGAGGAGCCCTTCGATCCGCTCAACGCCCCGCTGGCGCTGCTGGCGCTGGCCGAGCACCTGCCGCCGGCGCGCGAGCCCGCCGCGCTGACCGCGGCCTGGACCCGCTTCGTGCGGCTGAGCTGGCCGCGCCCGGCCATGAAGACCGGCGGCGCCCACCTCCCGTTCGCCCACGAGCTGGCCCCCAGCGTGCACGCCGCCGATCGTGAGCGCTTCCTGATGGGCTGCGGGGCTCTCCCGGGTGCGCGCGCCCTGGTCGACGACGTCCTCGCCCGCGGCGGCGCCGACGCCCTCGATCCACGCCCGCACCTCGGCCGCATCGCCGGCGCCGTCCACCTCATGCACGGCCGCGCCGACCCCACCATCCCGTTCAGCGAGCTCGCCGCCCTCGACGCCGCGCTGCCCGCGCAGGTGCCGCGCCGCCTGTACGCCACCGGCCTGTACTCGCACACCGGCGCCACCGGCGCGCGCGAGCTCCTGCGCAACCTGCCCGCGCTGGCCGGCGAGGCGCGCACCCTGCTCGGCCTGGCCTCCACGCTGGCGCAACTCGGCGGCTGAGTGCCATCATCGCGCCATGCCCGATCTGCTCGTGGACATCGACGCCGCCGGCGGCTTCGCCACCCTGACGCTCAACCGCCCCGACAAGCTCAACGCCTACACCGGCGAGATGGGCGCCCTGCTGCACGGCAACCTGGCCGAACTCGAGCGCGACGACCGGGTGCGCGCCATCATCGTCACCGGCGCCGGGCGCGCCTTCTGCGCCGGCGCGGATCTCTCGGGCGGCGCTGGCACCTTCTCCAGTGATCGCAGCTTCGCCGCCGCCGCCTCGCCCGAGGCCAAGGCCCGCCCGTGGAACCTGGGCAAGCCCATCATCGCCGCCCTCAACGGCCCCGCGGTGGGGATCGGCGCCACCCTGCCGCTGCAGTGGGACATCCGGCTGGCCTCCGACCGCGCCCGCCTCGGCTTCGTCTTCACCCGGCGCGGGATCGCCCCCGAGATGCTCAGCACCTGGCTGCTGCCACGCATCGTCGGCTTCTCGCGCGCGATGGAGCTCCTGGTCACGGGCCGCATCATCAATGCCGACGAGATGCTGGCCGCGGGCCTGGTCAGCCGCATCGTGCCGCACGACGACCTCCTGCGCGTGGCGCAGGACACCGCGCGCGAGATCGCCCGCGACACCGCGCCAGCCTCGGTGGCCGCGGTCAAGCGGCTGCTGTGGCGCCAGCTGATGGACAGCGACCCGCGCATCGCGCTGTTCCGCGAGACCGAGGTCTTCAACTGGATCGGCAAGCAGCCCGACGCCGGTGAGGGCGTGCGCGCCTTCCTGGACAAGCGCGCCCCCGCCTGGACCATGACCGCGCGCGACGACGCGCCGCACACCTCCGACCTGCCGGAGCTGCCGCCCGACCTCGGCGAGGGTTGACGCTCGGCCGGTAGCTCGCGCACCCGAGAACCGCGGTTCCAGTGGGGAATCGCGCCGGTTTTCGGGGCCTCGCCCCCCACTGAAACCTCGGTTCGCCCGAGCGATCTCGCGCCGCTGCGCGGGTTCGCGGGGCCTTCTGCATGTGCGCCCGGGTGGCATCCCTGCTGCATTTGCCCCGCAGCGGAGGGACCCATCATGAAAGCCCTGCGCCTGCTCGCGCTGTCGTCGCTCGCGCTGTCCGCGTGCTCGAACTCGAACGAACCGTTCTCGCCGTCGGATCCGCGGCAGTTCAGCGTCGAGATGTACGACACCACGCAGACCGCCAAGATCGCCAACCTCGACGCCCGCGCCTATGTCATGGGCCACGCGCTCGGCGTGTACGCCTTCGGCAAGACGCTGCCGAAATACGCCGGCAGCAAGGGCTACGTGCAGAAGCCTGGCTACAGCGCCGAGCTCGCCCGCGTGCAGTACGACTGGGATCTGGTGATGGCGGCGCGCGCCGGCGGCACCGACGGGCGCGGCGCGGGCTATGTCGACGACGTCTATCCGCCCGGCACCCGCACCCCGACGCCCGATGACGTCGGCGGCCCCACCGGCGGCCAGGTCCCGACCGGCGGCGAGAACGGCACCTACAACCCAGGTGGCACCCCGACCACCCCGACCGGGACCTACAACCCGGGCGGCAGCAACCAGAACCCCGACGGCACCCCGACCGGGACCTACAACGGCACGCCCAACCAGAACCCCGACGGCACCCCCATCGGTGGCGAGCCCGGGACCACGGGCGGCGGCAACACGCCTACCGGCGGCGAAGAGCCCGGCACGCCTGACCGCTGGATCGACGGCGACTGCGAGACCTTCCTCGATCCCGCCGGCTGGGAGGCGCGTGACCTCATCGGCCGCGTCGACATCGAGAACATGATGGGCAGCGATCTCGCCGGCGCCAAGCACGAGCAGTACGTGGCCAAGTTCCAGCAGGGCCTGGCCGACGCGCTGAGCATCCGCGACGAGGGCGACGCCATCAAGTACAGCGAGGTCGACGCCACCAAGAAGCACGCGCGCGGCTATGGCCTGTGCGACTACTCGCCGCTGGTGCTCGACCTGGCCGGCGACGGCATCGAGGCCAGCGCGCTGGCCGACGGCGTGGCCTTCGATCTGCGCCAGGCCGGTCGCCCCGCCCAGGTGGCGTGGCCCCGGGGGGACGACGCGCTGCTGGTGCTCGACCGCGACGGCGACGGCCTCATCAGCAGCGGCGGCGAGCTGTTCGGGTCGAGCTTCAAGGCCACCGGCGCCCGCTACAGCGACGGCTTCGCGGCCCTGGCCGAGCTCGACCGCAGCAGCGCGGGCGGCAACGGCGACGGCCAGATCGACGTGCGCGACGCCGCCTATGTGTCGCTGCGCCTGTGGCGCGACGGCAACCGCGACGGCGTCAGCCAGCCCGGCGAGCTCAGCCCGCTGCTGTTCAGCGGCGTCGAGTCGATCAGCCTCGGCCATGTCGAGAGCAGCGCGACCGATCGCTTCGGCAATGGCCTGCGCCAGCACGGCCGCTTCGTGCGCATCGCCGCCGACGGCACCCGCAGCGAGCACAGCGTGGTGGACGTCTGGTTCAAGACCCGCGCCTTGTAGGGGCCGCCGGTCTCTAGTCCGGCATGCCCACGAACGACATCCCCAGCGCCGAGCCCGCCGCCGTACCCGAACGCCACACCGCCTGAGAGGTCAGCCTGATCTCGTCACCCGCCGCGGCGTCGCCGCTGACGCGCACCACCGCCAGCTCGCCACGCTCGAGCGCGGGTGCCGGCGTCACCACCAGGCCGCCACCGCTCAGGTTGGTGATGGTCACCGGCTGCTCGCTGCCGCCGACCTCCATCACCGCCGGGATGGCGACGTCGTTGCGCGCGAAGCTGCGGCGCTCGCGCCCGCGGGCGCTGCTGACACCGCCGACGGCCTCGAGGTCGCGGTGGCCGAGGGCGCGTTCGTTGACCGAGAGGCGACTGAGCTCCACCCGGTCGAGCGACTCACCCAGGTCTCGCCTCAGCTTGAGGCGCCTGTACTCGCAGATCATGTGGAGCATGGTCATTGTCCAAGTATGAATAGCAATCGCCCGGCCAGCTGGTTCCATGTCGCAAACTGCCGATATTGCTGACGCGCAGGCGCGCCACGTCGACAGTTGTGGACATCTTCAGGGGGCATGCGCCCCCGATTCCGGCTACCAGACCCGCCAGACCCAGGGGCTGGCTGTCAGCGACGACGCTGCGTCTTGCCGCGGGTGGCGATCACGGTGCAGGGCGGGTTCGGGTCGGCGATGCGCACATGAAAGTGATCATCGTGGGGTGGCGCACGGGTCGGCTCGTGGAAGACCGCCGCGGCGCGCTCGATGAGCTTGGTCGGCGCACCGATCTCGCGGGCATGGTCGAGCAGCAGCTTCTGCATGGTGCGCGCGACCAGGATGCGCTCGACGTTGCCGGCGCGATCCTCGAGCAGCGCACGCACCAGCTTCCAGTTGCGCGCGGTGTCGAAGCGGCGCGGCGGCATGTCGTTGCCCAGGTTGTCGCGCGCGGCGCCGCGCCCCTCGGCGTCGAACACCAGCATCGCGCGCGGCTCGGGCGCCGGGCTGCCCGCGCCATCGAGCATGTAGAACAGGATGTCGGCGTCGACCCCGCGCCGGTGCGACTTGTGCCACGCGCTGGCGCCGCCGCCGCGCGGCGAGATGTCGGCCACACGCAGCGGCACGTCGCTGTCCTCGGCCAGGCGCTCGGCGACCCGCTTGATGAGGCCGACCAGCTGCGGTGTGCCCCACGACAGCCCGCGCTTGTCCCAGGTGGTCGGGATCTGGAAGCCGGTGCCGCTGGCGGGCAGGCGCACCCCGCGTGGCAGATCGGCGCAGCTGCGCCGTGGACTTCGCGCCGCGACCTTGGCCTTGGCCTTGCCCTTCGCCTTCGCCGTGGCCCCGCCCCCGCCCCCGGTGGCCTTGCCCTGCGCCAGCCCCGACGCGCCCAGGCAGGCCGCCAGCACCAGCGCACACGTGACTCCGCGCCGCATTCGATCACGGTAGGGGGATCTTGCGTCGCAGGGCAAGTTTCATGATGATGGGGGTCCAGACGAGGGCGGTGGAGTCCGCCGATACCCGCCACCTCGATGTGGCCGATGACTCCTACGGTGACGCTTTGGCGCCGTAGGTCTCGTGCCTCCGGCGCCCGGAGGCAGGGATGCAGCAGAGACTCCAGATCATGCGCGGACTGACCCTGCAGGTGGCGCTGGGCGCCCTGGTCGGGGTGCTGTGCGGGGCGGCCTCGGCGGCCTTCCTGTGGCTGCTCGACCAGGTCACCCTGCTGCGCGGTCAGCAGCCCTGGTTGCCCTGGACGCTGCCCGCCATCGGCGTCCTCATCGGTGTGGTCTACCTGCGCTGGGGCCGCACGGTGCAGCGCGGCACCGGCCTGGTCATCGACACCCTGCACGACGGCGGTCCGCCGCTGCCGCTGCGCATGGCGCCCATGGTGCTGGCGGGCACGCTGGCGACCCACCTCGGCGGCGGCAGCGCCGGGCGCGAGGGCACCGCGGTGCAGATGGGCGCCAGCCTGGCCGACCAGCTGGCCCGCCTGCTCGGGATCAAGGTGCTGCGCCCGGTGCTGATCTCGGCCGGGGTCGCGGGCGGCTTCGGCTCGGTGTTCGGGACGCCGGTCGCGGGCGTCGTGTTCGCGCTCGAGCTGGCGGTCATCGGCCGCATGGAGGCGCGCGGCCTGCTGGCGCTGGTGGTCGCCGCGCTGGTGGGCGACCAGGTCACCCGTGCGCTGGGGATCGTGCACACGCCGTACCCCGCGGTGCTGGCGCCGGCGTTCACCCCGCTGCTGGTCGGCAAGCTGTGCGCGCTCGCGGTCGCCATCGCGCTGGCCGCGGTGATCTTCATCGAGCTGACCCACGCCATCAAGCGGGTGCTCGAGCGCCACCTGCGCCTGGCGCCGCTGCGCCTGCTGCTGGGCGGCGTCGCGGTCGTCCTGCTGTGGCGCGTGACCGGCGACGACTACCTCGGCCTCGGCGTGCCCACGATCGTGCGCGCGTTCCACGACCCGTCGCTGCCGGCGTGGGCCTTCGCGGCCAAGCTGGGGCTGACCGCGCTGACCATCGGCTCCGGCTTCATCGGCGGCGAGGTCACGCCGCTGTTCTTCATCGGCGCCACCCTGGGCGCGGCGGCGGCGCAGGTGCTCGGGCTGCCGTTGCCGCTGGCGGCGGCGCTGGGCATGGCGGCGCTGTTCGGCGCCGCGGCCAACACCCCGCTGGCGCTGGCCATCATGGCGGTCGAGCTGTGCGGCGCCAGCCTGCTGCCCCACGTCGTGCTGGTCACCTGTGTGGCGTGGGCGCTGACCGGCGCGCGCGGGATCTACGCCGCGCAGCGCGTCGCCCACGACAAGCACGTCGCCCACGACAGGCCAGCGGCGCCCAGCGCCCCGCTGCGCAGCCTCGACGAGGTGCGCCGCGCCTGAGCTATCCTGCCGGCAAGGAGGCACCACATGCGCAAGCCCGCCCTCACCATGATCCTGGCCCTGTCGTCAGCGGGGCTCATCGGCTGTGTCGTCCGCAGCGCCGGCCCGGGGAGCTCGGGTCCGGGGAGCTCGGGTCCGGGCAGCTCACGTCCTGCCCACGCCTCGGCCGAGACCCCCGGCCCCGCGCCCGCCCCCGGCGCCCCCGCGAGCGCACCCACGCCGCCCGATCAGGCCGCGCCGCCCGCGCTGGTCAGCGTGGCGCCGCCCGCGATGACGCCCGGCACCGTCGCGCCGGCACCCGCGCCGGCCCCGGCGCCCGCGCCGGCCCCGGTGGCCGCCGCGCCCTGGCCCGACCCCGCGTCGCTGACGCCGACCAAGCCCATCACCTGCAAGGCCAACCAGGTCGTCACCCTGGCCAACGTCCTCATCGACAGCGCGGCCACCGCGATCGAGGCCCACGGCGCGTGCACGCTGAGCATCACGAACAGCCGCATCATCGGCGCCAGGGCCGGCCTCGACATCCACGGCAGCGCCCGCGTCAAGCTGGTCAACACCTGGGTGCAGAGCGCCAACACCGCCATCGAGATCCACGGCTCCGCCGCGCTCGACCTCGGCGGCTCCTGGCTGCAGGGCGACCGCAACGCGCTGGTCGCCCACGGCAGCGCCGCCATCACCGTGGCCAGCACCCACTTCAAGGGCCAGGTCACGCGCAAGGGCTCGGTGGCCTGGAACGACGCCGGCGGCAACAGCCCATGAGCGACGCCCCGCTGCACCACGGCGCCTGCCTGTGCGGCGCGGTGCGCTTCGAGGTGCGCTGCGCGCTGCCCGGGCCCGACGCCTGTCACTGCTCGCAGTGTCGCAAGACCTCGGGCCACTTCTGGGCGTCGACCGATCTGCCGCGCGGCGCGGTGACCATCCACGGCGCCGGCAACGTGACCTGGTATCAGTCGTCCGCCAAGGTGCGCCGCGGCTTCTGCGCCACCTGCGGCTCGGCGCTGTTCTGGGACCCTCTCGCGCGCGACTTCATCGCCATCGCGATGGGCGCCTTCGACCAGCCCACCGGGACCCAGCTGCGGGTGCACATCCACGTCGCCGACAAGGGCGACTACTACACGCTCGCCGACGGCGTGCCCGAGCACCCCCACGCCCCGGCCGCGCCGGCGCCGGCGTCCCCGACGACGTAACCCAGCCCAGCCCACTCCAGGTCCGGACTACTAGAACGTCATCCCCACCCCGACCAGCGCGCCCGACTGCATCGGGGTCGCCGCCACCGTCACGCCCGGGCAGCGCCGGCGCAACATCGGGATGCCCCAGCCCAGGCCCGCCCCGGTGGCCGCGCCGACCAGCACGTCGGTCAGGTAGTGCTTGTCGGCCGCCATGCGCAGGTAGCCGGTGGCCACCGCCAGCGTCAGCCCGCTGGCCCAGATCAGGCCGCGCCAGCGATAGCCGCGGATCGACGCCACCGTGCCGGCGCCCACCGCCAGCGAGAACGCCAGCGTGGTGTGGCCCGAGTAGAACGACAGGTTGGCGTCGTGCGACGTCGACTTGTCGCCCGGCGCCAGCGCGTGCTGATACGGGCGCTCGCGCATGGCCAGGAACTTGGTCAGCTGGTTGAGGTTGCCGGCGACCACGGCGGCGCCGGTGATCACGATGGCGTCGTCCAGCCAGCCGCCGAAGCGATCGTCGTGCGCCGCCGCCAGCCCGCCGAGGCCCAGCGCGACCCCAGGCAGCAGCGCATAGCCGGTCAGGTTCGACAGCCCGTTGGCGCGTGAGGTCTTGTCCCACACCACGGCGTCGCGCGCGCCGTCATCGAGGGCGTTGCCCGCGCACCAGCGACAGTGGCCCGGCGTCAGCTGGTCCTTCAGGAACTCGCTGCTGACATAGGCCGCGCCCGCCAGCGCCACGATGATGATGTCGCGCTTGCGCTTGACGCGCAGCTCACCGTGCCGGTGCCCGCCCGCGTTGCCGGCGACGCCCCCGCTGCCGGCGCTGCCCGCGCTGCCCGCGCCGTCCGCGCTGCGCGCGCTGCCCCCGTTGCCCCCGTTGCCCGCGCTGCCCGCGCTGCCAGCGCCGCCCGCGTCGTCGGCCTCGGCGCTGCCGGCGCCCGCACCCACACTCACCGCCATCGTCAGCACGAGCGCGAGCCTGCGAATCCGGGCGCGAAGCATGCGCCATTGTACTTTCCTTCTGCATGCCCGTCTGGGTATGCTGGCGCCCCATGTCGCGCCTTGTCACATCTGTCCTGGCGCTGGCCGCAGCGCTGTCCTGCACCGCGGCCCTGACACCCCGGGCCCACGCCGAGGGCCACGCGCCGTGGCCGGTCACGCGCGGCTGGACCACCGCCGACGAGGACGGCTTTGCCGCCTTCGCCGCCGCCATCGGGCGCGGCGTCGCCGCGGGCCGCTGTCACAAGCTGTCCGAGTGCCTGAATGACCCGGCCTCGAACCCGCTGCTCGATCCCAGCGAGCCGCCCTACGTCCTGCACGCCGACTGCGCCGACGTGCCCTACGTGCTGCGCGCGATCTACGCCCAGCGCCACGGTCTGCCCTTCTCGTGGAGCGCCCACATGCGCGGCAACGGCCGCGACTCGCGCTACCTGCGCGACGCCCGCCCCGACGGCTGGCGCGACGCCAGCGCCTACCCGACCACGCGCCAGCTCTTGAAGCGCATCGGCGGCGAGGTCAACTCGGGCCACTTCCGCACCGCGCCCGACGTCGAGGGCTCCGACTTCTACAACGTGCGCGTCGAGCGCGGCGCCATCCGCGCCGGCACCACCTACTACGATCCCAACGGCCACGTCCTGGTGGTCTACCAGATCACCGACAGCGGCGACGTCCTGATGTTCGACGGCCACCCCGACGGCAGCATCACGCACACCCGGCTCGGCCAGCAGGCCCTGGGCGGCCCGCGCCAGGGCGGCGGCTTCAAGAACTTCCGCCCGCTGGTGCTGCACCACGGTCGCGCCGTGCGCGTGCCCAACCCGCTGCTGCCCGACTGGGACCGCACCCCGCAGTCGGACCGCCGCCGCCACCTCGTGAACGGCCGCCCCGCCGCCTACGTCCCCTGGGTGCGCGCCCAGCTGGCCCGGCCGCGCCCGGCCCCGTCGGCCACCGCGCCGCGCAGCTGAAGCACCTCCGCCGGGTCAGTCCTTGCGGCACTGCGGCAGCTGCAGGTAGGGCAGGCCCGCCGCGGCAGGCGCGGCGGCGCCGGCGTACGAGTAGGTGCCCGCGCTGGCATAGCCGCCACCGCAGCAGCCGCTGGCCAGCGCGATGCCATAGCTCTGCGTGCTGACGGTGCCCACCAGCTCGTGACCATGCAGGCGGCGCTCGCCGGGTCCCAGCGAGCGGCCCCCGAAGGTGCCCGGCGCGCCCCCGTTGGGCAGCCCGACCAGGAAGCGACCGCGGGTGTCGGGCGCGCGCGACCAGCCGCTGGGGCAGTCATCGGGGAAGAACAGCAGGGTGCCGCGCGGCAGCTGCTGCGCCGACGGCGCGGCGGTCTTCTCGCACGCCAGCAGCTGCAGGTAGGGCAGCCCGTTGTCGATGAGGTTGCCGCTGGCGTCCAGCGCCTGGCTGCCGGCGCCGGCCAGGTTGCCGTTGCCCGAGCCGGCGACGCCCACGAACGAGGTCGCGCTGGTGGTCAGCATGCCGGTGATGGTGTGCTCGTGGCCGCGCTGCTCGCGCGGGCGCAGCGGGGTGCCCTCGCTGGCGGTGCCGCGATCGGTGCCATCGGGCGAGGCCATCAGGGTGCGGCCGCCGGCGGCGTCGAAGTTGCGCCAGCCGGTCGGGCAAGCGGCGCGATTGAACCAGGACACCGCGCCGACCGGGATGCTGTCGCGGGTCGGCTCGGGTTCGGGGTCTGTCCCGGCGTCGACCTCGGGGTCAGGGGGCAGGCTGGCGTCGATGGCGTCGCCATCATCACCGGCGTTGCCCGAGGCGCAGCCCGCGCCCGCGGCCCCCGCGGCGACGGTCAGCAGCAGCGCGCAGGTCAGGACGCGCATCACTGCTTCTCGCACACGAACAGCTGCGCGAAGGGCAGCCCGGTGGGGGAGGGGTCGGTGTCACCCTGCAAGCCATAGCGCTGCGCGCGCGCGGCGGAGTTGTTGCCGCCCGCGGCCGCCGAGATGGTCTTGACCGGCAGCTCGACGGTGCCGAGGAAGCTGTGCTGGTGGCGGCGATCCTCGCGGTCACCCAGCGCGGTGCCGATCTGGACCCCGACCTCGGTCGGCGTGGTGACGGCGACCAGCATGCGCCCGGTGGCCAGGTTCACCGGCGCCCAGCCGACCGGGCAGCTGCGCACCTCGGGCGAGAAGAAGGCCACCGTGCCCGCGGGCGCGCCGTCAGGCCCCGGACTGGGCTCGCCCGCCGCGCTGCCGTGGCGCTCGCGAGACAGCATGACCGGCGCCACCGCCAGCCCGGTCACCACCGCGATGAGTCCCCACGTGCGCAAAGACCGCATGACTGCCTCCTGCCTGCCGGCCCGTGAACGCCCGGACGATAGCAAGAACCGGTCGCGAGTGAAACACGTTTCACTTTCTGAGCGTCAATCATCGACATCTGCCGAAATTGGTCGGGCCATTTGTGAAACACGTTTCAAGGCGGGTCGCCAGGTTGCGTCGCCTCTGCCAGCGTGGTGGTCGACAGCAGCGCCAGCCCCGTGTCATAAGCCGGGCCGATGAGAGTCCTGTTCATGGGTTCGCCCGAGATCGCGGTGCCCACGCTGGAGGCAGTCGCCGGCGCGCACACCGTCGTCGCCGTGGTGACCCAGCCCGACCGCCCGCGCGGCCGCGGTCAGGACGTCGCCGCCCCCGCGGTCAAGCTGGCCGCCCAGCGCCTCGGCCTGCCCGTGCTGCAGCCGCAGAAGATCCGCACCCCGGAGTTCGAGGCCGAGCTGCGCGCGCTGGCCCCCGACGTCGGCGTGGTCATCGCCTACGGCCGCATCCTGCCCGCCAGCATCCTCGGCGTGCCGCGCCACGGCTGCCTCAACGTGCACGCCTCGCTGCTGCCGCGCTACCGCGGCGCCGCCCCCATCCAGTGGTCGATCATCCGCGGCGAGCGCGAGACCGGCGTCACCCTGATGCGCATGGACGTCGGCCTCGACACCGGCCCCATGCTGCTCGAGCGCCGCGTCGCCATCAGCGATGACGACACCACCGGCACGCTGACCACCAAGCTGGCGCCGCTGGGCGCCGAGGTCACCCTCGACGGCCTCGGGCGCCTGGCCGCCGGCACCCTGACCGAGACGCCCCAGGATCACGCCCAGCACACCCTGGCGCCGATGCTGGACAAGAGCGCGGGCAAGGTCGACTTCACGCAGCCGGCGCGCGCGGTGTCCTGCCTGGTGCGCGGCGTCGATCCCTGGCCAGGCGCCACCTGCCTGCTGGGCGGCGAGGTCCTCAAGCTGTTCGGGCCGCGCGTGCTGTCGGGCACCGCGCCGCCGGGCACCGTGCTGGGCGCCGACCGCGACGGCCTGGTGGTGGCCTGCGGCGAGGGCGCCATCGCCTTCGCCGAGCTGCAGCTGCCCGGGCGCAAGCGCATGAGCGCGCGCGCCCTGCTGGTCGGGCGCCCCATCCCGCCCGGCACGGTGCTGTCATGACCAAGGCCCGCCGCGGCCCCCGCGACATCGCGCGCGAGGTGCTGTCGCGCCTGGAGCAGGAGGACGCCTGGGCCACGCCGGCGCTGTCGGCCGCGCTGGAGCGCTCGTCGCTGTCGCCCGCCGACCGCGGCCTGTGCACCGAGCTGGTCTATGGCGTGGTGCGCAACCGCGAGCGCCTCGATCGCGCCCTGACCGCGCACATGCCCAAGGGGCTACCCAAGCGCGACTGGATCGTCGCCAACGCCCTGCGCATCGCGGCCTACCAGCTCCTGATGCTCGACCGCGTGCCCGCGCACGCCGCGGTCGACGACGCCGTCAACGCCATCAAGGCGCTGCGCGGCGACAGCATGGGCGGCTTCGCCAACGCCGTGCTGCGCAAGCTGGCCACCAGCGGCGAGCCGCCGCTGCCGCCGCCCGGCCTCGAGCGCATCGCCATCGAGCACTCGCTGCCGCGCTGGATCCTGGACAGCCTGGCCGCCGCGCTGGGCGATCCCCCGCTCGCCGAGCTCGACGCCGCGGCCGCCGCCACCGTCGCCCCGCCCACGCTGTCCCTGCGCGTGACCGCGCGCGCGCCCTCGCGCGACGCCGCCCTGGCGCGCCTGGCCGCCGAGCGCCCCGAGGCCACCCTGGAGCCCTCGCCGCTCCTGCCCGAGGCCATCCTCGCGCGCGGCCTGCAGCAGCCGCAGGCCACCGGGGCCAGCAGCGACGGCTGGATCGTGGCCCAGGACGTCGGCGCCCAGCTCATCGCGCGCATGCTGGCGCCGGCCGCCGACGCCCGCGTGCTCGACGCCTGCGCCGGTCGCGGCGGCAAGACCCTGCACCTTCACGATCTCGGCGCCCACGATCTCACCGTGGTCGACCTGGCGCAGGCCAAGCTGTCGGCCATGGCCGACCTGGCGCGCGCGACCGGGGTGACCCCGCGCCGCATGCTGGCCTGCGATCTCACCGACGCCGTCGCCACCCGCGCCGCCCTCGGTGAGGCCAGCTTCGACGCCGTGCTGCTCGACGCCCCGTGCAGCGGCCTCGGCGTGCTGCGCCGCCACCCCGAGGCCAAGCTGCGCCGCGCCGCCACTGACCCCGCGCGCATGGCCGAGTTGACCGCGCGCATCATCGACAACGTCGCCCCCCTGGTCGCCCCTGGCGGCGTCCTGGTCTTCGCGGTGTGCACCTTCACCCCCGAGGAGACCGAGGCCCAGCTCGGACGCCTGCTGGCCAAGCACCCCTTCAGCCTCGAACCACCCCCCGCGCAGCCCGGCGTCGACTGGGCCGCCGTTACCGACGCCCGCGGCGTCATGCGCACCTTCCCGCACCGCCACCAGGCCGACGCCTTCTTCGCCGCCCGCCTGCGCCGCCGCAGCACTTGACGCTACAATAGGCCCGTGGGCCTCGACCTCCACCGCCTCGCCGAGGAGCGCAGCCTGGCCTTGCACAGGCTGGTGGTCGAGCGCGCCCGCACCGATCCCCAGGTCCTGCGCAAGGCCCGCCAGCGTGTCAGTGAGTGGCTGGTCACTGGCGCCACTGCACGCTTCTACGCCGAAGCCTGGGCCGAGCTCCTGCGCCGCCCCGACGAGGCCATCTTCGCGGCGCTGGTCGACGGCAGCGAGGCCGCGCGCGCGCTGCGGCAGACGACACCTTTCGCGGGCGTCATCGATCCGCGCACCCGCTGGCGCCTCTGGCGCGAGGTCCGCAGCCGTCTCGAGGCCGCGTGAAGCGGCACCAGCTCGAGCACATCATCCGCGCGTCAGCCGACCTGGCAGACGACGACGAGATCATCGTCATCGGCAGCCAGTCGGTACTCGCACAGTTCCCCGATGCCCCGGCCGTGCTCCTGGTCTCGAACGAGGCCGATGTGTTTCCCAAGAACCATCCCGAACGCTGGGAGCTCATCGACGGCTCGATCGGCGAGGGCTCTCCCTTCCACGACACCTTCGGCTACTACGCGCAGGGGGTCGAGGAGGGCACGGCGGTGTTGCCCGCGGGCTGGAAAGACCGGCTGGTGCCCATCCGCAACGCCAACACCCGCGGCGCCGCCGGGCTGTGTCTCGAGATCCACGACCTGGCGCTGTCGAAGTACGTCGCCGGGCGGGACAAGGATCGTGTCTTCCTGCGGGCGGCGGTGCAGCACGGACTGCTCGATCGCGCCACGCTGCTTGCCCGCGTCCCTGCCGTGGCGCTGGGCCCTGCCCAGCAGGCGCGTCTCCTCGACCTCATCGCCGCGGACTTCGCCAACCTCCCGCCGTCGCCCTGACTTTGCTACCTTCCGTCCATGCCGCGTCCGCTGATCGCGCCGTCGATTCTGTCTGCTGATTTTGGCCGGCTGGCCGAGGAGCTACGCGCCATCGAGGTGGGCGGCGCCGACTATGTCCATGTCGACGTCATGGACGGGCACTTCGTGCCCAACCTGACGCTGGGGCCACCCGTGATCGAGTGGGTGCGCAAGGCGACCAAGCTGCCGCTCGACGTGCACCTCATGATCGAAGACCCCGACGCGTCGATCCCGCAGTATGCCGCCGCCGGGGCCGACCTCATCTCGGTGCACGCCGAGGCCTGCACCCACCTGCATCGCACGCTGCAGCTCATCCGCTCGCTGGGCAAGCGCGCCGCGGTCGCGCTCAACCCGGCCACGCCGCTCGACAGCATTCGCTACGTGCTCGGCGACGTCAGCATGATCCTGCTCATGACGGTCAACCCCGGTTTCGGTGGCCAGCAGTTCATCGACGCCGTGCTGCCCAAGATCCGCGAGCTGCGCGCGCTGGCCCCCGACCTCGACATCGAGGTCGACGGTGGTATCAAGCCCGCCAACATCGCCCGCGTCGCCGCCGCCGGCGCCAACGTCTTCGTGGCCGGCAGCGCGGTGTTCGGTCAGCCCGACTATCGCAGCGTGATCGGCGCCCTGCGCAGCGGCGCCGAGTCGGCCGCGGCCGCGGCATGAGCGACACGCCACCTCCCGGGGCGACCCCGCCGCCAGCACCCGCCGCCGACCGAGACCGCGCCCGCTTCGATCTCGAGGTCGTCCCGCTGCTGCGCCGCCACCTCGTCATCGGCCTGTGCTGCGGCCTGACCGTGGCGGCCGCGCTCTGGCTGGGCTACCGCGCCGTGACCTGGGTGCCCGACTTCAACCGCATGATGTACGACTTCCGCGCCGACCGGCTGCCGAGCTGGACCATCCTGGTGGTCTCCGCCCCCTATCGCTGGGGCGTCCCGCTGGTCCTCCTGCTCGAGGCTGCCTGGCTGCTGGCCAGCTCGCGCCTGCGCCCCGCCACCAGCAAGGACCACACCCTCGCCATCGCGGTCGCCGCCATCAGCCTGGCCCTGGTCTACTTCACCCACTGGGCCGATCGCCTGCCATTCACCCAGCTCGCGCGCGGCCTCTAGCAGGAGTCAGGGCACCACCGGCTTGGCGGCCACCGCGCTGGTGGTCAGCCCACCGGCGTCGGTGACCTGCGCGCGCACACAGAAGTAGGTGTTCGGCGTCGGCGCAGGCAGCGTCCACATGAAGGTGCCGGCCGCGATCGCCGCCGCATCCGCGGTCACGATGCCCGGGAACGACGCCACCATCTGGCAGCGCACCTGGGCCACCGACATCGCCGACACCGTGGCGAAGCTGATCTGCCCCGTCAGCGGCTGCAGCTCCGGGTCGCGCGCCGTCCACACCAGGGTCACGGCGCCACCCGAGGCCGGCGCCGTCGCGGTGTTGCTGGGCGTGGTCCACGACACCGTGGGGGGCAGGTTGCTGCCCCCACCATCAGGCACCACGCCGCCGTCGGGCGGCACGCCGCCATCGCCCACCATGGTCATGCCGGTGCGCGGCGCGCCGCTGGCGATCCAGTCGCCCACCAGCTTGATCTGTGCGGCCGACGGCTGCGCTTCGCGCGTCGGCGGCATGCTCCTGGCGACCACCAGGCGGTCATAGACCTGCGAGCGCATCTCGAACACACCCTTGTCGCCGTTGCTGGGCGCCTCGGGATCGGCGGCGTCGTACTTGTCGAGACGGAACGGCTCCAGCGCAGGCGTGCGCGCGGGCTGGCCATGGCAAGGCCTGCAGAAGGTCACGAACACCGGCTTGACGTCGTCCCATCCCACCGTGCTCACGGTGGTCGGCGGCGGCACGATGCTGACCATGCCGTCGGACTCGTCGCTGCGCACGTTGCCCTGCGGATCGTGCGCGGTCACGCGCAGGCGGTAGCGGATCGGCCCGCTGGCGTCCATGGTCGGCAGCGCCGAGGCGTCCCACGCGAAGCTCCCGGTCGACGTGGGCGCATCCGGCGCCAGCGGCGCCGCCAGCGTGTTGGGCAGGCCGCTGCGGATGACCACCGGCGCCTCCAGCGCGGTGCCATCGGCCGCGACCTTGATGCGCTCGAGGTCGATGAGCAGCGCGGCCTCGTCGCCGACGTCTGGATCGGTGGCGCGCCAGGCCACCGTGACCGGCGACAGCTGCGCGACGTCGACCGCCGGGATGGTCACCAGCACGCTGGGGACGGTGCCCTTGGCGCCGTGGTCGGCCAGCAGCGTCGGCACCAGCGTCACCGACACCGCCGCGCGCGCGACATCCTCCTCGAAGCCGTCGTCGACCAGCGCGACCAGCTCGAAGCTGCGCAGCGACGGCAGCGTCCCGGTGTCCAGCGTCACCGTGCGCACCCCGCCGCCCAGCCCTTCGGCGAGCAGGAAGCTCTCCCCCGGCATCGGTCCATCCAGGCTGCGCGCATAGAGGTCGACCAGCAGCCCATCGGGGTCCTCGTCCCAGCTGCGCAAGGTCAGCACCAGCGACTGGTCGACCGTCAGGGGGCCCGAGGCCGGCAGCGCGGGCGCGAGCAGCGCCGCCTGTGCGACATGGTTTGGCCGCGCCTCGCGCCCGGCCGGTCCACCGGCGGCGATCCAGCGCGACAGGATGGTGCGCTGGCGCTCGGTCAGCGCGTAGTCGGGCGGCATCGGGGGTGTGCTGCGCTCGACCGCCTGGTGCAGCACCTGGTCGCGGTAGTCGAACAGGTTGAAGCGGGCGTCGCGCTCGACGTAACGATCGAGCCGAAACCTCGCGATCTTGGCCTCGGCCGGGTCGGCGCCGTGACAGCGCGCGCAGTTGGCCGCGATGATGCGCTGCACGTCGCCATAGTAGGTCGGCGCCGCTGCAGGCTCGGGTGCGCAGCCCGCAGCCGTGATGGCCGCCATGACGAGGACTCTGAACCTGGGCAGCTTCATGGGTAGTAGTGCACCTGCAGCAACGCGGTGTGCGCCGCATCGTCGGCCCCGACGAGCTGGCTGCGCCCCGACAGCATGACCTCGAAGTGTGCGCGCGGGTGATAGGCGACCCACAGCGAGCCGGCGTGGCGCTCGGTGTCGCCAAGCTCGAGCTCCTCATCGAACAGCTCGTAGGCCGCGCCGGCATACACCCCGCGCGTGGGTACCCACACTGGCCCGGCATAGCTCGCCAGCTGCCACCGATCCGCCCCGTCGACGACATTGAAGAGCTGGCGCACCGCGCCGACCTCGGCCATCAGCATCAACTTCGCGCCGGGCAGCCACCAGCGCATGAAGGGCCCCGCGGTCAGTCGGGTGTCGCTGTCGGCGACCCCGGCGCGCGCCGACAACCCCCACGCCAGCCGGGGGCCGTGGCGCTCGTACAGCAGCGCCCCACCGAACTCCTCGCGCGCCGCGCCACGCAGCGGATCGGACACGAACGCGGTGGCGTGCAGCTCCCAGTCCTTGCGCACGACGCCGCCCGACAGCGCGTAGGGCTCGTCGAACAGGCCGAACCCCAGCCAGCGCCGCACGTACGTGGTGTGATCGACCAGGCGCAGGCCGTAGGGGATGGCGAAGCGACCCAGCCGGGCATAGGGCCCCTTGCTGCGCGGGCGCCAGTAGACATAGTGCTCCGGGCTGACGAAGAAGCTCGACAGTGGCTGCTCGTCGCTGCCGCGTACGCGCCCGCGCAGCGCCACGCTGGCGACCAGCGACCAGGCCCCACGCCCGCCCACGCGCGCATTGAGCTGCACCTGCATCGGGAACGCCGCCAGCTCGGCGCCGTCGCTGGCGCCGACGTCGTTGACGAGGCCCGCCAGCCGGAAGTCGCCGCCCAGCTGCAGCGTCCGCGGCAGCTCGACCCAGCCATGCAGGAAACGGCCATCACCGCCGCGGCTCACGGTGTCGGCGCTCTCGTCGCGCCCCCAGCCGGTGAGCAGGCCGCCGCCGGCCGGCGCGAAGTGGCACTGGTTGCAGGCCACGGTGCCGCTCGACAGCTGAAAGTGTGGATAGGCCTCGGCGCGTGCCGCCCCCAGCATCACCGCCAGCGCTGCCAGCCACCTCATGGTTGCGCCCCGCCCTCGATCCAGCGCTGCACCAGCTCGACATCCGCGCGCGGCAGCGGCGCGTCGGGCGGCATGCGCTGGCGCTCGTCACCACGCAGCAGGTACAGCAGCGGGCTGTTGGGGTCGCCCGGCCGCACGAAGCCGGCCTCGAGCAGCGTGCGCCGCGCAGAATCTGCGTCGTCGAGCACGACCCCACCCGTCTTCGCCAGCGAGCTGTGACAGCTGGCGCTGGTACAGGCCGGCTCGATCACCGCCGCGTGCAGGTAGCCCCAATCTGCGGGCCGCGATGCCGGATCTTCGCCACAACCAGCCAGGACCAGGCAAAGCAAGACGACGACCAGACCCAGGAGACGGCGCATGCCTGCAGGGAATACGACGCAGCCATCGCCGCGATGCGACTGGCTCCCGTATCCCACCGGGCCGAGCCTCGTACCTGGTGCATGACACGCCCCGATCGCCTCGCCCTCACCCTGGCCCTGCTCGCGGCCACCGGTCTGCTCGCCGCCAGCGCCGCCTGTAGCGACGACGACGGCGTCAGCTCGACCGAGACCGCACGCCGCGCCTACCTCGGCCTCGACGACGCGGTCGCCAGGTCGCTGACCCTGGGCCTGCAGGGCTTCAACGCCGCGACCAGCGCCAACATCCCGGCGCAGAACGGCACCGGCACCTCGACCGGCACCATCGTGGTCGGCGGCCAGGTCGACCAGGGTATGTCGAACAACAAGGAGATGCGCCTCACCGTCACGCTGACCGGCTACTCCGACGGCCCGGCGCTCACGGTCGACGGCGTCGACATCGTCATCACCTACGCCACCGCGCCGACCATGCCCGCGGCGCTCGATCTCAGCCTGCGCGGCGTCCCGACCGGCACCTTCACCGGCACGTTGATCGGCAGCTTCCAGATGACCGGCGGGCTCGAGGGCGAGGTCACGCTGAACCTGATGCTGTCGGGCCAGCTCGAGGCCGATGGCACCGGCACCCGCCGCAAGGCGGGCACCACCCACGTCACCGGCACCGCGACCTCGGGCAGCGGCAGCTTCGACGTCGACCTGATGATCTAGGCGCGCAAGCCGCGCGGCCCGAGCGCTAGAAGTCGCCGAACAGCTCGGTGATCTTGACGTCCAGCGCGGTCGCGACCTTGAACAGCGAGCTCACGCTGGCGCTCGACTCGGCGCGCTCGATCTGGCTCAGCAGCGACACCGAGAGCTTGGTCCGGCGCGCCATCTGCTTGAGCGTCAGCCCGCGATCCTTGCGCAGGGCGCGGATCGATCGGCCGATGGTCATGTGCAGCTCGTCCTCCTTGCGCAGGACGAGGCCCTTCTTCTTGGCGATGCGCTGCATCGCCTCGCGGAAGTCGTTGGCCGCGAAGGGCTTCTGGATGTAGGCCGAGACCTCCTGCTCGATCGACGCCGTCGCGGTCTCCAGCGTCGGGTGGCCGGTCAGGATGATGACGGCGACGTCGCGGTCGACCTTGCGGATGGCGTTCAGGAGGTCGATGCCCGACACCTTGGGCATCATCAGGTCGAGGATGATGACGTGAAACTCGCCGGCCCGGAACTGCTCCATGACCCGGGTCGGGTCACTGACACACGAGACGCGAAAGCCCTCGTGGGTCAGGAAATCCTCGAGGTACTCGCAGATGTCCTTGTCGTCGTCGACGACCAGAATGGAGAGCTGCGACACTACGCCCGTACCCCGCTACCTTCTCGAACTGGTGAAGAGACCTGCAATCGAACCTACCTGGTCGGGGCGACAGGATTTGAACCTGCGACTTTACGGTCCCGAACCGTACGCGCTACCAGGCTGCGCTACGCCCCGAAGTTGCCGAAGTTCTTAGACGGTCCCCGTCAGCAAGTCAATGGAAACCAACCACTCCCCAGAGCCGGGGCCTCCGCCCCCAGCGGGACCACCCCACCGCCCGCGTAAAGCCCTGGATTATCAGCAAAAACGCGCCAGCCTCGATGGCCTGCCACTTGCCTTGTTCGGAGCTGGAAAGGTACACTGTCGCGACCAGGAATCACCCCCGTGTCCGCCGCAGCCACCACAGCCCCCAAGCCCGCCAAGGGCGCAAAAGCAGGCAAGGGCGCCGCCCCGGCCCCCGAGGGGCCCTCGCGCGAGGACATCTTCAAGGAGCTGCGCGGGCTGCCCCTGCTCGACGGCCTGCCCTCGGACCTGCTGGCCGAGTGCGTCACCAAGGGTGACCTCGACCTCAAGACCTTCGACCGCGACGACTTCGTCATCGACGCCATGGGCGGCCAGAAGGAGGCCGTGACCCACATCGTGCGCTCGGGCCAGGTCGCGGTCGCCATGTTCGACGCCAAGTGGCTCGACGCCAAGCTGGGCGAGCAGCGCAAGGCCGCCAGCGCCAAGAAGAAGAACAAGAAGCAGGACCCGGTGATGCGCCACGCCGAGAAGAACGTGGCCAACTTCGAGGAGAACGACGTCTACAACCCGCAGGCGCTGGCCGCGGTCGACGCCAAGCGCACCGCCATCTACGCGGTCACGCCGGCCAAGATCATGATCTGGCGCCAGGCCCGCATCGCCGACATCTGCGTGGCCTACCCGTTCTTCGCCCAGCGCCTGCGCCGCTCGGTCGAGGCCGGCAGCTCGCGCCTGGGCCAGATCCACGGCGTCAAGCAGGAGATCTTCGACTTCAACATCCGCCACGGCCTGTCGGTCAGCGAGACCGCGCGGGTGCGCCAGCTCGATCGCTGCATCGACTGCTACGAGTGCGAGCGCGCCTGCAACGAGCGCTACGGCCACGAGCGGCTGCACCTCAACGGCTTCCGCCTCGGCATGCTCGACTTCGTCGCGACCTGCCGCACCTGTGTCGATCAGCGCTGCATCGACCCGTGCAACTTCGACTCGATCTACTTCGACACCGCCAAGCGCGAGATCGTCATCGTCGAGGACAAGTGCACCGGCTGCACCCTGTGCGCGACCGCGTGTCCCTACAACGCCATCGACATGGTCGATCTCGACGACCCCGAGAACGAGAACTTCCGCATCGTGCTCGACGAGCGCGGCGTGCTGCAGTTCGGCGCCGGCACCAACCGCAAGGCGCGCACCAAGCGCATGGCGTCCAAGTGCGACCACTGCTCGAACTACGAGGATCAGGCCTGCATCTCGCACTGCCCGACCGGCGCGCTGATCGAGATCAAGCCGACCGAGATCTTCCAGGACCGCACCGAGGCGCAGCGCCTGGCCGCGTCGGCCGGCTTCGATCACACCGTGATGCGGCCGGCCACGGTCATCCCCATCAAGGCCTTCCAGCAGGGCCTCAAGATCACCGACGGCGCCGACAGCAAGCTGTCGGGCGGCCGCATCAATCCTGCGATCTACTGGTCGATCTTCCTCACGGCGTTCCTGATCTGCGCGGTCGAGGTCGCGCTGCGCCTGTACCTGCCGCGCTTCTCGGCGCAGTACTGGTATAACCGCACCGCGCACGGCTGGGATCACTACCTGGCGCTGACCCGGGTGCGCTACTCGCCCGGCGTCGAGTTCGCCGTGTATCTCGGCTATTTCGGCATGGGCCTCATCGTGGCGACGATGGGCTACCCGCTGCGCAAGCGCTTCCGCCTGCTACAGCGCATCCCGGGCAGCGCGCAGGGCTGGTTCGACTTCCACCTGATGGCGGGGATCGTGGGCCCGCTGTTCGTGTCGCTGCACACCGCGGCGCGCTTCGCCAACACCGTCGCCGCGCTGGCCTACCTGGCCACCGTCATCACCGTGGTGTCCGGCCTGGTCGGCCGCTACATCTACACCTACCTGCCCAAGGGCCTCAACGCCTACGACGTCGAGGCGCTGGAGCACGAGCGCGTGCTGGCCGGCCTGCGCGCCAAGAACCCCGGCGTGGCGGCCTGCGAGCTCGAGCTCCTGGCCTATCGAAACCTGGTCACCAACCTGGTCGGGCAGGCGGGCCTGCTGCGCGCGCTGGCCTTCGTGATGCGCGATCAGCTCAAGCGCCCGGGGCGCTGGCTGCTGCGCCGCCGCCTGCTCAAGGGCGTGACCCAGACCCGGCGCGAGGCGCGCGAGATCCTGCGCCGCACCGGCCGCCTGATGTTGCTCGAGCGTCGCCGCGTGCTGGTGCCCAAGGCCAAGGTGTTGCTCACGGTCTGGAAGAAGATCCACGTGCCGCTGGCCATCGTCCTCTTGTCGCTGGCCACGGCGCACATCGTCATCGCCTATTCACTCTCGATGTAAAGTGAGGTCGGTGAGACCCCTTCGCAGCCTGCTCCAGCTCGCCTCTCTCGCCCTGGTCGTGCTGGCCGGGACGGGGCGCGCGCGCGCGCAGGACATCTTCGGCACCTCACCCGGCGAGCTGACCGGGTCGCACGCGTCGCTCGACGGCAGCTCCAACTGCGGCACCTGCCACACCAGCGGCAAGGAGCTGTCGAAGGACAAGTGCCTGGGCTGCCACGACCACTGGGACCTGCGCACGCGCATCGACTCGGGCAAGGGCTTCCACTCGTCCGACAAGGTCGGCAGCAAGAGCTGCTGGCTGTGCCACTCCGAGCACAAGGGGCGCAGCTTCGATCCCATGGGCTGGGGCACCATCGGCGGGCGCGCCAACTTCAACCATGACTGGACCGGCTGGCCGCTGGAGGGCAAGCACCAGGCCACCGGCTGCGACGACTGCCACAAGCGCAAGAACCGCCAGGGCATCCGCGTCTACCTGGGCGAGAGCAAGACCTGCGGCAGCTGCCACAAGGATCCGCACAACTTCTCCGACGGCCCGATGAAGAACTGCGAGCGCTGTCACACCCAGGACGCCTGGCGCCCGCAGAAGAAGCCGCTCGGCTTCGACCACAACGACACCAAGGACGCCAAGTTCGCGCTGCGCGGCTCGCACGCCGACGTGGCCTGCGCCAAGTGCCACCCCAAGTCGGAGTTCAACCTCAAGAAGGATGTCTCCGACTGCAAGGGCTGCCACGCCGACGAGTCACCGCACAAGGGCATGCTGTTCGACCAGCGCGGCTGCGACCAGTGCCACGCCGACGACGCCGACTGGAAGAAGTACGACTTCGACCACAACCGGCGCACCAAGTTCCGCCTCGACGGCGCGCACGCGGGCAAGGACTGCTACGGCTGCCACAAGAAGAACTCGATCACCAAGCCCAACCGCGCCTGCGAGAGCTGCCACGCCAAGGACGACCAGCACAAGGGGCGCTTCGACAAGGTCGGCGACTGCGGCAGCTGCCACGGCACGCGCGACTTCAAGTCCGATCAGTCACGCTTCGATCACGGCAAGCGCACCTCGTTCGTGCTGCAGGCCAAGCACGCGGTCATCCCGTGCCGCAAGTGCCACCGCGGGCGCACGCCCGACGACTTCGAGCGCTTCGATCCCGGCCTGCGCAAGGACTGCATGGGCTGCCACCAGCACGAGAAGGTGCACAACAAGCAGTTCAAGTCGGCCGAGTGCCTGAACTGTCACCTCAAGCCCGGGGAGCGCAAGTTCACCGTCGAGGCGGCCAAGACCTTCCACGGCCCCGACAGCGAGTTCCCGCTGACCGACGCGCACGCCAACTTGAAGTGCGAGCAGTGCCACAAGCAGGCCGATCGCTTCGACGATCAGACCCCCAACTGCGGCGAGAACTGCCACAAGGACCGGCTGCACAAGGGCTCGCTGGGGCAGGAGTGCACGCGCTGTCACGAGGGCGGGGTGTGGGACCCGACCCGGTTCGATCATGACAAGGACAGCGACTACAAGCTGATCGGCCTGCACAAGAAGGCCGACTGCTTCGCCTGCCACCCCAAGCGGCAGTTCAAGCCGACGCCGACGGCCTGCGTTTCATGTCATGCGGAAGACGACGCCCACGCCGGGTCGCTGGGCAAGCGCTGCGAGACCTGCCACTCGGAGACCGGCGCCAACGTCTTCGTCGACAAGCCGCTGGCGTCCCACAACAAGCTGTCGGCCTTCAAGCTCGAGGGCGCGCACACCACCACCGAGTGCTCGGAGTGCCACGCCACGCTGAAGTTCAAGCCCACCAAGCAGACCTGCTTCGGCTGCCACCCCGAGCCCGACGTGCACCGCGGCCGCTTCGGCACCCGCTGCGAGGGCTGCCACGACGCGGTCGCCTTCAACCGCATCAAGCCCATCCACGACGTCGGCAACTTCTCGCTGACCGGGTCGCACGATCAGCTGCCCTGCGCGCGCTGCCACAAGGACAAGCGGCCGCTCGCGGGCACCGGCAACCTGTGCATCACCTGCCACCGCTCCGACGACATCCACGCCAACAGCCTGGGCCCCAAGTGCGGCGAGTGTCACACCCAGTGGGGCTTCGCGCCGGCGCGCTTCGACCACAGCAGCGTGGGCTGCAACCTGCGCGGCGTGCACCGCACCCTGCCGTGCATGGACTGTCACAAGGCCGGCAACTTCATGGGGCTGTCACCGGCGTGCGGCTCGTGCCACCTGAATGACGCCCGCGCGGTCAAGCTGGGCGGCGCGCGCATCGATCACACCGGGCTGACCGAGTGCGCCACCTGCCACAACACCAGCTTCTTCGCGCCGTCGCGGCCCAGCGGCCGCGAGAGTGTGTGCCGATGAGCGCCCGCGCGCAGCTGCTCATGGTCAGCGCGCTGCTCGGCGTGGGTGTGGTGTCGGCCGAGGCCCAGGTGCTGGCGCCCGGGGGCGAGGGCTTCCTCGACCACCGCGACCCGGTCATCAAGAAGAAGCAGCGCAAGAAGATCCGGCTGCGCGCGCGCACCTCGATCGGCCTGATGCACCTGGCCGAGGATCAGAAGACCCCGGTCAACGCCGCCGGCGCCATCGTGCCCGAGGCGGCGACGGCCTCGCCCGACGTGGTGCAGTGGCTGGATCTGCGCGGCTTCTACGAGGCCGCCCCGTGGCGCGAGGATCTGCCCGGCGTGCGCAGCCTGGGCGACATCCGGCTGCGCCTGGCCGGCGAGGTCTCGCGCGCCATCGATCGCGCCCAGGGCACCCCACCCGCGGCCGGGACCTCGCGCATCCGCGACTCGCACGGCCTGGGGCAGCGTGGCGGCAGCGAGATCGACCTGCGCGAGCTGTACGGCGGCTACGCAGGGCCGACCTCGGTGTATGGCGGCCGCATCATCGTGCGCGAGGCCGACGGCCTGACCATCGACGGCCTGCGCGTGCTGCGCAAGCTCGGCAAGCACAAGGACCTCGACCTCGGCGTCTTCGGCGGGCTGGCGCCCGATCCGCTGTCACGGTCGATCGAGACCGACTATGGCGATGGCTTCAACCCGGCCTTCGGCGCCGGCACCACGGTCGGCTACAAGACCCGCCGCGGCTATGGCTCGGCGGGGCTGGGGGGGATCTTGCCCAGCGGCTTCGACGACGGTGACACCATCGTCACCGGCACGCGCGCGACCCGGGTCGCCGAGACGCTGCGGCTGTTTCTGACCTCGACGGCGTTCTTCCGGCTGCAGAAGCTCGACCTCTACCACTACGCGGTATTCGACGTGCTCAGCGACAGCGGCGCGGCGCTGCGCGCGCTGCACGCCCAGGTCGGCTACCGGCCGTCGATCCGCTTCCACGCCGAGGCCGGCTACTCGCACATGTCGTCGATCGCGCTGGAGGTCTACCTGTTCGATCTGCTCAACGAGCCGATCGCCAACACGGTGCAGTCGAACCTGCTGGTGCAGCGCACCGCGCGCGACGAGGTGCGCGGCCAGGTCGACTTCACCTTCGGGGAGCGCCGCTTCGACCTCTACAGCATCGCGCGCGGGCGCCGCCGCGCGCTCGACGCGCCCGCCGCCGATCCCTCGTTCAAGGCGGTCGATCCGCAGTATGCGCTCGACCTGACGGTGGGCGCGCGCGACCGGCGCTCGTTCAAGAAGCTGCGCCTGGGAGCCTCGGTCAGCGCGATCTACGACTTCCGCGCCACCAGCACCGTGGTGCACGTCGATGTCGGCCGCGACTTCCTGAAGGAGCGCCTGGCGGTCGACGCCTCGTTCGACTACCAGCGCACCGTCGACGACACCCCGGCCAACGCCGCGGTGGCCTGCGGCATCAACGCCTTCACCTCGTGCTTCGGGCGCTACAGCGGCAACGTCTACGACCTCGGCGCCACCGGCGTGTACATGCACAGCAAGCACTGGATGGGGCTGGCCGACCTGCACCTCATCTATGACGGCGGCAGCAGCGACCCCAGCGTGCGCACCGCCAACACCGCGCAGAGCCCCATCCTGACCCAGGTCGTCTTCGTGAAGGGCCAGTACACCTTCTGACGTGCTAGCCTTGGGTCATGGCGCCGGTCCCCAAGCAGCGGGCCACGTATGCCGATCTCGAGCGACTGCCTGACAACGTCGTGGGCGAGATCGTGGCGGGCGCGCTGTATGCCAGCCCGCGCCCGCGGGTGACTCACGCCGTCACCTCATCGGCACTGGGCGCCGAGCTGACCGTGCCATTCCAGTTTGGCCGCGGCGGGCCTGGCGGGTGGTGGATCCTCGACGAACCCGAGCTGCACTTCGGGGACGACGTCCTGGTCCCCGATCTGGCGGGATGGCGCATCGAGCGCATGCCCAGTCCGCCTGACGTCGCGGCCATCGAGCTCGCCCCCGACTGGATCTGTGAGGTGCTGTCGCCCTCGACGGCTCGCCTCGACCGCAAGGGCAAGCTCCCGATCTACGCGCAGCGGGGTGTCTCGCACGCGTGGCTGATCGACCCCGCGGTACGCACCCTCGAGGTCCTGCGGCGCGACCGGACGCTGTGGACTCTGATCGGAACCTACGCCGACCAAGATCGCGTGCGGGTCGAGCCCTTCGAGGCCATCGAGCTCGACCTGTCGCTGCTGTGGGGGGTACCCACGGCTCCAGAGCCCGCGCGCTGAAGCGTCGAGATCGCGCCGCCGGGCTGTGCGTAGAGGGGTAAGATTGGCGCGGCTGCCCGCTGCGGGCAGGTCGTGTGTGGAGGGTCGGCATGACGCGCAAGGGTATCGGGCTGGCCGCGCTGGGCCTCGTGCTGGCGGCGGCGACGCCGCGGCAGGCGCAGGCGTTCTGTGGCTTCTACGTCGCGGCGGCCACGGGCGAGCTGTACAACGACGCCTCGCAGGTCATCATCGCGCGCAACGGCGACCGGGTGACGCTGTCGATGCTCAACAACTACCGCGGTGATCCGGCCGAGTTCGCGCTGGTGGTGCCGGTGCCGCCGGGCATCAAGAAGCAGGACGTCAAGACCATCAAGGCCGAGCTGTTCGCGCACCTCGATCAGTGGTCGGCGCCGCGCCTGGTCGAGTACTGGGAGCAGGACCCCTGCTACATCCCGCGCCCGTTGCCGACCAAGATGATGGCCGGCGGCGCCACCCGTGGCTCCAGCAAGGGCGACCGCGAGGCCAAGCTGGGCGTCAAGATCGAGGCCCAGTTCACCGCCGGCGAGTACGACATCGTGGTGCTGTCAGCCAAGGAGTCGAACGGCCTCGAGACCTGGCTCAAGCAGAGCGGCTACAACATCCCTGCCGGCGCGGCGCCCATCCTGGCCCCCTACATCGCGGCCAGGACGCAGTTCTTCGTGGCCAAGGTCAACCTGAAGCGCCTGGCCGAGCAGCAGGGCGGCGCCGGCAGCACCAAGAAGGGGCTGTTCCTGTCGCCGCTGCAGTTCGGCTACAAGGCGACCGGCGAGAAGATCGGCCTGCCCATCAAGCTCGGCATGATCAACGGCAAGGGCACCCAGGATCTCATCCTGTTCATGATCTCGATGAAGGGGCGCTTCGACGTCTCGAACTACGAGACCGTCAAGATCCCGACCGACCTCGACGTGCCCGAGTCGATGAAGGACAAGGGCAAGTTCGGGACGTTCTTCTTGAAGATGTTCGACCGCGAGCTGGCCAGGAAGAAGGGCCAGGCGGTGTTCACCGAGTACGCCTGGCCGTCGGGCTGGTGCGACCCCTGCTCGGCCGACCCCATCAGCGCCGCGCAGCTGCAGGAGCTCGGCATGGGCAAGATGGACCAGAACTACTCGCCGGCCTTCATCACCCGGCTGCACGCCCGCTACTCGAAGGAGACCTTCAGCAAGGACCTCGAGTTCACCGAGACCACCGATCAGACCAACTTCCAGGGCCGCTACATCATCCGCCACCCCTGGAAGGGCAAGATCAAGTGCAAGAACCCGGTGCGCGGGCGCTGGGGCGGTCAGAATGGCGGCGGCGGCGTCGGCCCCGGCCCGGTCGGCATCCCGCGCGGCTGAAGCACGGCTGAAGCACCCACAGGAGAAGACGATGCGATCCAGGATGGCAGGGATGGCGCTGCTGACGGCGCTGGGGCTGGGGCTCGCGGTGGTGCCGGCGCACGCGTTCTGCGGCTTCTATGTCGCGGCCGCGACGGGCGAGCTGTACAGCGACACCTCGCAGGTCATCATCGCGCGCAACGGGGATCGCACCACGATCTCGATGCTCAACAACTACCGCGGTGATCCGGCCGAGTTCGCGCTGGTGGTGCCGGTGCCGCCGGGCATCAAGAAGCAGGACGTCAAGACCATCAAGGCCGAGCTGTTCGCGCACCTCGACCAGTGGTCGGCGCCGCGCCTGGTCGAGTACTGGGAGCAGGACCCCTGCTATGTCGAGCCGGAGTACGAGGCCAGCGACGACCGCGACTACGCCGCGGCGGGCTCCCCGAGCAAGTCCGACAGCGCGCGCAAGCTGGGCGTCAAGATCGAGGCCGCGTTCACCGCCGGCGAGTACGACATCGTGGTGCTGTCGGCCACCCAGTCGACCGGCCTCGAGACCTGGCTCAAGCAGAACGGCTACAAGATCCCGGCCGGCGCGGCGCCGATCTTGAAGCCCTACATCGACGCCAAGACCAACTTCTTCGTGGCCAAGGTCAACCTGAAGCGGTTGGCCGCGCAGCCGGGCGCGCCGCGCACCCAGGGCGGCCTGTTCCTGTCGCCGCTGCAGTTCGGCTTCAAGAGCGCGGGCGACAAGGTCGGCCTGCCCATCAAGCTCGGCATGATCAACGGCAAGGGCACCCAGGACCTCATCATCTTCATGGTCTCGATGAAGGGACGCTTCGAGGTGACGAACTACGACAACCCCAGGCTGCCGACCGACATCGACGTGCCCGCGTCGATGAAGGACAAGGGCAAGTTCGGCAAGTTCTTCCTCAAGATGTTCGAGCGCGAGCTCGCCAAGCACAAGGGCCAGGCGGTGTTCACCGAGTACGCCTGGCCGTCAGGCTGGTGCGACCCCTGCTCGGCCGACCCCATCAGCGCGGCGCAGCTCGGCGAGCTGGGCATGGGCAAGATGGACCAGAACTACCAGCCCGCGTTCATCACGCGCCTGCACGCGCGCTACTCGAAGGAGACCTTCAGCAAGGACCTCGAGTTCAAGGAGACCACGGATCAGACGACGTTCCAGGGCCGCTACATCATCCGCCACCCCTGGAAGGGCAAGATCAGGTGCAAGAACCCCGTGCGCGGGCGATGGGGCGACCAGAACGGCAATGGCGGCGGCGGCTGGGGCGGGCCGGTGATGCCGCGAGGGTAGGGAAGGGCCGGACTACCGGCGCTGCGTCTCGTTGGCGCGGTCGACCACGCGCTGCAAGACCGCCTCGATGGGGGCCAGCACGGCGTCGCCCTCGAGCAGCGCAAGGGCCCGCGCGATGGCCTCCAGGGTCGACATGCCCTCGGGGAGAGACTGGCGGCGCAGGCGGGGCAGGGGGCGGTCGGCGGCGGGTAGCGAGAAGCGCGGCAGGGTGGCCAGCGCGCTGACGCGGTTGCGCATGCGGCGAGCCTGGGTCCAGGTGCCGTCGAGGATGACCAGCTGCGCGGGCGGTGGCGACGGCGCGACCGCGAGGGGGGCGCCGTCGGGGAACAGCAGCCAGCTGTCTTCGAGGTCGAGGTCGGGCAGCGGGCCGTCGCCATAGTCGATGATGTGGACCGAGGGCAGCAGCAGGGCGGCCAGGCGCGCGGTGCTGCTGGGGCGGCGGCGCTCGCTCTGGTGGCGCAGGATGAGCAGGCGGGTGCGGGTCGGGATCGGCGTCAGCGCGGCGCAGATGCACGAGTCCTGGCGCTGCCAGCAGCGCTCGCAGCGGGGCGCGCTGCGCATGCCGCGGCGCGACAGGGCTACACCGCGTCGGAGGTGGAGGCCAGGTTGAACTCGTGCGTGCGCAGGGCGGGGACGCGCATGCGGCCGTCGGCGGTGGCCAGGCGCACCGCGTCCTTGCCCAGGGCGTCGGCGTTCTTCAGCATCTTCACGGGCGACTCGTTGTAGCGGAAGTTGTTGACCGGGGCGACCACCTTGCCGTCCTCGATCAGGAACACGCCGTCGCGGGTCAGGCCGGTGATGAGGATGCTCTGCGGATCGACCCAGCGGTTGTACCAGAAGCGTGTGATGAGGACGCCGCGCTTGACCCCGGCGAGCAGCGCCTCGGGGGTGGCGTCGCCGCCGGCGAGCTCGGTGACGCTGGGCGCCGCCGTGGGCCTTTGCCCCTGCTTTTCGGCCCAGAAGCGCGAGTAGCGCAGCGCGGCGATCTTGCCCTTGTCGATCCAGGTGATGGGCCGCTGCGGCAGCCCCTCGCCGTCGAAGGGCGCCGAAGGCATCAGCTTGCTGGCGGGGTCGGAGCGCAGCGTGATGTGCGGGCCCCACAGCTGCTCGCCGACCCGGGTGCCGCCGCCCTGCCTCGAGAAGAACGAGCGCCCCTCGTCGGCGCGCCGGGCGTCGAGCGCCGAGACCAGGAAGTACAGCAGATCGCCGACCGCCGCCGGCTCCAGCACCACGGTGTAGCGCCCGGGGTCGAGCTTGCGCGGCCTCCGCGCGGCCACGCTCTTGTCGATGGCCACCTTGGCGGCGGCCACGGTGTCGAGGTCGCTCCAGCGGTTGGCGTAGCCCTGGCCCCAGCCCGAGCCGGTACCGTCGGGCGTGCGCGCGGTGCAGGTGAACGAGACCCCGGTCGCGGCGTGGTAGGCGAACAGCCCGGCCGAGTTGGCCAGCGCGGTCGCGGCCCCGCGCAGGTCGTGAAAGCCGGCCAGGTCGACCTTGGCTGCGTCGGCCGCGGCGATGGCGGCGTGGGCGGCCTCGGCGCGCGCGCTGGCGGGCAGCTCGGCGGTGGCGCGATCGAACCCGGGCGGGGTGGAGGCGTACTTCTGCGGGCCCAGGAGCGGCATCAGCTCGGGATCCTCGGGCGCCAGCCGCGCCATCGCGATCGCGCGTTGCAGCACCGAGAGCAGGGCCGGGGCGTCGGTCTGGTTGGTCGAGGCCTGGGCGTGGCGCTTGCCGAAGCCGACGCCGACCGTCAGCGTGGTGTCGTCGACGTCGCCGGTCGAGGTGATCTCGCTGCGTGCGAAGCGCGTGTTGGCGGCGCGACCGCTGTCCATGCTGACCGACAGCGCGGCGTCCTTGGCCAGCTTCTTCCCCGCCGCCAGCACGGCGGCGGTCAGCTTCCTGGCCTGCGGCTCGGTCAGCATCAGGCCCCCCGCGTGTTGGTGCTCAGCACGTTGACCTTGCGGAAGCGCGCCGGCGAGCAGCCGTGGCTGACGCCGTTGGACTGCACCGGCTCGCCCTTGCCGTCGCCCAGGGTGCCGCCCATGACCCACTCGCGCTGGCCGGCGATCATGTCGCACGAGCGCCAGAAATCGAGCGAGTTGGCCTGATAAGCGACGTCCTTCAGCGGCCGGGTCAGCTTGCCCTTCTTGATCTCATGGAACATCTGGCCGCCGAACTGGAAGTTGTAGCGCTGGTGATCGATCGACCAGCTGCCGTTGCCGGTGATGTAGATCCCGTCGTCGGTGGCGGCGATGAGATCGGCCACCCCCTTGTCGGCGGCGCCCGGCGCCAGCGACACGTTGGGCATGCGCTGGAACGGGAAGGCCTTGAAGTCCTCGCCATATGCCGTCGCGCGCGAGGCCGGCTCCTTGATCCAGGCGGCCTGCTCGCGCGTGGTCTGATAGCCGACGAAGAGGCCCTTCTTGACCAGGTCCCAGCGGCCCGTGGGTACGCCGTCGTCGTCATAGCCGCAGCTGGCCAGGCCGCCGGGGCTGGTCTTGTCGGCGAACAGGGTCACGATGTCGCTGCCGAAGCGCAGCGTGCCCAGCTTGTCGACGGTGGCGAACGAGGTCCCGGCCAGGTTGGCCTCGTAGCCGAGGGCGCGGTCGAGCTCGGTCGAGTGGCCGACCGACTCATGGATGGTCAGCCACAGGTTGCTGGGCGCCAGGATGAGGTCGCGCTTGCCGGGCGTGACCCCAGGGGCCTTGAGCTTGGCCACCGCCTCCTCGCCGATCTTGCGGGCATCGGCGCGCAGGGTCGAGCCCTCGACATACTCCCAGCCGGCCTGTGACGGCGGCAGCTCGTGCTCGCGGCTGACGAACTCACCCGTCTTGGCGTCGACCGCGGTGGCGCTGTAGCCGGGCTCGATGCGGGTGATCTCCTGCTCGATGCGCGAGCCCTCGCTGGTGACCAGGAGCTTCCACTCGCCCAGGGCGTCGAAGCTCGAGGTGCAGAACTTCACGCCCGGCACCGCCATCACGTCGGCGTTGATGGCGAGCAGGAAGGCGGCCTTCTCGGCCAGCGGGATCTTGAAGGGGTCGCGGGTCAGCGGCGTCTGCCACGCCGCAGTGACGGGCTTGACCGGGGCCAGTTCGACCGGGCGGCGCACCACCTTGGCGTTGGCCTTGGCGATGTCCACCGCCAGGCGGGCGATGCGCTCGGCCTCGGCGCCGTCGACGCGCGCGGACGCGGCGAAGCCCCAGGCGCCGCCGGCGATGACGCGCACGCCGAGGCCATAGCTGTCGGACGAGCCCACCCCGGTGACGTGATCCTCGCGGGTGTGCAGCGACTCGGCGACGCGGCGCACGACGCGGATGTCGGCGTAGGTCGCGCCCGCGGCCTTGGCGGCGGCCAGGGCGCGCGCGGTGACCTCGTCGAGCGTGTAGTCGGTCAGCAGGCCGCGGGCCAGCGCCAGGCGTGGCCATGACACGGTCACGGACGCGGACGCGGCCAGGGCGGCGGCCGCCCCGGCGCCCTGGATGAGCTGTCGTCGGGAGAGCATGCGCGGGATGGTACACCTGGGCAGGCCATCGCATACTCGGATCGGGCATGCCGGGGGCCAGGTCAGCGCAGCATGGAAGAGCGGCCCGGGTGCTGCTGCTGCTGGCCGCCCTGGTGGTGGTCGCGGCAGGCTGCGAGCGCCGCAAGGGCGCCCTGGCGGTGCCCGAGATCACCCCCGATGACCGCGCCTTCGACGGCGACGCTCGCCAGCTGGCGCGCGCTGGTGAGCACCCGCTGGCGCCCATCCTGATCGACGCCCACCCCGACGGTGTGGCCATCTGCGAGTCGTGTCACGACCCGGGGTCGCCGCTCGGGCTGGTGGTGTCGGCGCGGGCGTCATGCCTGCGCTGTCACGCCGGGCGCGGGATCCGGGCCCACATCATGTGCGAGCACGAGACCGACTGCGACGTGCCCGCGGGAGCGCTGGGCTATCGCTGTGTGGCGCTGGATGCGCGCGGAGTGCCGGCGGGGCGGGTGCCCGGGCCGGTGCCGGGGCGCTGCGGGCGTGGCGACCGGCCGGAGCCCATCGAGATTGCGCCCGCGCTGCGCCGAGGCCTCGATCTGATGGATGCGCTGGCCTGTACTGCTTGTCATGCTGTCAATACGGCGGGGCCATGGCGGGGCGCCCTGACCGACGAGGGGCTGCTCGGCATCGACGACGCCCGCGGGCCCGGCCTGGAGCACGCGCGCGCCGAGCTCTTGCCAGGAGCGCTGGGTCGCGCCCTGGCGGCGCCGGGGGGGCTGCATGCGCGGATCGACTTCGCGCTCAGCGCCGACGAGCTGGCGCTGCTCACGCAGCTCCTCGGGGAGGTCGGGACACCGGCGGCACCGCCCGCGCTCGATGGCGGTGCGCCCGATGGGGGCGTGTCCCCTGGCGCCCTGCCCACGCCGGCCGACACCGTGCTGGCCGGCCGCGCGCTGGCGGCGCGCCTGCTGTGCGACGGCTGTCACGATGGCTTCGACTTCGCTGGCGCGGCAGCGGTGGCGGGCGATCCGCGGCGGTCGTATCTCGGCGACGTCGGGCTGCGCCTGACCCCGGCGGGGCTGCGGCGCGCGCTGCTCGAGCCGCAGGCGATGCCCGCGTTCCCGCTGGACCCTGCCGAGGCCAGCGCGCTGGTGAGCTACCTGGCGACCCTGCGCGGCGACAGCAGCACGAGCACGAGCACGAGCACGAGCACGAGCACGAGCACGAGCACGAGCACGAGCACGAGCACGAGCACGAGTACGAGTACGAGTACGAGTACGAGTACGAGTACGAGCACGGGTACGAGCACGAGCACGAGTCCGAGCACGAGCACGAGCACGAGTCCGAGCACGAGCACGGGCTCAAGTCCGAGTCCGAGTCCGAGCAAGAGCCCGGGCGCCAGAGGCAAGCCCGCCGCGAGACCCGTCCTCGTGGGCCCCGACGCCGGCCTCGCGCCGCCCGCGCCGCCCGCCCTCAGCGGCGTGCAGGTCGTCGCCAGCACGGCGCTGTTTCACGCCCGCTCGTGCAGCCTGTGCCACGCCTCCGCGCTGCAGCGCTCGCCGGTCGACCTCGCCCCCGCCGCGCCCGACCTGGCCCGCGTCGCCGCCGTGATCGCGCCGCTGCCGCCCGAGAACGCGCGCGGGCTGGTGCGCCACCTGGGCGCCGATGCGCGCACCCCGCGCTTCGCGCTGACCGACGGCGAGGCCGACGAGATCGCCCTCGCCCTGCGCGCCCTGGCGCGCCGCCACACCCAGCCCGCGCCCCGTCGCGGCAAGCGTGAGCGCATCGCCGAGGACCCGCTGCACGCGCACGGTGAGGCGCTGGCCGCGCGGGCCCAGGCCCTGGGCTGCAACGGCTGTCATGCCAGCGCCGCCGGCCCGGCGCTGGCGCCGGAGCGCGATCCCTCGCGCCTGGCGCCGCCTGGTCTGCCCGATGTGGGCGCCCGGCTGCGCTCCGACTGGCTGCGCGCCTACCTCGGCCGCGCCGCCGAGCCGCTGCGCCCCGCGCTCGACGCCCGCATGCCGCGCTACCGGCTGTCGCCAGCCGACCTCGACGCCCTCATCCAGGGGCTGGCCGCCGAGGCCGGGGCCGACGCCCACGACCCGATCCGACGCCCACCCGCGCCACGGGGCGCCGAGCGCGCCCTCGCCGACGCCCTGCTGGTCCAGCTACGCTGCGCCACCTGTCACGCCGACTCCGGCCGCGCCTCCGCCGTGGCGCCGGCCCTGGCCCTGGCCGGCGCGCGGCTGCGCCCCGACGCCCTGCTGAGCCTGCTCCTGTCACCGCCGTCGCCCGAGCGTGGCCCACGCATGCCGGCGCTGTTCACCCGCCCCAGCCTGGAGGCCCTGGGCCGCTCGCGGGCCCACGGCGCCGCCGCGACCCCTGCGCCATCACCTGGCGCCGGCGCCGCCCGCGGCGACGCCGGCCTGCTGCCGGACGCCGTCCGCCAGGCCTTGCAGCCGCTGGCGCCGGCCGAGCTGGCCCCGCTGATCGCCGATCCCGAGCGCGCCGCCGCCCTGGTGCAGGCCCGCCTGCTCGAGCTCGACGCCAGCCGCGACGCCGCCTTGCTGCGCGCCAGCTCCGACCCCTCGAGGCCCCCGCCATGACCCCGCATTGCCACGACGCACCCGAGCGCCGTCGCACCACAGCCACAGCCACAGCCACAGCCACGGCCACAGCCACAGCCACAGCCGCCACCACCGCCACAGCCACCGCCACCACCGCCACAGCCACCGCCACCCTGCTGCTGCTCGTGGCCACCCTGACCGGCTGCAACCGCGCCCCCAGCGCCGCGCAACGCATGAACGCCTGCGCCCGGGCCGCCCGCGCCGCCGCCGCCGCTGCTCCCGGCGCCCGGCTCGGTGTGCTCGCCCACGGCTGCCCGGTGGGCTGCCAGGCCAGGACCCTGACCACGCTGTGGCGCGCCACCGTCGACGAGTGGCCGGGTCTGGTCGAGGCCGCCTGCGACGTGCACTGCAGCCCCGAGGAGCGGCGCTTCTCCGCCGATGAGCCCCCCGCCGAGCGCCTGACTCACGCCCTCGAGCAGTGCGGCCCGGCCCATTTCGGCCTCACCCTCGAGCAGAGCCCCGCCTTCTCCAGCGAGTGGATCATCCTCGAACGCATGGGTCGCTGGCTGGCTGCCCACTCCAGCGCCGGCGCCGCCGCGGTCGCCACCGCCTCGCCCAGCTTCCCGCTGGCGCTGCGCGCCTTCGCGCCCGGCCTGTACCGCGTCCCGACCAGCGAGCGCCACCAGCCGCCCGACACCAGCACCAGCGCCTATGTCTTCGTCGACGCCGAGCGGGTGCGCGCCAGCGCCGGCCCGAGCGCGCGCCTGACCGCCACCGGCACCCAGTTCGTGCCCAGCCCCTGGGGCGTCTTCCCCGGCGCCGTGCTGTATCCCGCCGAGCTGCCCGACCGCCTGCTCTCGATCGCGATGCTGGCCGAGCCCACGCGCTCCGACCTCGAGAAGGCCCAGCTGCCGGCGCCCCTGGTCGTCGCCGACGGTGACCTGGCCGCCCTCCGCGTGGTCTCCATCCTGGCCGCCATCGCCACGCGCAGCCCCGGCATCCGCCTGGCGGTCGCCGGCCCCGACGGCGTGCTGGCACAGCACCCCGTGCTGCTGCGCCCACCCGGCCGCGGCGGCCTCGAGGTCATCGTCGACGAGGGCAGCTACAGCCTGAGCATCCCTCGCCCCGCCGGCGACAACGGCGCCGACCTCGGCGCCCTGCTGCGCTGGTGGGCCAGCCACGAAGATCGCAACACCGACGTCAGCTTCCTGCTGCGCGACGACGTCACCACCAGCGACCTCGCCGAGCTGCTGGATCTGGCGGCGCGCGCCGGGCTGACCCGGGTGGGGCTGGGGGCGGCGCCCTGAGCGGCGACCGGGCCGGCTACAGCTTGAGCGGCCGGTAGCCCATCAGGCGCACGCGCCTGAGCAGCACGTCGAGCAAGTACAGGCCGAGCAGCACCAGCACCACATACGGCCATAGATCCTGGTGAAACTGCATGGTCTCGCCGCCGGCGTCGAACAGCTGCTTGGGCGTCGGCGCGCTCCAGCCGCCCGAGATGTTGGCCACCAGCTCGAGCCGCTTCTCGTCGGGCGGCTGGCCCAGGTACTCGGGCGGGAACGGGAACGACACCGACCCGGTCGACTCCGCCACCGTGTTGCCCTTGAGCTTGTGCACCGCCTTGAGCAGGAAGGACCCGTAGCGCTCGATCGAGAAGTCGGCCTGATAGCGCCCCGGCGCGGCCTGCACCATGGGGATGCTGCGCTTCTGCCCCGGGTGCAGCGGGTCCACGATCTCCAGCGTGGTATCCAGCTCGTTGATGAACTTGTCGTCGCGCCCCACCGCGTCGACCACGACCTCCGCGGTGCCCGGCCCCACCGTGGCCGACAGATCGAACGACTGCAGCACGCGGTGCTTCATCGAGGTGCGCACCACCTGGGCCCAGAACTTGGGATAGCCGTTCCAGCGCAGCCAGTCGACCGACCAGCGGTTCTTGACGTCGCTGGTCCACGCCACCACCCAGCCCAGGCCCTGGCGCCAGCGCGCCAGCAGTGGCTCGCTGGTGTCCGACACCAGCACGACCTCCGACAGCGGCTTGGCCTTGGTGCTGACATAGCCGCGCAGGTAGGGCGCGTTCTCGACGTCGGTGCCGTGCACCATCTCGACGTTCTTGGCCACGTGCGCCTTGACGTAGTCCTCGACCAGGGTCGACTTCTGCACCTCGCTGGTCTCCTTGACGAACAGCTTGGGCACCTGCGTGGCGTCCTGGGTCATGTAGAAGCGCCCCTCGCCGCGCTCCGCGATCATCTGCAGCAGCGACCGATCGGCGTCACCCAGGCCGATGGCGCTGGTCGTGATCTTCTGGGCGTGCGCCTCCTCGACGGCGTCCGCGATGCCATCGATGTTGGCCTGGCCGTCGGACAGCAGGATGACGTGCTTCACCTTGGCCGGCACCGGGCCGAGGATCTGGTAGGCCTCCTGCAGCGCGGGCAGGATGCTGGTGCCGCCGCCGGGCTGGATGCGCGCGATGTCGTTCTCGATGCGCATGCGGTTGGCCGCGCGCTGCAGCCGCACCACCACGGTGGGCTGGTTGTCGAACGCGACCACGCCCAGCAGCTCCTGCGGATCCAGCACGTGCGCGGTCGCCCGCGCGGCCTCCTTGGCCAGCTCCATCGGCTCGCCCGACATCGAGCCCGAGCGGTCGATGACCAGCACCAGCGCCAGCGCCGGGGTGTCGCGCTTCTTCTCGCTGTCGAAGCGCACCGGGAGCAGCTTCTCGAGGCGGGTCCCGGTGTAGCCGCCCGACCCGAACGAGTCCTGCCCGCCCACCGCGATGAAGCCGCCGCCCACGCTCTTGACGTACTGCTCGATGGCCGCCATCTGGTTGAGGCCGACGAACTGCGCCGGCACGTCCGACAGCACGAAGGCGTCGTACTTCTCCAGATCCTTGACCGAGCTCGGCACCCCCAGCGGACCGCGCGCGTCGACGTCGATGTTCTCGTGCTTCATCGCGCTCACGAAGTAGTCCTTGTACTGCGGCTCGCCCTCCACCAGCAGCACGCGCGGGCGGCCCTTGACCACCGCCGCGGCCAGCCCCTGGTTGTTCTGCTTCTCGGTGTCGGCGCCGACCTTGCCGAGCTCCATGCGATACGACACGAAGCCGGCGCGCTCGACCTTGCTCTTCCACTTGATGACGTTCTTGCCCGGCACCAGATCGAGCACCTTGTGGCCGTCGAGGCCATTGATGAAGTCGTCCTGGTACAGCGTCATCGACGCGTGATCGGCGTGCGTCGACCACACCTCCGCGGTCAGCTCGAAGGGATCGCCGACGCGGACCTCCTCGGGCAGCGTCAGCGAGCGCACCAGGATCTCCTTCTTCTGCTCCTCCTTGAACAGGTGGTAGCCCACGCGGACCCCGAACGCCTTGGCGCGATAGGCCTCGGCCAGGAGGTCGCCGTCGGTCTCGATGCCGTCCGACACGATGACCGCGCGCCGCACATAGCCGGTCGGGAACAGCCCGTAGGCCAGCTGCAGCGCCGCCTGCACGTCGGTGGCCGCGCTGGCCGCCTCGCCGCGCGGCGAGTGGCGCAGCAGCGTCGGCGCCTTGCCGCCATCCAGATCGACCCGCCGCGGCCGGCGCGCGAAGGTGACCACCGAGACCTCGTCGTCGGTCGGCTTCTCGGCGATGGCCTGGTCGATGACCTGCCTGGCCCGGTCGAGCTGCGCGTCCGACATCGAGTCCGACACGTCGACCAGGAACACCGTCGCCACCCGCGAGCGCTCCGACACCGTCGACGGCCGCGCCAGCGCGATCGCGATGCCGAGCACGAACAGCGAGCGCACCCCGGCCGAGATCAGCTGCTGTGGCAGCGAGAAGTCCGCCAGCGAGTAGCGCTGGATCACGAAGAAGTACGGCACCACCGCCGCCACCAGCAGCCAGCGCGCCTGCAGCAGGACGATCTCGCGCCCGGCCAGCTCGACCGTCAGCGTGGACGCTCCGCCGAGCAGGCCGTACCACAGCCCCAGCGCGATGGCCGCCGCCGCCAGCACGCCGAGGCCGGCGCGCCGGAGGTGCGTCGCCGTCGCCTGCGCCTTGCCGGCGCGCGCCCGCGCCGCCTTGTCCGCGACCTTGTTCTGGCTCGCGCCCTGACCTGGCCCCTGGTGATGATGCTCCGCCACGGCTACACCGTCACCCGTCGGCTGTAGGTCGTCCACTCCACCAGCGTCAGCGCGAGCACCGCCAGCAGCAGATACAGCCAGATCGCGCTCGGCAGCTCCAGCCTGGAGGCCGGCGGCGGAGCGCTCAGCTTGACGCCCGCCATGGTCAGCTCGCCATGCGGCGTGATGTCGGACTCGACCGGATCGGCCAGATTCGCGGCGATCTGCACCGGGGTCTGGTCGTCACCCTTGACGGTGTGGAAGCCGACCCGGCGCCCCAGCACGGTGACGCGACCCTCGGCCACCGCGGCGTGCACCTCGGCGCCGTCGGGCTCGACCAGGGTGGCCGACGCCTTGGCGGTGTCGAAGGGGATGCGCCACAGCTTGCCGGTGTGGAACGTCGTCATCAGCTCGGCGTCATCACCGGCAAACCAGTCCAGCGTGTTGATCAGCAGCACCGGCCAGGCCACGCGCATGGGCAGGTCGGATTGGCGCACGTCGAAGCCCAGCGCCATCAGCCGCCGCGTCTTCTCGCGGCGCGCCATCATGATGGGCTGCCGGATGTTCGACGCCAGCACGATGTCGCCCGGCCCCGGCGTGAACACCGCCGAGCGTGAGATGTTGACGTCGGCCACCGTGACCCAGCGCAGGATGGGGTGGCTCTTGTTGATCTCGGTCATGAAGGGCCGCTCGGTCTCGCCCGCGATGGCGAACGGCGACCCCGGCCCCGAGGGCGCGATGAAGATGAAGTTGCCGCGCGCCGGCAGGGTGGCCGGCGTGTAGCCGTCGAACACCACCGCGGCGAAGTTCGCGATGCTGGGGTCGGCCGCCGCCGCGGCCCAGCCACCGGGCTCGATCTTGAACACCTCGATGTTCTCGTCGAGCATCAGCGCGCCCTCGAGGAACATGTTGCCCTCGGTCACCACCAGCACGCTCTCCTTGGCGCGCGACGGCAGCAGCGCGAAGGCCCGGTCATCCAGCGCGAAGGCGTCCAGCGGGGTGTCTTTCTCGACGTTCGTGGCCGCGCCCGGCTTGGCCGGCGCGCGCGACAGCCGCGCCTCCAGGAAGTGGCCGACGCCCGACCGGTTGGGGTAGATCTGGCGCACCTTGTCGTGGCGTGGCACCGACACCGTCTTGACGTCGATGGTCTCGCCGCCGGCCACCAGCTCGACCTGGACCTCGGCGTCCTGGTCGCTGAAGTTCTGGATCTCCAGGAAGATCTCGAACGACAGCTTGTTGGCCAGGTAGCGCCGCACGTTGAACTCGACGATGCCGATGTTGTCCTTGCGGTCGCCGACCGCCAGGTAGTGCACCTTGACCCCGCCGAGGTCGATGGCGTCCAGCCGCTTGGCCGGCGTCGCCGCCGGCTTGCTCGCCGCCGTCGCCCCCGCGACACCCGCCGTCGCGGCCGCTGGCTCGGTCACGGGCCGGCTCGCCGCCACAGCCCCCGCCGCAGCGCCGCCCCAGTCGACCGCGTCCAGCTCGTCCTGCTCGTAGGCGCCGTCGCCGATGATGATCAGCTCCGGCTTCTTGCGCCCGCGCAGCGCGTCCGCCGCCGCGCGCAGCACGCGCCGCATGTCGGCCGGCACGTCGGTCGGCTGCATCGAGCCCACGATGGCCTGCACCTGCTTGGCATCGGCGCCCCACGACGGCGCCGCGGTCTGCCCGTCGGTGCGCAGCACCAGCACGGCGTCGTTCGGTGACAGCGCCGCCAGCAGCTCGTCGGCCTGCTTGCGCGCCTTGACGAAGCGCGACTGGCCATCCAGATCCAGCGCCCGCATCGACGCGCTGGTGTCCAGCACCAGCACGATGTGGCGCCCCTCGGCCTGGCGGTCGCCGGTGAACGGGTCCCCCAGCGCCAGCACCAGCAGCGCCACCAGCGCCAGCTGCAGGAGCAGCGACAGCAGCCGCTTGAGCCGCCGGAACAGGCTGGTCGACTCCTTCTCCTCCAGCACGCGCTGCCACAGCTTGGAGAACGGCACCTCGAAGCGCCGCCGCCGCAGCTTCAAGATGTACAGCACGACCAGCACGCCGCCCGCCGCAGCGAACAGCTTGCCCAGGGTCGCCAGGCTGTAGCCGGCCAGGCTCACTTCAGGAAGCCCCCGGCGCGGAAGATGCTGAGCACCAGCTCGTCGAACGGCCGCCCGGTGTGGGTGCGGAAGAACGGCATCGCGCGCTTGGTGCAGAACTCATCCAGCTCGTTGCAGAACGTCTCGTGCGCCTCGCGGTATTTCTGCAGCAGGCGCGCCGACACCGTGACCTCGCGCAGCTCGCCGGTCTCGCAGTCGACCAGCGTGAGGTCGCCCGACAGCGGCGGGTTGACCTCCTTCTCATCGTAGATCTGCACCACGAAGGGCTCGAACTTGTTGTAGCGCAGGAAGTTCAGCCCCTCCTCGTAGCCCTTGGGGTCGTAGAAGTCGCTGATGACCACGGCCATGCCGCGCCGCTTGGTCTGCGCCACGAAGGTCTTCAGCGAGGCCTCCAGGCTGGTCTGGCCCTCGGGCTCGATGCCGCTCAGGAAGTCGAACACCTTGAAGATGCGCGCCTTGCCGCGCGCGCTCGGCAGCTGCTCGCGGTGCAGCTGCGCCGAGAACGGGATGATCGACACCCGGTCCAGGTTGGCCAGGCCGATGTAGCACAGCGCCGCCGCGATCTTCGAGGCGTAGTCCAGCTTGACCGGGTCGCCGATGCGCATCGACACCGAGGCGTCGAGCAGGATGTAGATGTGCAGATCCTCCTGCTCCTCGAACAGGCGCAGGAGCAGGCGGTCGAGCCGGCCGTAGATGTTCCAGTCGATGTACCTGAAGTCGTCGCCCGCGCTGTACTTGCGATGATCGGCGAACTCGATGCCGGCGCCGACCTTGCGGGTGCGCCGCTCGGCCCGGATGCGGCCCGCGAACACCTTCTTGGAGACGATGTACAGGTACTCCAGCTTCTTCAGGAACTCGTCATCGAAGAGCTGTCTCTTGCCTGCCTTTTCGGCGCGCGCGAGCATCGACGGTCTACTTCGCCTCCGGCGTCGCCTTCAGGATCTCGGCCACGATCTGGTCGGTGCTGACGCCCTCGGCTTCGCCCTCGAAGTTGAGGATGATGCGGTGGCGCAGACACGCCGGCGCGACCTTGCGGATGTCGTCGCACGCGACCGCGAAGCGCCCGTTCATGAGGGCGCTGATCTTGGCCCCCAGCAGGATCGACTGCGCCCCGCGGGGCGACGACCCGAAGCGGACGTACTTCTTCGACGCCGGCGTGGCGCTCGGGCTTTCAGGGTGGGTCGCCTCCAGCACGCGCACCGCGAAGTCTTGCACCGGCCGCGCCACCGGGACGCGGCGCACCAGCTCCTTCATCTCGAGGATGCGCTCGCGGGTCACGATCTTCCTCGCGTGCGGGTTCTCGGCCGCCGTGGTGCGGTCGAGGATGGTGTGCAGGTGCTCGCGGGTGGGGAACTCGACCTTCAGTTTCATGAAGAAGCGGTCGAGCTGCGCCTCGGGCAGCGGGTAGGTGCCCTCCATCTCCAGCGGGTTCTGCGTCGCCAGGACGAAGAACGGCGGCTCCAGCACGAAGGTCTGCTTGGCCACGGTGACGCGCTGCTCCTGCATGGCCTCCAGCAGGGCCGACTGCGTCTTGGGCGTGGCGCGGTTGATCTCGTCGGCCAGCACGATGTTGGCGAAGATGGCGCCGCGCTGGAAGTCGAAGTACTTCGAGCCGCGCTCGTCCTCGACGATCATGTTGGTGCCCAGGATGTCGGCGGGCATCAGGTCGGGCGTGAACTGCACGCGCGAGAAGTTGAGGTCCAGCGCCTCGGCGATGGTCTTGACCAGCATGGTCTTGCCCAGCCCCGGCACGCCCTCGAGCAGCGCGTGGCCGCCCGCCAGCAGCGACATCACCGCGCCGCGCACGATCTCCTCGTGGCCGACGATGACCTGCCCGATCTCGCCCAGCAGGCGCTGGACGTCAGCCTGGAATGCCTGCACGAGCGCGGCCACCTCGCCCGGCTTCAACTCTGCCTGTGCGGTGCTCAATCGCGTCCCCTTGATCTGGTGTGAGGTCTTGTTGGCCGCTACTGGCGCGGCTTGATGAGCTTGAAGTACCTCTCGATGTAGTGCCGATAACCCAGCGGCACCTTCTCGCGATTCATGACGTCGTCCACCACCGCCTGGTAGTCGGTGTAGACCTTCTCGTAGGCGCGACTGGCGAAGCCCTTCTGCGCCGCCGACTGGATGACCTGCGAGCGCGACGGGCCCTTGCCCTTGACGCCTTCGAGCTCCTTCTCGGCGTACTTGACCTTGTTCTTGGTGGCGCCACCGAGGACGTTGGGATCGTGATCGCTGCCGATGCCGCCGCCGGGCTGTCCGCCCGAGCCGTCCTTGGGCGGCCCATTGCCGGCCTGCTCGCCACCCGGCTGCTGGCCGCCCGGGGCGCCCGGCTGCACGCCGCCCGGCTGCTGACCCTCGCCCTCCTGGCCGGGCTTGCTGCCCTGACCAGGCTGGAACACCTTGGCGTTGCCCGGCTGCCCGGCCGCGCGCGAGTAGAAGTCACGCAGCTTCTGGCCCTTGCGACCGCCCTGCTGGCCGCCCTCGCCGCGCTGCTTCTTCTGCGCGCGCCGCAGCGCCTCGCGCAGGCTGCCCATCTGCTCCTTCGCCTTCTTCTTACCCGACAGCTTCCGGATCTCGTCCTCCATCTTGCCGACTTCGTCCTTGGCGTCGTCGAGATCGTCCTTGGCGTCCTCGGGCTTCTGGTTGCGCATGTTCTCGGCGCTGCGCTTGAGATCGCGTGACAGCCGCTGTAGCTGACGCTTCTGCTGCTTCTGGGCCTGCTGCTGCTCCTTCTTGTCGCGCTCCAGGCGATCGAGCTGGCGCTTGTTCTTGTCGAGCTGGCGCCGCGCCTCCTGATCCTTGGGGTTGTCCTGCAGCTTCTTCTCGAGCCGGCGCTTCTCCTCCTCGAACTTCTTCCTGGAGGCGGTGCGGTCGTCCTCACGCTGCTTGTCGCGCTCGGCCTTCTTGTCCTCGAGCTTCTTGAGCTCGCGCTTGAGCTTGCCCAGCTTGTCGGCGATCAGCTTGTCGCACTTGCCCTTCTTCCCGGCGGCCTCGTCCTTCTCGGACTGCGCGATCTGCTCGGGCGTGCACTTCTGCAGCTTCTGCGCGCGCTCGAGCTTCTTGATCTCGCTCTCGAACTTCTCGCGCTCGGCCTTTTCGGCCTTTTCGGCCTTGTCGTGCTCGTCCTGGCGCATCAGACGCTCGAGATCGCGCTTGCGCTCGAGCTCGGCCTGCGTCTTCTGATCGCTGGGGTTTTCTTTGGCCTTCTTCTCGAGCTGGCGGATCTGCTCGGCCAGCTTGTCCTTCTGGGCCTGGCGCTCCTGCTCGGCCTTCTGCTCGCGCTCCTTCTTCTCGGCGCTGAGCTTGGCCAGCTCCTGGCGCTTCTTCTCCAGCTCGTCGGCCGCCTTGACGTCGCACTTCGGCTTCTTGCCGGCGGCGAGGTCCTGGCGTGACTGCTCGAGCTCGGCCGGGGTGCAGTCCTTGGTCTTCTCGGCCAGCTTCTTGATCTCGTCCTCGAACTGCTTCTGCTTGTCGGCCTCCGCCTTGTCGGCCTTCTCGGCGGCGTCCTTCTTCATCAGGCGCTCGAGCTCGCGCTTCTTGTCCTCGAGCTCGGCGCGCTTCTCGGGCTCGTCCTTCTTGGCCAGCTCCTTCTCCAGCTTGGCGATGTCCTTCTTCAGCTCGGCCAGCTTCTCGTCGTTGCTCTTCTTGAGCTTCTGCTCGGCCAGCTTCTCTTCGGTCTGGCTGATCTTCTCCAGCGCCTTGGCCAGCGCCTCCTGCTTCTTGGGATCCTTCTCGCTGGCGGCCTGCTGTCCGAGCTTCTCCAGCTCGTCCTGGGCCTTCTGCAGATCGCCTTCCTTCAGCGCCTCGCCGAGCTGCTGGGTGGCCTTGTCCTTGGCCAGCTCCTTGCCCAGGTCCTCGAGCTCGGTCAGCGCCTCCTGCATCTCGGCGTCGTCGGGTCCGGCCAGGTGCTCGGCCTCCAGGGCGGCCAGCTGCTCGAACAGCTCCTTCTTGTCGATCTCGCCGCGCTCCAGCTGATCCAGCAGCGCCGCGATCTTCTTGGCCATCTCGGCGAGGTCGGGGTTGTCGTCCTTGATCGCGGTGTCCTTGAGCGCGTCGAGGTAGTCGCGCACGGCGTCGACCTCGTAGCCCTGGGGCTGGGTCTCCGCCACCGGCGCGGGCGGGGCCTTGATGACCGCCTCCTCCCTGGACAGCGGCAGCCGCACCAGGGCCAGCACGCAGGCGGCCGCGGCGATGACCCCCAGGGCCCCCAGATCGCGCGGCCGGCGCAGCGGGGCCGCCGCCTTGGGCGACGCCTTGCTGGCGTGACGCACGGCGTCCTCGATGGCCGCCAGCTTGAAGTCCTGGTGCTCGACCGGCTGACCTTTGGCGCCACGCAGCTGACGCTCGAACTCCAGCGCGGTGCCCAGGCGGTCGGCCAGCTCGGCGGTGCGGTCCAGCCGCTTGGCGACCTGGCCGTCGGCCACCGCGCGGACCGCGCCGGCGACGGCGGCACCTGCGACCAGCGCCCCGCCAGCCACGAAGGTCCACACCAGGGCGGCGTCGCTCAGCCGCCCGAGCTTCCACAGGAACAGGCCGACCAGCGCGAGGTTGATGGCGACGATGGCGCCGGTGGTCGCCCACTCCAGGGCACCCTGCAGCCGGAGCCTGCCGCGCGTCCGCCTGAGCAGCGCATGGATGGCGGCGGTGTCCGGCACGCGCTTGTCGACCTCGGCCATGGATGCTCCGGAAAAGGGCTCTAGCCCTCAAGTGTATAGCATCGTTCCTAGACGCGGCACGGTACCGACTGGATCTAAAGACAGGAACCGCGCCACCCGGGTTCCCAATTCCTTTTACAGAGATTGGGGCCGTGTGATGTGGGTTGATACGGGGGCTGGGGAGGGGGCATTCCAGTCAGACCTGCCGGGCAGGTCTGACTGTGGAGTGGATGTAGGCAGGGAGGAAGAACCAGGCCGAACTAGGCCTTGGGAGCGTCGGCGGCGGGCGCCTCGGCCTTGGGGGCCAGCTTGCCGCCCAGGGTGTGGAGGCGGCCCTCGACGACCTTGAGCAGGCCGGCGGCCTTGTCCACGCTGCTGGCGGCGGTGCTGACACCGAGGGCGGCCCACTTGCGGCCCTGCTCGGACACGTTCTTCAGGATCTTGGTCACGCTCTGCATTGGTCGATTCCCTTTCGTTACTCTCAATCGTTGTCTTTCGAGACTTTCGAAGCACCACGTGACGCACGCTGCTGCTTGCGCGCGCACGACGAACACGAGAACAGGCGGACGCTGGGGTCGGCGGTCAGGCCCAGGCGCGCCTCGCTGCCCGCGGCCAGCTCGGCGTCGCAGCCAGCGCAGGTCGTGACCCGACCGAGCTGGATCGGCTGCCAGGCGATCACATCAGCGAGGGTGGCAGCTCCCGGTTTCGCCGCGGTTGCAGGGTCTCCGACTGGCTGCGCGCCAGCCGCGGGCCGGAGCCGGAGCAGCGCTCCTCGAAGCTGCGCTTCGAGGGGGCTGGCCAGGTCACGAATCTCGGCCACGCGATCACCGACGTTCTTCTGCACCGAGGTCGCCAGCGCCAGCGCGTCCTGCAGGATGTTGCGCACCAGGTTCGACACCGGGATGCGCAGCCGGTCGGCGACCTTCTTGATGTCGTCCTCCAGCGCCGCCGGGATGCGGGTGTGCAGGACGCGCTCGTTCTTGCTGGCGACGTCCTTCCTGGGAGCTTTCCTGGCCACGAGCTACAGGTAGTCACAATGTGACACGCTGTCAAGCGACGCGGTGCGTCAAAGCGAAGAAAGTCTTTGAATCTTGCTCAGATCTCGAACGCGACCAGGGTGAACTTGTTGGACGACTCGTCCACGATCTGGAAGCTGTCCGAGGCCTTGGTGCCCATGGCGTCGGGCAGCGCACGCAGCGCCCCACGCAGGCCGTCCACGCGCCCCTTCTCGGTGATGACGAAGTAGCGGTGTCCGGCGCGCGTCTTCAGGTAGTTCTGGATCTGGGTGTTGTCGACCTGCATGAACACGGTCTGATCGTCGGGGTCGTTGGTGACGTAGTCCCAGATCTCGCTCTTGGAGTAGAAGTTCTCGCCGCGCCAGTTCATCTGCCACGCGATCAGCTTCTCGGACGAGTCCTTGCGCAGGTCGTAGTAGGTGTTGATGAGGTACTTCTGCGACCAGTGCGGCGAGATCTTGATGAGGTAGTGATCGATCGAGAAGTAGGTGAAGCCGATGGCCACCGCGAAGGTCGCGTACAGCGCCGCACGGCGCGCGCGCGTCCACAGCAGCGCCAGCATCGGGATGGCGGCCAAAATGGCGAACAGGAGCAGCCACTTCTTGAAGTCGAGGCCGTAGTCGAACGGCCAGGCGCGGCCGTAGTTGTAGACGAACAGGTGGATGAAGCGCTGCTGGTTCCACACGAAGTCGCGCGCCACGAAGCCGAAGATGATCATGCCCAGCGCGCCGGCCAGCCAGGTGCCGCGCGCCTTGCCGGCGATGAGGTCGTCGAGGAACAGCCCGACCAGCAGCATCAGCGCCGGCACGCAGGGCAGGATGTAGTGGTGGAACTTGGTCAGCATCAGCGAGTAGAAGGCGAAGGTGCCGACCGCCCAGCAGGCCAGGAACAGGCGCACCTTGCCGCGCACGTCGCCGGCAGCGGGCCGCGGCATGGCCACGGCGCGGATCAGCGCCGCCGGCACCAGCGCGACCCAGGGCCACATGCCGACACCGAGCTGCTGCAGGAAGTACTCGAAGGTGCCGCGATCACCGTGCACACCCGAGGCGGTGCGCTTGAGCAGGTGATGGATGAAGTACTCCTGTGACCAGGGCTGACCATCGCGCTGGTACATGCCGATGTGCCAGGGCAGCGCGACCACCAGGACGCAGACGATGCCCCAGCCGATCGACGAGCGCAGCAGGATCTTCCAGTCGCCCGACACGATCAGGAAGCACAGGATGATGAGGCCCGACTCCAGCGGCGGGTAGACCTTGGCCAGGACGCCCATGCCGTTCAGGAAGTAGAAGAAGAACAGCCAGACGTGGCGCCGCGTCTTGCACGCCAGCACCGTCCACGCCACCAGGCCGAGGAAGCAGGCCGTGGTGACCGCCATGATGATGGTGGTGTTGGTGCGCACCGGCAGCTTGCCCGGCAGCAGGAAGAAGATCGGGCGCGCCGGGAACTTGAGGGCGAACTGCCAGAAGTGGATGAACTGCGGCAGCATGAAGGCGCCGAGGACGCCCAGGAACAACCACAGCGGCGTGACCTTGAAGGGGCCGAGCTCGAACCACACCGGCAGCGGCTGCTCGGCGTCCTTGGAGTAGATCGCCATCAGGTAGCACGACAGCCCGCCGACCAGCAGCGCGCACGCCGGCATGTCGGTGATGGCGTGGCGGGCCAGGAAGAAATAGAACGGCGTCGTGGTCAGCACGACGGCGGCGATCAGGCCGGCGCGCAGCGAGACCAGGCGCGCGATCGCGGTGAAGGCCATCGCGATGCCGAACACGCCGAACAGCACGAAGGGCAGGCGGATGGCCCACTCGGTGACCGCGCTGTGCGCGAAGTCGCCGCCACCCCAGGTGCCGCCGATGCCGAAGGCCTTCATGCCGGCCGACATGATCCAGAAGGTCAGCGGCGGCTTGGAGCGGAACGACTCGTTCTGCCAGCGCGTGAACAGGTAGTCGTTCTCGTGCACCATGCGGCGCGCGACCTCGCCGTAGTGCGTCTCCCAGGGATCCCACAGGCCGTACGAGCCGGCCATCGGGACGTAGACCGCGAGCGCGAACAGGATGACGCCGGTGAGGGCGACCGCGAAGGGGTGGCGGCGCGCGAAGGCGACCAGGCGGCCCCACGCGGTGGTGGCGGTGGGCTCGGCGGCGGTGGCGGCGCGCGGGGCGTCGTCGCCCCGGGCCGGGGTCGGCGACGGAGCGGAACGGGCGGGGGCGGGAGCGGGAGCGGAACCGGAACCGGAACCGGAAGGGGAACCGGCCAAATCCGGGGCCGCTGTGGCGGCCTCGGATTTGGTGCCCTTCTTGGTCTTGTCCTTGTTCTTCACGCGGGTGGCAACCTATGCGGGCGGTGCGGGGGCTGTCAATCTCGCGACGAGGCGCCGGTGAAGCGGAAGCGGCGCAGCAGCAGGGCCGGGGCCAGGATGCCCCCGCCCGCCGACCACCATACCGGCACCGTGCGGCGCTGCCGTGTGACCCCGCCCACGCGACCGAGCGCCGCCAGGATGCCCTGGGTCCAGCGCAGGTTCTGCACCGGCGCACCGACCCGACCCTGCTCGATGAGGAAGCAGCCCGAGCGGGTCATCCCGGTCATCAGGGCGCGCCGGGTGTCGAGCAGGCCGTTCACATAGTGAAAGCGCTTGATGTAGAGGCCTCGATCGACCCGCCCGAGCAGGGCGTCGAAGCTGTCCTCGCCGGCGGCCATGGCCAGGTTCTGGGCCACCGAGCCCAGCGCCCAGCTGTCGTCGAGCGCCCCGGCATGGCCGGTGGCGGCGCTGGCCGGGTGGCCGAGGCTGACCGCGCCCGCGGTGTCGAGCACCGGGGTGCCGGCCCGCCCGGCGTCGATCAGCACCACGCGCTGCTTGCGCACACCCTCGGGGTCGGTCGGCGTGACCAGGGCGTCGGGGTCGGGGTCGAGGCCGTCGTCATAGATGGTGATGGCGGGGTCGCACAGCTGCTCGCCGGCGCGGCCGCACAGGCAGCTCGAGCCGTCACGAAAGCCCTGCGAGCCGAAGCTGGCCAGCGCCAGCCACTCCATCAGCTCGGCCACCGCGGGCGGCTCCAGCACGACGTCATACTCGCCGGGCGGCAGCACGATGGCGTCGGCGCTGCGGCGCGCGGTCTCGGCGGCGTGCTCGGCCTGCACCGCGGCGTCGAGGCGGCTTGCGTCATGCACCACGGTGCTGGCGCGGCCGGTGGCGCGGTCGTCGTCGTCGCGGGTGGCGATGACGTCGAGCTTGGCGCTGGTGACGCGGTGGTAGCTCTTGATACCGCGCGTCGACGCCACCGCCTGCTCGCGCACCGCGACGGCGACCACCCCGGCGGCGTTGCAGCCGGCGGCGCGCACCGGCGCCAGCGCGCGCAGGGCCAGGTCGGCCCGGCCAGCGGCGCCGAGCTCCGCGGTCTCGCCGCGAAAGCTGCGCGCCATCGCGGTGGCCAGGCGGGTGGCGCCCGGGCTGCCGGCGGGGTCGGGCGGCGTCGGCTCGGGCAGCGGCGGCGCCGCCGGACCAGGCAGGCTGGCCAGCGCGCGGGCGGCCTCGACGGCGCGCGCGATCGCGGCCGGCGCGTCGTCCAGGCTGGCCACGTGCGCGGCGCCCACGCGGTCGCCGACCCGCGCGCGCACCCGCAGCATGCGCTCGACCACGTCGCCGGTCTGGGTGAGCTGCGAGCGCGCCAGCCTCGAGGTGCCCAGCACCCCGCCCTCGAACGACAGCTCGAGCTCGTCGGCGCCGTGCGCGCCGGGCTCGCGGGCCAGGCGGGTCAGCGCCTCGAGCAGGACGCCGGGCCCGAGCAGGGGCAGCGCGCCGGGCTGGCTCATGCGCCGCTCCCGACCTCGACGCCCTGGAAGCGCGCCGGCGGACAGCCGTGGCCGACCCACATGGTCTGCATGGGATCACCCTTGCCGCAGGTCAGAAAGCCGTGCATCTCGAAGTCGGCGCCGTTGCCCACGGCGTCACAGCCGCCCCAGAAGCGCGGCGTGATGCCGGTGTAGATGGGCCGGCGCAAAAGGCGCGTGCGCTTGCCACGCTTGATCTCCCAGGCCACCTCGCAGCCGAACTGGAAGTTCAGGCGCAGGTCGTCGATCGACCAGCTCTTGTTGGAGCCCATCAAGATGCCGTCATCGGTGTCGGCCACCAGCTCGGCCAGGGTGGGGCCCTTGGGGTCGGGCTCCATCGACACGTTGATCATGCGGATGATGGGCGGACGGGCGTAGTTTTCGGCGCGCAGACAGCCGGCCGAGCGCCCCAGACCCAGGCGCGCGGCGGTCTCGCGCGACGACAGGTAGCCCACGAACTGGCCGCGTGACACCAGCGGGGTGCGCCTGGCCGGTACGCCCTCGTCGTCCCAGCCGTGCGTCGCGGGTGCGCCCGGGGTCAGCGCGTCGGCGACCAGGTTGACGTGCACCGAGCCATAGCGGAAGCGGCCCTGGCGCTCGGGTGTCAGGAAGCTGCCCCCGGCCAGCGAGATCTCCTCGCCCATGGCGCGATCGGACTCGGTGGGGTGGCCGCACGACTCGTGGATCTGCAGCGCCAGCTGTGACGGCACCAGGATGACGGTGGTCGCGCCGGCGGGGCAAGGCGGCGCGGTCAACAGGGCCAGCGCCTCCTCGCGCAGCGCGGCGGCGCGCCCGACCAGATCGAGGCTGCCGACCAGCTCGTAGCCGCGCGCGGCGACGCGGCCGCCGTGGTCCATGGGATCGGAGCGGCGCTCCAGCACGTCGCCGTCGGCCGCGGTGACCTGCATGCCGGCGGCGCCGTGCCACAGGTGCTGCTCGACCGCGCTGCCCTCGGACGACGCGAACGCCTTGTCGATGCGGCGAAACTCGGCGCGCGCGGTGGCGCTCTTGACGCGCGGATCGGCCCCGCTGCGCAGGGCGGCGATGACGGCGCGCAGATCGGCCAGCTTCTCGGCCAGCGGCACCGTGAAGGGATCACGCTCGATGGGGGTGGTGAAGCTGCCCTGCTGCGGCGGCTCTTCAGCCAGCCGGACGCGCACCGTGTTGACGGTGGCGGCGGCGCGCGCGGTGGCCAGCGCGGCCTCGGCGGCGCGGGTGGCGGCGGCGAGGTCGTCGGCGGCGCCGGGCTCGGCGGCGAAGCCCCAGGCGCCCTGGTACAGCACGCGGACGCCGAAGCCGGCGCGCCGGGTGCGCGCCAGGCGGTCGACCTCGTCGTCGCGCAGGTAGAGCTGTTCGACCTCGTCGGCCTGGAAGCGGGCGTCGCAGTAGTCCACACCTTCGCGGCGGGCCAGCGCGGCGACCGCGGCGCGGGTGGCGTCCAGCATCGACATGCGCGGAGTGTACACTGCGGCCACATGCGGCTCGCGGACAAGGCGCCCCTGCTGGGCGGGGGCATCTTCTTCGGTCTGATGGCGCGGGCAGAGCAGGCGGTGGCGCGCGGCCGCGCCCTGGTGCCGCTGCACCTCGGCGATTCGCACCTGCCGCCGCCGCAGGTGGTGACGCTGCCCGCCCTGGTCAGCGAGCCCGGGGTGCACCAGTACGGCGCCATCGCGGGTGAGCCCGTGCTGCACGAGGCGGTGTCGGACAAGCTGGCGCGACAGGGGTTGCCCTGGCGCGGCCCGGCCGAGGTGCAGATCACCTGCGGCGCGACCCACGCGCTGCTGTGTGGCCTGCTGGCCATCGGCAACCCGGGTGACGAGGTGGTGCTGCCGGCGCCGTTCTGGCCGCTGATCAGGGGGATCGCGCGCACCGCCAGCATGGTGGCGGTCGAGCTGCCGCTCTTGTCGGCGCGCGGACGGGTGCCGCTGCCCGAGCGGGTGGCCGCCGCGATCGGGCCGAAGACCAGGGCGATCTATGTGGCCTCGCCCAACAACCCCGACGGCCACGTGACCCCGCGCGCCGAGCTGGAGGCGGTCGTGGCGCTGGCGCGGCAGCACGATCTCTGGCTGCTGTCGGACGAGGTCTACGAGGACCTCGACTACCGGCCCATCCACGCGGTGCCGCTGGCCGCGCTGCCCGGCGCCGCCGAGCGCACCATCTCGGTGTGGTCGCTGTCCAAGAGCTACGCCCTGGCCGGCCTGCGCGTCGGCTACCTGGCCGGGCCCAGCGAGCTCATCGCGGTGGTGCGCCGCCTGGTCACGCACACGGTGTACAACGTGCCCGCGGCGACCCAGCGCGCCGCCGCCGCCGCGTTGACCAGCGGTCCGCCTCAGTATCAGGGCGCCTTCAGACGGGCGCGTGATCAGGCCGTCGCCGGGCTGGCCGCGCTGGGTCCGCTGCCCGGCCTGCAGGCGCCCGACGGCGGCACCTTCCTGTTCCTGGACCTGTCAGGCTTCGGCCCCGACGCCCTGGAGCGGCTGGCCGACGACGGCGTGGTGCTGGCCCCGGGCGACGCCTTCGGCGCCGCCTATGGCGGCTGGGCCCGGCTGTGCTTCACCGCGACCTCGTCGGAGGTGCTGGCCGACGGGCTTTCGCGCATGGTACGCGTGCTCGGCCGATGAACCCCGAGCGAGGAAACGGAGGCGGAGACGGAGCAGCGCGCCCCCCGGGCGAGCTGTGGACCGTCCAGCGCGTCCTGACCTGGACCGCCAACAAGTTCGCCGAGCGCGACAAGCAGCCGGCGCGCCTCGAGGCCGAGGTGCTGCTGGCCCACGTGCTGAAGATGAACCGGGTCTCGCTGTACGTGAACTATGAGCGCCCGCTGGACCCCGCCGAGCTGGCGGCCTATCGCGAGCTGGTCAAGCGGCGCCTGGCCGGCGAGCCCTCGGCCTACCTGGTCGGCAAGCAGGAGTTCTGGGCCTTGCCGCTGGCGGTCGACGCTCGCGTGCTGGTGCCGCGCCGGGACACCGAGACCCTGGTCGAGACCGCGCTCGAGCTCCTGGGCAACTCTGGCGTCGTGGCGCCGCGCATCCTCGACATCGGCACCGGGTCGGGCGCCATCGCGCTGGCGCTGGCCAAGACGCGGCCGGATGCCAGCGTGGTCGCGACGGACGTGTCTGCCGACGCGCTCGAGGTCGCGCAGGTCAATGCCGCGGCGCTGGGGCTGGACGACCGGGTCAGCTTCGCCGAGGGTGATCTCGCCGCGAGCGCCAGCGGGCCGTTCAACCTGGTGGTGTCGAACCCGCCCTACATCCGCGCCGGTGACCTCGCCGGCCTGATGGCCGAGGTGCGCCATGAGCCGCGCCTGGCGCTCGACGGCGGGGCCGATGGCCTGGCGGTGTATCGCCGGCTGATCCCGGTCGCGGCTGGGCTCCTGGCGGAGGGTGGGGCGCTGGCGCTGGAGATCGGCGCGGAGCAGGCCGCCGAGGTCAGTGCGCTGGTCAGCGCGGCGGGGCTGACGGCCGAGACGCGCCGGGATCTGGCGCGCCTCGACCGGGTCGTGATCGGCAGAAAATAGACTGAAGACAGCTAGCCACGACGGCGGCGGCGCACCACCACCAGGAGCAGCGCGCCCAGCACCAGGGCCAGGCCCGCCAGGCCGGCCACGCCGCGGCCGCCATGCAGCGCGATCTCGCAGCCGCCGCCACCGCCGCCGCTGCCGGCGCGCTTGCCGAACTCCAGCGGCGTATTGAAGTTGTTCGAGTTCCAGTTGTCGTGCGCGAAGGTCGGCCAGTCGACGCGACCCTTGCTGACGCCGTCGGTGTGCCACGCGAAGACGTAGCCCGAGCGCGTCGTGATCACGAGCTCCAGCTTGCCGTCACCGTCGAGGTCGCCCAGGGTGGGCGCGCTGGTGATCCACTGCCCGGTGAACTTGGGCCAGCCCTTGGGCTCCTTGCCGTTCACGTCGACCGCGCGCACGTAGTAGCCGCCCGAGGCCGAGATGGCCTCGACCTTGCCGTCGTTGTCGACGTCGACCACGGCCGGGTTCATGAAGAACTGCCAGTCGTCCATGCGGTGCGGGAAGCCGGGGAAGAACTTGCCGGTCTTGAGGTTCCAGGCGTCGAGGTGGTGATCGAAGTTCTCGCGCTTGCCCGAGCCGGCGAAGGCCTTGGCGGCGCCGAAGCCGGCGGCCGGCTGCACCAGGTCGGGGGTGCCATCGTTGTTGAGGTCGCCGAAGCTGGGGTTGGCGATCAGGATGACCGAGGGCACGTCGTCGGAGTTCGAGGCCGTCCCGTACGGGTTGTTCGACAGCGCGATGAAGTCCTTGCCCGAGCCGTCGGCGCGGATGACCTTGGGGATGCTGGCGATGCCCGACACCGTGACCTCGTCCTTGCCGTCACCGTCGAGGTCGGCCAGCGCCGGGCTGTTGGGCAGCCCCTCGCCGACCAGCGGCAGCACGCGGGTCGAGCGCAGCCGGAACGGGAAGCCGGGCAGCGCGCTGCCATCGCTGGCGCGCACCGCATAGACGCGCCCGAAGCTGTCGCCGTCGTAGCTCTCGGTCGTCGTCGTCACGATGTCCCAGTTGCCGTCGCCGTCGAGATCGCCGACCGCGGGCGCGCTGACGATGCGGCGCTGCTGGTCGCCGTCCTGCATCTTCTTGGGCCAGTTCGCCTGCTTGCTGCCATCGGCGCGCCAGATGTAGACGAAGCCGTCCGAGCCCGCCTGCACGATCTCCAGCTTGGTGTCCTTGTCGACGTCCCACAGCAGCGGGCCCACGGTGAAGCCGTCGTCGATGAAGTTCTTGGTCGAGGCCCCGTTGGCGTTGGCGCGATCGATCTGCACCGGGAAGCCGGCGCGCGTCGAGCCATCGGGCTCGAACACGAACAGGAAGCCATCGTAGGACGACACCACGACCTCCTTCTTGCCGTCGAGATCGAGATCGCCGACCGCGGGCACGTTGATGGCCACGCCCGACTGCCGGTCGGGGCTGAGGCCGCCCGCCATGAAGGCGCGCTGGGTGCGGTGTGACCCCGGCGCGCCCATGGCCAGCGCCGGGTGCGGGTTCAGCTTGGCCGGCCAGCCCGGAAGCTCGCTGCCATCGACCTTGAAGGCGTGCACGATCCCGCCCGAGTCGACCGCGATGATCTCGCGCTTGCCGTCGCCATCGAGGTCGGCCAGCTTGACCGAGGCCTCCATCGACGACGGCAGCTTGATGGGGAAGCCGGGCAGCAGGGTGGAGTCGCGGTGGACCTGGAACGAGCGCCGCGCCTCGCCCTTGGTGCCCTCGAGGCGGTTGTCGGCCGAGTGCAGCGTGACCCGCACGCGCAGCGTGACCAGGTGCTTGTTGACGTGCAGATCGGGCTCCGGCATGGCCGGCTCGTCGACCGTGATCGACGACAGATCGAACATGGCCAGGGTGGCGTCCTTCTGCTCCATGGTCGTCATCTGGCCCATCGACAGCGTCTTCCAGTCGGTGTCCATCGGCTCGACGCCCTTGGCCCACTCGACCACGTAGTCGTAGCTGGAGAACAGATCCTGGCGATAGGTGATGGACCCGGTGACCGCGACCATCGGGGTCTGGCCGGGATCGACCAGGGCGAACCACTTGGGCGAGGTCACGTCGACCTCGGGCGGGATGCGGCCGGCCTCGATGGCGTCGAGCGCCTTGCGCACGTTGACGCGGCCGTAGCCGAAGCGCTGCTCCCAGCCCGGGCGGTTCAGGTAGAGGCCACGCGCCAGCGCCTTGGCGTCGGTGTCGATGGAGGGGTCATAGATGTCGTCGACATTCATGTTGAGCAGCTGCAGCACCTCGCCCGCCGAGAGCCGGCGTGACTGCGTCAGATCGGTTGCGAAGGCGCCGTCGGGCGGCTGCAGGTTCTGCTTGAGGGCAAACGAGTACAGCAGGCCCGAGATCCCCGCGCCGCGGCCGGTCGCCTCCGACGAGCAGGCCGTGCCGGGCACCGACAGCGCCAGCTGCGGGCCGTAGTTGGTGCAGTTGTTGAACGCGTTGAAGGTCTTGGCCGCCTCGATGCCGTCGGAGTCGTAGCGCGTCGCGTGCACGTACCAGGTGTGGTTGGCGGTGCCGGGCAGGTTGTGATGGAAGCTGTTCTCGTCGGCCGCGCTGGCGACCACGATGACGCCGTTCTTGTAGGCGTAGTCGATGGCGTCGAAGGCCAGCGCCGGCCCGTTGATGCCGCCCAGCGCCTCCTGGATGATCGACGCGCCGTTGTCGACCGCGTACAGCGTCGCCATCGCGAAGTCACCGGCGTCGACCACGAAGGAGTCTCCGCAGCGCAGCATGACCACGCTGCAGTCGGGGCACACGCCGGCCGAGCCGCGGCCGTTGTTGGCCTGCGCGGTGGAGTCGTTGGCCTCGCCGGTGCCGTGGCCGAACTGGACATCGTCCTTGGGGTTGTTGTCGTTGTCGAAGAAGTCCCAGCCCGAGATGTCATCGATGTAGCCGTTGCCGTCGGCGTCGGTGCCATCCGAGAAGGTCATGATGAGATCCTCGGGATCGAGGATGCTGTTGCCGTTCTTGTCGCTGACGCGGCTGTCGCACGCCGTGGTCGGCAGCGCGCCGCCCGACTGGTTGGAGTAGTCCTGCATGTTGAAGCGGCCGTCGCCGTTGGCGTCCCAGCCGTCGGCCGGGTTGCGCGGCACGGTGCCGCGGCAGGCGGCCTCGGGCTCGGGCAGCTCGCCGCGGCTGAGATAGAAGCGGTTGGTCAGATCGTCGGAGTTCCACTCGATGCCGGAGTCGAGCTCGCCGATCAGGATCTGCGGGTGGCCCTGGGTCTTGATCCAGGCGCGATCGGCGTGGAAGCCGGAGCCGATCATGCGCTCGTACTCGGTCAGCTCGGCGGGGCGGAGGACGCTATCCGGGATGTAGGAAAAGTAATTCCACCGACCAGGATATCCGGGGTCGTTGGGCTGGTTGACGCGCTGCTTGAGATCGTCGCCCTCGTTGGGCGGCCAGGCGGCGTGGGCATCCCCGCCGTGGCCGGGCCAGCGGGCGGCGAGCACGAGGACGGCGGCGGCAGCGGCGACCAGTCGAAATCGCTTCATGAATCCTCACCCAGGTGGAAGCCAGGAAAGGCAGCATGCTACGCCAAAGGCCGAACGGGGTTCAAGTCGCAGCAGTTTTCTTGACTCGGATCCTGGGCAGGGCTACCCACGGGTATGGCAGAGGCGATCCCGGCAGCGGACTCCAAGGAAGAGGTGCGGGAGGCCGAGGCGCGGGCAGCCGGGCGGGGCGTCCTGGTCATCGCCTTCGCCAAGGTCTACTTCATGATCGCGGGCGCGGGCATCGAGATCGCGCTGGCCCGCCTGCTCGGCCTGGCCCTGTATGGCGCCTACCGGTCGGTCATGAACATCGTGTCGCCGATCAACAACGTCATCGTCACCGGGACCATCCAGGCGGTGTCGAAGTTCACCAGCGAGGGCGGCGGCGACGCCCGGGCCGCGGCGGTGCAGCGCGCCGGCCTGCGCGCCCACCTCATCCTGGGCCTCGGCGTCTCGGCGATCTACCTGGCCCTGGCCGGGGTCATCGCCCGGCTGTCCGAGGACCACGGCATCACCAACCTCCTGCGCATCACCGCCGGCGTGGTGGTCTGCTACTCGTTCTATGCCGTCTTCGTCGGCACCGCCAACGGGCGGAGGCAGTTCACCAAGCAGGCCGGCCTCGACATCCTGTTCGCGACCCTGCGCGCCAGCCTGGTGGTCGGCGCGGCGGCGGCCGGCTTCGGGGTGCGCGGGTCGCTGATCGGCTTCGTGGTCGCGGCGGCCACCATCCTGACCGTGGCCTCGCTGGTGGTCGGCATGTGGCGCACCGGGGGCGAGGTCTTCCCGACCCGGCGCGTGCTGGCCTTCCTGGGCCAGGTCGCGCTGTACGCGGCCATCATGAACCTCATCATGTTCGTCGATCAGCTGCTGCTCAAGCCCCTGGTCAAGCACCACGCCGAGGCGCTGGGCATGGCGACCGAGGCCGCCAAGAAGGTGGCCAACCTGCACGTCGGCCTGTACAGCGCGGTGCAGAACCTGGCCCGCCTGTCGTACCAGGCCATCCTGGCGGTCACCTTCGTCATCTTCCCGCTGGTGTCGCGGTCGACCTTCGACAAGGACACCGAGGCGACCCAGGGCTACATCCGGCAGACCCTGCGCTACTCGCTGATCTTCGCGGCGGCCATGGGCGTGGTGCTGGCCGCCAACGCCACCGCGCTGCTGGGCATCCCGTACAAGCCGGAGTTCCAGATCGGCGGCCCGGCGCTGGCGGTGCTGGCGTTCGGCAACGTCGCCTTCGCGGTGCTGACCATCTCGGGCACCATCCTGAACGGCGCCGGGCGCACCGGGACCACGGTGGCCATCGCGGCGGTCACGCTGCTCCTCGCCGCGGGCGGCAACTACATCGTCATCGAACGCGTCGACCTCGGCCACGAGACCCTGCTGGCGTGCGCGCTGGCGACCTCGGGCGCGATGCTGATCGGCTGCATCATCTCGGGCCTCGCCATCCGGCGCGCGTTCGGCGCCTTCCTGCCCATGCTGACGCTGGCGCGCGTGATCATCGCGATCGGGGTGTGCATGGGGCTGGCGCGCGTCATCCCCGACCGCGGCAAGCTGATGACGCTGGCGGAGACCGCGCTGATGGGCGTGATCTTCCTGGGGGTCCTGGTGCTGACGCGCGAGCTCGGCAAGGCCGACGTGGAGCGCTTCGCCAAGGTCCTCAGGCGCAAGAAGTCGTAAAAGTTGCCCTCCCGGGAGCCAGGCATACCGTGGGGGCATGCGCTGGTCCTTGCCCAGGAGTGACAGACAGGCCGAGCTGAAGGAAGACCTGCCGCTGGTGGTGCTGGCGCTGGCGGCGCTGGGGCTGGCCCTGCTGGGGCTGCTCTCGGGCTGTGCGCCGCCGGGCAACAGCAAGGCCGACCGGCTGCTCGACGAGGTCAACGCCTTCAACAACGCGGTGCGCTGGGATCGTCGCGAGGAGGCCATGCTGCGCCTGCCCGCGGGCAGCCGCAGCGCCTTCCTCGATCGGCTGGAGGAGATCGAGAAGGACATCCGCATCGACGACTGGGAGCTCGACCGGGCCCAGGTCGACTGGAAGAAGGGCCAGGCGCGCTTCCGCGTGCACTTCATGTGGCACAGCGAGCGCGACGCCCTGGTGCGCAAGACCTATGTCGAGCAGCGCTGGCGCCGCATGGGCAAGAAGTGGCTGATGACGCGCACGGTGACCCGCGTGGGCGAGCCGGTGCCGTCGTTCGAACCACCCGAGAATCCGCTGCAAGAGCTGCAGGAGGTGCCAGGGGTGCCAGGGGTGCCAGGGGTGGACGACAAGGCCGCCACTGCCGCCTCCGCCCCGGCCGCCATGCAGGATCTGTAGACCTCACAATCTTCTTGGGTTTCCTGGTGTTTCCGGGGCCTCCCCTCTATACTCGCGAGGGGATGATGTCCCGCGCCTTTGCGTCATGACCCAGGCGGCACACGAGTTCATACAGCGCGCCAGGGGCCTGATCGGGCGTCGCCAGTACCAGGAAGCCGTGAAGGTCTGCCGGCTTGGCCTGCTGTCGCACCCGACGCTCGTGGAGGGGCGCATCGTGCTGGCCAGCGCGCTGCTGGAGCTGGGCCGCCACGACGAGGTCCTGGCCGAGATGCGGGTGGCGCTGGACCTCGCGGCCGACAGCCCGCACGCGCACATCCTCAAGGGTGAGGCCTTCCTCAGGAAGGGCGACCTCAAGCAGGCCGAGGAGGCGCTGCTGGCGGCGCGCAAGCTGGATCCCAAGAACGACCGCATCGCGCAGCTCATCGCCGAGGTGCGCCGCGGTGGGCTGCGGCCGCCAGCGGGCGCGCACGGTCGGGTGGTCAGCTCGGGTGGCGCCGACGACTTCGCGGTCGGCGGGGTGGCGACGCGGGTCTACCCCGCCACCGGCAAGCTGCTCCAGGATCCGGTGGAGGACTACGAGAACGCTGCGGCGACCATGGTCGGCACCGAGCCGCCGACCGGCTTCGTGGACGTCGATCCCGCGCTGCTGGAGGCGACCCGGGTCGGTGACGACGCCGAGGCCACGCGGGTCGGCGACGAGGCCACGGTGCAGGTGTCGCCCGAGCTGGCGGCGGATCTGCTGCTCGAGAGCGAGGTCGGGCTGGACTCGCTCGACCTGGGCACGCCGTCGATCGGGACCGCCCAGGTGACCGAGTCCGCGCAGGCGGCGGCCAGGCGGCGTGCGCATGACGATCCGACCCGGGCCATCGGCACTGCGGCGCCGGCGCGCCCGTCGCGCGCTCGCACCCCGCAGCCCGAGCCGGACGACATGGATCCGGAGATCGATCCGCCCGAGGCCGACGACCTGGAGTCGGGTGGCATCGAGCTGGATCCCGACGACTCCGCGGTGCAGATGCTCGATGGCGGCGACCTGTCGGCGCGCTCCAAGCTGCCGCTCCGGCCGCGCAACGAGAAGGAGACCCAGAAGGCGCGGCCGGGTGGACGCGAGGCGGCCTCGGGTGGCAAGCAGGCGCCGCCCCGCCTGGGGCGCGGCGCGGCGTTCGCGGACGGCAGCGACGAGACCCGACCCGAGACCGCGCAGGCCAAGGCGCAGCCCAAGGTGGTCAAGCTGTCGTCGCCCGCGAAGGGTGCGCCGGGCCAGCACATCCGCGCTCTTTTGGAGGACGACTCCGACGTCGGCCAGGAGCTGGAGAGCACCACGCCGCAGGGCATCGACCTGCGCAAGCAGGCGCGCCCTGGTGGTGTCGGCGGCGGTGTGCGGCGCGAGGTGCCGCCGTCGGCCATCGCGGCCGAGCGCTCGGTGGCCGAGGCCGAGGCCAAGGCGGAGGCGGCGGAGCGCGCGGCGGCGGAGCGCGCGGCGGCGGAGCGCGCGGCGGCGGAGCGCG
>JADYYK010000009.1 GCA_020853705.1 Deltaproteobacteria bacterium
GCGGTCGGCTCGGCGCAGCAGAACCAGGCTTCACTGAGCCGGGGCGGCGGCACCCGGCGGCGAACCGGCGCCGGCGGCGGCGCCGCGACCCCGGCCGCCTGCGCGGCCGCGGCGTGGATCCGCGCGAAGGTCTGCGCCGGCTCCTGCCCGCCCGGCAGCGTCGCCGCCTCCTCACAGAGCGCGGTCACCGTGTCGGCCAGCGCGTCCATGCGCGGGTCGGGGTGCACCCAGCGATGCTGCAGCCCGGCGGCGTCCAGCCCACGCAGGTGCGGCTGCAGCTCGGACCGCGCGAGCAGCAGCGACCCCGGCGGCAGGAGCAGGCGGATCGACAGCTGCACCGGGTCGACCTCGTCCTCGAGGCCATTTTCCCGCAGCCAGCCAACCAGCTCGAGATAGTCGGCCATGGTCGTCCACGGCGTGAACGGCACGAAGGTGGGGCGCAGCGAGATCCCCGCCGCGCGCACCGCGGCCAGCGCGACCTCGACGTCGGCGCGCACGTGGCCCTTGGCCAGCACGTCCAGCACCAGCGGCGACAGCGCCTCGACCGCCGACACGATGAACACGCAGCCCAGCGCCGCCAGCTCGGGCAGCAGCGCGCGCCGCGCCAGCAGGTGCTCGACCTTGGCGGTGAAGTCGAAGGTCACCTCGGGGTGCTGCGCGTGCAGCCCGCGCGCGACCGCCATGGCGTGCCCGGGCCCGTTCAAGAAGTCAGGGTCACTGAAGCTGAAGTGGCGCGCGCCCGCCACGACCTGCCGGCGCGCGTCCTCCAGCACCAGCTCCACCGGCACCGCCACGAAGCGCCCGTTCCACACCGGCGGGATGGGGCAGTGCCGGCACAGGTGCAGACAGCCGCGCGTGGCCTCCAGCGTGCCGGCCACGCGCCGCTCGACCCCCGCCTCCCCCGCCACCAGCAGCCGGCCATACTTCTCCAGCGCCGGCAGCCCGCCGCGCGCCGGCACCACGTCGATGCGCGGGCGCGAGCCCGCGGTCGGCAGCCCGGGCACCGCGCGCCCCGCCTTCAGCGCCTCGGCCAGCTCGACCAGCCAGCCCTCGTGCTCGCCGACCGCGCTGTCGGCCCCGGAGGCGCGCAGAAGCTCCGCGTTCAGCGGCGCATACAGCCCCTGGAAGCAGATGTGCGCCCGCGGCGCCAGCGCCCGCACCCGCGGCAGGAGCTCGAGGCCGATGCGCAGCGCGGTGTGCATCGGCACCGAGATGACCACCAGCCCGGCCGCACGCACCGCCGCCTCGTCGAGCTTGGTGATCGACACGTCACACAGCACGGGGCTGAAGCCGGCGCGCTCGAGCGCCGCGGCCGCCGACGCCAGCTGCTGCGGCTGGCGCCCCAGCTCGTAGCAAGAGAGGAGGACGACGCCGAGCCCCACGACTACTTCGCGGCGGGCGGCTTGTAGTCCGGCGGCAGCTGGGCGCCCTCGCCGAAGAAGTACTTGTCCATCTCCGTCGTCAGCACCTTCTGCGCCTGCGGCGAGACCAGATCCAGTCGGTATTCGTTGATGAGCATCTTCGAGTGCTCGAGCCACATGCGCCAGGCCTCCATCGACACCGAGTCCCAGATCTTCTGACCCAGCTCGTTGTCGAGCGGCTTGTAAGCCACGCCCGGCAGCTCCTTGCCCAGCTTCACGCACTTGACCATCCGCGCCATGTCTATCCTTCTAGCACGCCTCGCGGGCGCGGCCGCTACTCGTAGCGCAGCCCCTCGACGGGCTTGAGCGCGCTGGCCCGCCGCGACGGCACCAGGGTGGCAAACCCGCACACCGCCAGGGTGATCAGCGCGGTCAGCCCGAACTCGACCGGGTCGATGCGCACCGGCAGCCGGTCGATCAGGTACACCTTGGGATCCAGCGGGTAGCCATACTTCGCCACCACCTTGCACAGCAGCACCCCGAGCCCCAGCCCCAGCGCGGTGCCGACCACGCCGATGGTCATGCCGACCACCGCGAAGACCCGCCCGACCGCCCCCGCGCTCGCCCCCATCGACTTCAGGATGGCGATCTCCTTGGTCTTGTCGAACACGATCAAGGTCAGCGCGGCCACGATGTTGAAGGCCGCCACCACGATGATCAGGGTCAGGAACAAGAGCAGCACCACCTTCTGCAGCTTCCGCGCGGTGAACAGGTTGCGGTTCAGGTGGCGCCAGTCGACCACGCTGTAGTCGGGCGGCAGCTTGGCCTCCAGCCGCTTGGCCACCGACGCGGCGGCCTCGATGTCATCCAGGCGCATCTCGACACCCAGGACCTCGCCGTTCTTCTGCAGGAACTCCTGGGCGTCCTTGATGTTCACGTACATCAGGCGGCGGTCGTACTCGTCGAAGCCGCTGTAGAAGATCCCGACCACGCGGAACTTCTGCGTGCGCGGCCGGCCGCCGCTGACCTGGTAGCTCTGGATGTCGGGCGACACCACGGTGACGTCGTCGCCGACCACGGCCTTCAGCTTCTGCTGCAGGCCGCGCCCGATCAGGATGGGCGGGTTGTCATCCTGCCCGCGCGCCGCGCCCAGCTTCTCCAGCGCCCCCTCCGAGCCCGGCTCCAGGTGCTGCGCCACGTCCAGCACCTGCGTCACCCGCGCTGGATCGACCCCCTTCATGGCCACCGCCGACAGGCCGCCGCCGGTGCCGCGCGTGACCAGGAGCTCGTTCATGGTGAACGGCTCGGTCGCCTTGACGCGCTTGTCCTCGCGCGCCAGCTCCTCGATGACCTCCCAGTCGACCATGCCGGGGCCGCGCATCACCAGCACGTGCGCGTTCACGCCCAGCACCTTCTGCTGGAACTGGGCCTGGAAGCCCGAGGTCACAGACAGCACGATCGACAGCGCGGCCACCCCCAGCACCACGCCCACGATCGACACCGTGGTGAAGATCGAGAACATCGCCATCAGCCCGAAAACGATGACGCCGAGCGCCCCCAGCGCCAGCATGAAGACGCCATAGACGCCCGAGTGCGGGGCGCGCCAGAAGATGGCCACGCCCGCCACCAGCAGGATGACGGAGACCGCGAGCAGCCCGAGCAGCGCCGGCTTGCGCCCGCCCCGATACAGGTACCGCCAGCCGACGAACAGCTCCAGCACGCGCTAATACTGCGGCAATTCTTCCGTCGGCACACCCCCGCCGTCGGCCCCCGGGTCGGCGGGCGGCGGGCGACGCTTGGCGCGGCGCTCGAAGTAGATGATGCCGGCCACGATCAGCACGATCGAGATCAGCGCCACATAGGCGCTGTGCACCTGGTTCTTGTGCAGCTCGGACTTGTCCTTGTCGAGGATGCTGAAGGCGCGCCCGATGGCCAGCGAGATGCGGCCCTGCACGGTGTAGCCGAAGCTGGCGCCGAACCCCAGCATCAGGGTCCAGATGCCGAAGCGCGCCACCTTGCCGACCGCGCCCTTGTGCGGCACCGAGAAGTAGAAGTAGATCAGCGCGGCCAGCGTGCCCGCCAGCATCAGCAGGTTGGACAGGATGCCGAACAGGAAGTACTTCTTCTCCGGCTTGTAGGGATCGTCCTTGCTGCCCGAGTGGTAGGCGCCCAGGAAGGCCTGGGCGCGGATGCCGCGCGGACCGCTCATGGCGTAGCTGACCAGCTTGAGCTGCGGCGCCGACAGCTGCTGCTCCTGCGGCAGCAGGCCGCCCTTGCCGTCGCCGTAGGGGCCCAGGATCTGCCCCATCGCCTTGAAGCCGCCGATGGCCTTGCGGGCGCCGACCACCTTGGCCGCGACCGCGCTGCCGAAACCGGGCAGCTTGCGCAGCTTGGCGGGCGACGCGTTGTTCAGATCCACGCGCTCGACCACGATGTCGCTCGCGGTGGCGCGCGCCTGCGTGAGCAGGTTGGAGTCGGCGACCGCCGGCAGGTTGATGCCGGCGTACAGCCCGACGACGAAGGCCACCGGGTAGCGCCCCACCCACGACAGGCTGCGCGACGCCGCGCGCACGAACAGGCACAGCGAGAGCACCAGCGGGATGATGTACCACCAGTTGTGATCGTCCCACAGGCGGCCGACCAGGTTCGGCTTCAGCGGCCCATAGTAGGTGTTGACGATGACGATGCCGACCGAGCTACCGACGAACAGGTGCTCGGCCAGCTTGTAGAACGGGTTGTCCTTGTACAGGAAGGACAGGATGCAGAACGTCAGGAAGACGGCGATCCACGCCCCCACGACGTCAGCGGTCAGCCAGGGCTGCAGGTTCACGAGGCACCTCCGCCCGACGCCGCGCGCTTCTGCTGCCGCCGTTCGGCCAGGTAGATCAGGTTGCCCAGCACGATGGCCAGGATGATGACCAGGGTGCCGATGTTCAAGACATCGAGGCCCTTCTTGCCCAGCTGCTCACCGGGCGGGTTGACCAGCTGCTCGTACTCGGCGGCGCCCTGCATGCCGGCCACCAGCCCCTTGAGCTGCCCCGACGAGTAGAACGGCTGCAGATCGGTGCGCGACACCGCGGTGGTCGACACCACGATGGGCAGCTCGTAGCGCGACAAGAGCTCGACATACTCCTTGGCGCCCGGGAAGCCGGCGCTGATCAGGATGAGGATGCCGCTGTCCTTGAAGTCCTGGACCGAGCGGATGCCCTCCATGATCGGGATGGTGCCGACCGGCTCGCCCTCCTGGGTGGTCGGGTAGGCCGTGGGCAGCGACTGGCCCAGCGTGTTGATGACGGCCTGCTTGCCCGACTTGAAGCCCAGGAAGATGAAGTCGGTCTTGCGCTCGTAGATCTTGTTCAGCGGATCATCCGGCGGTCCGCCCGGGTTCAGCGGCGCCTGCAGGATCGACCGGACGTAGCCGTTGATCAGCGGCGGCGCGTACTCCCACAGCGAGACGATGACGATCTTGCAGCGCTTGCGCTTGAGCTGCACCAGCACCGACTTGGCGAAGGGCTCCAGCTCGGGGCGCGACGCCGGGTCGAAGTCGATCGACATGAAGACGCGCGAGCCGTCCTTGATGTTGGCGACGGCGTCGTAGGTGTCGACCGTGGCGTCGCCGGGCAGCGCCGGCAAGCCGATGGGGAAGAAGATGGGCAGCACGATGGCCAGCCCCATGAACAGGAACAGCCAGCGCCGGTCCATCGTGCGCAGGCGCTCCATCAGGCCGCGCGGGGCGGCGTTCGCAGGCGTGGCGGACATCAGTCACCTCCCAGGTGGCTGCGTTCGAGTCCCAGGATCACGCGCAGACCGATGGCCACGGCCCCCAGCGCCGCGCCCATCATGATGGCGCGCCGCCCGGCCACCGTGGGCACCGACAGGATCCACTCCTGCAGGCGGTACAGCCAGGTCTGCGACAGCTCGGCGCCCAGCGGGATGGTGCCCATCATGACCAGCATGGCGGCGCCCAGCAGCAGGCCCGACTCCACGTTGCGCAGGCGGAAGGCGCGGAAAGCGGCCGAGGTGATGAAGAAGGCCAGCAGCGCGAACATGGTCGCGTTGCACGGCGCGAAGATGTAGTTGAACAGCCACAGGTAGGGCTGACCCTCGGGGCCCAGGAGGTAGGTCAGCTTGGGCTTGACGGTGGCCTCGCCGCCCGCGACCAGGCTGATCGAGACCTCGTACTCGTCGTACCTCGGCGGCGTGGTGCGCGCGGTGTCGGACACATTGACCACGTGCGGGATGACGTTGCCGGCGGCGTCCTTCTCGACCAGCACGCGGGCGCGCAGCGGCATCCGGGCCGGCTCGCCGGGGCGCGCGGGATCCAGCACCGCCTTGCCGTCGATCTTGACCAGCAGATCGCGCGGGGCCCCGTCGACCACGATGATGGCGGTGTCGGCGGCCTCGGGCGTGCCCACCAGCAGGTCGGACACCGGCGACACCGCGACGGTGCCCTTCTGCGCCGGGGCCCAGAACTCGTGCAGCCGGAAGCCGACCAGCAGCACCGCGACCGCCGACAGCAGCATGACCAGCTTGTAGCCCCAGTCGGGCCGGCGCCGCACCACGATGGGGATGTTGACCTGGACGATGTTGATGCCGCCGAGCACGAAGGCGACCGCGGCGATGATGATGCCGAAGTCGTTCAGCGTGGACGACAGCTTGGTCATGCCGCCGGCGGGCACGAAGTAGCCCATGGCGCCGACGACGCCGACGAAGAAGGTGAGCAGGAGTGGCAGTGTTTTCTTCATCACGAACCCGGGAAGAACAGATCCATGAACGCCGCCTGGCGCGCAGGATCCGAGTGGAAGTACGTCATCCAGACGGTGCCAAAGACGATGAACAGGATCAGCAGCGCCTTGAAGTAGTCGGTCGCCTTCAGCGAGGACAGCAGGCGCGGCTCGCGTGACAGGTAGGCCGACACCGCGAACAGCTCCTCGCCGATGATGGTGTAGTCACACGCCGCGATGAAGAAGGGCAGCTGCGTGATCTCGGCGGTGCCCGCGATCTGGATCGAGCGGTTGATGTAGCCGGTCTCGGCCAGCATCAGCGACTCGGCGAAGAAGCGGCCGAGGTAGATGTTGGTCGCCGGCTTGTCGCGGATGATGATGCCGTTGGTCCCGGCGGTGAACGCGAACTGCTCCGACGAGATGAACATGATGTTGCGCGGCTTGTGCGCGTCGGGGTGGCCGGCGCGCACGAAGCCCTCGCGCACGACCTCCTCCGAGATGGCCATGACCAGCGGGATCATGCACGGCACCTTGATCTCGGCACCGTACTTGGCGACGGTCTCGGCGACGTGGCCGAGGATCAGGATCGACGCGATGGTCTGCAGATCCTGGATCTCCTCGACGCCGGGCACGTACAGCACCGGGCGCCCCATCTCGGTGGCGCGGCCGATGGCCTCGTCCATGGCGTCGATGCCGGCGATGCGGCGGATGTACATCTCCTTGCCGCGCTTCTTGGCCTGACCGAGGAAGTAGGCGATGAGCACGCCCATGATGAGGACGGTCAGCGCCACCAGCCAGTGGTGCCCGTTCCAGTACGCGGTGTCGGTGCTGGCCGGACCGACCAGCGCCGGGCGGCCGTACACGGCGCCGGCCATCGGGAACACCATGTAGACGAAGCGGGTCTTCTTCGCGGGCTGATCGCGCAGGCTGTACTCGCTGCCCGCGCCGGTGGCCGGCACCACCTTGACCATGGTGAAGGCGTCCGCCCTGGGCGCCAGCGTCATGGGGTCCTTGCCGATGAGGTCGGCCACCGGGCCGGTCTTGGGGTTCGAGCGCAGCACCAGGTAGCTGGTCACCTTGGGCGAGGCGCCCTCGGCCTCGCCAGCGGACGCCGTCCACTTGATGTCGATGGCGCTGCCATCGTCATACTTCGGCGCGCCCGCGCTCAGGTTGCCCACCGGCCCGGGTGCCCCGGCGACGCCGGCCCCGGAGGTCGCGCCCTCGGGCGGCGGCCACTGCGGTTCGGCGTCGGCGGCCTCGCCCTCGGCGAGCGCGCTCGCCGGACCAGCCACCAGGATCAGCGCGAACATCGCGCTCTTCACCAGCTTGGCCACGGTCTCACTCACCGGACTCACCTCCGCTCGATCGTCTCGACGTTCGCGCGCGGACACAGCACGCGTTCGTGGGTATCCTCGAACTCGACCTCGAGCACGCGGACCTTGGTCTCGGACGGCATCTTCATCAGCTCGTGCGGCATCGCGGTGACCTTGCCGATGCGGCCGAAGTAGGGCGCGCGGATGCCGCGCACCGGGGCGCCGACGTCGAGGCCGAGGTCGACCGCCTCGGAGGTCTCGACCACCTTGGCAGTGTCGTCGGATCCCAGCGGGATGATGACCTCGGGCCGGATGACGCCGGCGCGGATCTGGGTGGCGCCGCTCAGCGAGGCGATCTTGCCCTCGTGCGCGCACAAAAGCTCGAACGTCGCGTGCGCCATCGCGATCTTGCCGAAGCCCTCGGTCACCACCAGGGTGGTGCCCAGCTTCTCGTGGCCGGTGATGGCGACGCCGACGTCGTAGCCCAGGACCTCCTTGACGTCGTTGTAGCGGAAGCCGCCGGTCACGAAGGCGGTGACGCCGACCTCGGCGCAGCGCTTGAGGGCGCCGCGCGTGAGCAGCGCGCCGCCGATGACCACCTTGCCCTTCAAGGAGTCGTAGATCTTGTCCTCGTCGATGATCTCGTCGGGGCTTTTCGCCAGCTTCATGATCGGCGCGTGGACCTCGCCGGCCAGGCCGAAGATGCCCTGCACCAGCGCGCCCTCGGCCTCGACCACCACGCCCTCGTGCGCGATCTCCTCGACCACGACGCCGTCGATGTAGGCCTTGACCTCGACCGGGATGGGCGGCTCGCGCAGGATGACCTGCCCGGTGATCTTGGAGATCGACTCCACCACGCCGGTGATGGGCGACTTGAAGTCGGTCTTGATGAAGCCGAAGAAGGCCTTCTTCTCGGCCAGGACCTCGTCCTTGGTGACGTGCTCCCCGGCCTTCTTGCGCATGATGTCCGGGACCTCTTCGGGCAGCACGCCGAGCTGGTTGGCCAGCGACACCGGGAAGACCTTGCCGGGCAGCTCGGTGCGCGCGACGACCTGATCGGCGCTGACGCGGTCCCCGACCTTGACGGTCACGGTGCCGACCAGCGGCAGCCGGCGCGTCTTCCTGATGGTGGTCTTGCCGGTGACCTTGAGTCCTGGCGTGTAGGCCTGGGCCATTACTTCTTCCCCATGTCGTCGGCGGGATAGAGATCGAGCGCCGCGTTCCACTCGGTCAGCGCGCGCACGCGGTCCTTCTCGGCGGTCGGGATCTCGAACGGGCGCCGGCCGCGGGCGTCGAAGATGATGCCGGCGGTGCCACCGCGCAGCTTGCCCTGCCAGGCGTGGCCCTTGCCCTTGCCGAAGTCGACCTGCTTGCCTAGCGGGGTCAGCACGGCGTCGGCGGCGCCGGCCTCGAACTCCAGCGCGATCTGCTTGAGCTGACCGTAGGCCAGTTCGCCGCTCTCGCGCTTGCCGCCGGGCAGCGTCAGCTCGTACTTCATGTACGGCTTGCCGGGCGCGGGCGGGCCCACCGGGGCCACGCAGGTGCCGATGCGCACCAGGCAGTCCTTGAGGAAGACCTCGGTGGCCGCCCTGGGGTTGACCGTGGACAGCACGCCGAGGTGCGGCATCATGAAGATCGAGTCGACCGCCAGCTCGGTGACGCCCTCGGGCAGGAAGCTGTCGATCATCATCATCGCGGACTGCGAGCGCCGCGGTGCGTGCGACAGCACGCCGCCCGAGCCGACGATGAGGCCGAGCTTGCCGAGGTCGATGATCGACTCCTGGCCGCCCTGCGAGAAGGCGTCGGCGATGGTGCGCTCCTTCTGGACGCCCGACAGCTTGACCGCGAACAGCTTGTGCTGCAGGAAGGCCAGGCGCAGCGCCTCGCGCGAGATGGCCTGCTCGATCTTGAGCTCCTCCAGCGTCTGCGGGATGGTCGTGGGCCGGATCATCTTGTTGCCGATGCGATCGCGCAGCTCGGCCTCGTCGATGGCGAACGGCACCCAGCGCAGGATGTTGGGCAGGCCGGCCTCGGCCAGCACGTTGGACACCGAGTAGCTCATGCCCAGGTTGGCCGACACGGTGCGGTTGAAGACGCCGTCGAAGTCGGAGAACACGTCGGTGGTGGCGCCACCGATGTCGACGCCGACCACCGCCAGCTTGTCGCGCCGCGCGACCTCCTGGATGATGAGGCCCATCGCGCCGGGGGTCGGCATGATGGGGGCGTCGGCCATCTCCATCAGCTTCTTGTAGCCGGGGGCCTGCGCCATGACGTGCTCCATGAAGAGCTCGTGGATGGCGTCGCGCGCCGGCTGCAGGTTCTCGCGCTCGAGGACGGGGCGCAGGTTGTCGACGATCTGCAGCGCGACCTTGCCGCCGAGGATGCGCTGGATCTCGGGGCGCGCCTTGTTGTTGCCGGCGTAGATCACGGGCAGATCGAAGCCGATGCCCAGGCGCGGGCGCGGGTTGGCCGCGGCCAGGAGCTCGGCCAGCTCGACCACGTGCGACAGGGTGCCGCCGTCGGTGCCGCCGGCGAGCAGGATCATGTCGGGGCGCAGCTGGCGGATGCGCTCGATGCGCTGGTGCGGCAGCCGCTTGTCGTCGGTGGACACGGTGTCCATGACGATGGCGCCGGCGCCCAGGGCGGCGCGCGCGGCCGACTCCGCGGTCATCTTGGCGATGACCCCGGCCACCATCATCTGCAGGCCACCGCCGGCCGACGAGGTCGAGATGTAGATGTCGGCCCCGACCGCGCCATCGCCGTCACCGGTCTGTGGCGTGATCAGCTTCTTGCCGTCGTCGCTCAGGAACTTGCGACCGCGCAGCTCCTGGATCTCGCGCACGGCGTTGAGCACGCCCTGGGTGACGTCCTCGACCGGGGCCTCGACCGTGGTCGGGGCCTCACCGCGCGAGGTCAGGCGGTATTCGCTCCCGACCAGCTCGATGAGGATGGCCTTGGTGGTCGTGGAGCCGCAGTCGGGGGCGAGCACCGATCGGATCTTCGAGAAGTCACGCCCCGAGGAGGCGTGCGGGTGCGCTGGCGTGGACATGCGGGGGGTCCTTGGGGGAATCAGGCGCGGGGCTGGACGTCGCCCTTGCTGCGCTTGGCGGCGCGACGCGCCTCCTTGTCAGCCTTGGCGGCGGCCTTCTGCTCCAGCTTGAGGGCGCGCGCGGCCAGCTTCTGGGCCTCGAGCTCCTCGGTGAACACGACCTGGTGGTCCTCGATGCGACGGAGCAGGAGCTCCACGGTGCCGCGACGCTCCAGCAGCCGCGCCGCGCGGTCGTAGCGCGAAGACTCCGAGAACACCAGCCGCATGATGGGCTGGAAGAAGTACATGACCTGCGACCCGATCCAGCCCAGCGGCTTCATCGACTCCAGGAAGAAGATGGCCGCCGCGCTGAGGCGCCGCTTGGTGATGCCCTGCGCGAGCGTGTCGAGCAGCTCGCGATCCCCCGCCTCGAGCTCGGCTTCGAGCCGCTCGAGATCCTCCATCCGCTCGCTCATCCCCCACTCCTTTGCGTGTGCGCCGCCAACTCGGGCTGGAGCGGCCGCTGTGCCGACCTGGCGACAGTGGCCGTGGCAGCGGCGTCCGCAACCAGGCGGCGCGCCGTCTCCAGCACCTCGGCGCGGTTGGCGCCGTCGAACATCACGATGAGACCGCGGTGGCGCTCCAGCCACGACGGCACCCGGTACGGCGACAGCAGCATGGCGCCGGGGCCCGCGCTGACGCGCCGGATGCTGCTCCAGGGCCGGTCGCGCACCACGCGGGCGCGCTGCTGGATCATCCCGCGCCGGGTCATGGTGTAGCGCGTGGGCAGGAAGAACGGCGCCGTCGACACCAGCAGCGTGGCGAGGGCAATCACCGCGAGGAGATTCGACTGCAGGCCGATCCGCGTGAGCACCACCATGCCCAGCACGATGACGATGGCGAACACTGTACGCCCAGGTGCGCGTCGCGCTGGATGGGCGACCCACGACAGCACCACGTCATCCTGGCGTTGCTCCGTATTTTCCGCGGCCTGGCCCACGCTCGGCGGCGGATATTGGCGAGGGCCCCAGTGGGAGTCAATCGCCAATTCATGACGCAGTGAGCCAAGGTGGTCCGACCCATCGTGGCGGCGGGGCGCGCTCAGGGCAAGCGGATGGTCGCCTCGCGGGCGGCCAGCTCGACACCCTCGAGGGCGCCCTGGCAGCGCAGCGCGCTGGTGCTGCGAGCGTGGCAGCTGTAGTGCGCGCCGGCCCACACCGCGACGATGTCGCCGTCGCCCGCCGCCTCGCCGCTGGCGGTCTGGGCGCGGCGATCGACGTCGCCGATGCCGAAGCGGCCCAGGCGGCCATCGGCGGCGACGAAGCTGCCGGTGCTGGCCCCCAGCGCGAAGGTGTGCGGCGCGGTGGCCAGCGCTGGCGTGGTGAAGGTGCTGAGGACGTCGCTGGTCCAGCCCGCGCAGTGGATGCCGAGCTGGCCCTTGCGCGCGCCGCGCACACAGAGCGCGGTGCCGACCGCGATGGCGTCGATGGCCTCGATGGGGTCGGCCGCGGTCAGGGTGCGCGCCCGGTGCGGCAGGCGCAGGTCGACGACGGTGATGGCGCCCTGGGCCACGCCGGCCACGCCATCGGGGCCGGCGGCCAGCACGCTGGCGCCCTGCAGCTCGGGCACCCGGGTCGGGACGTTGACGTAGCCGAAACAGCGCACCTCGCCGCCCGCGAGGCGCGCGCACAGGTTCCAGTCGCCATTCATGGTGATCGACTCGGCGCCGGCGAGATAGCCGACCACGGTCGCGGGCTGGGTGGCGACGGCGTCATGCTCGGGCGGCGTGAGCGGGCGCGGCGGGGCCACGTCCTCGGGCGGCGCGGCGTCGCTGGGCGGCCGGAGCGCGCCCCAGCACCACACGGTGTGGTCCCGCTTCAGCGCGCAGGCCTTGCCCTTGCCGACCTCGACCTCGACGGCGTCGCCGAGGCCGACCACCGCGACCGGGCGTGCGCTGGCCTTCATGGTGCCGTCGCCCAGGGTGCCGTCCCGGTTGTCGCCCCAGCACAGCACGCGCCCGTCGGCCAGCGCGGCGCACGCGGTGGCCGCGCTGATGCCCATGTCGAGTACCCGCGGGCCGCCCTCGCCAGCCGCCCCGGCGCGCCGCTTCCTCTGGCAGCCACCCGCCGCCGTCAGCACCAGCAGCCCCAGCAGCAGCGTGCTCCGACCGATGGTCATGCGCGATCTTACCCTCGATCAATCACCCAGACGCACGATCTCGAACGACGCCCGCGGCGGCTGATAGTCGGCGCACTCATCGCCTTCACCACCGCCGCGCTCGACCAGGCCGCGCAGGGTGACCCGGTAGCGGCCATACAGCGTGGGGAACTCGGCGCTCTGGCCGGGCTCCAGCCGCACGGTGCCCGACGGCGCCTCGACCGCCAGCGCCCGCGACAGGAACGAGCGTCGACAGACGTCGCGCGGCTGGTTGCGACACACCGGGGTCGCGTCGAGCCGCAGGGTCAGATAGCCAAAGCTCCACGGCGGCGCCAGCGCCGAGCCGGTCGGGTAGCTGAAGGCGCCGGCGACCACCAGGGGCGCGCCGTCGCTCTGCCGCGTGATGTCGACCAGCAGGTTGTCGGCGCTGGGCGTGGCGCCGACGGCGAAGCCGGCACGCGCGCGTACGTGCACCGCCTGTCCGGTCGGGATGGCGGACAGATCGGCCAGGGGCAGCCCCACCGTGAGCAAGCTGCCACCGAGGTCGATCTGGCTGTCGGCCGAGCATGGCGGGCCGGGCGGGGTGGTCTCGAAGCGCGCCGGACAATCCTGGTTGACGATGGGGCTGGCGGCGCGGAGCGCGCCGACCCAGGTGGTGTCGCGTTCGCCCGCGGTGATACCGCTGATGATGGTCATCGGGTAGCGCAGCCCGACCACGCCAGTGCTCGACATCAGGTCGAGGTCGGCGTTGCAGAACGCCACCCCGTTGCCACCGTCGGCCCCCGAGGTCGCAGCGTCGACATCGTCGTCGCCATCGTCATCGGCCCCGCAACCGCTGGCAGCCGCGAGGACCGTCATCAGGACTGCGTGCAGCGCCACAGCCGTGCCCGAAAACCGCGCCATGTGACCTCCACGACGAGACTTTGCAAGCATGGCGCCAGGGCCGCGTCACAACGATTCCCGAGGCTTCACCACAGCGCACGTGGCGCTTCACGGCAGCGCTGTCACACCGGAGCGCGCTCGCGCCAGCCGGAGCCGCGCTCACTCATGGCAAGATGCCGCGATGCCCAGGTTGCGCGCAAGGACGCTGCTGCTGCTCGGCCCGCTGCTGGCGGCCTGCTCGCGCGACGGCGGCGCCCGCCTCGGCAAGGGTGCCGTCGCGGTGCGCGGCCTCAGCGCGCTGCGTGTGACCATGGGCCGGGCCAGCGAGGACGGCCGTTCACTGGCGCTGACCTGGCGCGGCGAGCCGCTCGCGCTGGCCGCCATGGGCGGCGACGAGCGCCGCCGGCAGTCGCTGTGGCTCAAGGCGGCCTGCCTGGTCGGCGACGTGGTCTGGGTCGACGACAGCCCTGCCATCGACGGCGAGGCCGGCCCCGGCGAGCAGGGCAGCCACCCCGAGGCCCACCTGTTCGGCTTCCACGGCCTGCCCGGCAAGCCGGCGCGCTGCGAGCTGGCGTTCCACGCCAACGCCCCCGACGGGCGCTCCGAGCTCGGCCGCGTCTGCATGCAGGGCGGCAAGCTCACCGTCGGCCGCTGCACGCCGGCGCTGGTCGAGCGCCCACCGGTCGGCGAAGGCCTGCTGCGCATCGACAGCGTCGACACCCGCATGGACACCGAGCTGTCGGGCGGCCAGTCGATCCTGGTCGACTGGCGCTTGACGGCGCTGCGGCCGCAGCCGAAAGGCGCGTGGAGCCGCTTCGTGTCGAGCTGCGCGGTCGCCGGCGGCGCGCGCGAGGCCGACAGCGGCTGTGGCACCGACCTGCTCGAGCCCGGCGAGTCGCGGCGCTGCGGCCAGCTGCCCTTCACGGGTCAACCGCTGGCCGGCACTCCGCAGTGGTGCGAGCTGCGCTTCTACCACCTCGAGAACCTGCGCCTGCCGCCCCAGCGCGGCCCGACCTATTGCTTCCGGCCCCCGCGCACCACCACGCTGGGCCCCTGCACCCCCACGCCGCCCTGACCTGGTCGCGCATTCTTGCCGCACCGGCAGGCCGCACCCCGCGCAACCAGGATCGGCGCTATCTTCGCGTCATGGGGAAACCACCTCCGCCACTCGACAAGCGGCGCTGGCCGCGCGTCGAGATCTTCGCCCAGGTCGAGTTCAAGCTGGGCACCTCGGTCAAGATCCTGCGTGTGCGCGACGCCAGCGAGGGCGGCCTGTTCATCGAGGCCGTGCCCGAGGATCATCCCACGCTGCAGGTCGGCTCCAGCGTCGAGATGATGCTGGTCCCCGAGGATGACACCACCGACGATCCCATCGAGCTGACCGGCACCATCGCGCGCATCGATCCCGGTGGCCCCGGGCGCGCCGCCGGCTTCGGCGTCGACGCCCGTCCGACCAGCGACGCCGACGAGTACCGCCTCAAGGCGCTGCTGGCGCGCGCGCGCGCGAAGTGACGGAGACGGAGACGGAGCGGAGCGGAGCCGGAGCGGAATAGCCTCCTCGAAGCTTCGCTTCGAGGGGGCTACGCTTCGAGGGGGCTACTGCTCGACGCAGTACAGCCGCACGGTGGCCCCGCCGGCGTCGCACGGTGCGCTGGCGTCGCCCTGGAACCAGCTCGACACCAGGCGCAGGTTGCCGCGGCGGCCGATGCCGGTGTCGGCGCGGGTCCAGTCCTCGCAGCTGCCTGCCAGCGTCGCCAGCACCCCGGGCGACCCCTGGGAGCCGGTCCAGGTCTCTCCGCCGGTGGCGAAGTACGACCCGCTCGAGGTCTGCCAGATCCCGCTCTGCAGGGTGGCCTCCGACGCCAGCTGGGCGCCGCTGCCGACCACATGGCCGTCGGGGCGCACATAGGTGGTGGCCAGGGTCACCACGCTGCTGGCCAGCACGGTGGTGGTCGCGATCATCGCCCGCGCCGACGCCACGCCCGCGGGCTTGTCGCCGTCACAGTGGGCGTCGGGGGTGGTCACGCCCGGGGTGTAGCCCGAGGACACCCAGACCCGCCGCGTCCCGGTCAGCGTGGGCGGGTTGACCGCCGCGTTGCGGTTGCGCATCAGGCAGTAGATCGGACGCGCGACGTCGCAGGTGCCGGAGCCGCTCTGGCTCCACGCCAGCGGGCCGCCGTGGCTGGCGCCCAGCGTCACGCTCTCGGTCACGCTGCTGCTGGCCCAGTTCGAGCAGGTGCCGCCGACCACCGCGCTGCCGAAGTTGTCGGTGCCGGTCATGACCTCGCGGTTGCCGACATCACGGCCGGTCTCGTCGAGCGACAGCGCGCCCAGCACGCGGGCCTGGCTGAGCAGCGAGCCCTGATCGTCGCCGAAGGGCACCCCGTCCCGGCGCACGAAGCCGCGCGCGCTGGCCAGGCGCGACGGCGCCGCGGTGACGCTGTCCGACATCCAGGCCACATAGGCGCTGCCGCCGGGGGCGTCGAAGTTGTTGATGCCCGCCGCCGAGGCCAGCGCGTTGCACTGGGCGTCATAGGCCGCGACGCCGCCCAGGTTGGCGGCCAGCGCGGTCGACGACACGAAGGCCAGGTTGTGCGTGATGGGCGCGATCTGTGCGATCGCGCTGCGGCCCTGCGACATGGTCAGGTTGCAGTCCTGGAAGCTGCCGCTGCAGTCGCCGGCGCCCCAGCCGCGGAAGAACGCGTTGGCGCCGTTGGCGGTGCGCGCGCGCAGCTGCACCGTCGCGTTGAGCGGAAAGCCAGCCGCGCAGGTGGGCGGACAGCTGATCCCGGCCGGGCTCGAGGTCACCAGGCCGGTGCCGCCGCCGACCACGCTGACCGACAGCGTGGGCTGGCCGGTGCCCGACACCGTCAGCAGCGCGGTGCCGCCCGGTCCGGCCGAGACCTGGAAGGTCGCCGTGCGGGTGCCGAGCGCCGTGGGCCTGAAGCTGATGTCGAAGCCACACGACGAGTGAGCGTTGATGACCGAGCCCGAGTTGCACGTCGTGGTGAAGGGGAAGTCAGCGAGGTCGCCGCCGGTCGTGATGGTCATGGCGCCGGTGTTCTCGTCGCCGCTGTTGGTCACCGTCCAGGCCCGCGGCGAGCTGCTGGTGCCGACCCCCTGGGGGGACGAGAACATGTACGTGGGGCCTGGCGAGCCGTCCAGGATCGCGCTGCGCAGGCCGGTGCCGGTCAGGGCCAGCATCGGCGTGCCGCCCGGGCTGGCGGTCGCCTGCAGCATGGCGCTGCGCGCGCCCGGCGCCGACGCCGAGAAGCGCACCCGCACCATGCACGACGCCGCCGCGACCAGCGCGGTGCCATCGACGCACTCGCCCGCGCCAGGCGCCTGGCGCACGAAGTCGCCGGCGTTGGCGCCGGTGATGGTGATGGCCAGCGCGCCGCTGCTCACGCTGCCGTCGTTGCGCAGGACGAAGACGTTCTCGCTGCTGGCCGCGGGCAAGGTGCCCGCGAAGGTCGCGTTGCCGGTCCAGCCCAGCGGATCGGCGCCGCTGCCCTCCAGCACGACCTGGCGCGAGCCGCCCGGCGTCGCGCTGACCGTCACCGTGGAGTTCCTGGCCCCCGCAGCGGTCGGGGCGAAGCGCACGGTGAATGCGCACATCCCGGCCGGCGCCAGCACCCCGGTGCAGGTATTGCTGGTCAGTGAGTAGTTCACCGTGTCGGCCAGCACCACCGACAGCGGGCCGCTGTCGACCCCGCCAGTGTTGTCGACGTTGAAGGTCGCGGTCACGGTGGCGGCCTCCCCGACGTAAGTGGACGGGAAGACGAACATGCCGCTGGGCGCCACGTTGAGGATCGCGGGCAGCACCCCGGTGCCGGTCAGCGACGCGATGGCGGTGCCGCCGTCGGTGGCGCTGATGCTGAGCCCAGCCGCGAAGCTGCCCTGGCTGCTGGGCGCGAAGCGCACCACCACGGTGCAGGTGGCGGCGGCGGCCAGCGGCGCTCCCGAGCAGGTGTCGGTGCCCAGGCTGAACTGACCGAGGTCGCTGCCGGTCAGGGCGACCATGACGCTGCTGGTGCTGACGCCGCCGTTGTTGCTGA
>JADYYK010000010.1 GCA_020853705.1 Deltaproteobacteria bacterium
CGGTGTCGCCGCGCTCGACGAAGGTGGCGGTGACCTTGCCGGGGCTGTCGGCGGCGACGTCGGACTCGCGCTCGGCGCGCAGGGTGCCGGTCAGCGGCAGGTAGATCGGCACCGGGCGGCTCTGCACTGCGGCGGTGCTGACCTTGACCAGCGGGTCGGCGGTGGCGTCGCGGCGCTCCTGCGCGTCGGAGCGCGAGCTGCAGCTGGCCAGCAAGGTGACGAGAGAGGTCAGCGAGGCGGCCAGGGCGGCGCCGCCGAGGAGCCGCCGGGTGGCTGGACGGACACGGACGAAGGGGTGAGCAGAAGGCATCATGTCGGCTTGGATTGCATCCAGCGGACCATCGCTACATGTATCTTTGCCAGGGGTTGCAGCGGGTTCATCGGGCGGACAGGTGTCCGCCTGTCCGGCCCATGCGGACAGCTGGCCGGCCGTCCGCGTAACGAGTCATGGCGGACGGTCACGTTTCGTGACCGGGTTCGGCGGGGCGAATGGCGTGGTTTCGCGGTGACGAGTGGTTCTGGGCCGGCTGGCACGAGGCGTGAAGAGCGTGGCTGACAAGAGAGAAGAGAGAAGGAGACCCGGTGATGACGACAGAGAAGAGATGGCTCGGCCTGGCGGTCCTCGGCGGCGCGCTGCTCGCCAGCAACGTCGCGCGCGCCGATGAACCCGGTCCAGTGACGCCGGCATCCAAGCCGGTCGCCGCGGCGCCCGCGCCGGTCCCCCTGGCCGAGGCGGGCCCGGGGCCGGTCGACCAGGCGCTGGACGCCGATCTCGCCGGCGGCAAGGGCAGCGCGCTGACCGCCGACGAGGTCGCGCGCCGCGCCCAGGGCTCGAGCTATGACGTCGCCGCCAAGCAGGCCGAGGTGGCCGCCGCGCAGGCGGCGCTGGACGCCGCGGTGTGGGCCTTCACGCCCAAGCTGACCGCGGCGGCGCGCTACACCCGGCTGTCCGACCCGGGTTCAGCCGAGCTGGCGCCCGGCGTGACCATCCCGGTCTTCCTGAACAGCTACTCGCTGGGCGGCTCGCTGCAGGTCCCGGTGTCGGACTACTTCCTGCGGATGCCCAAGGCCAAGGCGGCGGCCTCGGCCGGCGTGCGCGCGGCGCGCATCGGCGTGCAGTCGACCCAGCTCGAGGTCGCCAGCGCGGCGCGCGAGCTGTACTACAACTGGGTGCGCGCCCGGCTGCAGGTGGTGATCGCGGCGCAGGCGCTGGCCCAGGGCCAGGCCCACCTGGCCGACGCCAAGGCCGCGGCAGAGGTCGGCACCGCGTCGCGCGCCGACGTGCTGCAGGTCGAGGCCCAGGTCGCCGGCGCCGAGCTGCTGGTCGAGCGCGCCAGGAACTTGCAGGTGCTGACCGAGCACCAGCTGCGCACCGCGATGCACGATCCCACCGGCGAGTACCGCATCGGCGAGGACGTGCGCGCCGACCCGGCCACGCCCGGCGGCGTCGGCGACCAGCCCGCGCTGTGGCGCGAGGCCATCTCCAGCCGCCTCGAGCTGCGCCAGCTGCGCGAGGCCGAGGCCGCCACGCGCGCCGAGGCGGGCCTCAGCAAGGTGGCCTACCTGCCGCGCCTGGACGCCTTCGCCGACGCCTCCTACGTCAACCCCAACCAGCGCTCGTTCCCGCAGGAAGACAAGTTCTCGTGGAACTGGGACGCCGGCCTGCAGCTGAGCTGGACCCCGACCGACATCCCCGCCGCGCGCGCCAACGTCCGCAAGGCCCAGGCCAAGCTGGCCCAGCTCGAGGCCCAGCGCGCCGCCCTCGAGGACGGCCTGCGCACCCAGGTCGTGGCCGCGCAGCAGAGCTACCGCCAGGCCCTGGTCGCCATCGACACCAGCGGCCGCGCCCTGACGGCGGCCGAGGAGGCCTACCGCGTGCGCCGCCTGCTGTTCCAGAACGGCCGCGCCACCAGCGCCGAGCTGACCGACGCCGAGACCGCCCTCACCGGCGTCCGCCTGGAGAACCTCAGCGCCCGCATCGACCTCCGCGTCGCCCTGGCCCGCCTCGACCACGTCCTCGGCCGCGACCGCTCCGCCGCCCGCAAGTAGCTAGCCGGGCCCAAGCCCATCAGATGCAGGTGGCGTGATCCGCATGCATGGCCTTCCAGTCGCGCATTCACCAAGTCCAAGATCGAAGGGCAGATCCGGTTGTAGAAACCGCAGGTTCACCTGAACATGTGGGCCTCGACATGGCGCGGCCCTGCGCGGTGCCCACGCTGCGAAGAGAGTCTCAGCAGCGCTGAGACAGATCCCCGACGCGCTCGCCGAGCTGAAGAACGCCTACAACGTCGAGTTCCTCGCGCTTTCCGACGGCCACTCGGAAGCCGATCTCCACGGGGCCCTCCTCCAGCATCTTGGACGCTTCCTCACCGAGTTGGGTCGCGACTTCTGCTTCGTCGGCTCGAAGTACCCTGTGCAGGTCGGCAAACAAGACTTCGAGGTCGATCTCGTGTTCTTTCACCGTGGCCTGCAGTGCCTCGTCGCCTTCGAGTTGAAGACCGAGAAGTTCAAGCCCGCCGACCTGGGCCAGCTCTCGTTTTATGTCGAAGCACTCGACCGCGATGTGAGGAAGCCGCACGAGCGCCCCTCGATCGGCGTGCTGCTCTGCGCGACAAAGGACGATGAGGTCGTCGAGTACGCTCTCGCACGGACGACATCGCCCACGTTGGTGGCGGAGTACCAGACGTTCCTGCCGCCGAAGGAGGTGCTGCGGGCGAAGCTCCACGAACTGTACGCGCGACTCGCGCCGACGGACGACGCACCGATGGTACCGAGAGGAACACGCCATCGCTGACCGCAAGTGGCAGCGTCGGTCTGAGCGGATGTGGACGTCCGCCCGCCAGCCATGGACCTCCCTCCGCTACTGCGGCAGCGCCGACACCGCCGGCCGCGCGCCACCAGCCGCGTCGACGCCGTGGCCCCAGGCGGCGCTGACCACGGGGCGCTTGCCGGCGATGGGGGGCGGGGCGGCGCACTCGGCCCAGGGCACCGCGCCGTCGGGCGAGCGGCCCTCGAGCTCGAGCGCGCGGCGGTTCTTGAACACGCTGCACGGCGGGTCCTTGATGAAGCCGGCGGCCTGGCGGCGCTCCTCGCGCAGCAGGGTCTGGTAGAAGATTCGCCCCAGGACCGGCGCAGCGGCTCGCGTCTTCCAGCCGAAGGCGCCGTGCAGCTTGGCGAGGAAGCCGCCCAGGCGCGCCGTCACCATGACGTTGCCCTGCTTGGCGAACCAGCGCCGCGCGGCCCAGGTCAGGCCGGCGGCGAAGATGGCCCACGGCGCGGTGGTCGCCTTGGCGAAGCGGGCGCGCACCCGGGCGTCGGGGTCGTCGCGATGGCGCAGGTAGCCGTCGAGCTGGGTCTCGAACATGCGCAGCATGCTGGGGCCGTTGCGCTCGAAGTCGCGCTTGAAGGCGCGCTCCATGAGCTCGGTCTCGGCGCCGGGCGGGATGTGCGGGTGGTGGTAGTTGAAGCGGTACTGCCCGTGCCAGTCCTCGACCGGGCGCTCCTTCAGCGGCAGCATCAGGTTGGCGCGTGACATGCGCTCGAAGAGCTCGGTGCCGGGCGCCGGCATGTACAGCATGAACTGCATGATGTCGGTGTCGTGCGCGGCGGCGTACTCGATGGCAGCGTCGATGTTCTCCAGCGTGTGCTCGGGCAGGCCGATGATGGCCGAGCCGACGATGCGGATGCCGTGGGCCTGGTAGCGCTCGACCAGCTCCAGCGTCTTGACTCCGGCCAGCTTGTCGAAGTGGCTGTCCTTGCCCTCGATCGAGACCCACACCAGCGTCAGCCCCAGGCCGACCAGCTGCTCGATGGAGAACTTCTCCATCGCCTTGGCCGAGCTGAACGTGTAGATGTCCCAGATCTTGCCGTGCTGCTGCATCAGCTCGAGCAGGCGCAGCGCGCGCTTGCGGTAGAGCAGGAAGTTCTCGTCGAGGATGGTGAAGCTGGTGGTGCCCAGGGTGCGCTCGATCTGCTCCATGATGGCGTAGAGCTCGTCGCCGGTGCGGTAGAAGCTGATGCTGCGCCCCTTGCCGCCGAACTTGGCCGAGGTCAGGCAGAAGTCGCAGCCCTCGGGGCAGCCCACGCCGGGGAACACCGGCGCGGCGCGGGTGTTGAAGCTGTCGGGGATGGGCACGCCCATGACGCGGGTGTCGAAGTTGGCGAAGGTGATGGGGTGGCGGATGGGCGCCGTGGTGTCCTGGCCGAGGTACTCCTGCAGCCAGCGGATGCCCTCGCCGGGGACCACACAGTCGGCGTCGATGTCGCCCAGGAAGTGGTCGGTGTTGGCGATGTGGCCGCCCACGATGATGGTGGCGCCCGGCGCGTGCTTGCGGATGAGCTGGCACATGCGCTTCACCTTGCCCATGTTCGACGCCACCGAGCCGATACCGACGATGTCATACCGGTTGCCCTGCAGCTCGGCGACGAAGCGCGCCTCGGTCGGGAAGTCGAGCACCGTGCAGGGCGCCTCCAGGTTGCACTGGAGGAGCATCAGGTTGTAGGTGTGCGTGAACTGCCTGATCGAGAAGGCGCGCTGGAAGCGGGTGGCCTGGCCGTGGCAGAACTCCATCGGGCTGGACAGCCGGCTGACGTCATTGTCGACCGCGAACGGTCCGAACACGCTGCTCAGCAGCACGCGCGCGCGCACGCCCAGCGGGTGCGGCGGCGTGGGCAAGGTCTGGAAGCGTTGCGACGAGGTCTCGGCCGGGGTTGTCGACATGGCGTTCACGGGTAACCCGCGCACCACACGCCGGTTTGACTCCCGTCAGCTGTGACCAGGTCGTGACCCGAAAATGAAACACCCCCGCGCGGGCCCAGGGCCCAGGCGAGGGTGTCTGCGGAGCAGCTGCGAGAGAACTACGGCAGCTTGCCGAGGAGCAGGAACGAGATGATGAGCGCGTAGATGACCAGCGACTCGATCAGCGCCAGACCCAGGATCATCGGGGTGAACAGCTTGTCAGCGGCGTTCGGGTTGCGAGCGATGCCATCGAGTGCAGTGGCGGCAGTCTTGCCCTGAGCGATCGCGCCACCGATGGCGGCGAACGAGATGCCGAAGCCGGTCGCGATCGCCAGCCACTTGAAGTACTCGGGGGCCTTGGCGGCCTTGTCGCCCGCGTCCTGCGCGAACGCCACCGAGGCGATGCACGTGACGCACAGCACGGCCAGCAGGGACAGGATCCTCTTCAGCTTCCGGTTCGACATCTCGACGTCCTCCTTATCAACAGTCAGCAGTGAGTCAGTAAAACTGGTTCAAACCTTTTCAGTGCGCGTGCGCGGCGTCGCCGTGCCCGTGACCTTCCTCGTGCTCCTCGTGGTCGTGATGAGCCACGGCCATCGAGATGTAGACCATCGTGAGAAGCGTGAAGACCAGCGTCTGCACGATGACGACCATCAGGCCCAGCAGCATGAACGGCACCGGCAGCAAGAGCGGCACCAGGGCGAAGAACGCGAACACGACCTTGTGGTCCGACAGCATGTTGCCCATCAGGCGCAGCGCCAGCGACACCGGGCGCGCCAGGTGCGACACGATCTCGATCGGCAGCATCAGCGGCGCCAGGTACAGCTTGGGCCCCAGGAAGTGCTTGAAGTAGCCGATGCCGTTTTCCCACACGCCATAGACGTGGGTCATCACGAAGACCACCAGCGACAGCGCGACGTTGGTCTTCAGGGTGTCGGTCGGGGGCGCGAAGCCCGGGATCAGCGCCAGGATGTTGGCGAAGAAGATGAAGAAGGCCAGGGTGCCGACCAGCTTGAGGTACTTGCGCGCGTTCTTCTCGCCCATGACGCCGACCATGGTGGAGAAGATGGCCTCGGTGAAGGTCTCCATCAGGTTGCGCAAGCTCCAGCGCGGCGGCGGCACGATGGCGTCGCGGCCGCCCTTGGCCATGGCGCGGTTGTACGCGATGGCGCCGATGCACAGGAACACGAACACCAGCGCGACCGACAGCACGTGGGACAGCGTGAAGTGGCTGTCCTGGAACATCATGAAGCGCCACTTGCGGCCCAGCGGGCCCTGCAGATAGCTGACCAGGTTCTGATACCCGGGCAGGTAGTCCCACCAGGTGTTGTGCTCGCCCATCTAGGCAGTTCCCCCGTTGCCGTTGTGCCGCGTGCGACCCGACATGCGCGCGGTCTCGACCAGGATCGAGATGAAGAAGACCGAGATGCCGATGAGGAAGGCGAACACGTTCATCGGCAGGAACTTCATGACCAGGAAGACCGCGACCATCATGGCGGCCATCTTGAAGATCAGGGCGACCATCAGGCCGGCCTTGGCCGACTCCTTGGCGGTCATGAACTTGGACACCACCCAGCGGATGGCCAGGAAGTTGGCGGTGCCCAGGGCGACGCCGGTGGCCATGCCGATGACGACGTCGGCGCGCCAGAACGCGACGGAGGCCGCGATCATCGAGATTCCGATGATGAGGTTCCAGCGCTCGATGGCGGTCAGCGTCTTCTTGTCCATGTCACCCTCGATCGTCCTTGCTGGTCTTGGTCGCGTCCGGCGGCGGAGCTGCTGACGCTTCCTTGGATGCCTTGCGCTGGCGAGCCCGCTCTTCCTGGGCGACCCGGATGAGGCCGCGAAAGCCGGCGCCCACTCCGATGAGGAGGAAGATGATCATGTATCGGGGCTTGGTGTCGTAGCGGCGGTCCAGCCACCACCCGATCCCGTATCCGATGGCGATCGCTATCGCCATCTCCAGCCCGATCGCGCTGACTCGCGCGGTCGTCTTCCACATGCGCTTGGCTACTGGGTCGATCGAGACTCCTCCTGCTGATTGGCGGGCACGCTGTATCACGCGCGGTTTTCGGGGTCAACGGCTTTGTGGCGCGCCGCAGCGAAGCCGATTCGCTTGTGTGTTCCGATGCTTGAGGGGGCCGGGTCGGTGCTGGCATGGTGCTGGCACCAGGGCAACAGGACGGCGGTTTTCGCGCCGAGCGTCAACCCGGAGGCGACAGATGACGAGGCGACCAGAGGGCATCCCGGAGGCGGTCTGGCAGAAGTTCGTGGCCGATGCGGCGGGTGGCGACGCCGCTGCGCGTGAGCGCGGGGTGCAGGCAGCGGAGGCCATGCTGGGCCGGCGGCTGCCAGAGGATCTGCGGCTGGCGGGCTGGAGCGAGGCGCCCGAGGGCAGCATCTTCGAGCCCGGGCTGCTGGCGCTGGCGGCGGGGGAGGGCAACGTGTTCGAGCGTCTGGTCGACGAGGCGGGGCACGGCAACCACGAGCCAGTGCTGCACTGGTTGTCGGGGTGTCACTACTACGGCGACATCGAGGGCGACGGGGACTGCCTGTTCATGGCGCTGCCGCCTGTGCGCCGGGGCGAGGGCGCGACCACCGCGGTGGTCAGGTGGTCGCACGAGGAGGGCATCATGGCGGCGGAGCTGGCGCCGGATCTGGCGTGCTTCGCGGTGGTCTGGGATGTGTGGAACCGGCGCGACGAGCTGGAGGGCAAGGAGGTGAGGGCGCTGGTGGAGACGGTGGAGGGGCGATGGAACGGGCACTGGCCGCTGGGGGACCTGGAGGAGCTGATTGCGGCGGCCGATGAGGGGGAGGATGAGGGGGAGGATGAGGGGGACGAGGGGGAGGATGAGGGGGAGGATGAGGGGGACGAGGGGGAGGATGAGGGGGAGGATGAGGGGGAGGATGAGGGGGAGGATGAGGGGGAGGGGGCCGGGGCCGGGTGGAAGGAGCTGCAGAGCAGGGCGGCGTGGATCGCGGAGGCGCTGACGGGGGACGAGAGCTTCCCTGATGATGAGCAGCGCGAGCTGGACCCGGCCGCGGCGCTGGCGCGCGAGGACTTCGCGCGCGATGTGCCAGAGGCACTGTACTGGCTCCTGCGCTCGATGCTGGTGGGTGAGGACGCGCGGGCGCGTGAGCTGTGCGTGCGGCTGGCGGGTTCGCCGTCGCGCATGCTGCGCGATGCCGCGGCGGTGGTCGCGGAGATCCTGGCGGGGACCCGGCAGTCGCTGGGCGTGATCGAGGACCTGGCCGCGCTGCGTGCGCGCCAGAAGGAGCGCTTCGCCGATCCCGAGGGCTACGATGCGCGGGCCAAGGCGGCCAAGGACGCCGCCTACGAGGCCGAGCGCCTCGCCGAGGTGCAGCGGGTCATCGCCGAGCTGCAGGTGCCGCTGACGCTGCAGCGCCTGCCGGGCGAGCCCGCGGGGATCGTGTGGCAGGGGCTCGAGAGTGGCCGGGGGAAGTTCGCGCTGCCCGGCGGCGGCCTGGTGCGGGTGGATGGAGGGATCTGGTACTTCCCGCCCGGCACCGAGGCGCAGGCCGACGCGGCGGACCCGGACGAGGACGAGGACGAGGAGAGCGAGGACGAGGACGAGGAGAGCGAGGACGAGGGCGGGGACGAGCAGGGCGAGGACGAGGCGGGCGAGGACGAGGCGGGCGAGGACGAGACGGGCGAGGACGAGGCGGGCGAGGACGAGATCGACCCCCGCAAGCCACGCGCGCTGAAGACGGTCGCCACCGTGCTGGGCGGCATCGACAGCGCTTCGCTGCGCGACGACGGCAAGTTCCTGCTCACCAGCACGAACAGCGCGCTGTTCGAGGTCAGCCTGCCCGACGGGTCGACCAACGGCGCCTGGTGGGACGGCGTCGGGGGCGGCACCGCGGCGTACCTGACCCACGATCGCGCGCTGGTCTGTGACAGCTATGGCCAGCTGCAGCTGTTCGAGCGTCGGGGCTCGCTGCTGGTGCCGGGGGCCGCCTATCTGGAGCGCACCGGCGAGGTCTTCGGGCTGCTCGCGGGTGGTCGCGTCGCGCTGGCCGGCAGTCGCGACCGGCTGGCGCTGGTCGGGATCCATGGTGATCGCCTGGCGGAGATCGCGGTCATGGAGCTCGGCGTCGAGCGGGTCGGGCAGCTGGGCGGGCGCGCGGTGATGCGTGACACCCGGGGGATCTGCTGGGAGCTCGGCGGGCTCGAGGAGGCCTGGGCCGCGAAGGCGCCGCCGCCCTGGCAGCCGCCCGAGGTGCCGCGGGCACAGCGGCTGCCCGGCGATCCGCGCCCCGCGCCGGCGGCGCCGCCAGCCAGCGCGCCGTGGCCCGACGCGTCGTGGGTCTTCGTGACCGGGGGGCGCACCTTCGCGATGGTGCCTGGCGAGCAGGGCCACGATCTGGTCTGGGAGGCCGGCGGCGCGCCGCGTCGGCTGGCCGGCGTCCCCTTCGAGCCCAACCACCCGCGCGACCGCGGCCTGCTCCACGTGCGGGTGTCTCCCGGCGGAGGCCGCGCGCTGGTGTGGCGCAACCTCGACAGCTTCGTGCGCGTGGTCGACCTCGAGGCGGGCGGGCTGCTGCACGAGTACACCGACGACCCGGCCAGCGGCATGGTCAAGGACGCCTGCTGGCTGGACGACGACTACTTCTGCTGGACGCACTGGCAGAGCTATGTGCAGGAGGTCGGCGAGGACGACCCGGTGCTGACGATGGATGAGCGCTTGACCTCGATGGCGGCCGCGCCCGGGATCGGCCCGGCCTGGCTGGTGGTCGGGGTCCAGGCCGCCGACGCCGACGGACCGCAGCGCCTGGTCTCGGTGGTCATCGACGACTTCGCCAGCGACAACCCGATGTTCTATCGCAAGGGCGTGCCCCTGCCCGAGCGTCTGGCCACGGTGCATCGCCTCGGCGACGACCTGGTGCTCGAGGTCGGCGACGCCTGGTGGAAGTTCGATCCGGTCGACGGCGCCGAGGCGCCCCCCGACGACGAGGACGAAGCGGCGGGAGAGGGCGAGGACGGGGATGCGGGCGACGACGAGGCCGAGGACGACGACGACGAGTAGCCGCGGCGCGGTCACGAGAGTTGATCGCGCTGTGAGGCATCGGAGCTGACACCCGGCGGCTACATCCCGGCGCCGTCGTCAGCCGGGTTGTAGGGCCGGTACACCGGCACCGCGCCGTCGAGGACCCCGACCCCGACCGCGGCGAGGTGGTCGCAGAAGGCCTGGAAGTGCTGGCGCGGGTGCAAGGTGGTGCCGTCGTGGTCCATGGTCTCGGGGATCTCGCCGGCGAACTGCACCAGCTGGCCGTGGATGGTGCCCTTGAGGTAGGCGTCGATGGCGCCGCGCATGGCGCTGTCGTTGTGCTCCCAGTCGTAGTCGTACTCGGTGTTGCCGGCATCGGGATCGGGGCGCGGCACGTAGGAAAGCGCCGCGAACGGCTGCATCAGCGCCACCTCCTCCTCGGCCTTGGCGAAGATCTCGTCCCGGGTCAGGGCCGGGCCGCTGCAGGCGTCGCTCTGGCCGTAGCTCAGGATGGTGTCGAGCTCCTGCAGCGAGGCCTGGGCCGCCGCGACCGCCATCTGCCTGGTGATGGCGGCCTCCGCGGTCTTCAGCTTGGCGTCGCCCATGGCGGTCCACTTGTAGCCGCCGGGCACCATGGCGCCGCTGGGATCGCAGTCGGAGATCACGCCGAGGCCCTTGTTGTCGGCGTCGTGCCAGGCGCCCGCGATGATGTGGCCCAGCGTCATGCTCGACAGCACGCCGCCGGCCTTGGACTGGATCTGCGCCCGCACCGCGTCCTCGGCCGCCGAGCTGAGGCCGCCGAGGACCTTGCCCAGGGTGGTCTCGTTCTCCAGCCGGTCGGCGATGAAGCTGACCATGGTCTCCAGGATCTGGGTGCCCGACGACGGGAACCTGGCGTCGTAGTAGTCCTGGATCTCGCGCCGCGGCGTACGGATGTGGCCAGCCGCGAAGAGGTCGTTCAGGTAGTGGTGCGCGAAGGCCTCGCGGGCGCGCGCGCCGCCACCGCCGCCCGCGCCCTCGTAGGCCTCGAAGTAGGAGTCGACCAGGGCCTGCGCGTGCTCGTTCTCGTAAGCGGTCTGGCCCTCGGCGCCGAAGTGATCGGCGTTGTCGGCCAGCTCGGCGTACCAGTCCTTGCGAGCCTGGTCCTTGCCCGGGAACGCGGGCTCGTCGCCGCCGCGCACGCGCGCGAACCACAGGGTCCAGCGGATGCGCAGCTGTCCCGCGGGGTTTTCCGCCAGGCTGCGGATCTCGTCGAGGCTGCCGATGTAGTCGGCCAGCGCGGTCATCTCGCCGAAGGTCAGCGTCGAGCCGTCATCGAGCTCGAGGTCGAGGTCGCCGCCGCCGGCGTCGTCGCCGATCCCGGCGTGTTCGTGGGGCTGGAAGGCGTGGATGCGCGCCGGCCCCGCGCTGGCCTGGACGGAGGCGCGCCCGCCCGCCAGGACGGTGGCCGCGGCCCGGTCGGCCTCGCGCTCGCCTGGATGGCTGCCCGGGGCCGGGCCGCCGCTCAGCGCCGCGCGGGCGCCCCCGCTCTGCAGCGTGTGCGCGACCTCGTGCGCCAGCAAGCGGCGGCCCGCGGCGCTGCCGGAGTCGAGCTCACCGGCGCCAAAGTGGATGTCGGAGCCGCTGGCGAAGGCCAGCGCCCGCATGTCGCGGGCGGCGCGTGCGCTGGCGGGACCGTCATGGACGCGGACGTGGCCGAGCGAGACCCCGAAGCCGCGCTCCAGCTCGCCGCGGGCGCCCTCGGGGAGGGGACGGCCGGGCTCGTCGGCCAGCGCCCCGGTGGCGGCTTCGCCGCGGTCGCCCAGGTCGGCCCCGCCCCAGCGCTCGACCTCGACGTCGACCAGCGTGCGCCGTCCAGGCCAGCGCAGCGCGCCTTCGCGCTCGCTGTCGGTCTCTGTCGGTTCGAGGTCGTAGCCCCGGGCCGCCCGGGCCTGCTGGTCCGACATGCTGCATCCTACCGTCACAGCCGCGGACGACCTTCCCGCGCCGCGGGCCAGGCGAGGTGCTGGCCGGCGGCGGCCTGCTAGATCCCGGCCTTGACCACCGCGCGTGCCGCCTCCAGCGTGCGCGTGATCTCGGCGTCGCCGTGGGCCAGGCCGACGAAGCCGGCCTCGTACTGGCTGGGCGCCAGCAGCACGCCGTGCTCGAGCATGCCGCGGAAGAAGCGGCCGAAGCGCGCGGTGTCGGAGCGCTTGGCGCTGGCGTAGTCGGTCACCGCGCCGGGCTGGAAGAAGGTCGTCCACATCGAGCCCACCCGGTTCGTGGTGTGCTCGATGCCGCCCTCACGCAAGATCGCCCCGAGGCCGTCGCACAGGCGCGCCGAGGTCGCCTCCAGCTGCTGGTAGGTGCCGGGGCGACGCAGCAGCTCCAGCGTCTTCAGCCCGGCGGCCATGGCCAGCGGATTGCCCGACAGGGTGCCGGCCTGGTAGACCGGGCCCAGCGGGGCGATCTTGGCCATGATGTCGGCGCGGCCGCCGTACACCGCGGCGGGCAGGCCGCCGCCGACGACCTTGCCCAGGCAGGTCATGTCGGGCACCAGGCCATACAGCGCCTGCGCGCCGCCATAGGCGACGCGGAAGCCGGTCATGACCTCGTCGATGATGAGGATGGCGCCATGCTCGGCGCACAGCGCGCCCAGTCCGGCCAGATAGCCAGGCGCCGGCGGCACCACACCCATGTTGCCGGGGATGGGCTCGACGATGATGCAGGCGACCTCGCCGGGGTTGGCGACCAGCAGCGCGCGCATGGCCTCGAGGTCGTTCCAGGCCACGGTCAGGGTGTCCCTGGCCGCGCCCGCGGGCACGCCGGCCGAGCCGGGGATGCCGAAGGTCGCGACGCCCGAGCCGGCGTCGGCCAGCAGACAGTCGGCGTGGCCGTGATAGCCGCCGTCGATCTTGATGACCTTGGCGCGCCCGGTGAAGCCGCGCGCGACGCGCAGCGCGCTCATGGTGGCCTCGGTGCCCGAGGACACGCAGCGCATCATGTGCAGCGACGGCACCGCGGCGTTGACCGTCTCGGCGAAGTCGACCTCGAGCTCGGTGGGGGCGCCGAAGCTGGTGCCGCGCGCGGCCGCCTCGTGCACCGCGGCCAGCACCTCGTCATGGGCGTGGCCGACGATCATCGGCCCCCACGAGCCGACATAGTCGACGTACTCACGGCCGTCGACGTCCCAGACCCGGGCGCCCTTGGCGCGCGCCACGAAGACCGGCTTGCCGCCGACCGCGCGGTAGGCGCGCACCGGCGAGTTGACGCCGCCGGGGAGCAGCTTCTGGGCGCGCGCGAACAGCTCCTCGGAGCGCGACATCAGGCGCCGCCCTCCTCGTCGTCCACGTTGTCGGGTGGCGGCTCGTCGCCGTCGGCGTCTTCGCCTTCGTCATCGGGCGGCGGCTCGTCGCCATCACCCTCGTCGCCTTCATCATCGGGCGGCGGCTCGTCGCCGTCACCCTCGGCCTCATCGTCGGGCAGCGTCTCGACCACGGTCTCGGTGGGCGCGTTCTCGTCGTCGCCCGGATCGGCCAGCCGCTCGATGGCGCCGACCAGCTCGCCCTCGCCGAGGCGGATCAGGCGCACCCCCTGGGCGGCGCGCCCGGTGGTCGGGATGCCGCGCACCGGCATGCGGATGATCTTGCCGGCCACCGTGATGACGATGAGGTGGTCCTCGTCCGACACGCACACCAGCGCGACGACCTTGCCGTTGCGCGTGCTGGTGCGGATGCCGATGACGCCCTTGCCGCCGCGGCCCTTGACCGGGTAGTCGGCCAGCGCGGTGCGCTTGCCGAAGCCGTGCTCGCACACGGTGAGCAGCTCGACGGTGGCGTCCTTGCCCAGGACCTCCATGCCGACCACGTGATCACCTTCGCGCAGGTTGACACCCCGTACACCCTTGGCCTGGCGCCCCATGGCGCGCACCTTGTTCTCGGGGAAGCGCACCATGTAGCCGTTGCGGGTGCCCAGCAGGACGTCGCTCTCGCCGTCGGTCAGGCGTGCGCTGATCAGGCGGTCGCCGTCCTCGATGGTGACCGCGATCATGCCGCTCGAGCGCACGTTGGCGTAGGCCTTCAGCTCGACGCGCTTGACGGTGCCGTGCAGCGTGGTGGTGAAGACGTACTTGGGCTCGGCCAGATCCTTGACCGGCAGCATGGCGACGATGCGCTCGTTGTCCTGCAGGTCGAGGAAGTTGACCAGCGCCTTGCCGCGCGCCTCGCGGCGCCCCACCGGCAGCTCGTAGACGCGCTTGACGAAGACGCGCCCGGTGTTGGTGAACATCATCAGGTGGTCGTGCGTCGAGGCCACGAACAGCTGGGCCACGAAGTCGGCCTCGGACTCGACGTCGCCCACGCCGGTGACGCCCTTGCCGCCGCGCTTCTGGGCACGATACGCGGTCACCGGGCTGCGCTTGACGTAGCCCGAGTGGGTGATGGTGACGACCATCTCCTCGTCGGCGATGAGGTCCTCGGTCAGGATCTCCTCGGACGACTCCACGATCTCGGTGCGGCGGTCGTCGCCGTACTGCTCGCGCACGGCCTGCAGCTCGTCGGAGATGACGCGGGTCAGCTCGACGTCGCTGCCCAGGATGGTCTCCAGGCGATCGATGGTCGCCCACAGCTCGCGCACCTCGGTCTCGAGCTGCTCGCGCTCGAGGCCGGTCAGCTTGCTGAGGCGCATCTCCAGGATGGCCTTGGCCTGCAGCTCGCTGAGGTAGTAGTCGCCCTTCTTGCGGGCGCCGTCGACCTCGGCCGCGGGGCGGCCGGCGCGCTCCAGGAACTGCGCCATGCCGCGCAGCGGCTCGGCCATCAAGCGGGTGCGCGCCTCCTCGGGATCGCGCGAGGCGCGGATGATCTCGATGACGCGGTCGATGTTGGCGACCGCCATCGCCAGCCCCTCGACGATGTGCAGGCGGGCGCGCGCCTGGGCCAGCTCGTACAGCGAGCGCCGGGTCACCACCTCGCGGCGATGCTGGATGAAGATGTTCAGACACTCGCGCAGGCTGAGCGTGCGCGGGCGGCCCTCCACGATGGCCACGGTGTTGACCGAGAAGCTGGTCTGCAGCGGGGTCAGCTTGTAGAGGTTGTTGAGGACGACGCCGGACACCGCGTCCTTGCGCAGCTCGATGACCACGCGCACGCCCTCGCGCGAGGACTCGTCACGCAGGTCGCTGATGCCCTCGAGGCGCTTCTCCTTGACCAGCGCCGCGATCTTCTGCACCAGCGACGCCTTGTTGACCATGTAGGGGATCTCGTCGATGACGATCCACTCGCGGTTGTTCTTCTGCTCCTCGATGTGGACCTTGCCGCGCAGGATGACCGAGCCGCGGCCGGTGTCGAAGGCCTGGAAGATCCCTTCGCGACCCAGGATCATGCCCCCGGTGGGGAAGTCGGGGCCGCGCACGTGGCCCATCAGCTCCAGCGTGCCGAGGTTCGGCTTCTCGAGCAGCGCCAGGGTGCCGTCGATGATCTCGCGCAGGTTGTGCGGCGGGATGTTGGTCGCCATGCCGACCGCGATCCCGGTGCCGCCGTTGACCAGCAGGTTGGGCACCCGGGTCGGCAGCACCGTGGGCTCGTTCTCTTTTTCGTCGTAATTGGGCTGGAAATCGACGGTTTCCTTGTCGATGTCGGCCAGCAGCTCCGAGGCCAGCCGGGCCATGCGGCACTCGGTGTAGCGCATCGCGGCGGGCGGGTCGCCGTCGAGCGAGCCGTAGTTGCCCTGGCCGTCGACCAGCGTGTAGCGCATGGCGAAGTCCTGGGCCATGCGCACCAGGGCGTCATAGATCGAGGCGTCGCCATGGGGGTGGAACTTGCCCATGACCTCGCCCACGATGCGGGCGCACTTCACGTAGGAGCGGTTCCAGTGGTTGCCCGCCTCCTGCATGCCGAACAGGATGCGGCGGTGCACGGGCTTGAGGCCATCGCGGGCATCGGGCAGCGCGCGCGCCACGATGACGGACATGGCGTAGTCCATGAAGGACGAGCGCATCTCGTCCTCGATGGACACCGGGATGCGATCGGAGCCGCCCTCGGGGGGCAGCGGCGGAGCCGGAGGCAGGGTCGGGGTATCGCTCGACATGCGGGCGCAAACTACCACGCCGGAAGCTGCCTGAGGTGGGCGTTTCGTGTGCGGATCCGACGCGCTGCGATTCGCGACGAAGGGCGGTTTGTGCCATCTTCTGCAGGTGGCCGTGCAGCTCGTGGTGTGTCCCCGCTGTGGTCGCCGGAGTCCGGCGCGCGCGGCGGCGTGCGCCTTCTGCGGGGCCGCGCTGGGGCGGCCCGCGACCCCGGCGGCGCCCGCGCCCAGCTTCTACGAGCGCGCGCTGGAGGCTCACGGCCGGGGCAAGTCCCGGGAGGCGCTGGAGCTGTTCGAGCAGGGGCTGGGGGCGACCCCGCCGGGGCCCGCGCACGCCCAGCTGTGGCGCGGCAAGGCCGAGGTGCTGCTGGCCACCGGGCGCCGCGTCGAGGCGCTGCGCTGCTTCGACAAGGCCATCGAGATCGACGCCACCGACCGCGAGGCCTGGCTGTCGCGCGCCCACGTGCTGGCGCAGCAGGGCAAGCGCGAGGAGGCGCTGAAGAGCGTCGATCGCGCGCTGCAGTTCGCGCCCAAGCACGAGGCTGCGCGCAAGCTGCGCGCCGAGCTGATCAGCGCCGGGCAGGCGGCGGCCCAGGCCGCGGCGGCGGCGCCGGCGGCGCCCACAGCATCGTCGACCGCGGCGCCGGGGTCGGCGAGCGAGGCCGCGCGCGCGCACGTCTCGCTGCCCGGGGGCACCCCGGCGCTGGGCATGCGTGCGCTGCCGGCCACCGGCGACCCGCTGCTGGAGCAGGCCCAGGCGCTGCTCGACAAGGGCCGCCCGGCTGACGCGCTGCCCCTGGTCGACCAGGTGCTGGCGCAGGCGCCGCGCGCGGGCCATGGCCTGCTGCTGCGCGCGCAGTGTCTGGTGGCGTGCAAGAAGTGGGAGGACGCGCCGGCGGCGTTCGAGCGCGCGCTGCAGGTGCTGACCCCGGGCGAGCCGATGGCCACCACCGCGCGCTTCCAGCAGGGCCAGGTGCTGGCCGATCTCGGCCGCACCGCCGAGGCCGTGCGCTGCTTCGAGGAGGCCGCGATCGCGGCCCCCAACGCCGCCGAGATCTGGTTCGCCAAGGGCGCCGCCGAGCTGCGCAGCGGCTTCCGCGAGGACGCCCAGCGCTCGCTGTCGCGCTTCCTGTCCCTTGCGCCCCCGCGCCTGGCGACCCAGATTGCCCAGGCCCAGGAGTGGCTGCAGAGGATGCAATAGTGGCGAGCACGCCCCCAGTGAAGAAGCCGATGTCGACGCGGCGCTTCTCGATGCTGCGCTCGTACGCGCTGCCCGACGTCTTCACCATCGGCAACGCCGCCTCGGGCACCATCGCCATCTTCCTGTGTCTGAACTTCCTGGCCGGCGGCGGTGACCGCTTCCTGTGGGCCGCCTTCGTGCTGGTGCCGCTGGGCGTGGTGTTCGACGCCTTCGACGGCTGGGTGGCGCGGCGGCGCGGGCGCGCCTCGGTGATGGGCGCCGACATGGACTCGCTGGCCGACGTGGTGACCTTCGGCGTGGCGCCCGCGGTGCTCGGCTTCACGCTGGGGCTGCGCGGGGTGTGGGACTCGATCATCCTGGTCTACTTCGTGGTGTGCGGGCTGTCGCGCCTGGCGCGCTACAACGTGACCTCGGAGGCGCTGTCGGACGAGCGCGGCAAGGTGCGCTACTTCGAGGGCACGCCGATCCCGACCAGCGTGGTCCTGGTCGCGCTGCTGGCGGTGGCGTTCGCGCGCGGCGACGTCGGCCCCGCGCTGTGGGGCGGCCACATCCACCTGGGCCCGTGGGACCTGCACTGGCTGTCCGCGATGTACGTCGTCAGCGGCAGCCTGATGATCAGCACCATCAAGATCCCCAAGCCGTAGTCGGAGCCGGAGCCGGACAAACAGGCGACAGGCGACAGGCGACAGGCGACAGGCGACAGGCGACAGGCGACAGGCGACAGGGAATGGTTGCACGCTTTGATGCGGGCAACCGACGGCGTCTCGTGCGGCTCCAAGGGCGCAGGAGGTCGTCATGAAATGGCTTGTTTTTCCCTGTGCGGTGGCCCTCGCTGCCGTGCTGCTGGCGGGCTGCGCCCACGATGTGCACGCCACGTTTCCAGGCACTGGTGCGCCGGTGCCCACCGGTGGCGTGGTCGTGCGCTTGACCGACGCGTCGTACAACGTGACCGTGGTCGTCAACGGCCAGCTGGTCGCCGACCGACGCCACACCGGGCGCGTCGTGGTCGACTGTGTGCCCGCGGGGCGCGCCGTGGTCGAGGTCAGCCTGGGCGGTGATCGCGAGACCCGCCATGACATCAAGCGCGAGATCTGGGTCGAGCCCGGGCGGCGCACCACGGTGCCGGTGGCCGGGCCCGAGATGACCACGGCGCAGGGCGTCTATGCCGGCCTGAGCACGCTGGGGATCTGGCTGGTGTATGCAGCGCTGCTGCTCTGACGTCTGAGGATTCGTGGCATGCTCGCGCCGGGAGGCGAGCATGCAGGTCGCAAGTCGCATCACCCGGGTCACCGTCCACGCCCGCGGGGCGCTGATCACCCGCGAGGCCGAGCTGCCCGCGCTGGACGATGGGCCGTGCCAGCTCGAGCTCGAGGGCGTCACCGTGCTGGCGCAGCCGGGCAGCGTGCGCGCCGCGCTGCCGGGGTCGTCCCGCGAGGTGCTGGCGGTGGCCAGCGCGCTGGCGGTGCCGGCCACGCCGGTCGTGCTGGGAGCGCCGCTGGCCGCGCTGCGCGAGGTCGAGCGCCGCCTGGAGCGGCTGCAGGACGAGCGCGCGCGGCTGACCAACCAGGCCGCCGCGCTGGCGCTCGACGAGCTCAAGCCCTACCTGCGCGGCGCCGGCGTCGATCTGGCGGCGCGCGCGCACGACGCGCTGGCCGCCTCGGCGCTGGCGCGCGAGCTCAGCGCCGAGCTGGAGGAGCGCATCGGGGTGCTGGAGGTCGAGGCCGAGCGGCTCGGCCGCGAGCGCGACGCCCTGCGCCTGGCCGCACAGCAGGCCAGCAGCTCCGACGCCGGCCGGGCAGGGCAGGGCCAGCCCACCCGGCGCATCACGGTGGACACCATGGGCAGCGGGGCGGCGCCACGGCTGGAGGTCTCGTACGTGATCTGGGCCGCGCGCTGGTGGCCGCTGTACACGCTGCGCCTGACCATGGGCGAGGCCGGGGCGGCGCCGCGCGCGACGCTCTTGTGCGAGGCGCTGGTGGCGCAGCTCGGCGGCGAGGACTGGCACGGCGTCGAGCTCGAGCTGGCGACCTCGGATCTGGCCTTCGATGCCCGCCTGCCCGAGCTGGCCTCGCTGCGCCTGGGCCGCGCGCAGGCGGCGCCGCGCCGGGGCTATCGCCCGATGGAGCCGGGCCTGGAGCGCATGTTCGCGGGCTACGATCGCGCCGCGCCACCCGAGCTGGCCTGGCAGACCTCGCCGCCGCAGCCGAAGGCACCGCCGCGCCAGCACAGGGCTCGGCCGCCCGCGGAGCCGGCAGCGGGTGCCAAGGCCGACATGCCGATGGACGCGCTGATGGCGCAGACCTTCGCGCCCCAGCAGGCGAGCGCCAAGAAGAGCCGCGGTCTGCTGGGCGGCCTCGGTGGTCTGCTCGGCGCGGGGGGCGGCGGCGTGGGGGCGCCGGCGCCTGCGGCGCCGCTATCGGCTGCGCCGCGCATGGCCGCGCCCAAGACCATGATGATGTCGATGGATCGTGGCGAGGCCGACGAGCGCGAGTCCTTCGCCGCCATGGCTGGTGAGGAGGATGCCATGGCAGAGCCGGCGCCCGAGGCCGGCGTCGAGCCCAGCGGCGACTGGCTCGACTTCGACAGCCTGATGATGCCGGCGGTGAACGCCTTCGGACGCGGTCGGCTGCAGCGCGTGGCCGGCCCCTCGCACGGCGACGACGGCGAGCGCCAGCGCATCGAGACCCTGGCGCCGCCGCTGCCGGTACATGATCCGATGGCCAGCCGGGGCCTGTTCGATCATCGCTATCGCGCCGCCGGCCTGGCCGAGGTGCCGTCCGACGCTGCGCCGCACCGGGTCTCCATCGCGGCCGCCGAGGCGCCGTGCCAGGTACGCTTCCTGTGCGTCCCGCGCGAGGTCGCCGAGGTCTATCGCGAGGCGGCCTTCGAGAACCCGTTCGACGCGCCGCTGCTCCCGGGACCCGCCGACGTGGTGCTCGACGGCACCCTGCTGACGAGCACCGAGCTGCCGCGCGTCGATCGCAAGGGCCAGCTCGCGGTCGGCCTCGGGGTCGAGGAGCGCGTGCGCGTGGCGCGCAACGCCCGCGTGCGCGAGGACACCGCGGGGCTGCTCGGCGGGCAGCTGGTGGTGACCCATGACATCTCGGTCGAGCTGCGCTCGGCGCTGGCGCGACCGATCACGGTCGAGGTGCTCGACCGCGTCCCGGTCAGCGACCATGACGAGGTCGAGGTCACCCGGGTCAGCGAGAGCCACAAGGGTGAGGACTACAGCCAGAGCGAGCGCGGGGTGCCCCTGCGTGGTGGGCGGCGCTGGCAGGTCGCGCTGGCGGCCGCCGGGACTGCGACGCTGGAGTCGTCGTACCGCCTGAATCTGTCGGGCAAGCACGAGGTCGTGGGAGGCAATCGCCGTGAGTGAGCCAGCGAGCACGAGCACGAGCACGACCACGACCACGACCACGACCACGGCCACGGCCACGGCCACGGCCCCGAGTCGTGCCGTCAAGGTCACCTTCTACGAGGATCGCGCCGAGGTCGAGCGCGTGGCCCAGGTGACCCTGCCGGCCGGTCGCGCCTCGGTGCGCATCGGCGGTCTGACCGCGCTGGTCGATGACACCACGGTGTCGGCCAGCGTCGAGGGCGGCCGCGTGCTGTCGACCCGGGTGCGCCGCGTGGTCAGCCGCCAGCCTGCGGTCGGGGACGCCGAGCTGGCCGCCGCCGAGGCCGATCGCCAGGCCGCGGTGCAACGCGCGACCCGGACCAGCCGCGCCCTGGCCCGCGCGGCTCGCCACGAGGCGCGCTGCGTGGCCGTGCTGACGCGCCTGGCCGGCGCTCTGGTCCCGGTGCCGCGCGGCGCCGAGGCGCTGGCCGGGGTGCGCAGCGCGCACGCTGAGGCGTTGACCGCGGAGCAGGTCGCGCTCGACGAGCTGGCCGCCACGCGCTCCGCCAACGACGACGCCACGCTCGACGTGCAGCGCGCCGAGGCCCGGCTGGCCGCCGCGCGCGTGGTGCGGCCGCGCTACCAGGCCGAGGTCGACCTCGAGCTGGAGGCGCCCGCCGGCGCCGCCGAGGTGCGCCTGCGCTATCGCACCCCGTGTGCGCTGTGGCGCCCCGAGCACCTGGCCCGCCTGGGTGACCCCAGCGCGACCGGCACCGGCGCTGGCGCTGGGACCAGCACCGGCGCTGGCGTTGCGCTCGAGCTCATCACCTTCGCCACCGTGTGGCAGCGCACCGGCGAGGACTGGACCGACGTCGAGGCCCACTTCTCGACCGCGCGCCCGGCGCGCAGCGCGACCCCGCCGCTGCTCTCGAGCGACATCCTGTCCTACCGCAAGAAGACCGACGCCGAGCGCAAGACCATCGTGGTCGAGAGCCGCGAGCAGACCGTCAACGTCACCGGCGTCGCCGGCTCGCGCGCCGTCGACGAGATGCCCGGCGTCGACGACGGCGGCGAGCCGGTCGCCTTCGCGGCCGCGCGCCCGGTCAGCATCCAGTCGACCGGCCAGCCGCAGCGCCTCGAGGTGCAGCGCCGCGCGCTCACCGCCAGCGCGGGCCTGACCGCGTGGCCCGAGCGCGCCGAGCTGGCGCACCTGCGCGCGGTCGCCACCCTGACCGGCGGCGCCCTGCTGGCCGGCCCGGTGCGCCTGCAGCGCAGCGGCGCCCTGGTCGGCGCCGGCCGCGTCGGCTTCGTCGGCCCCGGCGAGCCCTTCGAGCTCGGCTTCGGCGTCGACGACGGTGTGCGCATCCGCCGCCGCGACGGCACCACGCGCGAGCACGCCACCCTCTCCGGCGCTCTCAAGCTGACCCGCACCGTGCGCCTGTACCTCTCGAACCTGTCAGGCCAGCCGCGCACCCTGACCGTGATCGAGCGCATCCCGGTCAGCGAGCTCGAGGACGTCGACATCGAGCTGCTCTCGCGCACCCGCCGCGCCGACTCCAAGGCCGACGACGACGACGACCACGCCTACGAGCCCACTACACCACCCACCAGCCGCGACGACGACGGCTTCCTGCGCTTCGAGCTCACGCTGCCGCCCTCCTCGACCCGCACCCTGACCCTGGCCTGGCGCCTCAAGGCCCCCTCAAAGGTCCAGATCAATCTCTGATCCGCTATCCCCGTCCCCGTCCCCATCCCCGTCCCCATCCCCATCCCCATCCGCCATTCCCCATCCCCATCCCCGTCCCCGTCCCCATCCCCATCCCCATCCGCCATTCCCCGTCGCCTGTCGCCTGTCGCCTGTCGCCTGTTTGTCCGGCCTCTCCCCTACCTCGGAATCTCCAGCCCCGCCCCGACCCGGTTCCTCCGGAACAGCTCGATCTCCCGCAAGAACACCTCGACCACGGCGGCGTCGAACTGGCTGCCCGAGCACCTGTCGATCTCGTGCATGGCCGCCAGGTGCGGCAGCGCCTTGCGATATGCACGATCACTCGTCATCGCATCATAGGTGTCGGCCACCGCCACGATGCGCCCCAGCAGCGGGATGCCGTCACCCATCAGCCCCTGCGGATAGCCCGAGCCATCGACGTGCTCGTGGTGACAGTGCGCGCCGTCGATGAGGTGGCGCATGCAAGGGATCGGCTCCAGGATGCGCTTGCCCTTGGACGGGTGCGACCGGAACAGCGCGATCTCCTCCGGCGTCAGCTTGCCGGGCTTGTTCAGCTTGTCGTAGCGGATGCCGATCTTGCCGATGTCGTGCAGCAGCGCGGCCTGCACCACCTGGTCGATCTCGGGCTCGGGCAGCCGCATGCCGACCGCGATGATGCGGGCGTACATCGAGACCCGCTCGCTGTGGCCGCGGGTGTAGCGGTCCGACTCCTCCAGCGCGTGCGCGAAGCCGACGATGGTCTGCTGGAAGTTCTCCTCCAGCGACGCGTTGGCCCGCACCAGCGCGGCGTTCTTGTCGACCAGATCCTGGTACAGCCGGGCGTTCTCGATCGACACCGCGGCGCGCGAGCCCAGCACCGACAGCATCTTGCGCTGGCCCTCCTCGAAGCGGTGCCCGCGCGTGTACGAGTAGGCGTTGAGCATGCCGATGACGCGGCTCTGCACCCGCAGCGGCACCGAGAAGAACGACGACAGCCGCTGCGCCAGCTCCGGCGTCGCGAAGTAGCGATACGCCTTGAGCCCATGCGCCAGCAGCGGCTTGTCGGTCGCATAGTGCATCATCAGCTCGTCGACGCTGAGCAGCGTGGCGCCGCCCTCGAGCTGCGGACAGCTCGGTGACTGGCGCCGGAAGCGCTCCTCGTAGACGCCGGTGCGCGGATCGGCCAGCACCAGCGAGACCACGTCGGCGCCCAGCTCCTGCACCGTCGAATCGACGATGGTCTCCAGGATGTGGTCGAGCGACAGGCTGGAGGTGATGGCCTCGCTGATGCGGTAGATAGTGACCGCCTCTTGCAGGCGGATGTTTTCGTGCGTCAGCTTCATGCGGTCGAGGCCGCGCTGCACGATGCGCACGACGTCCTCCACCTTGAACGGCTTCAAGATGTAGTCGTAGGCGCCCATCTTCATGGCGTCGATGGCGGTCTCGACGGTGCCGAAGCCGGTCATGATGACGACCAGCACGTTGAGCTTGGCCTCGGCGATGGCCTGCAAGAGCTCCAGGCCGCCCATCGCTGGCATCTTCAGATCCGAGATGACGAGGTCGTACGAGCGCCGCTTGAGCTCCGCCAGCGCCGACTGCCCATCGGGCACCGCGCGCACGACGTAGCCCTCGAGGGTCAGAAACTCGGACAGGATCTCGCGGATCACGCGCTCGTCGTCGACGACGAGCACCCGCTTGCTGTCCTCCGACTGTGTGAGCTCGGTCGACGTGCTGTCCAAGCAGCGACTCCTTTCCTGCGAGTCTGACTAGGGGCCGGTCGTGGTGGTCGGGGTGGGCGTCATGCCCGGGCCGCCGGTGGCGGGCTTGATCGGCGTCCCGCGCGAGCCGTCATAGGCCGCCTTGGCCTGGGTGTACTGCCCCTGGGCGCGGGTCATCGCGGCCTCCTGCTTGGCCGACGCCTGCTTGGTCTTGTTGAGGAAGCGCGCGCCCTCGGACTGCTGGTTCTGGTAGTTCTGCAGGTTGAAGCCCTTGGGGCGGATGTTGCGCGCGGCGGCGATCTTGGCCTTGGCCAGCTCGTAGCCCGCGGTCTCGAAGTCGACCCGGGTCTTGAAGTACTTCTGCTGCGCCTTGAGGTACGCCTTCTTGGCGCGCATCCAGGCCACCTTGCGCTGCGCCATGGTCTGGCCGAGCTGCGCCGTCTTGAGCGCGCGGTTGGCGTTGCCGATGCGGTTCTGATCGGCGCTCTTGTTGGCCACCGACGACTCCAGGCGGGCCGACTTGAGCATCGAGTTCTTGACGTCGAGATCGCTCTGCGCGAGCTGGATCTGCGTGGTCATCTCGTTGACGTCGTGGGTCGCCTTCTGCCACTCCTGCTGCGCCACGATGATGCGCTGCTGGGCGTCGACGACGCTGGTCTTCTGGCTCGGATCGACGCCCGCGATCAGCACGTCGTCGAAGCGGTACTTGATGCGAAACGACGCCTCGCCGCCGCCGCAGCTCACCGCCGCGAGGGTCATGAGCGCTGCCAGCTTGATCCCGGTCTTCATCGACGATCCTCCACTGAGCCCGTGTGAGCCCCACATTTTGGGGGCGGCTCGACGTTACACCTTGGCAGTCCCCCCTGTCGAGGGCGCCTCCGCCGTCTCCGCCGTCTCCGCCGTCTGCGCCGTCTCCGCCGTCTGCGCCTTCTGCGACCCCGAGGTGCGACGGTCGATCTCGGGGAACCACTCGAAGAAGGTCGCCAGCAGCGCGCGCCGCGCCGGCGGCAGGTAGTCGAAGTTGACCCAGCGGTCGTTGACCTCCCAGAAGTCCCGCGAGTCGACCTTCATGAGCTCGTCGCGGATGCCGCGCAGGCGCTCGGGCCGCTCGTGCTCCATGTCGCGGAAGACCTCGCGCGCCAGCGCTTCTTCCTTGCGCTCGAGGTAGTAGGTCGCCAGCTTGGCCTGGGCCTTGCGGACGCCGCGCAGCGAGGACTCCTCGGCGTTCTGCATGTCGATATCGTCGCTCGAACTCTCGCGATCGACCTGCAGCAGGATGGCCAGCAGCTTGCCCTCCACCGAGGACTTCACGTCGTGCGCCAGCTCCAGCATGGTCGAGATGTCGTAGGCGACCACCTCGGTCACGAACGGCATCTCCAGCTGGTAGCCGATGTGGCCGTAGTACTTGAGGTAGCCGGCGATCTCGAGCGCCAGGTCGTCCTCCTTGGCGCGCAGCAGGGTCTCGGCCAGCATGCGGTACTGGTTGAGGATGTTGTAGGCGGTGCGGATGTCGCGCGCGTTCAGCGTCGCGCGCAGGTAGGTGTTGAAGAACTTCACCGCCATGCGGAACGACTCGGGCTCTTCGTGCCGTACGGCCGCCTCGGCGATGTACCGGGTGTCGATGGCGAGCACGTAGTTGAGGTCGCGCATGTTGCTCAGCGCCTCGTTGTACATGGCCTGGTACTGGCGCAGGAGCTTCCACTCCAGCCAGACCTGGCGCGACTCCAGGTCCTTGAGCGACTCCGGCGTCATCGACACGAAGTCGGGGTTGGCGCGCAGGCGCGGCCCGATGGCGTGCCACGCCGGCAGCGAGCGCCGCTTGCTGGCCAGGTAGCGCACCGCCAGCTGCTTGAGCGCGTCGACGCAGCCGGTGGCGATGATCTTGTCCTTGGAGCCGATGGCGTTGCGCGCGATGTCGGTGATCTGCTCCATCGACTGCAGCACGCTGGCCTGATCGGCGTCGCGGCGCTCGGGGTTCTCCTGCGCGGCGCCGGTCACGGCGGCATTGAGCGCGGTGTGCTGGATGCGGTTGATGACGTTCTCGGGCGACAGGAACGAGAACACGTAGGCGAAGTACGGCGCCATGATGAGGAAGCCGATGGTCGCGACCACCAGCAGCGCGATGATCGAGATCTGGGGCACGTAGGTGCGCGTGGTCATGAAGGTGACCCACAGCCCGAGCACACAGGCCTCGACGTAGAAGGCCATCACCACCAGGTTGGTGCGGTCCTTGAAGAACATCTCGGTGACCTGGGGCGAATAGCGGTTGGCCGACAGCTGCACGATGATGCTGACGACCGTGATCACGATGCCCATCACGGCGGCCACGATGGCGGCCACGTTGGCCAGGCCGTTCTGCACGGTGTCGACGTCGAACTCGCGGAACACCGAGAAGAAGCCCTGCCGGTCGTCGCGGGCCAGGTGATCGGCGCCGAACAGGACCAGGAAGGTGGTGACCCCCATCAGCACCAGGGCGCCCACCGGGACCAGCCAGGCCTGGCGCTTCTTGTACACCGACGGGGGTTTGACGGCCGGCACGGGCGATCACCTTATCATCATGGTAGGGTCGGCGCGATGCTGCTCGCCATCGATGTAGGCAACACCAACACGGTGTTCGGGCTGTTTTCGGACGCGCCGGCCGGGCCCGTCGGGCAGCCGGGCGAGCTCACCACGCACTGGCGCCTGGAGACCCGGCACGGCCGCCCGGGCGACGAGTATGCCGCGTTGCTGGCCGGCTTCGCGGCGCTCGACCCCGCGCTGGGCGGGCGCCCGCTCAAGGACGCGGTGCACGACATCATCATCGTCTCGGTGGTGCCGCAGACGCGCTTCCCGCTGGAGCAGCTCAGCACGCGCTGGCTGGGCCGCGCGCCGCTCGAGGTCGTGGTCGCGCCGGCGTCGGGCCTGCGCGGCGCGCACCAGGTCGATCCCGGCATGCCGATCCGGCTCGATGACCCGCGCACCGTGGGCGCCGACCGGGTGGTCGATGCGCTGGCGGCGCACGCCGAGGACAGCGCGCGCCGTGGCCTCATCATCGTCGACATGGGCACCGCCACCACCTTCAACGTGGTGTCGCCCGCGGGCGAGTACCTGGGCGGCGCCATCGCGCCCGGCGTGCACCTGGCCGCCGACGCGCTGATCGCGCACGCCGCCAAGCTGCCCAAGGTGCAGATCGCGCCACCGCCGTCTCCGCTCGGCCGAAACACCATCCATGCCATGCAGTCGGGCCTGTTCTGGGGCTATGTCGGCCTGGTCGACGGCGTGGTCTCACGTCTGAAGGCCAGCCTCGACTTCGCGCCGCGCGTGCTGGCGACCGGCGGCCTGGCGCCGCTGGTGGCGCGCGAGTCCAGCACCATCGAGGGCGCCGACACGCTGCTGACGTTGCGTGGCCTGCGGCTGTGCTATCTCAAGCACGTCGCCGCGCGAGGTGACGCGTCTGGCGCGTCTGGCGCGTCTGGCGCGTCTGGCGCGTCTGGCACGGCTGGCGCGCCTGGCGCCATCATCGGAGGGAAGTGAATGGGCCTGCCACACACAGCACTGGAGTCACCACCCGCCGCCGTCCTCAAGGTGCTGGGTGGCCCGGCCGGCGTGCGCGCCATGGCCGCCAAGGGGCTGGCCCCGATGCCGCCGCGCGACCTCGCGACCTGCGTGTATGCGCTGTCGCTCGACGAGGACCAGAGCATCGCGGCCTCGGCGCGCGAGACCGCGGGCCGGCTGCCCGATCAGCTGCTGGGCGGCGTGCTGGGTGACGCCACCCTGGATCCGCGCGTGCTCGACTTCTTCGCCATGCGCGCGCTGTCGCGGCGCGCCCTGGTCGAGCTCATCATCCGCAACAAGGCGACCGCGCACGAGACCATCGCGGACATCGCCGGCAGGACCGGCGACGCCGGGCTGTGCGACCTCATCGCCGAGAACGAGACCCGCCTGCTGGCCGCGCCCAAGATCATCGCGTCGATGTACATGAACCCCAAGGCGCGCATGTCGACGGTCAATCGGGCCGTCGAGCTGGCGGCGCGCGCTGGCGTCAAGGTCGACATCCCGGGCTGGGACGACGTGGTCGCCGAGGTCACCCGCGGCAGCAGCACCGATCCGGGCAAGCTCGACGCCCAGTTCGCCAGCGCCATCGAGGTCGGCCTCAGCGACGAGGAGAAGCTGGCCAAGCAGGTCGCCGCCGCGTCCGAGCAGGCCGCCGCGCTGACGCCCGACGAGCTGCCCGAGGATCTGGTCAACGCCGCCGAGGGCAAGAGCGAGGACGGCGAGGACGCCAAGCAGCGCATCCAGGATCTGCCCATCGGCGCCAAGATGCGCCTGGCCATGCTGGGCAACGCCTATGCGCGCTCGGTGCTGGTGCGCGACTCCAACCGGCTGGTCGCGATGGCCGCGGTCAAGTCGCCGCGCATCACCGACTCCGAGATCATCACCATCGCGGGCCAGCGCTCGGTCTCGGACGACGTCATCCGTTACCTTGCCAACGCCAAGGAGTGGCTCAGGCTGTATCAGGTCAAGGTCAACCTGGTGTTCAACCCGAAATGTCCCCTGTCGACGTCGATGCGCCTCCTGCCGCACATGCAGAACAAGCAGCTCAAGATCATCTCCAGGTCGAAGGCCATCCCCTCGGCGCTGCAGACCCAGGCCAAGAAGTTCCTCGAGCAGAAGAAGCCCGGCGGCGCATGACGCGCGCGGCCGCCGCGGGGGAGGCGCCCCGGCGCGCTGGCTGGGGACGGCTGGCGCGCACCGGGGGCATGCTGGCGACGCCACGCGCCGCGCTGGCCGCGCTGGAGCGCACCAGCGAGGGCTCGGGGATGATCGGCGACGTCGTCATCTTCATCCTGCTGCGCTTCGTGGCCACCCGGCTGCGCGAGCTGGTGGTCATCGTGTGGGCCGGCTTCGAGGGCAGCGGCCGGCTGGCGCTGCCCCAGATCCTGCAGCTCCTGCAGCAGGCGGTGTTCCTGGATCTGGTGGTCATCCTGGGCGCCGCGGTGGTCATCTCGGTGGGGGCGGGGCGGCGACGCCGCGCCGACCGCGACATCGAGCTCGGGGCGGCGTGCTGGCTGCCGCTGGGCGCGCTGGGCACCGCGGCGGAGCTCGTCAACTTCGCGCGACCCGGCCTGCCGCAGGCGCTGTGGGACGGCGTGGTGCTGGCCGGGCTGGCGTGGACCCTGGGCCTCGTGGTACTCGCGATCACCGCCGCGCGCCGCCGCGAGCTGGCATCGTCATGAGCGCCGCGCCTCCTCCGCCAGCTGTGTCGCCCCCGGCGCCCGAGGTGCCCGCGCGGGCGCGGCGGGTCGGGGCCGCGCTGTGGGGCGGCCTGCTGGTGCTCGGCGTCCTGCAGGCCAGCTGGCTGTCGTGCCACTGCGACGAGGTGCGGCCGGTCGGCTATGCGGCGCCCGACTTCACGCGGCCGGGCATCGAGGGCGGCACCATCACGCTGTCGGAGCTGCGCGGGCAGATCGTGCTGGTCGACTTCTGGGCCACCTGGTGTGGGCCCTGTCAGCAGTCGATGCCGGCCATCCAGCGTCTGTACGACAAGTACAAGGCGCAGGGCTTCACCGTGCTGTCGGTCAACACCGAGGGCAGGGGGATCGAGGCCAAGGCGCGCGGCTTCGCGGCGCATTTCGGCCTGACCTTCCCGGTCGTGGTCGGCGACAGCGCGCTGATGGCGCTGTACCGGGTGACCACGATCCCGCACCTGTTCCTCATCGATCGCGACGGGATCGTGCGCGGCTACGAGAACGGGCTGGCCTCTGTCCAGAGCTTCGAGGCCAGCCTGGAGCGCAAGCTCAAGCGCGTGCTGGCGCGGGGCGGCCCCCGCAGCCCCACCAATCCGGCGCATCCGGGGCCTGGCAGCGGCGCGCAGTAGCGCAAGCGCCGTGTGGCTGCTAGGGTGGTGGCCATGATCCAGGATCCCCAGGCGGGATTCGGCAAGTGCTCCATGTGCCGGCGCAAGATCGAGCTCGGACAGAAGTACTTCCGTTGCTCGGTGACCGCCTGCAACACCGGGCGGGTCAAGCTCCTGTTCTGCACCGTGGCGTGCTGGGACGCCCACCTGCCGACCGCGCGTCATCGCAACGCCGCCGCCGTCGAGGATGTGGCAAAGCGCGAGTGATTGTCCCGGCTTCGCGGTCGCGTGGCGGATCGTGACCTGTGGATAACTTGGTTCACTGGTGGCGCGTTGATATGATTATTCCGTGAGATTGAGCAGCCGCGTGGTCCTCGAGCTGGCGACGGTCTTCGTCGCTGGTGGGGCCATGGTGGTCGGGGGACGCTGGGCGCTGCAGGAGCTGGGCGGGACCCGGACGGCCTCGGCGGCCGAGCGCACCGAGTCGGTGGCGCCCCCGGTGGCGGCGCCGAGCCCGGGGCCGGTGGCCCAGCCAGTGCTGCCCGAGCCGGTGCCGCCGGTGCTGGCCGGGCCGGTGCCGCCGGTGGCGGTGCCGCCGCTGCTGCCGCTGGCCGCGCCAGCACCGCCCGAGCAGCCCGCGCTGGCGCCCTCACCGTCGCCTGCCGCGGAGCACACGGAATCGACCCCCGCTGGCTGGGCGTTCCATGGCGTGTCCGATGCCGAGCTGCTGGGGCCCCTGCGGGCCGCCACCACGGTGACCGAGGTGCGCTTCAACCGCGGCGGCTCGAGCGTGTCGCTGCGGGTCGACTTCGAAAACGGCGCGCGCGGGTCGTTCAAGCCCGAGCAGATCGATCCCCAGACCACGCCGCGCAAGGAGATCGCGGCCTACCGGCTGGACCGCCTGCTGCACCTCGGCTGCGTGCCGCCGTCGATCCCGATGGTGCTCGAGCGCGACGACATCATGAAGACGCTGGAGAAGGACAGCATCGTGCTGCGCGGGCGCATCAAGCGTGAGGTGACCTGGAAGAAGGGGCGGGCGCTGGGCGAGATCGCCTGGTGGATCCCGGTCATCTTGCCGGCGCGCTTCCGTGGCGAGCGGCTTGATCACGACGCCGGCGCCCTGCTGTGGTGGAAGGCGCTGTCGGTCAGGAGCCGGGTCACCGAGCCCGAGAAGGCGATGCTGAGCCAGATCTCGAACATGATCCTGTTCGACTTCCTGACCAACAACACCGACCGCTTCTCGGGCGGCAACGCGCTGATGTCCGAGGACCGCAAGCTGCTGTACTACATGGACAATGCACTTTCGTTCATGCCCGACCGGGACGGCCACGACAAGCTGCAGCGCTTCCTCGGCCGGGTGCAGCGGGTTTCTCGCAAGATGATCGAGGAGATCCGCGGCTTGACGCGCGAGGACGTGGTGGCAGAGATGGGTCGTGACACCGGTGTGCTCGGGCAGCTCTTGACCGCGCGCGAGGTCGATGCTCTGTTTTCGCGCCGCAACCACCTGCTGCGCTACGTCGACAAGCTCGTCGACAAGTATGGGGAAGCCGAGGTTTACTATTTTGAATGAGCCGCGCCGTGTCCAGCGCCCCTGAGGGCTGCCCCACCTGTGGGGGACCGGTCGACGCGCTGCGGTCGAAGTATGTCCGCGTGATGGGTGCGCGGGTGGCGGCGTTCTGTTCGGCCGAGTGTCTGGGCGGGGTTGCGCGGGCGGCGTTGCCGTCGGTGATGCCGGTGGCGGCGGTCGTGGCCAGCCCGAGCACGAGCCCGAGCACGAGCCCGAGCACGAGCACGAGCACGAGCACGAGCACGAGCACGAAGCCGGGCGCCACCACCAAGCCGAGCGCGCATGACAACGGGGCGCAGCTCCTGCCCGTCATCGCTGATCATCTCGCCGCTCCGTCCGCGGTCGGACCCCGCACCCGGCCCTGGCGCCGGGCGCTGTGGCTGGTCGCGGGTGCGGGTGTCATCTCGATGGGCGTGGCGGCGTGGTCGTCGATGCGCACCACGCGCCCGACCGAGGCGGTCGCGGCCGAGCCGAGCAGCACGCGGGCGGCGCCGCAGCAGCAGGACATCATCGCGCCGCCGTCGCCGCTGGCGCGCGCGCGCGAGGTGCTGCGCGAGGCCCAGGGCTCACGCTCGACGGTGGTGCGCCTGCGCGCCGCCGCGCTGCTGGCCGGCGAGGGCGACGTGCCGGCGCTGGAGATCCTGGCCGCCATCACCCAGCAGGGGCTGCCGCTGGAGCGGCTGGAGGCCGCCGAGGCGCTGGCCGCCGCCGGGGACGCGCGTGGCCTGCCGCTGCTCATCGCCACTCTCGACAGCCCGCGCCGCGATCTGCGCCTGGAGGCGGCGCGCACCCTGAGCCGCCTGGGCAACCCCGCCGGCGCGCGCCTGCTCAGCGAGTCGCTCAGCGATCGCGAGCGCGGCCTCAGCTCCGCCGAGGCGCGGGCTGACCTCGGCGACAAGCGGGGCGTCGCCGCGCTGGAGGCCGCGCTGACCTCGCCGCTGCCCGAGCAGCGCATGCGCGCCGCGCTCGGGCTGGGGCGCACCGGCCACGCCCGCGGCGAGCCCGTGCTGCGCCAGATCCTCGCCGACGGCCGCTACCAGAACGGCGCCGCCACCGCGCTGGCCCGCCTGGGCGCCGCCGACGTCGAGCCCAAGCTGCTGGAGGCCCTGCGCTTCTCGTCACTGCGCGTGGAGGCGGCGCGCGCGCTGCAGAAGCTGGGGCGGCCGCTCGACACCGCCGCGCTGGCCGCGCTGGAGGCCGACCTCGATCTCGGCGCCGATCCGCTGGCCCAGCTGAGCGCCGCCGAGGCGCTGCTGGTGCTGGCCGCGCCGGCGCCGCCGCGCGCGCCGACGCTGCCGGCCGATGCCCAGGGGGCGCGCTGATGGCTCGCGACCTGCGCCTGTTCTATCTGTTCCGCCTGCTGGCGACCTCGCACCTGTTCGTGCCCATCGCCATCACCTTCTTCGCCTCGCGCGGCCTGGGCTTCGATCGCGCCATGCTGCTCAACACCATCTGGTGCGGGTCGGTGCTGCTGTTCGACGTGCCCACCGGGGCGCTGGCCGATCGCATCGGGCGCCGGCGCACCATGATGCTGGGCGCGCTGCTGATGTCGGCCGCGTGCCTGGTGTTCTACGTCGCGCACGACTTCGTCACCTTCGCCATCGCGTCCAGCATGTCGGCGCTGGCCATGACCATGACCTCGGGCGCCGACAGCGCCTACCTCTACGACATGCTCAGCGACGCCGGCCTCGAGCACGAGTACCCGCGCCGCGAGGGCACCGCCAGCGCCTGGCACCTCATCGGCTCCACGCTGGCCTTCAGCGCCGGGGGCATCGCGGCCAAGTTCAGCCTGGGGCTGCCGTACCTTTTGACCGCGGGCACCTCGCTGTGCGCGCTGCTGGTCGCCTTCACCATGCGCGAGGAGCGCGCGCCCTCGAGCGTCAGCGTCAGCCTGTCGCCGCGCGCCCTGTGGCGCACCTACGTGCAGCACATCCGGCTGGCCGTCGGCGAGATCGCGCTGCGCCGCCAGCTGCGCTGGACCATCGGCTACTCGGCCGTGGTCTTCGTGCTGGTCCGGGTCACCGACTACATGTACCCGCCGTACCTGGGCGCGGCTGGCTTCGGGGTGATGGCCACCGGCTTCATCTTCGCCGGCCTGTACCTGGTCGCCGCCGCGGTGGCGCACAACATGGACAGCCTGCGCCAGTCGCTGTCGGAGTGGCGCCTGCTGGTCGGGCTGCCGCTCCTGCTGGTGGGTTCGAACCTCTTGATGGGGCGCTTCGTGGCCAGCTGGGCCATCGCCTTCATGCTGGGGCCGGCGCTGGTCACCGGCGCGTTCTCGCCGCTGGTCAAGTCGGTGATGAACCGCGCCATCCCGTCGTCGGATCGGCGCGCCACCATCCTGTCGTTCGAGAGCATGGCGCGGCGGCTGGCGTTCGGCGCCTTCTCGCCCGTGCTCGGCGTGCTGGTGCACCGCTGGTCGGTGTCCACGGGCTTCTATCTGTGCGCCGGTTTCGGCCTCGTCGGCGTGCTCCTGTTCGCGTGGCGACCGCTGCGCGCGGGCTCGCCGGTGGTGCCGATCGCGGCCCCCGCGGCGCCGCCGCAGCCAGGCCCCTCGCCCGCCTCGGGCGAGCGCGCGGCCTGACCGCCTCGGTCGCCAGGGCTGGATCTGCCTATTTTTTAGGCACTCCAGGGCCTCCTGGCGCCTTTCGGGCGGTTTTTTCGGGGGAAACACGCGGTTGTGCTTGACAGTGGATCGCGGCGTCTGCATATTCGCCGCGAAAAATGAAGTCGATCCACTTCGTCTCGCTGGGCTGCCCGAAAAATCGCGTCGACACCGAGGTCATGCTCGGCCTGGTCGACCGAGCCGGGCATCGCATCGTGCCGGAGGCGGAGGGTGCCGACGTCATCGTGGTCAACACCTGCGGCTTCATCGACGAGGCCAAGGAAGAGTCGATCGACGCCATCCTCGAGATGGCCCGCCACAAGGAGACCGGCAGCTGCTCCAAGCTGGTGGTCACCGGCTGCCTGGTGCAGCGCCACCACGCCGAGCTGTCGCGTGACATGCCCGAGGTCGACCACTTCCTCGGCTCGGCCGACTTCCAGCACATCCTGAGCACGCTGGACGGCAGCGCCGGTCGCGAGCAGGTCTCCGAGACCCCGAAGTACATCTACGACCCCGACACCGCGCCGCGCCTTGCGCCCGAGCGCCTGGGCATCTCGCACACCGCCTACCTCAAGATCGCCGAGGGCTGCGATCGCCCCTGCGCGTTCTGCATCATCCCCAAGCTGCGCGGTCCGCAGCGCTCGCGCAGCATCGAGTCGATCGTGCGCGAGGCCGAGGGGCTGGTCGCCGCTGGCGCCCGCGAGATCAACCTGATCGCGCAGGACCTGACCACCTACGGCACCGACCTGCCCGAAACCCCCACGCTGGCGCTGTTGCTGCGCCGCCTGGCGCGCGTGCCCGGCCTGCGCTGGCTGCGCCTGCACTACGCCTACCCGACCGCCGTCACCGACGAGCTCATCGAGGTCATCGCGTCGGAGCCGGTGGTGGTGAAGTACCTCGACATGCCGCTGCAGCACATCGACGACAAGGTCCTCAAGACCATGCGCCGCGGCCACACCTCGAAGCTGACGCGCAGCCTGATCGAGAAGCTGCGCGCGCGCATCCCCGGCCTGACCCTGCGCACGACCTTCATCGCCGGCCATCCGGGGGAAGACGACGCCGCGTTCGACGCGCTGTGCGCCTTCGTGCGCGAGGTCGAATTCGATCGTGTTGGGTGCTTCCGCTATTCGCGCGAAGAGGGTACGGTAGCCGCGCTGCTGCCGCATCGCGTGCCCGAGAAGACGGCCGAGCAGCGGCGCATCAAGCTGATGCGGATCCAGCGCGACATCTCCAAGAAGAAGCAGAAGGCGCTGGTCGGTCAGGAGCTCGAGATCCTGGTCGAGGGTCCCAGCGACGAGAGTGACTATTTGCTCCAGGGCCGCCACGCGGGGCAGGCTCCGGAGATTGACGGTACCGTCTATCTCACCGACGGCGCGGCACGTGCGGGGGAGATGGTCCGGGCGCGGGTCAAGAAGGCCGCGGATTATGATCTGGCAGCGACCATCCTGGGGGCTGCCTGAAGCTGACCGAAACGTAGGTGAGTGTTGTTGGGTCCCGCTGCCGCCCAGGCGCGGGGGGTTTCCACGGGTAACGAGGAGGGTCTGCGATGGCTGAGAAGAAGGCTAAGGCGATGAGCAAGTCGGCGCTGTTCGAGGCGGTGACGAAGGAGGCGGGGAACGCTCTGACCAAGCGTCAGGTCAAGTCGGTGATCGAGGCTTTCACCTCGGTCGCCTACAAGGAGCTCAAGAAGAGCGGGATCTTCGCGATCCCGGGCCTGGCCAAGATGTCTGTGGTCAAGAAGCCCGCCACCAAGGCTCGCCAGGGCATCAATCCGTTCACCAAGGAGCCGATGATGATCAAGGCGAAGCCGGCTCGCAAGGCGATCCGGGTTCGTCCGGTCAAGGCCGCGAAGGACGCGGTCGCGTAAGCTCTCCCGAGCGAACGTTGGCGAACGGCCCGTGCGCAAGCCCGGGCCGTTTTGCTTTTCAGGCCCCATAGAAGCGAAGCTTCGAGGAGGCCTGTTCCGTCTCCGACCCCACTCGAAGCGCAGCTTCGAGGCGGCCTGTTCCGTTCCGTTCCCCGCAGCCCGGGCCCCGCGCTAGGATGGCGCGTGGCCTACCGACCACAATCGACCGACACCAGCGAGGGGCTGTGAGGGCGGGCGCCGTCCTGCTGCTCGCCGTCCTCGCGGTCGCGGCGAGCTGTCGCAAGCAGCGACGCACGGGTGCCGGGGGCGGCGCATCGCCGTCGCCCTCGGGCGCGCTGCCCACCGAGTGTGCGACCGATGCGGACTGTGGCATCGACTACGGGCGCGGCTGCTGCGGTCATCCCTGCGGCAGCACGCCGCCGTGGCGCGCCGCGAACGTGCGCGCCATCCGTGACGCCGACGCGCGCAATCGCGCCGCCTGCGCGCTGGAGAACCGCGAGTGCCCGACGGTCTCCTGCGCCTCGCAGCCCGAGTGTCGCACCAGGCCGATCGCGCGCTGCCGGGCCGGGGCCTGCGCGGTCGAGGTCGCGCTCGACGGCGTCTGCGCGGGCTGGAGCTGCCCGGCGCGCTGCGGCGCGCAGCCGCCCGCGCCGCCCGACGACTCGTACCAGTGCGGCATCCGCTACGAGTGGGGCTGGGCGGCGTGCTGCTGCGAGGGCGCCAGCGCTGGCGACGGCGGCGCCCCGCGCGCCTGCGCCGGACTGGCGCTGGCGGCCTGCAGCTGGGCCTCGGTGTGCAAGGTTCGCCCCGGCGATCTGGCGCCCGCTGGGCCGCTGCCGACCTGCGAGACACCAGCGCCCTGACGAGCACGAGCCCGGCGCAAAGAACCAGCTGGTGCTAGCATCACACGCCAGGTCGCCACCCATGCCGCTCTTGCCTCCCTGGCTCTGGATCCTGCTGGCCATCCCGGCCTCGTTCCTGGTGCTGTACTTCCTGCTGGTCGCCATCACGTCGCGGCGCTCGTCGGCGGGGATCGTGACCTCGCGCCTGGGCCGCACCGTGCGCCTGTGGGGCGACGGCATCCACATGATCATGCGCTACCTGGGCCGCCACCTGCGGCGCCTGTTCACCTCCAAGGCCAAGCGCGCCGCGCTCGATCAGCGCTACCACGAGGCCACCGCCAAGGCCGCGCTGGAGACCATGGGCAACATGAAGGGCGCCCTGATGAAGCTCGGCCAGATCGTCTCGTTCATGGACGAGTCGCTGCCCGAGGCCTACCAGGAGCAGCTCAAGAAGCTGCAGACCCAGGCGCCGCCGATGGACTACGAGACCGTGGTCCACGTCATCAAGGACGAGCTCGGCAAGGAGCCCGAGCTGCTGTTCCTGCGCTTCGACGAGAAGCCGCTGGCCTCGGCCTCCATCGGCCAGGTCCACCGCGCCACCCTGCACGACGGCACCGAGGTCGCGGTCAAGATCCAGTACCCCGGGGTCGACAGCGCCATCGCCGCCGACCTCGACAACTACGGCCTCCTGATGGGGATCGCCGGCGCGGTGACGCCCACGCTGGACGCCCGCCCCATCGTCGACGAGCTGCGCGCCCGCCTGCTCGAGGAGCTCGACTACACCATCGAGGCCAGGAACCAGCAGCGCTTCATCGAGCTGTTCGCCGGCCACCCCGACATCGTGGTGCCGCGCGTCTTCCCCAAGCTGTCGTCCAAGCGCGTGCTGACCAGCGAGTTCATCACCGGGATGGGCTTTTACGACTTCGTCGCCAAGGCCACGCCCGAGGTGCGTCGCAAGTCGGTGCTGACCATCCGCGAGTTCGTGTTCGACTCGATCTGGTTCCACAACCTGTTCAACGGCGATCCGCACCCGGGCAACTACCTGTTCATGCCCGACGGCCGCGTCGCCTTCCTCGACTTCGGCTGCGTCAAGCACTTCGACCCGCAGTTCATCGCCGACTTCCAGGTCCTGAACCGCGCCTACCTGACCGGCGATCGCGACGCCTACTTCAAGAAGGCGTGCGAGATGAAGTTCGTCAAGGCCGGCCATGAGCACAAGGTCGACCGCGACTGGCTGTGGGACTACGCGCGCTGGTTCTACCTGCCCATCCTGGAGGACGCCGAGTTCGAGTTCACCCCGGCCTACTGCAAGCAGGCGCTGTCGGTGATCTTCGGCGAGAACATGCGCCTGCTCAACATGCCGCCCGAGTACGTCATGCTGAACCGCATCACCTTCGGCCTGAACTCGATCATGTCGCGCCTCGGCGCCAAGGAGAACTGGCGCAAGCTCTCGATGCAGTACTACTTCCCCAAGGATCACCCCATCATGCTGGCCTACGCCGCGGGTGCAACCTCCGCCACAGGCCCGACCACCCGACCCGTGGTATGAAAATGGGGTGCGTCGCGCGGTCCTGACGGCAGTCCTCCTCGGCCTCATCAGCGCCGCCGCTGCACCCGCCGCCCACGCCGCACCGCACGTCGACCTGGTCACCTTCGGCCCCGGCGATCTCATCTTCACGCGCTTTGGCCACGGCGCGCTGTGCGTGGCGCCGTCGGACGACGCCAGTGACGACGACATCACTTGCTACAACTACGGCGTCACCAACTTCAACCAGCCCAACCTGGTGATGAAGTTCCTGCGCGGCGGCGTCAAGTTCTGGGTCGACACCGACTCCATGACCGAGACGCTCGACCACTACAACCTGCAGGACCGGACCATCTATCGCCAGCGCCTGCTGCTCGGCGAGGCCGCCACCGCGCAGATCATCGCGCGCCTCGAGCACGACATCCGCCCCGAGAACCGCGAGTACCTGTACGACCACTTTCGCGACAACTGCACCACACGGCTGCGTGACATCATCGATGACGCCCTCGGCGGCGCGCTGCACGCGGCCGTCGCCGGTCGCCACTTCGACCAGACCTATCGCGAGATCACCTATGACGGGGTCAGCGACATGGTCGGCCTGCTGGTCGCGGGCGACTTCCTGATGGGCGGCGTCTCGGACCGCTACCCGACCCTGTGGGAGGCGCTGTTCCTGCCCCAGGTCATGCGCGCCGAGCTCAGCGCGCTGCGCCTCGGCGGCCAGCCCGTGGTCGGCCCCACCGAGATCCTGGCCACCCGCGTCGGCCCCGAACCGTCACCGGGCAGCCCGGCCGCCGGCCACGCCACCCTGTTCATGATCGCGGGCCTGCTGGCGCCGCTGATGTTCTGGGCCTGCCGGCGCCACGGCCGCGCCAGGCGGATCGCGCTCGGCGTGGCCGGCGGGCTGCTCGGCCTGCTGGCGGTCGCCATCGATGTCATCGTGGGGATCGCGGTCACCAAGGAGCTGGCCGCCAACCTGCTCATCCTGGTCCTTCTGCCGACCGACCTCATGCTGCCGGTGCTGGCCGTGCTGGCCCGCGACCCGGCGGGGCGCGCCGCGCGGGCGCTGCGCAGCTACCTGACGGTGCGCGCGGCCTTCCTGACCCTGGTCATGGTCGCCACCCTGGTCGGCCTGCTGCACCAGCAGATGGCCACCGTGGTCGCCCTGGTGGTGGCCCTGCTGGTGGTGCCGCTGGTGTCGATCGCGCTGGAGCCGGCGGCCCTGCGCGTCCCGGCGCGCGCGCGCGCCGAGTCGGTCCCGGCCGAACCTACGGTGTAGCCAGGCCTCGCGCGGGGTCTGCCATGGGCGCGCCAGCGCAGCCCGACACCTCGGCGCCGACGAACTGGTACCCCGCCGCGAGCGGCTTCTCCTCACACTCGCTGGACTCCTCGTCCCAGCACTCGTAGCAGGCGCCATCCTTGCGGCTCTTCACGAAGCCGTGGCGGTGCCAGGCCGGGTGTTTGCTGGCCTGGCCCGCACACACCGACCGGCCGCCGTCGGCGTCTGCGCCGCCGATGCAGTAGGTCTGGCTGGACCCGCCCCCGGCCGGCAGGGGCAGCGGCGCGGTGGTGATCGGTGTGGGCGCGGACGGTGTGGGCGCGGACGGCGTGGGCGCCGACGCGGTCGGCCCCGGCGGGCTCGGTGCCGCCGCGCTGGGCGGCAGCTCCTGTGGCCCCTTGGCCTTCTTCGAGCAGCCCAGCCCCAGCAGCGGGCACACCACCAGCAACCAGCTCACACGCACAGGCTTCATCACTCAGGCCCCCCCGGGCAGACCAGCTCGAACCAGCTATGCGGCGTCCGACTCGGCGCCCGGCACCGCCTTCGGCGCCGCCGGCAGCGCCCGGATCGCCGGGTCCTCGAGATAGGTGTCGGTCAGCCGCTTCTGCCTGAACACGAACGGCAGCAGCAGCCGGAAGGGCCAGGTCACCAGGCGCGCCAGGGCGCCCAGCGCCTTGCCACCATAGGCCTCGGCGACCCGCGCGGCGCGCGTCAGGCCGCCCATCTCCGCCAGCGGCCGGTCGATGAGGCCCATGCGCAGCATGCGCGTCTCGGCGGCCTGGTTGCAACGGTCGAGGAAGGCCGGCATGTTCTTCAGCACCGGGTGGTCCGCCGGCAGCCGCGTGTGCATGAAGCCGGCGAGCCGCTTGACGCCCCACATGCTGACCAGGTTCAGCCCCAGCAGGCGGCGGCGCAGCCAGCCCTTGCCGGCGATGGCCTTCATGGTCTGCTGCTCGCCGAAGTCGACGTGGCGCTCTTCCTGCTTCACGGCGCGGCGCAGGATGGCCACCGCGTCCTCGTGATCCAGGGTGTCGATGATGGCGTAGAAGGCCATCAGCACGAAGCCCTCGCCGGCCGCCATCTCGAGCGCGACATGCTCGGCCCAGTCGTTGCCCATCATGCCGGTGGACAGGAACTTCACCATGCCGTGCGGCTTGGCCGGCGCCACGCCCAGCATGCCCATGATGCGCAGGAAGTTGTCGACGTGCTGCAGCTCCTCGACGCTCTGCCGGGCCAGGAAGCGCGCAGCCTCGACCGAGGGGGCGGCGTACAGCCAGTGGCCGCACTGGATGCCGGTCATCTCGCCATACAGGAACTGGTTCAGCATCCAGCCCAAAAGCTCGCGATCACGCGCCGGGTCGAGCTTGGCGCCCTTGAAGTCGAAGCTCATCTCCTCGCGATTCAGCAGCATCGCCGTCCCTCCGCTCCGTCCATCCGTTCGTCCGTCAGTCCGTCAGTCCGTCCGTCCTGGCCTGGGCCTGGGCCAGGCCAGGGCCGGTCAAGACCGGCGCTTCTCGCCGCGCGCGCCGTCGGCCACCGGCGCATCGCTGTCGTCCTCGGCGTCCTCGGACGGGGCGGGCAGCTGCTTGCGCTGCTTGGCAGCGATCTGCTTCTTGGGCGGCGGGGCCGCGGCCTCCTCCTCTTCCGCGTCGTCGTCATCGCTCTCGGCGGAGGCCTTCTTGAACTCCTTCACGCTCTTGCCGAGCCCCTTGGCCAGCTGGGGCAGCTTGGTGGCGCCGAACATCAGCAGCAGGATGACCAGGATGATGATGAGCTCGCCGTTACCAAGTCCGAGGATTGCCAGCATGACAGGCCTTTGCTCGCGGAGGCGCCCGCGTGGTTGGTAGGATGACACATTTCGAGGAGATCGGCGCTACCGGGAAGGCGAGGGTGGTGCGGGGGACGGGCAGGGTGGACTCGCGCGCTAGAGGTCCCAGCCGACGCCCAGGACGATGGCGTGGGAGGCCATGGCGCGCTGCGCGCGGGTCGACTGGACGCGGTTGCCGTTGCCGCTGAACTCGGTGAACGTATAGCGGAAGTCGTAGCCCAGCTGGGCCTTGAGGTGGCCCTTCATGGCGATGGGGCGATACAGCTGCAGGCCGGCGCCGGCGCCCAGCGTCTTGGCGCTGGCGCCCTCCTCGCGACCACGGTTCTGCGCGATCCCGGCGTAGGGCATGGCCTCGGCGTGGCCGCGCAGACCGATCTTGGCGAACAGGTCCGGCGCGTCGGCGCCCAGGCCGACCAGGACGCCGCTGATGACCTCCGACGGCAGCACCGCGCGCTGACCGTCGGCGATGGTGGTGCCGTAGCGGCCGTAGCCGAGCGCGCCACCCAGGGCCAGGCGGCCCTTCATGACCGGGTAGGCCACGGTGCCGTTGAGCTCCAGCATCTGGGTCGACATGGCCAGCGTCTCGCTGCCGTCCGGCACCGGGACCTTGAGGCCCGACGAGTAGCCGTAGGCGTAGCGCGCCGACAGACCCGCGCGCAGCTTGCCGACCGGGTAGGTCACCCGACCGCCGATGCCGAACGAGGCCACGCCCGCGGCCAGCGAGTAGTTGGGCAGGAAGTTGGCGCCGTCGGCGCGCGCGTCCGACACGAACTGGTGCTGGATGATCTGGTAGCCGAGGTCCGACCCGACCGCGAAGCGCAGCCCCTTGCGACCGCGATCCACCGAGCCCCGCTTGCGCACCCGCGACGACGGCGCCTCGTCGTCATCCTCGTCGGCCGCCTCGGCGTCCTCGTCCGAGATGTCACCCGCGGCGTCGTCGGCGGCGAAGGCGGCCTCACGCTTGGCCTTCTTCTTGGCCTTGGCCTTGGCGGCGCGCTCCTCGCGCTCCTCACGGGCAGCCTCCTCGCGCTCACGCTTGGCGGCGGCGGCCTTGGCCTTGGCGGCGGCCTTGGCCTTGGCCTTGGCGGCCTTGCCCTTCTCGATGGGGGCCTCCTCGTCGTCCAGACGCGACAGATCCTCCTCGTCGTCGCCCTCGTCGGCGCTGGCGGACTCCTCGTCGTCCTCCTCGTCGGCGTCGGCCGGGGCCATCTTCGACTTGCCCTTGCCCCAGCCCTTCTTGCTGGTGCGCTCCGACGAGGCGGCCATCGAGCTGCGCTCCGAGCTCTTGACCTTGGCGGTGCCCTTCTTGCGCGGCGCGGCCTCCTCCTCGTCGTCTTCGTCGTCGGACTCGTTCATCTGGCGCTTGATGTCCTCGGCCTCGGCGAGGGCCTGGGCCTCGGCCTCGGCCAGCGCCTTGGCGCGCGCCTGGGCCAGCTTCTTGGCCCGCGCCAGCGCCTCGGCCCGCTCCAGCGCGAGCTGCTCCTTCTTGGTCAGCTTCTTCCCGCTCTTGGCCTTGGCCTTGGCCACGGGCGCCTCGTCGTCGTCCTGGGCCTCGGCCTCGGCGTCGCCCTCGTCGTCGGACTCCCGGGCAGCCCGCTTCGACAGCTTGCGCTCGCTGGCGTCAGACTTGGCCTTGATGCCCCGGCGCGCGAACGGCGAGGCCTCGTCCTGGCTGGCGCCCTCGAGCGCCGAGGTGCGGATCCAGCCCTGGTTGCCGCCCCAGCGGACCAGCGCCCAGGCGCCCTGCTTGCGCACCACGTTGACCGACACCCCGGCCGCGACCCGGCCGACCGGCGCCGCCGACATCGAGGCCCGCGAGCGGGCGACCACGAAGCGCGACGTGGTCACGCGACCTGCCTCGGCGACCCCGGAGAGGATCAGCACCAGCCCAGCCACCAGCGTCGTCGTCAGGACCCGCGAAAACCGACCGAGGAGCGTCATGGCGCAGGGTCTTTTCAAGGACCGTGCCGCCCGCGGTGGCCACCTAAGCCCCTGGAATTGCCCCATCCAGGTTGCAGATCTGGGAACAAAAAGCCCAACCAGAAGCCAGCCATCGGGGTGTGGACCCCCACCGTCCGCAAGCGGACAGCTCCAGATTTCGCATGTATGGGCGTGTACCCACATGGCATGACGGCTGCTTAGGTGCGCGATCACCTGGAGGCTGGTGCCATGAAGATGAGGCTCGCGACATCCGCTCTGGCGCTGCTGCTCGGCGCCACGGGCTGCGTGCAGGACGGTGACCTGGGGGCCGAGGGGCTGGGGACTGCGACCTACGACCTGGAGCTCGGCCAGGGCACCGGCGAGACCGGCAACGTGATCGACGCCGTCATCGTCCCCATGCTGAACGCCAACAAGCTGATGGTCCGCCCCGCCCCCTCGGCCGAGCTGACCCGCCGCATGGCGCTCGACCTGGCTGGCCGCATGCCGACCCTGGACGAGTACACGATGATGGAGGGCAAGAAGGCGTCCGAGGTGGCCGACTACTTCATGGTCACCCGGAAGGACGAGTTCGTGAAGATGGGGCAGCGCTTCTTCTCGGACATCTTCCTCTACAACAACTCGTCGCAGTTCTCGCAGGTCAAGCACATCGTCGAGTTCAACGACACCGCCGCCATGGTCTGGAACGGCACCATGTCGTGGAAGGCGTTCTCGAGCTACGCGGTCAAGTCGCCGATGTGGCTGAACCGCTACCCCTCGGCCGACAACCGCGGCGAGCAGGCCTTCGCCTACTTCCTGGGGCGTGACGCCTTCGGCTTCGAGCGCTCGTTCGGCGTGATGTGGAACGGCTATGTGATGGCGCCGAACGGCGACAAGGAGCAGGTCGGCGGGCAGCCCAACCCGCGCTACCACGAGTACGACCTCGACCCCGCGGTCGGCTGCGCCAACAACGCCTGCACCGTGGCCATCCTGGGCCAGGAGGGCAGCTCGGTGGACGACGCCCTGCGCATCATCCAGGGCTCGGAGCTGTTCGACGAGGGCCTGGTGCAGCAGGTGTGGAAGCGCTACATGGGCGGCCCCATCGCCATCGAGGCGCCCGAGCTGCGCATCAAGCTGATGCAGTTCGTGCGCGCCAACGACTACAGCGTGCCCAAGCTGGTGCGCGAGATCGTCACGTCGTCCGCCTACGCGGCCACCTACGAGGTGCGTTAGCCATGTCGATGAAGACCACGGTCCGGACCATGAAGATTCTCTCGCTGGTGACGCTGGCGGCCCAGCTGGCGGCCTGCTCGGTCGATACCATCGCGCCGCAGGATCCGCGCGACGACCCGCGCCCCAACGGGCAGAAGCAGATCCCGATCCTGTACGACACCGCGCCGGTCAAGCGCATGGATGGCAACCAGATCCTGGACTCCATCGCCCAGATCACCGGCCACGCCTTCGGCAGCTATGACCTGACCCAGCCCGATCCGGAGCTCTTGCGCGCGTCGGCCAAGCCCAACATCGACAAGACCTACCACTCGGCCTGCTTCCTGATGCAGGGCTGCCGCGAGCACCGCGTGCCGGCGCAGGACTATCCGCAGACCTATGGCGTGCCCGAGGTCGTGCTGCTCGACAACCTGGGCCGCGCCGCGTGCCTGGATCTGCAGGCGCTGGGCATGTTCCCCGGTCGCGCCGATCCCGATGGCAACACCCAGATCGGGACCACCGACGCCGAGCGCATCGACGCCATCATCAAGCACCAGTACAAGGCCTTCCTGGGCGCCATCCCCGACGCCGAGGAGCTGGCCGCCTCGCGCGCCTACTTCATGGCGCACATGGCCGGCCCCGAGACCACCGGCGCCGGGGTGTCGGCGCTCGAGAGCGCGGGGCGCGGCCACTGCCGTGCCATGATCTCCAACGCCAAGTTCCTCTATTACTAGGGAGCCACGAGCCATGAGCCAGAACAAGGACGACAAGGGTCTCTCGCGGCGCGGCTTCCTCGGGGTCACCGGCGCGGCGGCGGCGGCGGCGGCCGCAGCACTGCCTCTGCTGCGAGGCGGCTCGGCGGCGGCGGCGCCGGCGGGGATCGGCGGCTGGAACGGCAACCAGCTCCTGCTGGTGTGCGCCGACGGCGGACCCATCGCGCAGCGCGCCCTCAACGGCACGCTGGGCGCGCCGGGCAACCCCTATGGCGCGGGTCGGCCGGTGTGGGGCAACACCCACGCCATGTCGGGCCTGGTGTCACAGCCGCCCGGCGGGCAGCTGCGCGCCACCGGCATGACCATCGACGGCACCGTGGCGGGGTCGCACTTCGGCCTCGACCTCGCCGGCGACTCCATCGAGGCGGAGTTCGGCGTCATCCGCAACTTCGCGTCCAACGTGGACGGCCAGAGCACCGGCATCACCGGCGCGCACGAGAACGGGCGCGCCTGGTCGTGCACCGGCTATGCGGAGTCGGACAACAAGCCGGGCCTGGGCGCCATCGCCGCGGCCATCGCGCAGCAGAGCCCGGCGGGCACCCCGTTCCCGGCCTGCAACCTGCTCAACAACAACCCGTTCCGGCAGACCGGCGCCGAGCTGGTCGGCGTCAACTACCTGCAGTTCAACTCGCCGCAGGACGCCACCCAGCTGCGTGACCGCCTGCTGATGCAGACCACCTCGGAGGCCGAGCGCGCGCGCCTGACCGGCCCCAGCGGCCTGGCCCGCTTCATGACGCGCCACTTCAACGATCGGGTGCGCAGCAAGGACGCCGGCTCGGTCCAGTTCTCGATCGACAAGGTCAAGGAGATCGAGGACAAGATCCGCCAGAACTCGGCGGGCCTCGACCCCATGAACGCCATCAACGCGCCGCTGTGGCCGTTCTTCGGCCTCGACGGCAGCGGGCGCGCGCGGGCCGGGATCAACCAGCAGCTGGCGCACTCGTTCCTGGTCGCGTTCCGCCTGCTCGGGCTGGGCGCGCCGGTGGTGTCGATCGGCGCCGGGTCGTTCGACTTCCACGCCGATGAGTCGCCGCAGCTGCAGTCGCGCTTCGGGACCATGATGCACGGGTTCTTTGGCGTGCTGCGCGCGGCGCGCACCAAGATGTACAACGTCGACATCGAGAAGCTGGCCTGCCTCGAGGTCGGAGACTTCAACCGCAACAACTACAACGGCAGCGGCTTCAACGGCGGCAACGGCGCCGACCACAACGGCGGCGACGGCATGATCCAGGCGGTCATGTTCGGCGGCGGCGGCTTCGGCGGCAAGGTCTACGGCGACGGCCTGATGGACGGCGGCGACCAGCGCAAGGGCTCCAGCGTGCTGCTCGGGCGCCACGCGCTGCGCACGATGCTGGAGTGGTACGGCGGGCCGTCGGCGGGCGAGCGCTACTTCCCGGGCGCGCGCAACCTGTGGACCGACCTCAAGAAGCCGGTCTGATTCTCTCGTCTGTGGGGCTGGTCACGGCCGCGCTGCTGTCAGGCGCGGGACGGCAGAGCCTCGTGCAGGGTAAGATATGGCTTGGAAATGGCTAACCTGACCTCCACGACCTCCATCCTGATCGCCGCCACCGTCCTGGCGGGCACCCTGGCGGGGTGTGGTGGCGACGTGTCGTCGCGCGACAAGGACGGCGGCGCGGGCGGCGATGGCGGCGGCCTGGGCACGCCGGATCGGATCTATGCCCGGTCGACCTACAAGACGCTGACCGACATCCAGCAGCGCGTGCTGTCGACCAGCTGCGCGGCGCAGGACAACAACTGTCACTGGAACGACGCCTATCCGCAGCTGACCTCCGAGGCCAACCTGATCTCGCTGACGCGCTTTCGCTGCAACGACTGGCGCTCGGACGGGCGCACCTACGACGACTTCTGCGAGAAGAACGGCGACATCCTGACCGTGGGCATGGCGATGCAGCCGGCCGTCGACGCCGGGATGCCGACGGTGACCGGGATGTCGTTCACGGTCGGGCGCATCGAGGCGGTGCACATGGTGCCCGCCGATCTGGCCTCGCCCATCGTGGCCTACGAGATCATCGTCAAGGAGACCGTCCCGGTCACCACCGATGCGGGCGCGCCGATGCCGGTGGCGTTCTCGCTGCTGCACTTCGGGCAGACCACGCCGTACTTCATCCAGCCCATGCCGGGCGCCAGCTTCACCGACAAGCCCGACCGGGTGCGCATCGCGCTGAACCGGCTGCCCGAGGACAAGCTGGTCAACATCGTGCCCGGTGATCCCAACGGCAACGGCAAGTTCGGCACCGGCAACGGCTTCATCGTGGTGCCCGGCGACGCCAACAACAGCTACCTGACGATTCGCCTGCTGGGGCCCATCCTGGATCAGCGCTCGAAGCACCCGCGCATGCCGCTGGAGCCGGTGGCGATGTCGCCGGTCAACGTGTCGCCGTACCTCGGCCCGACCGAGATGTACGCCATCAAGTCGTGGATCAACTGCATGAGCGCGACCGACACCGCCACGGTGCCGGTCAACTATGACTGCGCCGCCAACATGGAGAACAACACCAAGCCATGAAGTCGACCCAGATGGTGGCCGTTTTCGGGGCGCTGGTGCTGGCCGGCGCGGCGGCGGGCTGTCTGGGCAGCGGTGGGCGCAAGCCGGGCGACAAGCCCGACGATCCGTGCGGCGCGTGTGATTCGCTGGACGCCATCCGCGAGGTGGCGCCGGGCTCGGCCGAGCAGCCGCTGCGCGAGCGGCCGTCGCGCGTGCTGTTCGACATGACGGGGGAGCGCGCCTATGTGTCGATGGGCGGCAGCGTGGGCAAGCCGGGGACGACGGTGGCGGTGATCGATCCGGCGACCGGCGCGGTGACGACGCGGCTCGAGGTCGGCTATGGCCCGGCCGAGATGGCGCTGCACCCGGGTGGGCGCTTCATCGTGGTGCTCAACCGGTACTCGAACTATGCGTCGGTGATCGACAGCGTGAAGCGCAAGGTGTCGGGCTATGCGCTGACCGACTACTACTGTGAAGGGATCGCGTTCTCGGCCGACGGGCGCCAGGCCTTCGTGACCAACCGCAAGCGTGACGCGGTGCTGATCTTCGATGTCGAGACCACGGGGGCGACCTTCAGGATGACCGCGGTGACCGCTGCTGGCGGCGACGGCGGCGTGGGCATGGGGTCGTCGCCGCTGCTCGGCTCGCGCAGCCAGGGCGTGCTGGCGCCGGTGCAGGATCAGACCGCGTTCAACAACTTCGTGTGGCCGATCATGAAGCAGGTCGGTGAGGGCAACACCGGGCCGGGCTGCATGGGCAATGCCTGCCACTCGGGGGTGGCCGGACGCATGAACCTGGGCGCGCTGCCCAATGGCGACATGCAGCGGGCGTACGACGAGGTCAAGCAGCGCTCGCTCGACATGCAGCCCGACGCCTCGGCGCTGCTGACCAAGGCCAGCCGCAACGGCGGCACCGCGCACTCGGGTGGCACGCGCTGGGCGGTGGGCTCGGCGCAGTACAACACCGTCAAGCAGTGGATGAACGGCACCCTGGAGGTCGGCGGCGGCGGCGACGGCGGCGTGTTGCCCGGCGACGGTGGCGTGGTGGTGACCGACGGCGGCCTGGTCGCGGACGCCACGGTGGGGCCGAAGATCGAATTGAAAGAGCTGGAGGTCGGGCAGAACCCGCGCGACATCGCGGTCTCGGCCAGCGGCAAGTATGTCTTCGTCGGCGAGCTGGGCGGCCTGGGCGTCTCGGTGATCGACGTCGCCAAGGCCAAGACGGCGTTTCACCTGGATACCAACTCGATGGTGCTGGACGTGGCGGCGGTCGGCGATCTGCTGCTCGTTGCGACCACCAACTCGTCGAACGGGCTGCCGTGCAAGGCCGACCCCGAGTATGTCGCGCTGGGCGCGCAGACCAGCGACGACGTCTTCGCCGACGTGGCCGACCCGACCTGCACGCGGGGCTACTCCGACATCCAGAACGAGCTGGCGATGTGGGAGATCTCGAAGCTGACCGAGGCCGGGCCCAATCCGCCCGCGGTCAGGTACACCAGCGACACCGCCGAGAAGAGCGAGGCCGACTTCGAGGGCGAGCTGGCGCGCGAGCTGCAGATCATCCAGGGCTCGCTGCCCGAGCAGCTCGCGGTGCGCGGCACCGAGGTCTGGATCGCGATGTCGGCGTCACGCGAGGTGTCGCAGTACGAGCTGGTGACGTCGCCGCCGGGGCTGCGCTTCAAGCGCGTGCTGACCACGGGCTGGAACCCGACCGGAGTGGCCATCTCGCCGACTGGCAAGGTCATGGTGACCAACCGGCTGAGCGACGTGGTGTCGATCATCGACCCCGTGATGCTGGCGGCCGCCGAGATGGCCAACGCGGCGCGCTCGCCCGAGGAGCGCCGGCTGGCGCTCGAGGCCACCATCCAGCAGGTCGCGGTGGGCACCGATCGCGGCCGCTATCCGCGCACCGCGGTCGAGATCGGCGAGTCGTACTACTACTCGACTGCGGTGTTCGCGTCCGACGGTGACAAGAGCTGCAACCACTGCCACTACGAACTCAACAGCGACGGCAAGGCGTGGGGGATCGGTCTGGTCACCAAGTTCGGGCGTCGCTCGGTGATGCCGGCGTGGAACCAGGCCCGCACCGCGCCCTACCTGGCCGAGGGCGCCATCGACATGCTGGACGGGCTGCGCCCCAAGGTCGAGGAGATCTCGCTGCGCATTGACTACACAGGTGCCAGTGTGTTTGGCCAGCTGGCCACGCGAGACACCAAGTATCGCGAGCTGTCGTTCCAGCTGTATGGCGAGCAGCTGTCATTCGACGAGATGATCGCCGACATGGTGGCCTTCCTGGGCAACGACGCCCACCTGCCGCCGAACCCCAACAAGTTCAGCGCCAGTGACCCCGTGCTGGCCAAGGGCAAGCAGCTGTTCATGACGGCCTGCGTGACCTGTCACGACCCGGCGACCGGCTACTCCAAGCCGTCGGCGCTGGGCCCGGTGGTGACGCTGGGCCGCTATGACGACTTCAACCGCGACGAGAGCGACCCCAACATCCTGGGCGCGCTGCTGTCCAAGCCCGGCTTCGTGTTCAACCCACCCAGCCTGCGCGGCCTGTGGGATCGCCCCGGCCCCTTCCTGCACGACGGCCGCGCCCGCACCGTGCGCGAGGTCCTGCTGCCCCCCGGCAGCATGTGCCTGAAGCCCAGCGAGCGCGGCTGGAACGAGACCAAGACGGGCGGCGTCGGCGGCTCGTCCATCCCGGGCACCCACGCCCCGACCACCGAGCTGCCGTGCGCAGACGTGGACGCGCTGGTGAAGTACCTGTGGACGCTGTAGCTAGCTGGCTCAGCTAAGCTCGCGGATCCTGGTGGCGGTGGGTCAAGATAGGCCATAGGCGATTCGCCGCGACAGGACTAACACCATCTCTGAGAGTCCCAATCTCGGAGAGTGTCATGCGATTGATTCGCCGTGTCGCGCTGCTGACCGGAGTTCTCGCGCTCGCCTCGTGTTCGGAGTCCCAGCCCGTGCGCTCGCGCACAGCCGGACTGAACAATGCGCCGCAGATTGGCGACTTCGCGGTCTATGCCAGGAACAGCCTGGTGCTGCGCCCCGGCGCCTCGATCGCCGCAGGTGACCTCGGCGTCAAGGACGTCGCGACGACCATGCTGCACGCGGGCAAGGAGCTCGCGCTCGAGGGCGCGTCGAGCGTGCAGGTCGCGCGGAGCACGCTGGGCAACCGCGTCTTCCTCGACACCGGCGCCGTGGTCGGCGATGTGCACACCACCGCGTTGACCGACTTTGGCGCCAGCCACGGCGCGGTTGCCGGCATGCCGACGATGCCCACGCTGCCGACCCCCGCCAGCGTCACTGCCGGCACGACGAACCTGACCGTCGCCGCGGGGACCACGACGACGCTGTCCAGCAGCACCAGCCGCGCCGCGGTGACGCTGAACGACTCGGCGATCCTGCGCCTGGGCGCGGGGATCTACCAGTTCGCCAGCCTGAAGCTCCTGGCCAACGCCCGCGTCGAGGCCGAAGGCACGGTCGAGATCCGGCTGACCGGACGCCTCACGGCCGGGACGAATGTCTACTTCGGCCCAGCGTCAGGCGTGAGCCTGACCGCCGCCGGCCTGCGCATCGAGGTCAACGGCGCCAACGGCGGCAGCGGCGGCGTCAACGCCACCCCGCGCGCCGTCCTGATCGACGACGACGGCGTCCTGCGCGCCCTGCTCCTCGCCCCCAACGGCACGTCGTTCATCGGCCAGCGCACCGCCATCACCGGCGCCATCGCCGGCAAGGACATCGACCTGCGCGAGGACGTCACCGTCACCCGCGAGGACGGCTTCGGCGCCGCGACCTGCGTCCCGGCTGACTGCAACGACTCCAACGTCTGCACCACTGACGCCTGCGGCGCGTCCGGCTGCACCCACACCCCGGTGGCCGCCGGCACCAGCTGTGCCGACAGCACGGTGTGTAACGGCGCCGAGGCCTGCGACGCCAGCGGGTCCTGCGTCGCGGGCAGCCCGCTGGTGGTGGACGACAGCAACGTCTGCACCGCCGACAGCTGCGACCCAATTGCCGGCGTCGCCCACACCCCGGTTGCGGCCGGCACCTCGTGCGCCGACGGCACCGTGTGCAACGGCGCCGAGACCTGCGACGCCAGCGGAACGTGCCAATCCGGCAGCCCGCTGGCCGTTGACGA
>JADYYK010000011.1 GCA_020853705.1 Deltaproteobacteria bacterium
GGCCCGCGGCCCGAGGCTCTCACTGCAAGGGACTCTACGGAGGCAGCAGCGAGAAGCCGCTGCCCAGGCCGACCGCGCTGGCCGGCGTGGTCACCAGGGTCACGCCCGCGGCGGTCAGCACCTCGGGCAGCTCGAGCACCGGGCGCGCCTCGTCGGACAGGCCGAACGGCACGTACGACGACACCAGGGTCCTCAGGCCATCGAACTCGACCGGGCGCAGCAGCCGGTACAGGTTGGGGTCGAACAGCGGCGACGGGCCGACGCCCATCGCGTTGGCCCACAGGGCGTCGGTGGCGACGAAGACCTCGTCCTGCTTGTCGTCGTTGTTGCCGCCGCCGCCGCCCGGGAACCAGTCGGGCGAGTTGTAGAGGTCGGGGATCAGCGGGCTGGCGCCGACACCCAGCACCGCGTGCAGATCGGCCAGCGGGTCGTTGTTGTTGCCGCTGACATAGGTCGCCAGCAGGAACGACAGCCGGTCATTGAGGGTCGTGGACAGCGCGACCGGGAACGACGTGCTGGTGAAGCGCAGCGGCGACGGCCCGACCCCGAGCTGGCTGGTGATGGCGCGGCGCGCGAAGGTGTCGGGGAACACCGAGGCATACCAGGCCTCGTCGGCGGCCACCGTCATCGGCACCGTGGCCAGGCTCCAGCTCCAGTTGAGCAGGTTCAGCGTCTGCCGGTAGGTCGGATCGTTGCCGACCGCCGACGGCGCGTACGACACCAGCAGCGGCGACGGCCCCACGCCCTGGCCCTGCGCCATCAGGTGGCGCCCGAACTGTGACAGCAGATCCAGCGAGCCGGCGCCGATGCGGATGATGCCGCGCGGGCGGTCGACCGTCTCGCCATAGCGCGAGCCGCGCTTGGTGGCGACGGCGTCGACCTGGAACGCCGTGATGTGCGTGGTCGCCGGCAGCGCCACCGTGAAGCGCACCACGCCGTCGTTGTTGGTCTCGCCCTCGACCGCGGAGATCCCCCCGCCCGCGAACGAGCCCGAGACCCGCACCCGCGCCGCCGGGCGCTGGTTCTGGTCGAGCACCTCGACGGTGGCGCGCGCCTTCAGGCCGCCGGGGCCGTCGTGCAGGGTGACCGCCACGTTGGCGAAGAAGATCGGCCGCGTCTTGCGCGAGAAGCGCGCCCACAGGTTGCCGAGCAGCGCGTGCGAGGCATCGACGAAGCCGCGCCCCAGCTGGGCGTCGAGCACGCCGCCGCCGCGCAGCTCGGCGGTCTCGCCCAGCAGCGCGCGCAGGGCGTAGGGCTCGAGGCGCGGGTTGTCGTCGAGCATCAGCGCGGCCAGGCCCGAGACCTCGGCCGCGGCCTGCGAGGTGCCCGCGGCCGACCAGTAGCGGAAGCGGTCATAGTGGCCGGGCTCGAAGGTCTGGCCCAGGATGGCCTCGGGCTGGCCGTCGCCGTCGAGGTCCTCGTCGACCATGCCGCCGGGGGCCAGCACGTCGATGCGCGCGCCCAGGTTGGAGTAGTCGGCCGCCTCCAGGTGGCGATCGGCGTTCGACCACCAGCGCTTCTCGAGATCGCGCGCGCTGCGCAGCTTGGAGGCGCCCACCGCGATGACCTCGCGGAAGGCCGCCGGGTAGGTCACCACGTCGCCGCCATGGTTGCCGGCGGCGGCCACCATCACGACGCCATGCGCGGCCGCGTAGTCGACGGCCTGGTTGAGCACGCGCCCCGGGATGTAGCCGGGCGGGAAGGCCAGGCTCATGTTGATGACCTTGGCGCCGTGCTGGGTCGCGTAGACGATGCCCTCGGCCAGCGTCAGCTCGCTGCCGCGGTTCTGGTCGTCGAGCACCTTGACCGCCATCAGGCGCACCCGCGGCGCCACCGCCCGGAAGGCGCGCGCGGCCGCGATCACGCTGGCGACGTGGGTGCCATGCTGGTGGTCGTCGTTGGGGTGGTCGTCGCGGTTGACGAAGTCATAGCCGGGCACGAAGGTGACGCCGGCCAGCACCGGGGCGCGGCGGTACACGTCGTAGTCCTCGTAAGCCACGCCAGTGTCGAGCACCGCGACGGTGACGCTGGGCGCGGTGTTCAGGAAGGCCCAGCCCAGCGGCGGCAGCCCCATCGCGGGCAGGTTCCACTGCCGGCGCAGCAGCGCGGGATCGAGCAGCGGCGATGGACCCACGCCGGCGCCGCCGCAGGTGGCGTTCTCCTGCACCGAGGTGATCAGGCGCTCGGCGGTCAGCGCGCTGGCGGCGGCGCGCGCCGAGGTCTCGTCGGGGAAGCTGACCAGGGCGACGTCGAGGGCGCCTGAGCGCTGCACCAGATAGCCACCATGCCGACCGACTGCGGCCTGCAGCTTGGCGCTCGAGGTCGACTTCGAGAAGCCGACCAGCAGGGTGCGCGGTCCCGACGTCGCCACGTCACGCGGCACGCGGGTGGTCTCGGACTCCGAACAAGCGCCTCCAGCCAGAGCCAGGAGCGCGATCAGGCCCAATCCCACACGAGCAACGCCGCGAGAACACAGCTTCGCCATCGGCTGCCTCACCAGAGCAATCAGCAGGCCATCGCCATCGTATCAGTGTTTTCAATGGTTTGCGCTCGCCGAGCACGCGCAAGTGGCTGTTTTCGGGACGATAAGCGGGGTGAAAACACCACGCGCGGGGTCACGTTCGTAACGGTGTCAGCAGTTGAGAGCATTTGCGCCAGGTGTCGCAACCAGCCTCACAATTCATGCAACTGGAGATGCGCGGTGTTTTCGCCGCGACGCAATGGCGAGACTGCCCCGCTCGCATGCTAAGGCGTCGAAAGACCGCGGCGGCGGAACCGCCCCGGTGAGCAGCCGACCTCGCGCGTGAAGGCGTTGATGAAGTTCGACAGATCGCCGAAGCCGACGTCATAGGCGATCTCGGTGACCGGCAGCGCGGTGTCGCGCAGCAGCGCGATGGCGTGGCGCAGCCGGGTCTGCACCAGGAAGCGATACGGCGTGACCCCGGTCTGGCGCTTGAAGAGGCGCACGAAGTGGAACGGGCTGAGGCCGACCGTCGTGGCCAGGTCGGCGAGCGACAGCGCGTCGGCGGCGCCGTCCTCGATGTGCGCCATGGCGGCGCAGATCTGGTCGCGCGTGCGCGCGTCGTCACTGACCGCGGTGGCGCCAGTCCGGGCGCTGCCGCTGCCGGCGTGGTCGAGCACCTGGCGCGCGAGCGCCAGCGCGAGCTGCTCCAGACCCATGGTGGTCGCCAGCGTCTGCGCGCCACGCACGCGCTGCTCGGCCAGGTGGCTGAAGGCCTCCACCCGCGGTAGCGGCGGTAGCACGTTGCGCGCGAACGGCCGCCGCTGCGCGCCGCGGCGCAGCTGCCCGGCCAGCTCCTCGACCGCGCGCGGCTTGAACTGGAAGATCAGGCAGCGGTCGCCGACGCCATGCGGGTGTGACGCCTGGAAGTGCTGCCCGGCGTTGCCGACCAGCAGGAAGCCGGGCCCCAGCACCTGCGCGGCGCCCTCGGTGCGGATGGCGAACACACCGCGCTGCACCAGCGAGATGGTCGTGCTGCCGAAGCGCTCGTCCTCGGGCCCAGCGCCCTCGCAGGCCGCGCAGTGATACTCGCGCACCTCGACCAGGCCCTCGCGCCCCAGCTCACGCCACGCCGGCATCGAGCAATTGTTACCAAGTTTGCCCGGGCGCGCCTTGCTATTCGCTGGTGGCAGGAGGCAACACCATGATCGACCACATCAGCCTGAAAGTGCGCAGCTACAGCAAGAGCAAGACCTTCTACGACAAGGCCCTGGCCGCCCTCGGCTACCGCCCCGAGGGGGTCGACGACAAGGGCAAGTCCGCCGGCTTCGGGGTGGAGGGCGCCGTCGACCTCTGGATCGCCGAGGGCGAACCCGCCACCCGCGTGCACCTGGCCTTTCGCGCGCCCTCGCGCGCCGCGGTGAAGAAGTTCCACGCCGCCGCCCTCGCCCACGGCGGCAAGGACAACGGCCCCGCCGGCCTGCGCACTGACTACAGCCCGACCTACTTCGCCGCCTTCATCCTCGACCCCGACGGCAACAACATCGAAGCCGTGTGCCACGGCGCCGACTGACCCCCGTGGGTCAATCGAGGCCGCCGTCGGCGATGGCAGCCGGCGGCGGCTCGATGAGCTGGTTGATGCGGTCGGCGATGCGCTCCAGCCCCGCGCCATAGCCATCCTGGCAGATGCTGTCGACGAAGCCGTTGAAGCCGAACGACCGGGCGAACTCGGACAGCCGGATGCCCGGGGCGGCGGGGCCATGGATGGACTCGCAGCCAGGCAGCACCCAGGGTTCCCCAGTCAGGTGGCTCCCGACCACGACCTTGCCGGTGCCGACGATGGCACCGACCACGACCCGGCTGCGCGACCCCTTGAGGCGGACCAGGAAGTCGACATACGAGGCCACGGAGTCGAGGTAATGCGACTGCTCATCGGAGCGACAGTCGGTGCGGGGCCCGGTGCTGCGCCGATCCTGTTCGCTGGGCTTGCACACCACGCCATACTCGAAGCAGCGATACCGCAGCGGCGGCCCGAGCGCGCTGTTGTCAGGGTCGAACAGCGCGGGGTCGCGCACCGAACAGTCGTCATCCTCGCCCATGATGATGACGACCAGCAACGCATTCGGCCGCAGGAAGTCCGCGTTCTCCTGCGCCGAACCGTCGAGGGCGCGCTTCATCGCCTGCAGCCCCTGCTCGCGTGGGCAACCCTCGATGCCGAGGCGCGCGATGCACCCGAACGTGTCGTCGAGCCGGCCGACATAGTTGCGCACGCGGCCGGTGGGGCTGGCGACATCGGCGATGAAGCGCCCCTGGGGAGCCATGCAGCCAGCCACCATCGGCTGGTTCTGGAGCACGCCGCGGTCGCCGTCCGGGGTGCAGAAGCGATGCTCGAAAGGGGCGCCCAGATCCGTGCTGACCACACCGACGTGCAGGTTGGGCAGCGCGCCGGGTCGCTCGAGGCGCTCCAGCATCTGGCGGAAGGCCGGCACCAGCTCCTGCTGCTCGTCGGCGATGCTGTCGGTGTTGTCGATGACGAACAGGAGGTCGACGTCGCGGTTGATCGGCCCCGGCTCGACGATGAGTTCCCCGGCGTCGCGCCACTCGACGGCGCCATTCCCCGCGCCGCAACCCGCAGCGACCATCGCCAGCGCGAGCAGCGCGGCTACGCCTCGGCCGCCGCGAACCAGCAGGCTCAATCGACACCGCCGTCAGGAATGCGTGGGGCTGGCGCCGGTAGCAGCTGGTTGATGCGGTCGGCGACGCGCTCCAGCCCCGCGCCATAGCCATCCTGGCAGATGCTGTCGACGAAGCCGTTGAAGCCGAACGACCGGGCGAACTCGGACAGCCGCACGCCGGGCGCTGCGGCGCCGGTGCTGGCATAGCAACTGGGGAGCAAGAGCGGATTCCCCTGCCCGTCGGTGCCGACGTCGACGGGGCCGGTCCCGACGATGGTGGCGACGACCAGCTTGCGGCGCGAGCCCTTGAGGCGTTGCAGGAACTCCACGTATGACCGCACCGGCTGCACGTAGGTCGAGGCCTCGTTGGACTGGCATGCGGTGCGCGGCCCCGGGCTGCTCGGCTTCAGGCCGGCGGGCTCGCAGCGCACGCCGAACTGGAAGCAGCGAAACGACGTCGGCGCGCCGAGCGCGAGGCGTGTCGGGTCGTACAGCTCGGGGTCGTGCGCCGAACAGTCGTCCTCGTCGCCCTGGATGATCACGACCAGCAGCGCGCCCGGCCGCAGAAAGCCGGCGTTCTCGGGGGCCGAACCGTCGAGCGCCTTCAGCATGGACTGCAGGTGCTGCTCGAAGCCGCAGCCGTCGGTGCCGAGCCGCGCGATGCATGAAAAGGCGCTCGCCATGTCCCCGTCATAGTTGCGCACCCGGCCACCCGGCCCTGAGACGTCCTCGATGAAGCGGCCGCGCGGTGGCCGGCAGTCGCGGATCTTGGGCGTGTTCTGCAAGCCCCCCCGGTCGCCACCGGGCTGCTCGCAGCTCTGGACGCGGAAGTCGCCCGCGCCGAGCGACGAGGTGACCACGCCGACGTGTAGATCGGGTCGCTCGCCACTGCGGTCCAGGCGGTCCAGCAAGGCGGGAAAGGAGGCGGCGAGCGCTCTCTGCGCTTCGAAAGTGCCCCCCGAGTTGTCGATCACGAACAGCACGTCGACTTGGCGGCCCTCGGGGCCGGTGCCGTCGTCGAGGTTGGCGGCGTCGGGCGTCAGGGGCAGCTCGTCGTCGGCACAGCCAGCCAGCAGCAGCACTCCGGCCAGCACGGGCCACACGCGGGTCATGCTGCAGGCCTCAGCACGGCGCGGGCCAGCCTGCCCCGCCCGGCTGCGCACACTTGCGCGCGCGAGCGCCAACCGGGTTGGCGGCGCTGCCAACCGGTCAGCCCTTGAAGTCCTTGACCTCGATGCCGTGCTTCTTGAGCAGGGCCCACAGGTTCTTGCGGTCGACGCGGGCCTGGCGGGCGGCGGCGGCGAGGTTGCCGTGGTGGGCCTTGAGCAGCTCGCGGGCGTAGTCGCGCTCGAAGGCGTCGACGACCTCGCGCTTCAAGTCGCGGAACGGGCGTGACACGTCGATGGCGGTGCCGGCGGCGCCGCTGGGGGCGTCGATGGGGATGTCGTCGGGCAGCAGGCGGTCGCCCTGGGCCAGCACCAGGGCGTGGTGCACCCGGTTCTCGAGCTCGCGCACATTGCCGGGCCACGGGTAGTTGACGATCTTGTGCATCGCCCCGGGCGTGAAGCCCTCGACCTTCTTGCCGACCTTCTGCCGGTGCTTGAGCAGGAAGTGGTGGGCCAGCAGCGGGATGTCCTCGCGCCGGTCGCGCAGCGGCGGCAGCGTCAGCGGGAAGACGTTGATGCGGTAGAACAGGTCCTGGCGGAAGCTGCCGTCGCGCACCGCCTTCTCGAGATCACGGTTAGTCGCGGTCACCACGCGCACGTCGACCCGGATGTCATGATCGTCGCCGATGCGGCGGAACTCCTGCGACTGCAGCACGCGCAGGAGCTTCACCTGCAGGTGCGGCGGCATCTCGCCGATCTCGTCCAGGAACAGGGTGCCGCCGTCGGCCAGCGCGAACAGGCCCTCGCGATCCTTGGAGGCGTCGGTGAACGAGCCGCGCACGTGGCCGAACAGCTCGTCTTCGAGCAGCGCCTCGGGGATGGCGCCGCAGTTCATGACCACGAAGGGGCGCTCGTAGCGGTTCGACAGCGCATGGATCGTCCGCGCTACCAGCTCCTTGCCAGTGCCGCTCTCGCCGAAGATCGACACCGTGACGTCGGTCGGCGCCACCATCGAGATGCGCTCGTAGAGCTCCTTGATCCAGGGGCCCGAGCCGATGATGACGTCGCTCTTGCGCGGGCGGCGTGACTCACCCGCGGCCGGCTTGGCCAGGTCCGCGGCGGTGCCCGCGGGCGGTGGCCGCGCCGCCTCCAGGTTGGCCTTCACCTGCGCGACCTTGGCCGACACCGCGGCGCCGCGGATGTCACCGCGCCCGCCGTGGCGATCGCGCAGCGCACGCTCGATGCGCAGGCGCAGCTCGCCGCCCGACAGCGGCTTGCCGATGAAGTCGAAGGCGCCGTGGCGCATGGCCTCGATGGCGACCTCGCTGGGCTCCTGGCCCGAGGTCAGGATGACGCGGGTGTCGGGCGCCAGATCCTGCAGCGCCGCCAGCACGTCGAGGCCGCCCTTGTCGGGCATGTAGAAGTCGACCAGCGCGACGTCGAAGCGCTTGCCGCGCGCCGCGGTGATGCCGGCTTCACCGCCCGAGGCGCCGACGACCTCGACGTCGAGCTCGCGCAGGTGGCGCCCGACCAGGTCGGCGGCCGCGGGGTCGTCGTCGACCACGAGCAGCCGGGGCTTCTCGGTGCGGGCGGCTCTGGTGGGTGTCGCAGACATCGCGGCCCCCCGACATTACCCCCTCGCCGGCCCCGCCGTCGAGAGCCGCACCTCTGCGCCTCGGCCTGCCTCGGGCCCGCCTCGGTCCGGCCTCGGGCCTGCCTCAGTCGAGGAGGCCCAGATCGGTCGCCTTCACATAGGCGTCATAGCCATTTTCGAGCCTGATCTTGGCCCAATCCTCGGCGTCTACATGGAGCACCTGCACGCGCAGCCCGGCGTGCACCGCGGCCTCGCTGGAGGCGTCGTCGTGCGGGCCGACCCGCAGCGGCAGCTTGGCCGGCAGCGTGATCGCGTAGTGGTAGCGCTCGGTGACCCGGATCTTGTTGGCCAGCATGAGGCCGCTGCCCAGCGCGAACACCCCGACCAGCACCGAGCCGACCACCAGGGTCGTGCGCCCGGCGCCGCCCGGCACGTAGCGCACCACGATGAGCAGCGCGAACAGCGCGACGTAGGCCAGCAGGAAGACCAGCTCCAGCTGCTCCGAGGTGAAGCGCCGCGCCAGCCGCACCTGCCACTGATCGCGCGCGCCGCCGCGGAACTCGTCCTCGGGCAGCGACGCGCGCACATACTCGTGCGCCTTGGCCAGGTTGGCGCGCGCGGCGTCCCAGCTGGGGTCGAGCTCGAGCGCGCGCTCGTACCAGTAGATCGCGCGGCCCAGCTCGCCGGCGCCGAAGTAGGCGTTGCCGAGGTTGTAGTACAGCTCCTCGTGAGCGACGTCGCGGCTGAGATCGCTGTAGCCGCGGATCGCGGTGGCGAAGTCGCCCGCGGCATAGGCGTGGTTGGCGGCCTCGAAGGCCTTGGCGTGCGAGGCGTCGAGCACGCGCACCGGCGGGTGGGTGTAGCCCCAGATCTTCCAGCTCGCCGCGCCCACGCCGACCACCAGCAGCAGCACCAGTGCCACGGTGCCGAGGCGCACGCGCTCGGCCAGATCGCGCAGGTTCACGCGACCTCCCCCGAGGCGTCGCGGTCGCCCTCGAGGTCCTTCTCGCTCTTCAAGGGCGCGCGCTCGATCTCACCCAGCAGCGTCTTGCCGCGGCGCAGCGCGGCGCGCATCTCGCCGGGCCCCGAGGCCGACGGCGCGAAGCGCGCGAAGTCGCAGTTTTCCAGCTCGCGCGCCAGCTGCGCCAGGGTCTCCTCGGGCATGCCGCGGTCGCTCAGCACGCGGCGCAGCTCGTCGCGCGTCATGCCGGCCACCGGGATGCCCAGGCGATCCTCCAGGTGGTCGGTCAGCGCGCGCGACAGCTCGGCGAAGAACTTCACCGGGCGCTCGCCCTTGATGTGCAGCTCGCACAGGCGCAGCGTCTTGCGCGCCCTGCTGGCGGCGCGACGCAGACGGGTGCGCGGGGTCTCGCGCAGCATGCGCGCGCGCACGCGGTCGAACGCCACCACGCCGAGCAGACACAGCGGCGGCAGCACCAGCAGCAGCCAGAACATGGGCTGCTGGTGGAAGCGCGAGCGCTTGCGCGAGGTCAGCGTGCTGCCATAGACCTGCCCGTGGATGCGCGGAGCGTCGATGATGTTCTTGTTGACGTCGTCGGGGTTGCCCGGCGTGGCCGGGGTCGCCGGCACGCCCGAGATGGCGACCGGGATGGCCGCCGTCTTCGCGACCTGGTACTCGTGCGCCTCGGGATCGAAGTAGGCCAGCTCCAGCGGCGGCAGCTCGAACTCGCCGTCAGCGAGGGGCTGCAGGCGGAAGACATAGCTGCGCTTGCCCCCGATGACGTCGTCGTCGATCGCCACCGCCTCGTCGATCTTGGGCTGAAACACGCGGAATTTCGGCAACACCTTGCCGAGCTCCAGCAGCATCGGGATCTTGAGGCCGCGCACGTTGCCCTGGCCCTCGATGTCGACCGTCAGCATGATGGGGTCGCCACCCTGCACGCTGGTGGGCTCGGCGCTGGCCTTGATGCTGAACTTGCCGACGTTGGGCGGCTCGAAGCCGGCCGGTCGACCCAGCGCGGGCGCCGGCGCGACCTCCAGCACGATGGGCGCCGAGCGCACCTCCTCGTTGCCCGAGGCCGGTCCGCCGAAAACCTCGGCGCGGCCGCCCAGGCTGCCCACCCGCAGCTCGCCAGCGCGCAGCGGACACAGCGCGCGCGTCAGGATGGTGGTCGACGTGTAGTGCTTCCCGTTGCGGGTCTCCTCGGTGTACGTGAAGTGCGTCGGGCGCGTCAGATCCTCGACCCAGAAGCCGTCGGCGGTGGGCTCCTGGGTGGGCATCCACTGCGACAGCTCGCCGCCGGCGACGAACAGCTTCCAGCTGACCACGACCTGCTCGCCGACCACGACCTTCTTCTTGTTGACGCTGCCCTCGATGAAGAGATCGGCGTTGGTGGTCGGCGGCAGCTGCACGCTGCCAGCCCCTGGGCTGGGGCTGGCGCCCGGTGACGGCAGCGTGGGCTGGCCCGACGAGTCGACGTCGACCACCAGCGGCTTGGTCAGGTGATCGTCCTTGCCGATCCTGATCAGTGCCTCCTCGATCTTCAGCTTGCCAGCGCGGCGCGGCACCAGGGTGTAGCGGCGCACCTCGACGTTCTTGATCTCCTGCCCACGCGCCGGGTCGTACAGCCACTGCGTCGACTGCCGCGTCGACACGTCGGCGATCGACCAGTCGTTGAACTTCGGCGGGTTGAAGCGGTCATAGCCCGAGATCCCGGTCACCGCGATCTCGACCGTGAAGACATAGCGGTCGGCCATGGTGCCGACCTTGGGCGTGACGTCCGAGGTCACGCTGACGGTCTGCGCACGCGCGACGCGCCCCAGCGCGGCCAGCGCACACAGCGCCAGCGCGACCCGGAACTCCGTCGTGAGTCGGAGCCTGCGCCGACCCGTCACGACATCACCAGTCCTTCACCGGCTTGCGGCGCAGGCCGGGGCGCTGCCGCGCGCGCTCCAGGGCCAGGTTCTTCTCGGTGCGCTCCAGCGCGTCGAGCAGGGCGTCACCCGGGTTCGAGCCGCAGATCTCCTTGGAGGGATCGCAGGGCCCGCCGGCCTGGCCGTTCTGGCCATTCTGCCCGGTCCCGTTCTGGCCATTCTGCTGCTGGTTCTGGCCATTCTGGCCGTTCTGCCCGTTCTGCTGCTGCTGGCCGTTCTGGCCGTTCTGCTGGTTCTGGCCGTTCTGCTGCCCGTTCTGCTGGTTCTGGCCGTTCTGCTGCTGGCCGTTCTGCCCGTTCTGGCCATTCTGGTTCTGCTGGTTCTGGCCGTTCTGGCCGTTCTGGTTGTTCTGCTGCTGGCCGTTCTGCCCGTTCTGGTTCTGGCCGTTCTGCCCGTTCTGGCCATTCTGCTGCTGATTCTGGCCGTTCTGCCCGTTCTGGCCATTCTGCTGCTGGTTCTGGCCGTTCTGGCCGTTCTGCTGCTGGCCGTTCTGACCATTCTGGCCGTTCTGCTGCTGCTGGTTCTGGCCGTTCTGGCCGTTCTGCTGCTGTTGCTGCTGTTGCTGCTGCTGGCGCTTCTCCTCGTCCTTCTTCATCTCGCGCAGCGTCAGCTCGAGGTTCCAGCGCGTGTCGCCGGTCAGGGTGCCCAGGCGCGTCTCCAGCGGGTGCTTGAGCTGGGTCTCCAGCGAGCGCCGGTACGCGCTCATGGCGGCGGCGAGCTCCTCCATGCGCAGCTTGGCCTCGTCGGGGCTCTTGGGCTCCTTGACCTTCTCGGCGGCGCGGAAGTGCAGGTTGCCGGCGACATACAGCGCCTGCGCGCGCAGCGCCGGGCTGTGCGAGCCGGCCGCGATCTCGAGGTGCTCGGCGCCCTTCTTGAAGTCGCCCTTCTTGCCCAGCGCGATGCCCAGGTTGAGGTCGATGCCGCGCTCGTCGGGCAGCTGACGCTGCGCCCGCCGGTAGGCGTCGATGGCCGCCTGCAAGTCGGCCTCGCGGCCGCCCTCGAGCAGCCGGTTGCCCTTGATGACGTCCTCGTTCTCGCTGCGGAACAGCTCGAAGCCGCCGCACACCACCACCAGCGCGATGGCCAGCGCGCCCCTCGTCATCATCGCCATCATCGTGGCCAGCTTGGACTTCTTCACTTCACACCTCCAGCGCGCACGCGCGGGGCTCTGACCCGCCGGCGCTCGCGCAGCACCGATTCCAGCAGTAGCAGGATGAACGCAGGCAGGAGCAGCCACATGAACAGCGGCTTGTACTCGTCGACCTTGAACGCGGCCTGCTTCTTGGTGACCGCCTTCTTGAGCTGTGACAGGCGCGCCGCCAGGCCGCCGAGGCCGCGCCCCATGGGGTAATACTCGCCGCCGGTCTCGGCCGCGATCTGGATAAGCGTCTTGTCGTCGAGCGCGCTGGTGACCTCGGAGCCGTCGGGGTTGCGCTTGATCCCGGTGGGGTGGCCGAGCTCGTCGACCTCGGGCACCCGGGCGCCGCCCTGGCCGCCGATCCCCACCGTGAAGATGCGGATGCCCAGCGCGGCGGCCTCGCGCGCGGCGGCGATGGGGTCACCGCCCTCGGTGTCCTCGCCGTCGGTGACCAGCACCATGGCCTGGTCGCGCTCCTTGCCCGGCTCGCGACCGGCGACCAGGCTGCGGATTCCAGATTTGATGGCCAGCCCCAAGGCGGTGCCTCCGACCGGCATGTCCGCCGGTCCAAGCTCGGACCAGAACAGCTTGACGGCCGCGTGATCGGTGGTCAAGGGATAGCGGATCGCCTCGCCGGCGAAGGCCACCAGCGCGATGCGGTCGCCGGGCAGGGTGTCGAGCAGCTCGCCGAGCTCGTCCTTGGCGGCCTGCAGTCGGGTCGGCTTGATGTCGGCGGCCAGCATGCTCTTGGAGAAGTCGAGCGCCAGGGCGAGATCGATGCCGCGCGCCTCGGGGGGCGCGCGCCGGTCGGGCTGCTGCGGGCCGGCCAGCGCCAGCGCGCCCAGGCCGATGGCCAGGGTGAACAGCAGCGCCTTGACGCCGCGCCGCGCCCCGCTGGTGGTGGCGGCCATCTCGGCGATCAGGCGCGGGTCGCCCAGCCTGCGCAGGCGCCGCTGGCGCAGTTTGTGGTCAACGAAGAAGATCAGCGCCAGGAGCGGCACCGCGCCCGCGGCCAGCCAGCGCAGGTCACCCTGGACCCAGGACAGTTCGCTCATGGGAACCTCCTGAAGCGGGTCATCGAGAGCATCAGCTCCAGGGCCAGGAGCAGCAGCGCGGGCAGGATGAAGAGGGCGTACTTCTCGCTGGCCTTCTCGCGGCGCTCGACCATGGTCGTGGTCTTGAGCTCCTTGAGCAGCTGGTGGAAGCGCTGCTCGAGCGCGGCGGTGTCGCTGGCCAGGTAGGGCAGGCCGCCGGTCTTGCCGGCGATCTCCTCCAGCAGCTTGGGGTTGACCGGGTACTTGCTGCGCCCGAAGCCGCCGCCGCCGAAGCTGTCACCGCCGATGTCACCGGCCAGGATGGTGTAGACCTTGACCCGGTACTGCGCCGCCAGGTCGGCGGCCACGCGGGGGTCGAGGTTGCCGGCGTTGTTGTCGCCGTCGGTGAGCAGGATGATGACCTTGGACGGCGCGCTGGAGCGCCGCAGCCGGTTGATGGCGTTGCCGAGGCCGTTGCCGATGGCGGTGCCGCGGCCATCGACGATGCCGAGCTCGACGTCGGCCAGCAGCTGGCGCAGCGCGCTGTAGTCGAGGGTCAGCGGACAGGCGGTGTAGGCCTCGCGCCCGAACACCACCAGGCCGATGCGGTCGGCGCGGTAGCGCGAGCGCCGATCGATGAAGTCGTCGATGGTCGCCTTGGCCGCGGCCAGGCGGTTGGGGCGCAGGTCGCTCTCCTCCATGGAGTTCGACACGTCGAGCACGATCATGATGTCGATGCCTTCACCGGCGGTGGTCTCGACGACCTGGAACACCTGCGGGCGCGCCAGGCCGAACACGAACAGGCCCAGGGCCAGCATGCGCAGCGCGGTCGGCAGCGGCGCCAGGTAGGTCATGGTGCCGGGGCGGATCTTGCCGAGGTCGGCCACGCGCGAGAACGCGAAGCTGGGGCCGCGCCGCGCGCGCAGGTGGAAGCCGACCCAGGCCAGCAGCGGGATGCTGAGCAGCATCAGCAGCGCGCCCGGGTTGGCGAAGCGGAAGTAGCGCGGCGGCTCGATGGCGTCGAAGCGGCTGGCGTAATAGATGATGAAGGGCACGGCGAGCAGCAGCACCAGGGCATAGCCGATGGGCCAGCGCAGCGGGGCGCGCAGCTTGGGGGTCGGCTTGCTGGGCAGCTTGCCGCCGCCGGGCAGCTTGGCGGCGGCGGCCTTGGCGGCCAGGCGCTCGGCCGGGCCGAGCGGGGCGGGGGGAATCGGGGCCTTGGTGGCGCTCATGCGGCGCCCCCTGCCGTGCTCGTGCTCGTGCTCGTGCTCGTGCTCGTGCTCGTGCTCGTGCTCGTGCTCGTGCTCGTGCTCGTGCTCGTGCTCGTGCTCGCGCCGCCGCCACCGGTGCCAGCGCCGGTGCCGCCCCCGGCCGCCCCCGCCGCGGCCTCGACCACCAGCACCGGCTTGGTCACGATGACGAAGGCGTTGGCGTCATCCCACGCCCGCTCGGCCTCGTCCTCCTCGGGCGTCAGGTTGGCGAACTTGACCAGGTCGGCGTCCTCGAGCCAGGCCTGCAGGCGCAGCCGCAGCTCCTCGTCGGCCAGGTGCCGCCGCATGACATCGGTCAGCTCGGTGGTGGTCAGCTCCAGCGAGTCGAAGCCCCAGCGCCCGCCCAGGTAGCCGCGCAGGATCTCGGACAGCTCCAGGTAGTAGAGCTGGTAGTCCCTGGCGCCGCCGGCCGCGCGCCACTCCGCGCGCAGCTTGGCCAGGCGCTCCAGCGCGACCACGTCGGCCGGGCGCGGCGGCGCCGCCGGCCGGCGCATGGCGGCCTTGCGGCGGATCGACCGCGCGATGAGCAGGGTCAGGCCCGCGATGGCGATGACCGCCAGGATGCCGCTGCCGATCCACAGCAGGGTGTAGTCGTCCTCGTAGACGACCACCGGCTTGGTGTCGTCGCGCAGCTTGGGCTCGGGCTCGTTGGCGATGGCGCTGACGACGTCGACCGGCAGATCGTCCGAGCGCATGGTGCGGTACTGCCCCGCGGTGTTGCGATACACCACCTCGACCGGCGGCACCACCAGCCTGCCGACATCCAGCGGCACCAGCTTGAGGCGAAACTCGTGCTTCACGTTGCCGTCGGCCAGATCGATCTTCTTCTCTTCGGTGCCCAGCACCATGAACGGCCCCAGCTCGGGCGCCGTGGGCAGCGTGATGTCGACGCCGCGGCGATGGATGACGCCGAGCACCAGGATGGCCGGCTCACCGAAGGCGATCTTGCTCTTCTCCAGGCGCGTGGTCAGCGTCGGCGCATCCGGATCCGGCGCCAGCAGCGACGGCGCGGCGATGCCCGAGTCAGGCGGCGCCACCCCGGCGTCTGCGCCTCCCGCGGTCACGGCCGCGCCACCATCGGGCGCCGCCAGCGCCTGCCCGCCGGCCAGCGCCAGCAGCAGCGGCGTCAGCGTCAGCGCACCGCCCGCCCGCACCCTGCGCCCGCGCGCGCTCATCTGCGCATGCGCCTCTCGCGCGCCTCGAAGAACTGCACCAGCGGCTTCACATACTCGCGGTCGGTGCGCACGTTGACGAAGTCGATCTTCATCTTCCTGAACATGGTCTCGCGCTCTTCACGCTGGCGCTTGACCACCTTCTCGTAGGCGCGCGCCTCCGGCCCCGAGGTATCGAACTCCAGGAGCTCCCCGGTCTCGAAGTCCTCGAAGGCCACGAAGCCGAGGCGGGGCAGGTTCTCCTCCACCGGATCCGAGATCACGACCGGCACGAGGTCGTGCCGCTTGTGCGCCACCCGCAGCGCGTGCTGGTAGCCGCCGGCCAGGAAGTCCGAGATCATGAAGGCCACCGAGCGCCGCGTCGCCACCCGGCCCAGGAACTCCAGCCCCTCCTTCAGATCGGTCGTCCGCCCGCCCGGCTCGTAGCTCAGGATCTCGGAGATCACGCGCAGGACGTGCTTCTTGCCCTTCTTGGGCGGCAGGAACATCTCGACCTTGTCGGTGAAGATGATGAGGCCGACGCGGTCGTTGTTCTTGATGGCCGAGAACGCCAGCATGGCGCCGACCTCGGCCGCGATGTCGCGCTTGCGCTGCGCCGACCCGAAGCGCCCCGACGCGCTCATGTCGACCAGCAACATGACCGTCATCTCGCGCTCCTCCGTGAACAGCTTCACGTAGGCCTCGTTGGTGCGCGCGGTGACGTTCCAGTCGATCAGGCGGACGTCGTCGCCATGCTGGTACTGGCGCACCTCGGAGAACGACATGCCGCGACCCTTGAAGACCGAGTGGTACTGCCCCGCCAGGCGGTCGTTGACCAGCCTCGAGGTGTGAATCTCGATCTTGCGGATCTTCTTGATGAGCTCGCGGGTCAGCATGGCCGGGCCACCCCCCTCGGGGAGCTACGGGACCTCCACGTGCTCGAACAGGCGGCGGATGACGTCCTCGCTGGAGATCTCCTCGGCCTCGGCCTCGTAGGTCAGGATGATGCGGTGGCGCAGCACGTCGTGGCCGACCGCCTTGACGTCCTCGGGCGTGACGTAGCCGCGGTGGCGCAGGAAGGCGTGGGCGCGGGCCGCCAGGTTGAGGCAGATCGACGCGCGCGGCGAGCCGCCGTACTCGATGAAATCGGCCAGCTCGGCCAGGCCATACTGGCGCGGCTCGCGGGTCGCGCTGATGACATTGATGATGTAGTCGCGGATCTTGTCGTCGATGTAGATCTGGTTGATGACGCCGCGCGCGGCCAGGATCTCGTCGGGGCCGCACACCGCCTCGGGGCGCGCGCTGACGCCCGAGGTCATGCGATCCATGATCTCGCGCTCCTCGGCCTTGGTCGGGTAGCCGACCTTGATCATCAGCATGAAGCGGTCGAGCTGGGCCTCGGGCAGCGCGTAGGTGCCCTCCTGCTCGATGGGGTTCTGCGTCGCCATGACCATGAAGGGCTCGGGCAGCTTGAAGGTCTCGTCGCCGATGGTGACCTGGCGCTCCTGCATGGCCTCGAGCAGCGCCGACTGCACCTTGGCTGGGGCGCGGTTCACTTCGTCCGCGAGCACCAGGTTGGCGAACACCGGGCCGCGCTTGGCCGAGAAGCTGCCCTGCTGCGGGTTGTAGATGACGGTGCCGACGATGTCGGAGGGCAGGAGGTCGGGCGTGAACTGGATGCGCTGGAACTTGCCGCGCAGACAGTCCGACACCGTCTTGACGGTCAGCGTCTTGGCCAGGCCGGGCACGCCCTCGAGCAGGACGTGACCGCCGGTCAGGAGGCCGATCATGATGCGCTCGACCATGTAGCGCTGGCCGACGATGACGCGCGAGACCTCACTGAGCAGGCGGTCCACGAAGGCGCTCTCGCGCTGGACCAGTTCGTTCACGACCTTGACGTCGAAGGCGGCGGTCGCCATGTCGGCAATCTCCTCTGGGGCTCAGCTGAAGGGTCCGGATGGGTCCGGCATGGTGGTACGGACGCGCGGGGCCCCTTCCGGTGCTATCACGCGGCCTCGCTTGCCACAACCGCCAGAGGGCGCCCACCATTCCAGGCAGTTGGCGTGGCGATTGACACCCCGGGGCTTCCCGTCTACATGTGTTGCCTGAATATGGACGCCAAAGAAAACGCGAAGCAGTGGGACAAGCGGACGCTCGAGCGCCACCTGCGCAAGGGCACCCTCAATCGTAAAGACCTCGAGAAGCACCTGAAAGCGCTCCCGGATTCCACCGACAAGGGTGTGGCCATGGGCGACGGTGACGACGACGACGACGAGGACGACGACTCCGAGGACTAGCGAGGCTGGCCAGCCGTCGCCGCTCCGCCGGCAGGCATTGTCGGCCGCGTCGCGCGTATCTCAGGAATAAGCCTGCCGTCTGGCGGGCTACCAGGTGGTGATCATGAGCAAGTCCCCTCCGGACACCCGCGCCCAGGCGACCGCTGAAGCGGCCATGCGCGCCGTCGGCGACAAGGCGAGCGACAAGGACGACATGCCGGAGGTCGACTTCGCGACCTTCGTGCTGTCCCTGGCGACGTCTGCGCTGGTGCATCTCGGCGAGCAGCCCGGGCCGGACAGTGAGGGGACTGGCGAGGTCCAGCTGCCGCTGGCGCGGCAGACCATCGACATCATGGCCATGCTGCGCGACAAGACGCGTGGCAACCTGTCGGTGGAGGAGTCGCGGCTCCTCGACTCACTGCTCTACGACCTGAGGATGCGCTATGTCGAAAAGGCGAAGTGAAGTGGCTGCGGCCGCGCTGGGGCTGACCGGCGCGGCGGTCGTGATGGCGGCGGCGCTGGCGGGTTGCCGGCCGGCCAAGGAGCACAAGACCGGCGAGCCCCAGCCGTCGGAGTCGCCGACCATCGCGATCAAGCAGCCCGATCCGTCGCCGGTGAAGATCATCTATCCGTCGGCGCCGGGCTCCTTCGTCGAGCTGGCCAAGCGGCTGGATCCGTCGGTGGTGACCATCAAGTCGACCTCGGGCGTGACCGGCGGACCGACCGACATGTACCCCGGCTTCGAGGGCCCGCCGTCGGGCGCCAGCAGCCTGGGCTCCGGCTTCATCATCTCGGACGACGGCTACATCCTGACCAACAACCACGTCATCGAGCACGCCACCGAGGTGCGCGTGAACCTGTCCGATGGCCGCGACTTCCCGGCCAAGATCATCGGGCGCGACGAGAAGCTCGACATCGGCCTCATCAAGATCGAGGCCGGCAAGGGCAACACGCTGACGCCGTGCATGATGGGTGACTCCGACAAGCTGGACATCGGCGAGTGGGTGGTCGCGATCGGCAACCCGTTCGGCCTCGAGCACACCGTGACCGCGGGCATCGTGAGCGCCAAGGGGCGCAGCGCGCGCGACGTGCCGATGGGCCCGATGAAGAACTACTACTGGAACTTCATCCAGACCGACGCCTCGATCAACCCGGGCAACTCGGGCGGACCGCTGATCAACACCTCGGGTGAGGTCATCGGCATCAACACCGCGATCGACGCCCGCGGCGCCGGCATCGGCTTCGCCATCCCGATCAACATGGCCAAGCAGGTGCTGCCCATGCTGCAGAAGACGGGCGGCATCCAGCGCGCCTTCCTGGGCGCCTTCATCCATCCGGTCACGGTGGACGTGGCGACCCGGTCCGGGTTGACGCAGCAGCGCGGCGCGCTGGTGGCCGACGTGGTCGAGAACGCGCCGGCGGCGCGCGCCGGGCTGACCCGCGGCGACATCGTGCTGACCTTCGACGGCAAGATCGTGGACGACCGCACGCTGCCCTTCATCGCATCGACCAGCGGCGTCGGGCGCACCGTGGACGTCGTGATCTGGCGCGACAAGAAGCAGATGACGGTGAAGATCACCCTGGAGAAGATGCCGGAGTAGTCGGCGTCGAACCCAGCGGTGACGGTGCGGTGCGGACGAGATGAGATGAGCGGAAAAGATGCGCGGGTCGCGCGGGTCGGCTAGCGTGGGGACCTTGATGCGGCGCGGTCGAGTCGGCAGGGGTTTCGGGCTGGCCCTGTGGGCGGCCAGGCTGCTGTGCATGGGCGCGGCTGCAGGTGCGGGGGCGGGTGCGGCGACGGGCGTGCGCAGCGCGGAGGCGAAGGCGGCGGCCAGCAGCGGCAAGGCGACGGCGGGCAGCGGCAAGCTGGCGCCCAAGGGCAAGCCCACCGCCAAGGGCAAGCCGGCAGCCGCCAGCAAGGGCAAGCCGTGCAAGGGCAAGGGCTGCGACAGCGGCAAGGGCAAGTCTGGCAAGGGCAAGGGCAAGGGCAAGGGCGGCAAGGGTGACATCACGCCGACGCCGCGCGACTTCGAGTCAGAGGAGAAGCTGACCTCGACGCTGGCCGACCCACGCTTCATCCTCGAGCTGCCGAGTGATCTGAGCGCCAGGGCGGAGCCGACGGCGACCGCGGTCGGGGCGCCTGCGGGGGCCGATGGCGGGGTCGCGCCGGTGGCCGCCGCGCCGGCGCCGGGGAGCACCTGGAGCAAGGTCTTCGAGGGCGGCAATCCCAGGCAGCGCGTCACCATCACGGTCGTCGAGGCCACGCCGCCGCTGGTGACACCCGAGCTGGGTGAGGTGCTGGGCGCCGAGATGAAGGCGTGGGCGCTGGCGCTGGACGCCGGCGCGGAGCTGCTGGGCAGCGACGTGCGGCCGTTCCGCGGCGGCTTCGCGGTGCTGGCGACGGCCCGGCTGCCGGGGGCGCCGGGCGGCTTTCGCTGGGCGGTGCGGGCGAGTTTCGGGGTCGAGGGGGCGCGCGTCGATGTGGTCGGCGAGAGCGCGGCGGTCGAGGGCAAGCGCAACCTGGAGCAGGTCATGCGCGGCGTGGTGCTGGCGGCGCAGGTGCTGAAACCGGCCGCGGTCGATGTGCCACCGTTCGCGGCGGCGCCGGCGACAGCGCCCGGGCTGCTGGTGCCGCGCGGGCTGCTGGGTGTGCCGGGCAAGGACAGCGACGGGACCTTCGCCCTGCGGGTCGCACTGGAGCCAGTCGGCGTGTGCTCGCTGCATGTGCGCTGGCTCAAGGGTGTGAAGCTGGGCGTGGGGGCGGACGCGAAGGCGGCGCTCACCAGCGCGCTGCCGCGTGGGTTCACGGCGATGGACGCGCGGCGGGTCGGGACCAAGGGGGCCATCCGCGCGCAGCTCGGCAGCAGTGATGGGCAGACGCGGATCGCCTGGTTCAGCCCGGCGCAGAGCGGCACCCGCGAGGTCTGGGAGCAGCACGGCAGCGCCAGCACGGCGCTGTGCGCGACAGCGCTGGACGCCGCGGTCGGCGAGCCGCCGGCGAACGAGCGCTAGTCGAGCGTCTGGTCGAGCGCTGAGCCGAGCGCCAGGCGCTCCGAGGTCGGGCTGAGGGCCGGGGCGCCTGTGGACGTGCTCGTGGGCGTGCTCGCGTGCTCGTGCTCGTGCTCGTGCTCGTGCTCGTGCTCGTGCTCGTGCTCGTGCTCGTGCTCGTGCTCGTGCTCGTGCGGGCCTCTGGGGGGCTTGGGGTTACTCATTGCCGGCCTCGGAGCGGGGCGTGGCGCCTTCGAGCTTGTCGCGCAGCAGGCGCATGCCGCGATGCAGGTTGACACGGACCGAGCCTGGGTCGAGGCCGGTGCGCTCGGCGATCTCGGGCCCCGACATGCCCTCGCACAGGCGCATCAGCAGGGTCTCGCGGTAGGCCTCGGGCAGGGTGCGGATGGCGGCCAGGGCCTCGGCGGCCTCCAGGGTCACGCCGGCGCGCGCGGGCTCGGCCGCGGCCGCGGCGCCGCCGTCGTGCACGTCGTCGAGATCGGTGGTGGCCGGGCGGCTGGCACGCTCGCGCAGCCAGTCGATGGCGCGGTTGCGCGCGATGGCCATCAGCCAGCCCGGGAAGCGGCCTGGCTCGCGCACGTCGTCCAGGCGTGCGATCACGGTCATGAAGACCTCCTGCACCAGGTCATCGACCTCGCCAGCGGGCACTCGCGCCAGCAGGACGGCGTGCACGGCGCGTACATGAAGAGCATGCAGGCGGGTGAAGGCGGCGCGATCCCCCCGCTGTGCGGCCACCACCAGGGCGACCACGGCGGGATCGGGGGCGTTGCCTGCGGGCGCCACATCGGCACGATACTCCACCCGAGGCAGGACGGAGGCCGAGGTCGATCGTTAACCCTGTCGCTCCGCGGAGCCGAACGGCTGTCCGGCTGCGCACCCGCCGCCTCCTGCTTCAGCTCTCCAGGCGGTAGCGGCGCAGCTTCTTCTGTAGACCGAAGCGCGACAGGCCGAGCAGGCGGGCGGCCTGGGTCTGGTTGTTGTGGGCGCGACGCAGGGCCTCGCGCAGCAGGGTCTTCTCCAGCCGCTCGACGCGCGGGCGCACCGCCAGGTCGCCCTCGGCGGCGTCGCCCTCGGCCTCGGCGCCGCCGGGGCCGGCGAGGATGCGGGGCGACAGGTCGGCGGCGGAGATGACCTCACCGCTGGCCATCACGGCGGCGCGACGCAGCTCGTTCTCGAGCTCGCGCACGTTGCCAGGCCAGTGGTAGGCGGCCAGGCGGCGCAGGGCGTCGCGGGCCAGCCGGCGCGGCGGGCCGTCGCCGCCGTGCTTGCGCAGGAAGTGCTCGCACAGGAGCGGCACGTCCTCGAGCCGCTCGCGCAGCGCGGGCACGTCGATGCGCACCACGTTGACGCGGTAGAACAGGTCGGCGCGGAAGTGGCCGTCCTCGACCAGGCGCGCGAGATCCTTGTTCGACGCGGCCACGATGCGCACATCGACGCGGTGCGAGCGCTCGGCGCCGACGCGGCGGACCTCGCCGTCCTGCAGCACGCGGAGGAGCTTGGTCTGCAGCTGGGGCGACATCTCGCCGATCTCGTCGAGCAGCAGGGTGCCGCCGTCGGCGACCTCGAACAGGCCACGCCGCTCGCGATCGGCGCCGGTGTAGGCGCCGCGCACGACGCCGAACAGCTCGCTCTCCAGCAGGGTCTCGGTGATGGCGCCGCAGTTGGCGGCCACGAAGGCGGCGCCGCGGCGCGGGCCGTTGGCGTGCAGGGCGCGCGCGACCAGCTCCTTGCCGGTGCCGCTCTCGCCGTGGATGAGCACCGGGACGTCCGACGCGGTGGCGCGATCGAGCACGCGCTTGAGCTCGCGCAGCGCGGGCGAGGCGCCGATCAGGCTGGAGTAGTCGTAGCGCGAGGTGAAGTCGTCGCGGCTGGCGCTGAGCTCGACGCGCATCGAGCTGAGCTCGACGGCCTGGCGCTCGAGCTCGGCCTCCAGCCGGCGATTGAGGTCGGCCAGCTCGCGACGCTGGCTGTCGACCTCGCGGGCGTGCTCGGCGTGGGCCAGCGCGAGCGCGGCCTGATCGGCGATGTCGAGCACCAGCTGCACGTCGTCGTCACGGAAGGCGCCCTTGCGCAGGCGATGATCGACGTAGAGGGCGCCGACCAGACGACCACGCACGCTGAGCGGGACCGCCAGCACCGAGCGCAGGTGCAGCGCGGCCACGCTGCGCGCGCCGGCCCAGCGCTCGTCGAGCTCGGCGTCGACGGCGACGATGGGGGCGCCCCCGCTGGCGGCGCGCTCGGCGATGGAGCGTGACAGCGCCAGCTCCTCGCCGCCGAGATCGGCGCGCGCGATGTTGCGGGCGACCTGGACCTCGAGGACGCCGCCGCGCGAGAGCAGCAGGAAGCCGCGCTCCGCGCCCAGGATCTCGATGGCGGTGTCGATGAGCTCCTCGAGGATGCGCTCGGGCGACAGCTCGGAGTTGAGCCGGCGATTGACCGCGAGGACGCGGCGCAGGCGGGCCTCGGCGGCCAGGGTCTGGTCGGTGCGGGGCGCGGCGCCAGGGCCACGCCCGTGCAGCAGGGTCGCGGGCGCTGTCAGCGGCGACGGCCCGGTGGCGGTGGTCGCGGAGCCTTCGAGGCGGACCAGCAGCTGGGCGTCGGGATCGGCGGCCAGGCCGGCGCGGTAGACCTCGGGGGTGCCGGCCACGATGCTGTCCCATGCGCCGCGCGCAGCGGCGAGCTCGCGGCTGCCGCGCACCGCGTCGCCGGCCTCCAGGTGCAGCGCCGCGGCCAGGAGCTCGGCGCGGAAAGCCAGGTCGCGACGGCCGCTGGCGACCAGGCGGGACACCACCTCGGGCGCGGGGGCCGCGGCAGCGGCGGCGGCGCTGGTGCCGGTGGGATCGGCGAGGGCGACGCGGGCGCGGGTCAGGAGGATACGCAGGGTGAGATCGGCGTCGGTGCTCGTGCTCGTGCTCGTGCTCGTGCTCGTGCTCGTGCTCGTGCTCGTGCTCGTGCTCGTGCTCGTGCTCGTGCTCGTGGGGGTGGGCGTGAGGCGCGACAGCGCGCCGTGGGCCTCGGCGATGCGGCCGGTCTCGAGCAGGATCTCGATGCCGTTGAGCGCGGCCAGGGTGGCCTCGCGGCTGGCGCCGGCGCTGGTGAACTGGCGCTCGCCCTCCTGGTAGGCGTGGGCGGCGCCGGCCAGATCGCCGCGTCGGCGCAGCAGATCGCCCTCGAGCAACCGGGCATAGCCGGCCATCAGCGGGGCGCCCAGCGCGGCGGCCTCGGCGTGGGCGCGCGCGGCGGCGCGCGCGGCGCCGGGCAGATCGCCCAGCGCGATGAGCAGGACGCCGCGGTTGAACAGCGCGCCGGCCAGCTCGGCGGTGCGGCCCAGGCGCCCCAGCTCGCGCACCGCATCGGCGCAGCGCGCCAGGGCGCCAGCATAGTCGGCGCGCTCCTTGAGGGCGGCGCCGAGGTTGGCGGCATAGACGGCGGCGCCATGCAGATCCGAGGCGCGCTGGGCCAGCGTCAGCGCCTCCTGGTAGCAGCCGGCGGCGACGTCGATGGCACCGCGCTGCTGCGCGACCATGCCGGCCAGCGAGCGCGCGCGCCCCAGCAGGGCGTCGTCCTCGAGCAGCCGCGCGGCCGCGGCCACGGCGTCGAAGGGGCGCTCGGCGGCGTCGAGATCACCAAGGTAGAAGCGCGCCAGACCGGCGGTCTCGGCCAGCGCGGCGCGGGCCCGGGTGCGCGCGGCCGGCTCGCCGATGGCAGCTCCCAGCGGGCCCTCGGTCAGGCGTGCGGCCTCGGCGTAGCGCGCCCGCGCGATCTGGGCCCGGGCCGCCAGCGCGCGCGCCTCCAGGGCCAGGGCGTCGTCGACGGCGGCGACATCGTCGACGGCGACGCCAGTGTCGCCCGCGCTGGCGCCAGGCAGCAGGGCCAGCGCGGCGCTCTCGGCGGCGTCATAGCGGCCCTGACGCAGGGCCAGGCGGGCGCCGGCGAGCGCGATCCGCGCCGGCAGCGGGGCGCCGTCACCGCGCGCATGGGGGCTGTCGCGCCAGGACCTGGCGGCGCGGGCGGCCTGCTCGAGCAGGGTGGTCGCGCGGGCATAGTCGCCCAGGGCGGTGGCCAGCTCGGCGGCGGCCAGCGCGGGTTCGGCCGCGGCGACGCCGGTACGCAGGCGGGCAGCGTCCTCGAGGTGGCCGAGCGCGCCGGGCACATCGAGGCTGCGCCGCGCCGCCTCGGCGGCGAGCTCCGCGGCGTCGGCGGCCGCGGCTCGCGGCCCGGCGTGCAGCAGGTGGCGGGCACGCGCGCGCAGCGTGGCGTCTCCCGGCGGCGCGTCGTCGAGCAGCGCCAGGGCGGCGCGATGCAGCCGGGTCAGCGCCCCCGGCGCCATCGCGCCCACCGCCGCGACGGCGTGGGCCGGCGACGGTAGCGCCGCGGCGGCGCCGTGCCAGCGCAGCAGGCCGGCGCGCGCCAGGTTGGCCAGGCGACTGGCCAGCTCGGGCATGGGGTCGCCCAGCATGGCGTGCAGGGTGGCGAGGTCGCAGGGCGTGGCCTGCACCGCGAGGGCAGCGGCCAGCTCGCGCTCGGCGGCGGGCAGGGCCTGCAGGCGCCGGGTCAGCAGCGCGCTGGCCGAGGCGGCACGCTCGCGCGCCAGGCTGGCGCCCTCCCCCGCGACGATGGCGCGGGCCAGCTCGACCGCCAGCGCCGGCGAGCCCGAGGCGAGGTCGACCACGGTGCGCTGCACGCGGGGCTCGAGCGGTGCGCCGACGAGGCCGCTGACCAGAGCGACCACATGCTCGTCGGGCAGGGACTCGAGCAGCACGGTGCGCACCAGACCGGCCGGATCGGCCGCGCTCAGCGAGGCGGCCAGGGTGGGCGTGGTCTCGGCCAGCACGGCGAAGCGTGCGCTGCCGGGCTCGCCGGAGCGCACCAGGCTGCGCAGGACGTCGACGACGACGCCGGCATCGGCGTCGGCCAGGTGCAGGACATAAGGGCCCGCCGCTGCGGCCGCGACGATGCTGGAGGCGGTGGCAGCAACCGAGGCCTCGCGACGACGCGCGAGGTCGCCACCCGGGGCAGGCGTACTCGGACGCGTGATCGTGCCCGGACTCGTGCTCGTGCTCGTGCTCGTGCTCGTGCTCGTACTCGGACTCGTGCTCGGACTGCCCGGACTCGTGCTCGGGCTCGCGCGGAGGGCGAGGGCCTCGGCGACGGCTTCGAGTGGGCCGCCCACGATCTCGAGCGCCCTGCCCGCCTGCGCCGCCGCCAGCTGGGCGGCCTGCAGCGCGGCGCGGGCGACACGGGAGCGCCCCGAGCCGGGACCGCCCGCGAGCAGGACCACCACCGGTCCGGTCGCCAGCGCCTCGACCACGGCGCCAAGCTCGCGCGCGCGGCCCAGCAGCGGGACCTCGCTGGGCGGTGCGCTCTCCGGGGTCGACACCGGCTCGGCGCCGAAGCCCTCGCGCACCCGCGCCAGCGCGGCCAGCACCGCGCGCGCCGACGATGGCCGCTCGGCCGGCGCCGGGGCCATCAGCGCGGTGATCAGCGCGGCCAGCTCGGGATCCAGCCAGGGTGCCAGCTCGGGCAGCGCGGGCGCCTGACAGGCCAGCGCGGCACGGATCACCGCGCCGCCCTCACCCAGGTACGGCGGCCGGCCCGCGGCCAGCTCATACAGGGTGGCCCCGAGGCCGAACAGATCGATGGCCGGCTCGTGCGAACCGACCAGGGCCTCGGGCGCCATGTACGCAGGCGTGCCGCGACCGACGCCGTCGCCGCCGCGCGCCCGGCTGAGCCCGAGATCGGCCAGCACCGCGCGCCCGCCGGCGTCGACCAGGACGTTGTCGGTCTTGACGTCGTGGTGGGTCAGCCCGGCGCCGTGCAGCTCGGCGAGCGCCGCGGCCAGGTCGGCGCCGAGGCCCGCCAGCACGGCGCTGCGCTCGGCCTCGGGCTGCGCCGCCACGTGTGCGCGCACGGGCGGACCGGCCAGGTGGTCGGCGGTGAAGAACAGCGCGCCCGGCGGCAGCGGGCCCGAACGCACCCGATCCAGCTCGTGCACCCGCAGCAGCCGTGGATGGCCCAGCGCGGCCAGCCGCCCGAACTCGGCGCCCAGCTCGGCGCTTCCCCCGGCGAGCAGCTTGAGGGCACGCTCGGCGCCGCCGCGCTGGTGGTCGCGCACCAGATACACCCGACCGCCGGCACCGGCGCCCAGCGGACGCACCAGCTGGTAGCGCTCGTTGACTCGCTCCGATGCTGGCAACTTGGTTGACATATACCCGATATCGCCGCTGATTTCTTTGTAGCAGCCTGGTCAAACATCGTCAACTCCGGTGCGGTTTCGGGGTGCGCGTTTTCTGGCAGGGGACGGCCATCTGGGATAGCTTGTGGGGGTTTTCATGGCTCATTGCCCAAGCTGCGGCGCCAGCCGCCCGAGCAGCGGTCCCTGCCCCAGCTGTGGGGGCGTCTCGCCCACCATGCCGCCGCGCCGCGACCAGAGCATCGAGTCGCCGCCGCGCGACGTGGGCGACGCCACCATGCAGCGGGTCAGAGGGCTGGCCGACGGCTGGGCGCTGCCTGGAGACACCGGCCGCCTCAAGATCGTGCTGCCGCCCGCGCTGCCGCCCGAGGCGCCGCCGGTGGCCAGCGCCGCCCCTGGGCTGGCCACCGGTTCGGGCGCCGGCATGCTGCCAGGAGCGCTCGACGCCGCCATCGAGGCGCTGGAGGGGCCGGACGAGTCGGCCGAGACGCTGCCGCGCGAACGCGTCGAGCCCGCCGAGCTGGCGTCCCGTCCGCTGCCGCTGCCAGCCCCCGCGCCGACCCCAGCGCCGCCGGCCCCGCCAGCCCCGCCGCTGGTGCGCCCCGCCGACAACACCACGCGGGGCCGCGCTGTCACCGGCTCCGACGCGCTCGACCACGACGCCACCATCCAGCGTCCGCGCGACAAGCCCGTCACCGCCGCCGGGGCGGTGTCCCGCGCCCGCGCGACCCAGGCCGCGCTGGTGCCGCCAGCGCCCGCGCCCCCTGCCCTGCCCCCGGCGCTACCGGCCGCGCCCGCCGCCGCCGCCGCGCCACCACCTCCGCCGCACACCCGCCCGCCGGCGCAGCCGCGCTCGCCCGAGGCCTCTCCGGGCACCCAGCACTCCGCGATGGTCCCGGCCGCTGCGGCGCGCCGGCCGCCGCCGCTGCCGCGCGCGGGAGCCCCCGGCGCCGCGGCCCAGGCCAGCGCCGCCCTGGCCATCGCCGTCGGTCTCGGGGACGCCGGCGTCGAGGCCGCGCCGGCCGCCAGCCCGCAGCCCGCGGCACCCGGCGCCCCGCGCGCGGTGTCCGCCCTCGATCGGGTCAACGCGGCGGCAGCGCGCGACCTGCCCTCGGGCGCCCAGCCGCTGCTGTCGCTGGGCAACGGCCCGCTGCCACCCGACGCCACCACCATCGAGCCGCTGACCTATGGCGGCGTGGCGGCGCCGACCCGCGGCATCGGCGCGTCGATCCGCTACGCCGCCCACGTCACGCTGTACTCGGCGCGCCGCTTCCGCCTGCTGCGCGAGCTGCGCAGCGAGGCCGCCAGCAAGCGCACCCTGCGCACCCAGCGCATGACCGAGCTGGCCGAGCTGGCCCTGACCCTGACCGAGGTGCCGCACAAGGCGGTCGACGCGCGCCGCCGCCAGCTCGACGTGCTGGCCGACGAGCGCAAGCGCCGCGGCGCCACCATCACCAAGCACGAGGCCTCGCTGGCCGCCGAGCGCGCCGCCTACGCCCGCCACGAGGAGGCCGCCAAGCAGCGCAACGCGCAGATCGCCGAGCAGATGGCCGGCCTGGAGTCGCGCCTGCGTCCGGTCGAGCGCGACCACGCTGGCCTGGAGCGCGAGACCGATCGGCTGGAGCGCGAGAACGCCCAGCTCGGCAAGCAGATCGCCAGCCTGGAGGGCAAGCTGCCCAGCGGCGCCGGCGCCACCGCCGAGCAGCAGCGCGTCGCGGTCGAGGTCGCCGGCCTCAAGGCGCGCCGCGAGGCCATCGAGCGCGAGGCGCCCGAGCTGGAGGCCCGCGTCGCCGCGCTGGCGCCCACGCTGGAGGCACTGCGCATGGACCTCGAGGCCGCGCGCGAGGAGCAGAACGCCAACCGTCGCGATCTCAGCGCCAAGGAGCAGCGCATGCGCGACACCTGCACCGCGCTGGACACCGAGATCGTGCGCGAGCGCGGCGAGCTCGAGCGCCTGGCGCTGGAGGCGCAGACCACCACCCGCCTGCTCGGCGAGGAGCTGGAGCGCGATCGCATCCTGCACCCACGCCTGACCGCGGCCTACCGCGGCGTCGACGAGCTGGGCGGCGCGCTGACCACGCTGGAGTACCGCATCGCCGAGCTGGAGAAGGAGGCCGCGGGTGTCGACCGCGCCGCGGTGCGCCGCGCCGCGCTGGTGCTGGGCGCGGGGGCGCTGCTGATCATCGCGCTGGTGCTGTTCCTGATCCTGCGCTGACGGACGGTCGCGGCCCTCCGGCGCGCTCAGACGCCGTACTGCACCAGGCGGTTCTTGCCCGAGCGCTTGGCGCGGTACAGCGCCTGATCGGCGGCCTCGACGAGATCCTGGCGCGACTCCAGCTCGGGGCGCGGGTAGGTCGCCACGCCGACGGAGATGGTCAGCGAGAGCTCCATGCCGGCGAAGCGGGCCTGGGCGATGCGCTCGCGCACGCGCTCGGCGATGATCGACGCGCCGGCCAGCGGGGTCTCGGGCAGGATCAGCGCGAACTCCTCGCCGCCGTAGCGCGCCACCACGTCGATGCCGCGCCGCCCGTCGGCCAGGTGCTGGGCCACCTCGCGCAGCACGATGTCGCCGACCACGTGGCCGTGGCTGTCGTTGAGCAGCTTGAAGTCGTCGATGTCGATCATGAGCAGCGACAGCGGGTGGTCGTGGCGGCGCGCGCGCTCGAACTCCTCGCCCAGGCGGACGTCGAAGAAGTGGTAGTTCTTGACCCCGGTCTTGTCGTCGCAGATCACCATCTCGTACAGGCGCACCTGCTCGCGGTGGGCGCCCTCGAGCTGGGCGTAGGCGGCCGACAGCTCGCGGCTGCGCCGGCGCAGCTCCTGGGTGACCTCGTAGTGCTCCAGGGCGCGGCGCACGATCAGGCGCAGCTCGTCGTTGCGCCAGGGCTTGGTGATGAAGTGATAGACCTGGCCGTGGTTGATGGCCTCGATGAGCTCCTCGGTGTTGACCGCGCCGGTGGCCAGGAGGCGCACCACGTCGGGGTAGGCGCTGCGCACCTGCTTGAGGAGATCGATGCCCGACATCTCGGGCATGCGCTGATCGGCCACGATGACGCCGATGGGGTGGCGGGCCAGCACGCGCAGGGCCTCGTCGGGGGTGGCGGCGAAGTGGGCCTGGCCGAGGAAGGGCGCGTCCGCGAAGACGCGAGCCATCGCGCCGAGCAGCTGCGTGTCGTCATCCACGAACAGGACGTCGTAGCGCACTGCGCGCATCATAGCGCGGCCGCCGTGGTAAAGCAGGGACATGCTCGACGGCCTCCCGGCGCTGCCGCGACGTGCGCTGCTGCAGCTGGCGGCGTTCCGGCTCTGGCCGGGCTGGCGCGACCCCGAGCGGGCGCCCCATGACGAGCTGGTGCGGCGCCTCGGCGGGGCGCTGTCGCAGCCCGAGCTGGCGCGCGTGCTGGGCGCCCGGCTGCGCCCGGGGGCGCCCTTTCACCGCGAGTTCCTCACCGCGGTGCTGGGGCCGCCGGCGCTGGAGTATGCCCTCGGCAGCGTGGACGACGTCACCCTGGGGCAGGCGGCGCGCACGCTCGGGGTGGCGCGGCCGCTGGAAGGCAGCGCGACGCTGCGGCGGCGCCAGCTGGCGGCGGCGCTGCGGGCGCGGCCGCGCGGCGTGGTGCTGCCAGCGCTGGGGTTTCAGCCCGACGCCGCGCTGTCGCCCGGCGAGCTGGCGGCGCGGGCGGCCGCGCGCGCGGCGCACCAGGCGGCGCGCGACGCCGAGGCCACCCGCGTGGCGGCCGAGATGGTGGCGCTGATCCGCGAGCGCGCCGGTTCGCGCCTGACCCACGCCGGGGCGCCCGAGGCCGACAAGGGCAAGACCGCGCAGGCCTTCGAGCGCCGGCTGGCGGCGTGGACCGGGCGCGAGGCGGGACGCGGCGCGGGCCCCGACTTCGACGTGGTCGAGTTCAAGGCGGTGCCGCTCTTGCGCGGGCCGCGCATCGGGGTGCGCCCGGCGGACGCCAAGATCAAGCTGTGCGGCGTGCGCGTGGAGCCGCGCGACAAGCTGCGCCACGTGGTGTGGGGCTTCTTCTGGAAGGACGAGGATGTCATCGCCGGCGCGGTGCACACCTTCTGGCGCGAGGCCGACATCGAGGCGCTGCTGGGCGGCGACGGCATCGTGGAGGCGCCCGCGGGGGCCTCGGGCGCGGGGCAGCGCGCGCTGTATCTGCGCTCGCGCGTGCTGCGCGAGCGCGGCCTGCTGCCGGGCTGAGCGCGGCGCGGGCGCGGCCCGGCGCTACGGCGTACGCGGGGCCTTGCGCTGCATGCGCTCCAGCGCGGCGGCGGCCAGGGCGCGGATGCGCGGATCCTCGTGACCGCTCGACACCAGCTCGAGGTAGCTCTGGGCGTCGTCGCCGCCCAGCGCGGCCAGGGCGTCGAGGATGCGCCGCATGCTGTCGAGGTCCTTGAACTCGATGGCCTCGGTCAGCGGCTTGACCGCGCTGGGGTCGCCGATCTCGACCAGGGCGCCGATGGCGGCGTCGCGCACGTCGATGTCGGGGTCGCGCAGGAAGCCCGCCAGCCGGCCGACCAGCCCGCGCGATCGGCGCGCGCCGGCATAGCGGATGGCCAAGGCCTTGAGCTCGGGGTCGGGCGAGCCCAGCGCGGCGCCGATCTCGGCCGGGTCGCCGGAGCGCAGGCGCTCCTCGGCGATCAGCGTCTCCAGGGTGCCCTCCAGCGCGCGCTCGGCGTCGAGCTGCACCCGCGCCGCGACGTCGGCGGCGATCGGCAGCTGGACCTCGCGCTGGGCCACGCCGCGGGTCATGCGCGGGCTGTCCTCGGGGCTGCCGCCCACGGGGGTCAGCGTGATCTCGAGCAGGATCTCGGTGATGGCAGGGCCACGCTGCTTGTCGCTGGCCTGCACCGGCCGGTCGGGCTTGCCCTTGGCGGTGGTCAGGCTGGCGACGTCGATCTGCAGCTTGTGGGTGGCGCCGCCGCTGTCGGCCTCGCCCAGGAAGGCGTCGCTGGCTGCCAGCACGTGCTGCGCGACCTCACGCAGCTTGGCGCCGTCCAGGGTCACCAGGCGCAGCGGCGGCGGGGTGGCGTCCCCGACCCTGATCTCGATGATGCGGGTCCGCGGCAGCGGGGTGTCGTCGGCGCTGGCCCCCGGTCCGGCGCTGGCGCCGCCGCCAGCGTCAGCGTCAGCGTCCCCGGGCCCACCGGCGTCGACCGCGGCGCGCCCGGGCTTGCGCTTGCAGCCGCACAGGGCCCCGACCAGCGCCAGAGACAGCGCCGCAATCCCCACGACACCAGTGCGAATCAGCCTCCGATCTGTTTGCATAGTGTCAACAGATCGTCGCCCGGCTTGTAGAAGTCGGGGATGCGTCCGACCTCCAGATAGCCGTGGCGCTGGTAGAACGAGCGCGCCGCGCCGTAGGCCTCCTCGACCGAGGTCTCGACGCGCACACGCCGGCCGCCAGCCGCCGCGATGGCGCGCTCCATGTCGGCCACCAGCGCACCGCCGATGCCCCGCCCGCGCGCTGCCGCCGCGGTGCACAGCCAGTACAGGTCCCAGGTGCTGTCGGTCATCGGCGTCGGCCCGTAGCAGACATAGCCGACCGCGACGCCTGCGGCGTCAGCGTCCGTCGCCACCAGCACCCGGTAGTCGGCGCGCGCGTCGCCGCCATGCTCGATCGCGCTGTCGACCAGCTCCAGCGCCACCGCGACCTCGCTGGCCACGAAGGTGTCGGCCTCCAGCATGGCCGCGATGGCCGGGCGGTCCCCCGCCTGCACGGCGCGGATCACTGCGCCTCCGGATCGGCCGCCGAGCGCACCAGCGCGGCCTCGGCGATCGACGCGATCAACGCCGGATAGTCCAGCCCCGCCGCGCGCGCCGCCCGCGCCACGCCAGCGTCCTCCGAGATGTCACAGTTGGGATTGACGTCGATGACATACGGAGTGTCGTCGGCGGTCAGTCGGATGTCACAGCGGCCATAGTCGCGCACGCCGACCGCGGCCAGCGCCGCGCGCGCCGCGGCCTCGCAGCGCCGCTGCTGCTCGGGGGTGAGCAGGGCCAGCACCGGCTTGGTGCCGACGTACTCCTCGTGCTCCTCGCTCCACTTGCCGTTGTAGGTCACGATGCGCGGCAGCGCGGCCGGCAGGTGCGCGAAGTCGATCTCGTGGATGGGCAGGGCGCGCGAGGCCGCGCCGTTGCCCAGCACGGTCACGTACAGCTCGCGGCCGTCGATGAAGCGCTCGACCAGCGCCTCCTGGTGAAACTCGTCATGGACGCGGCGCACGCGGTCGGCCAGCGCCTCCGGCGTGCGCACCACCGAGCCGGCCTCGATGCCGATCGACGCGTCCTCGCGCCCCGGCTTGACGATGACCGGGAAGCCCAGCGTCAGCGCGGCGTCGGCCGGATCGCCGGGCGCGATGGCCACCGCCTCGGGGGTGGGCACACCGCGGGCGCGCATCAGCTCCTTGGTGCGCGACTTGCGCAGCGCGGTGCCCAGCGCCAGCGGCGCCGACCCGGTGTAGGCGATGCCATAGAGGTCGAGCAGCGCGGGCAGCACCGGCTCGTGGCGGGCGTCGCGCAGCAGCGACTCGCACAGGTTGAAGACCAGGTCGGGCCGGTGGCCGCGCACGCGCTGCACCACCTCGCACACGTCCTCGCCCGAGACCGCCAGCAGTTCGGCCGAAAAGCCCCGCTTCTCCAGCGCGCTGCGCACCCCGACCGCCATCGCGACGACGTCGGAGTTGGCGCGCACGTCGGTCACCAGCCAGTCGGCGTTGTAGGCCACCAGGACGCGACGGATCACGACCACGCCCCCTGCCCGGCCGGCGCCAGCGTGCGCGCGAGGGCGTCATCCTGCCAGGCCGCGCCACCCAGCGCGGCGGCGACCCCGGCGCCCACGCGCGCCGCCAGCGCGGGCAGCTCGGGCACCGCGCTGGCGCCCTCGGCGACCAGCGAGGTCACGCGCGCGCAGGCCAGCCCGCACGGCACGATGAGGCCGAACGGCCCCGCCGGCGACAGATCCACGCTGACGTTGAGGGCGAAGCCGTGGATGGCCACGCCGCGCGACACGTGCACGCCGCACGCGGCCAGCTTGCCGCGCTCGGTCCACACCCCGGCGGGATCGCGCCGCCACTCGGCACTGACCCCGAGCTCGCGCGCGACCCGCACCAGCACGCCAGCGACCAGCTCCAGGGTGGTCAGCAGGCCGCGGCGCAGGCGCACCACCGGGTAGACCACCAGCTGTCCAGGGCCGTGGTAGGTGACGTCGCCGCCGCGCGTGGTGGGCACGAGGTCGACGCCGCGCTCGGCCAGCGCCTCGGGGGCCAGCAGCACGTTGGCGGGGTTGGCGCCGCGGCCCAGCGTGATGACCGGGTCGTGCTCGCACAGCAGGACGGCCTCGGCGCCGGCGTCACCCGCCTGCACGCGCCGCCTGAGCTCCTCCTGCAGCTCCCACACGGGCTGGAAGCCCACCCGCCCCAGCCAAGCCCAGCGGACCCCGTACGTCACGACCAGAGCTTACCCTTCGGACAGGTCGGCGAAAAGCTCCGGATCGAGATACTCGACGGGCAGCTGCACCTTGAGCACCCCGACGCCGTGGCGGATCAGCAGATCGGCCAGCGCGTCACCGTCGATGATCGAGATGGCGGCGCCACCCACGGCCAGGCCCTGGCGCGCCTCGCCGAGGCCGTCGGGCCCCAGCCGGCCGACGCCGATGAGCAGGCCCTCCTCGAACTGCTTGAGGCGCACGCCGACGCGCAGCTCGCCGACCGCCTTGCGGCCGAGGTCACCCTCGCCGGCGCGGATGCCGATGAGGACGCGCACCGGCAGCGCGCCGCGGGCCAGCACGGCGCCGTAGTAGGTGACGCCCTCGCCACGCTTGATGTTGGCCAGCTCGGTGTAGCCGACGCGCTCGAGCAGCACGCGCACCAGGTGCTCGAAGGCAGTCGGGGGCAGGCGGCCGAGGCGGCGGCGCAGCGCGATCCGGGTCAGCGCGCGCAGCTCGGCGTGCTTGCCGGTCAGCTCCTTCTCGGCCGTCATCAGCTCGGGCTCGAGGCGGCGGGTGGCCAGCGCGAACAGGCCGTTGCCGTGGTGGCGGATGCGCGGACGCAGCCCCTGGCCCTGGCGATCGCGCGACTCCTGCAGCATGGCCGCGCGCAGGGCGCGCCAGACGTCGGGCGCGTCGGGGCGCACCAGGCGACGCTTGACCGCCATGTCGGCGATCTGGCGGTAGTGCACCGGACGGCCGTCGCCCTGGGTGCGCAGCACCTCGTAGGCGGCGTCGGCCAGCGGCACCGAGCGGAAGCCCGCCGGGTCGGGGCGATTGACGTGGACCACCTCGGGCTGGCGGCGCGGCGCGTCGCCCGCCTGGGGCTGCTGGCCGACCTCGTGGCTGGGCGGACCTTCGCTGCCGGCGTCGCCGCCGAAGCCGCCGCCGTCGTTGTCGCGTGACTCGGCGGGCGGGGTCGACATCGCGGCCTCGGCCACGGCGGCGACCTGGGCCGCCTGCGCGCCGGCATAGCTGCTGGGTGCGGACGGCTCGGGCGGCAGCGACGGGCGCGGCACCGTGACATAGGTCGGTGCGGGCGGCGGGCTGCCGGGCGGACGCACGCGCTCCAGCGCGGCGTCGAAGCTCATGGTCACGGGCGGACGGCTGGGCGGACGCGGCTCGCCGCCGGGGCCCTCGGGGGCGTCGGCCTCGTCACCATCAGCATCGTCACCGAGGCCGGGGTCGGCATCGCCCTGGTCGGCGTCGAACGGCGCGCCACCGGGGGCGCCGCCGGGACCGCCGGCCAGGCCGGCCTCGGGGCCACCACGGCCACGGCCGCCACGACGACGGCGTCGACGGCGACCGGTGCGCTCGCCCTCGCTGGCGCCGGGCACCCCGGTCAGCGGCAGCTGCGCGACCGGCGCGGCGACGGCCGGCGCGGCGGGCGCCGGGGCATCGCCCAGGTCGAGCTCGATCATCTCGGGCTCGGGCGCCTCGACCGGCACCGGGGCCTTCTCGGCGGCGGCCTTGGCCTTGCCGCGGCCCTTGGGGGCGGCGGCGGCCTTGGCGCGGGCCGGCTTCTTGGCGGGCTTCTCGGCCGCGGCGGCCTTGGCGGCCGGCTTCTTCTTCTTGGCCGGCGCGTCGGCCTCCTTCTTGTCCCTCTCTTTGTCCTTGTCCTTGTCCTTGTCCCGCTCGCGCTCTTTCTCTTTCGCCACCGGCGTCTCCTTCGGCTCGGCAGATCGCGCCGCACGCGGCGGATAGATCTTGAGCCCGAACGTACCCGCGGCGGCGCCGCGCGTGAGCGGCGTTTCCCCGGTGGTCTTCTTCAGCTCGGCGAGCAGCCGTGCCTGCATCTGCCCCTCTGGATCCTTGCCGACCAGGGAGAGCAGATTGCGAGCAATGGCGAGCTCGGTGAGCTTCTTCACGTGCAGCGGCCGACCCTCACGCTTGAGGATCTCGATGGCCGCCTCGACGAACGTCATGAGGTCGTGGCCCCGGCGAAATTTCAGCAGTGGTAGCCCGCCGTGGCAATGGAAGTCAAGGACGGGTTCTCAACTTCGCTTTGCGAAAAGTTGCCCCGGCCGGGGCGGGCGTGTTTCCTGGAACGGACACGAAGCACCGTGTCTCGCCCGACGCAGCGTCGCGAATCTCGCAGGAAATCGGCGAGCTCCGCGCGGCATCGGGGTTGCTATAGCCATCCCTCGAACCCTTTCGGAGTCCCGCCATGCGTCGCAAGAAGATCGGTGTCCTGATGGGCGGCCTGAGCGCCGAGCGCGAGGTCTCGCTCAAGACCGGCGAGGCCATCTTTTCGACCCTGATGGAGCGCGGCCACGACGCCTACCGCATCTTCGTGGATCGCGACGTCGATCTGGTGCTGCGCCAGGCCCGCATCGAGGTCGCCGTGCTGGCGCTGCACGGGCGCTATGGCGAGGACGGCTGCGTGCAGGGGCTGCTCGAGGTCCTGGGCATCCCGTACACCGGGTCGGACGTGATGTCGTCGGCGCTGGCCATGAACAAGGTCAAGGCCAAGGAGATCTTCCGGCTGCGCAACCTGCCCACGGCGCCGTACTACACGCTGACGCGTGACCAGATCGCGGGCCCCGGCGCGCTGGCCGACGGCCACGGCTCGTTCGGCTTTCCGGTGGTGGTCAAGCCGGCCTGCGAGGGCTCGTCGATCGGCGTGACCATCGCGCGCGCCGAGGACGAGCTCGAGGTCGCGGTCGAGGAGGCGCTGCGCTGGGGCGACGAGGTCCTCATCGAGCGCTTCGTCGAGGGCAAGGAGATCTGCGTCGGCATCCTGAACGATCGGCCGCTGGGCGCCATCGAGGTGGTGCCCGCCGGCGGCGGCTTCTACGACTTCACGGCGAAGTACTCGTCCCGCAAGACGGAGTACCACTTCCCGGCGCGCCTCAGCCCGGAGCGCTACCGCGGCGTGCTGGAGACCGCGCTGTCGGCGCACCGCGCGCTGGGCTGCTCGGGCGCGACCCGCGTCGATCTGATCGTCAGCGAGAAGGGCAACGAGGCCATCCTCGAGGTCAACACCCTGCCCGGCATGACGCCGACCAGCCTGCTGCCCAAGATCGCCCACGGCGCCGGGCTGTCGTTCGGCGACCTGTGCGAGGAGATCCTGGCCAGCGCCCACCTCAGCGCGGGCGGCCTCAAGCGTCACGACCGCCGCTTCATCCAGACCAGCTTCGTGGGTCACGAGCGCAGGCAGTCGAACGCTTCCGACCCGCACTGAGCCCCTCGAACCGTGAACTCCTCGAAGCGCAGCTTCGAGGAGCTCACGCTTCGAGGAGCGAATCCGTCTCCGCTTCCGCTTCCGCTTCCGCTTCCGCTTCCGCTTCCGCTTCCGCTTCCGCCTCCGCCTCCGCTCCGTCTCCGCTTCCGCCTCCGCTTCCGTCTCCGCTCCGTTCACTCACCCCGCTGGTTCCGCACCGAGCGGTCGAAGTCGACCAGCAACGCCGCCTGGCCGAGCTCGGTCAGCGCGCGCTCCAGCTCCGGGCGTGTGCCGGCCAGGGCCGACTGGAAGGTCTGGGCCTCGATCTGGGTGCGCTGGCTCATCGCGCGCCGCATGATCTCCGCCCGATCACAGTGCAGCTCGGCCATCGCTGCGGTGATGTCACGCTCCGCGGCGGCGGCGCCCGCGCCGTGTGAGGGCGTCCCCATCATGGTGGCGACGTAGGAGCGCGCCCACCCGACGACCTCGGTCGCGGCATCGCTGACCAGGCGCTCGGCGCGGGCCCGACGCTGCGCGGGTGCCAGGGCTTCGACCGCGGTCCGACCCGCGAGGTAGACGGCCAGCGCAGGGCTGGCCATTGCCGCGAGGGGCGCCAGCCGCAACGCGCCGGTCTGCGGCGTCGGCGGCACCGGGGCGGCCGGGGCCCCTGGGCGCACGGCGGGCGCGACGGGCGCGGCCGGCGGCGTGCCCGTGGCAGACTCCTCGCGCGCAGGCTCTGCCTCGCCGGCCAGCTCGCGGGCGGCTGCGCGTCCCAGCAACGTCCCGCCCAGCCATATCGCGAACTCGAGGATGGACTCCGCGATGAAGCTCTCGGCTGCGGCGCGTAGCGCTTCGCGCGCCTTGTTCAGGATGGCGTCACGATTGAAGTGCGCCCGCAGCCTGAAGGCGCCTGTCAGGGTGCAGCGTGCCTCGACGTGCTCGCTGACCGGGATGACGAGCTGCTGCCGCGGGATTGCCTGCTCGAGGTCCAGCTCGAGCAGGTGGAACGACAACGTGGCTCCGTCGCGCTGGACCCGGGCGATGTCGAAGCTGGCGTGCCCACCGCCGAGAGCGCTCCAGTCGAGCTGCGCGCCCAGGCGCAACCGGCTCGCCGACGCGTCGAGGCGGTCGCTGATCACCACGCCATGGCCAAGCTGCTCGCGGAGGACGCGACCGATCTCCTCATGATCTTGCGTCTCGCTGCCGCCGTCCTCGCGTGGCTCGGAGGCGCCGGTCGCGGCCGGCGCCTCCGCGTCGGCAGGCACCGGCGCTTCGGGCTCACTGCTCGCCGCGCCGCCACGAGCCTCGGGCCGAGCGCGCGACTCGACCCAGAACACTTCGGCCGCGACGTTGCCGTCGAAGCCAGCCTGCTCGACGACGATCCAGTTGACCGCCCCCTGGGCAGAGTTCAACTGCTCGGTGATGTTGGGCGAGAAGGCGAAGTTCTCGCCGTAGATCCGGCGCTCACGCCGCCGCGGTCGGCCGGCGCGGCCCCCACCCGTCTGCAACCGCGCCTCGGCCCTGCGCAAGAGGTCGCGGGCGTCGCTCTCGGGGAGCGTGTAGCGCCGATCCCCGGCGTCGACGACGACGTCCGTGCGATCCTCGGGCCCGTCCGCTTCGAGCACGGCGCGCAGGGCGTGGATGAGCAGGTCGAGCTCCGCGCCGCGGGCCTGTTCGAGGCGCTCGTGCAACGCCTGGGACTGCGACGCGGCGGTGCGGTTGATGAGAGCGGGGGCGCCGCCGAGCGCGGTGCGCTGGCCAGCCACCATGGCGTCGGCGGCGCGGTCGGCCTCGACCTCGTGGGCGTCGCCAGGCTGGCTGATGCTGCGCTGGCGGACACCGCCGAGGCGCTGCACGGTGTGCGCGACCTCGTGCGCAAGCAGGTGTCGCCCCGCCGCGGAGTCCGGCGCGTACTCGCCGGCCCCAAAGTGGATGTCCTGATCGACCGCGAAGGCGCGCGCGCCGTGTGCCGCCGCGGCGGCGGCCGAGTCGGAGCCGGTGTGGAGACGCACGCCCCCGAGGTCGGTTCCCAGGGAGTCCTCGAAGCGGCCCCGTAGGCCCTCGGGGAGCTGGACGCCGCCCGAGCCGGTGGCGGTCGCGAGGGCAGCCTCGGCGCCAGGCTCGACTGGACCGTCACCGCGACGGAGCACGGGGGAGGCGCCCTGGACCAGAGTACGCCGACCCGGGGCGGCAGGCTCAGGTCCGGGGGCAAGACGATCATCATGGCCAGTGCGATTGTCTTCATAGCGAGTCGTGCGCATTGCGAAGATGGCAATGCACCGATCGGGCCTGCTGCATGATCGGCGCAACTCCGAGGCCCTGTCCCGGATGCGAGAGCCGCGCGGGGCGGCAGCTGTCGCCTGGCGGTCGACAGGCCGCGGGAGTGGCCAGATGGCGGGCCGACGGATTCGCGAGGCGCGGCGCGCGGTCAGCCCGCCGGAGCCCGACAGGGGCCCGGGACACGACCCTGTGTACCAGCGATTTACACTTGAGTTTCCTGATGTTGGAGCGCATTTCGGGGACAGATCCGGGGCTCACGAGCGGTATCAACCAGCGAACCGGACGAGAGGGAGGTAGCGATGGAAGCGAAGCGAGTGGCGAGGCAGGTCGCGCGGGTGCTGCTGGCGCTGGGGGTGCTGCTGGCGGGGCTCGGCGCGGCGGCGGCGGAGCGGCCGGGCAAGCCGGCGGACCCGCGCGAGGTCGCGCGCCTGGCGTACGAGGAGGGCACCAAGGCGTTCAATCTCGGTGACTTCACACTGGCAATCACGCACTACCGCACTGCCTACAATGCGCTACCGGACGCCGTGTTCCTCTACAACATCGCGCAGGCCTCGCGGCTGGCTGGCCAGCTCGAGCAGGCGCTGTTCTTCTACAAGTCGTTCCTGCGCAACCGTGACGACGCGCCCAACCGCGCCGAGGTCGAGCGGCGGATCGTCGAGCTCGAGGCCACGCTGGCGCAGCAGCGGCGCACCGCGAGCGCGCCACCCGACGGCACGGTGGCGCCCGAGGTGCCATCTGGGCGCATGAAGCCAGCCTCCCGGAGCCAGATCCCCTCGCCGGCCAGCGCCGCCACGAACGCGGCCGGGCAGGCCCCACGGGGACCTCGGGGCAACCCGCAGGCCGCCCGCACCGGGACGCGACCGCGCTCCCGGGCCGGCACGCGCCCGCTGTACCGGCGCTGGTGGTTCTGGGCCGGCGTCGGCGTCGTCGCCGTGGGCGCCGCGGCCGCGGTCGCGGTCAGCGCCGATGACGGCGACGGACTACCGTCTTCACACTTTGGCAATCACAGGATCTACTGACATGTGGGGGATGACGATGCGCATGACCACGATCACGAGAGCACTGTTGCTGGGCTCACTCGCCAGCCTCGCGGCCGGGTGCGGCGATGGTGACCGCACCGTCGTCGCGCTGACCATCCAGCGCGGCGACGTGGCCGGGCCGGTGCACCGGATCGAGCTGGAATTCGCCCTCGCGGGCCGTCCCGCCGCCGTGACGCTGCGCGAGCCGGACCAGCGCGCCATCACCCTGCCGACCAGCACCACCGTGGAGCTCGGCCCCGACAGCAGCGGCGCCCTGTACATCGCCGGGACTGCCATCGACGGCAGTGGAGCCATCGTCGGCCATGGCAGTGTCGTCATCGACGCCAGGCCCGGCGACACCGGCCGCGCCACGCTCGAGTTCGGCATCGAGGCGCCGCGCCCCGTGGACGGCGGTCTCGGCGACGCCGGCGACGACGCTGGCGGCGGCCCGGTGGCGCGCCTGGTGCTCGAGCCCGCGAGCCGCGATCTCGGCGAGGTCGTGGTCGGTCAGCGCAGCTCCGCCGCCACCTTCACGCTGGAGAACCAGGGCGACGCGCCGAGCAGCCCGCTCGGCCTGAGCGTGGTCGGCGCGGCGGCACCTGCGTTCGAGCTCACCGGGGGCGACTGTGCCGGGGTCGCCCTGGCGCCCGCGCAGCGCTGCAGCATCACGCTGGAGTTCGTCCCCGCCGCCCCCGGCGGCAGCTCGGCCGAGCTGCTGGTGCAGGCCGGCGCCGCGGCCACCCTGCGCGCGCCCCTCGACGGCACCGGCGTCCCGGTCGGGGCCCTGCGCATCACGCCGTCGCCGCATGACTTCGGTGCCCTCGTGCTGGGCACGGCCTCCCCGGTCGCCAGCTTCACCGTCACCATGCAGGGTCCCGGCGCAAGTGGCCTCTTGACCACGCAGCTCGGCGGCAGCGACTCGACCCAGTTCGCCGTGGTGTCCGACGGCTGTGTCGGCAACCAGCTGGCCGCGGGCGCCAGCTGCGTAGTCACTGCACGCTTCGCCCCCACCAGCGCGCGCGCCCACAGCGCCTCCCTCAGCGTGCGCGGCAGCCCCGGCGGCGCCGCGGTCGCGGCGCTGGCCGGCGTCGCCACCGAGCCGCCACGCCTGACCCTGTCGCCGCCCAGCGCCGACCTCGGCAGCGTGGTGCTGCCCGGCACCGGCGCGGTGCAGCTGTTCACGGTCAGCAACGGCGGCGGCGTCGCCGCGCCCGTGCTCTCGGCGCTGCTGGCGGGCAGCGACCAGGGCCACTTCATGCTCAGCAGCGATGGCTGCACCGGGGTGGCCCTGGCCGCCGGCGCCAGCTGCAGCGTCGGGGTCCAGTTTCGTCCCACCACACGCGGCGTCAAGGTCGCGGCGCTGCGTCTGAGCGCGGCCGGACAGCCCGTGCTGATGGCCACCCTGGGCGCGACCGCGCAGGCCCCCGCGGCGCTGCGCGCCCAGCCCGGGGCGGTCAGCTTCGGCGACGTCGTGATCCCGAACCTGACCAGCGCCAGCGTGACCATCGACAACCCCGGCGACGTCGCCACCGGCAGCCTGGCCGCGACGCTGACCGGCGGGGCGGCCACGCAGCACTCGCTGCTGACCGACGGCTGCAGCGGCCAGCAGCTCGGCCCGGGTGCCAGCTGCATGATGACCCTGCGCTTTGCGCCGGTGCGCACCGGGCTCGACAGCGCCAGCCTCGCTGTCACCGGCGCCGGCGCCACGTTGACCGTGGCCATCGAGGGCAGCGGCCTCGCGCAGGGCGCGCTGGTGGCCAGCCCGGCCGCGGGGCTCGGCTTCGCCGACACCCTGGTGGGCCAGAGCAGCGCGACCCAGACCATCACCCTCAGCAACAGCGGTGGCACCTCGACCGGCGCGCTGACCACCCGCATCGTCAACGGCGACGTCGGCGCCTTCACGATGGTGGCCAACAGCTGCGTCAATGCCAGCCTGATGCCCGCCGGCACCTGCGTGGTGACGCTGCGCTTCGCCCCCGCCAGCGCGGGCAACGCCGCGGCACAGCTCGAGGTCGCGGGCAGCCCCGGGGGCGTGGTGACCGCGCCCCTGGCAGGTCGTGGCCTGGCCCCCGCCGTGCTCGCCATCAGCCCCGCCAGCCGCGACTTCGGGGTCGTCATCGTGGGCGCGCCGGGGCCGTCGCAGGTCTTCACCGTGAGCAACGGCGGCGACGTCGCCAGCGGCGTGCCCGGCGCGACCCTCACCGGCAGCCATGCGGCCGACTATCAGGTCAGCGCCAGCACCTGCATGGCGGCGCTGGCGCCGGGGGCCTCGTGTGCGCTGACGGTGCGCTTCACGCCGTCGGCGGGCAGCGTCCGTGACGCGACCCTGACCGCGACGGCCAGCCCGGGTGGCAGCGCCCAGGCCAGCCTGACCGGCACCGGCAACACCCCGGCGACGCTGACGCTGTCGCCCGGCGCGCTGGCCTTCGGCACCCGGCTGGTGGGCAGCGACACCACGCTCGACGTCACCGTGAGCAACGGCGGCCAGCAGACCAGCGGCGCGCTGGGCCTGCCCAGCAGCAGCGACGGCGCCCAGTTCGCCATCGTCGCCCCCAGCGGCGGCCAGCCCTGCGCTGGCGTCACCACGCTGGCCGGCGGCGCCAGCTGTCGCTTCGGGGTGCGCTTCCATCCCGTCGGCAGCGGAGCGCGCTCGGCCAGCATCAGCATTGGCGCAAGTCCTGGCGGCAACCCCGGCCTGACCGCGACCGGTACCGGGCAGACCGCGGCCACCCTGGAGCTACTGCCGGCGGCGTTCGGTTTCGGCGCGCTCGAGGTCGGCACCAGCGCGACCCAGCCCTTCACGCTGAGCAACCGCGGCGAGCAGGCCGCGGGTGCGCTGACCGGCCCGGCGAGCAGCGACGCCGCCTTCACCATCGAGGCGCCAGCCAGCGGCCCCAGCTGTGTGGGTCTGACGACGCTGGCGGGCGGGGCCAGCTGCGCTTTCGTGGTGCGCTTCATGCCGCCCGCGGTGGCCACGCGCTCGGGCGCCATCAGCGTCACCGCCACGCCAGGCGGCGGCGCCAGCGCCGCGGTCACCGGCAGCGGCCAGAGCGGCGCGGCGTTGACCGCCAGCCCCAGCAACCTCAGCCTGGGCGACGTCGATGTGGGTAGCGCCAGCGCGGTCGGCGACATCACCCTGAGCAACACCGGCTCGCTGCCCACCGGCGCGCTGACCATGCCGACCCCCGCGCCCGCGACCTTCACGGTGGTGGCGCCCACCACGGGAACCCCGTGCAGCTGGGGCGCGCCGCTCGCCGGGGGCGCCAGCTGTCGCTTCGGGGTGCGCTTCAGCCCGACCACGACCGGCAGCGCGGTCGGCACCCTGGCGGTGACCGCGACCCCGGGCGGCGGTCCCTCGGTGGCGCTGTCGGGCGTCGGCCAGACGCCGCCCGCGCTGGAGGTGTCACCGGCGGCGGTCGACCTCGGAGTGCGCTACCTCGGCAGCACCACGACCCAGCTCCTCACCGTGCGCAACACCGGGACGCGCACCTCGGGGGCGCTGACGCTGGCGGTGACCGGCGCAGGCTTCACGCTGGCGCCGGTCGCGGGTGACTGCGGCAGCGGGCAAACCCTGGCCGGCGGCGCGTCGTGCACCACCCACGTGCAGTTCATGTCGGCGACGCGGGTCATCGACGCCATGGGCAACCTGAGCGCCAGCATCCCCGGCGCCAGCGACAGCGCCACCCTGCTCGCCGACGCCATCGCGCCGGGGCGCCTGAGCGCGGTGGAGACCACGCTCAGCTGGGGCGTGATCCAGGTCGGCGCGGGCAGCCCCAGCAAGCAGCTGACGGTGCGCAACGACGGCGACGAGCCGGTCACCGGCCTCGCCGCCGTCGCCATGCCCGAGGGCGAGTTCAAGCCGGCCCCGGGCGGCACCTGCACGCAGCAGCTCGCCGCCGGCGCGCAGTGCACCCAGCTGTACGTGGTGACCCCGGCGGCGGGCGGCGCGCGCAGCGCCGTGCTGCAGCTCGGCGGCACCTCGGCGGGCGCGGGCAATGTGAGCACCAGCGCCAGCGCAAGTGCCGTCGGTGGGTATCTGGTCTCGATCTCGCGCGCACCCGCGCAGAGCCCCAGCTATGTCGATCTGCTGTCGAACTTCGGCAATGGGTCGTGCACCAGCCCGTCGTGCAGCTACCTCATGGCCGGCGGCGACAACATCATCCTCGCGGTACACGAGGTCGGTGGCGCCACCCTCTCGACCTGGCTGTCGGGCCCCTGCGCCGGCAGCGCCGCCCTGAGCTGCAGCTTCCTCCTGGCCGGCGACGTCAGCGCCACGGTGGTGTTCCGCTGAGGCGGGCCGCGGCTCACTCGGGCGTGAAGACCTCGACGGTGGCGACCGCGGAGAAGGCCTGGCGGTCAGCGCCGCCGGGCATGTAGAACCGGCCGTCGAGCGACGCCGCGCCGGTGCCATGGCGCGGCGTCGTCATGTCGGGCAGCGCGGTCCAGCGGTCGGCCACCGGGTCGTAGGCCTCGACGGTGGCGAACACGCCCGAGCCGACCGCGCTGTTACCCTCGCCGCCGGCGACGATGACGCGCGCGCCGACCACCGCCGCCGCGGCGCCGCCGCGCGAGGTCGGCATGGGCTGGCGCGGCGACCAGGCGCGCTGCACCGGGTCGTAGGCCTGCACCGTGGTGCGGTGCGAGCCGATGGCCCCGGCGCGGCCGCCGATGGCCAGCAGCACGCCGCCGACGGCGACCCCGGCGCCGTGGTCGGTGACCTCGGGCAGCTCGGGCAGCCCGGCCTCCCAGCTGTCGGTGGCGACGTCATAGGCCGACAGCGTCTTGACCGCGCCGCCCGCGAAGCCCCCGGCCAGGTAGATCTTGCCGGCGATGGCGCCGGTGCAGGCAGCGCCGCGCTCGCTGCCGGCGGGCATCGCGGCGCGCGCGCTCCAGCTGTCGGCGCCGGGGTCGTAGAGATAGCTGCGCCCGACCGGGGTGAACGACAGGGTGCGCAGCCCGCCGAGCACATACAGCTTTCCGTCCACGGCCGCCGCATTGACATGGTGTAAAGGTTCGGGCAGCGGCGCGACCTCGCGCCAGGTCCCGGTGTCGACGTCGAAGGCCTCCACGGTCGGCACCACCGCGGAGGCCCGGTCGAAGCCGCCGATGACATAGATCGAGCGCCCCAGGGCGACCACCGCGGTCTCCTGGCGGGGGCCGCGGGGCAGCGCGGGCA
>JADYYK010000012.1 GCA_020853705.1 Deltaproteobacteria bacterium
CCTCGACCAGCTCAGCGAAGGCCGAACCGTGAAGAGCTACATCAAGCGAATCGAATCCCTTGGCTACCACGTGCACGTAGAGAAACTCGCGGCTTAGACCTGTATTTTCAGGGCAGGCGACAGGGAACAGGCCATGCCGGAGGGGGTGGCCGGTCTGGCGGTTCACCGCTCGTGGTTGCGGCGCTGCTCGTCTTCGAGGGGCGCGCCGACGCCCTCGGTGCCGGGCAGCTCGGACTGGCCGCGCAGGATCTCGCGCTTGAGGCCCTCGACCTGGCCCGACAGCGGGCTGTCGGGGACGTCGCCGCCATAGCCAGGGCCGATGCTGAAGAAGGTCAGCAGGAAGCCGGTGGCGTCGTGGCGGATGGCGTGCTCGTGCAGCGGGCCCGACTCGAACGCGATCCCCTTGAGGCCGGGGCCGGCGATGCCCCCGCTGGGGTTCATGCGCATGGCCTCCTCGGCGGTGATGGCGTTGCCGGTCAGCATGGCGACGTAGGCGCCGTACTCCTTGTGCTGGTGGCTGCCGTAGTACCCGTCCTCCTGGGAGCCCTTGATGTCGGCCTTGATGGTGGGGTTGGCCAGCGCCGCCTGCTTCATCTGCTTGAAGATCTTGGGCGGCAGGTTGGCGATCTCGGCCTTGACCCGCGCGGCGTCGTCGAACACCGAGCGATCCAGCCCCTTGGGGCCGGAGGTCACGGCGACTGGATCGTGCGGCGCGTGCTCTTTCGATTTTCCGAACAGACCCGACAGCTTGAACATATCTCCCCCGAGAAGGACTGACATCCTACCACTCCGCCCCCGCGGACCTCCCTGCGCTATGCTGCCCGCGTCCATGCCTGGCTCGCTCCGCCTCGTCGTCGTGCCCCTGCTGTGGGCCTGTGCGATGCAGGCGCGCGCCGCCGACGCCGCCGCCCTGGAGCTCCGGCCACCGGCCGGTGAGCTGGTGCTCGGGCGCGTCACCGAGCTCAGCTGTGACCTGACCCTGCCTGGCGCCGCCGTGGTCGAGGGCAACCCCGAGATCAGCGCCACCGTGACACCGCTCGTGCGCCTCGAGCGGCTGCCCGACGACGCCGCGGGCGCGCACTGGCGCGTGGTGCTGGCGCCGCCGCCCGACACCGCGCCGCAGATCGCCCTGGTCGGCGCGCGCGTGCGCCTGGCCGGCGGCGCCGAGCTGCGCGCCTTCACCGCCATCGCGCTGACCGGCACCGCGCGGCTCCCGGTGCACACCGAGGCGCGCGCCTCGGTCACCGTCGAGGTCGCCGGCAAGAGCTTCGGCCCCGTGATCGCCGACCTGCGCGGCGACGCCCCGGTGCCCATCGAGGTGCCGCCGGGGACGACCTCGGCGCTGGCCCGCTCACGCGCGCGTCGCGGCGCCATGACCGAGCAGCGCCTCGAGCTGCCGGCCCCGCCCTACCCGCGCCTGCTGGCCATCGCGCCGAGCGCGCTGGGCGCCGGCGAGCTCGGCCAGATCGACGCCAGCTTCATCGACGCCGCCGGCCGGGCCACGCCGCTGGCCGCGCCGCTGCGCGCCCCCGACCGGCTGCCCACTCCGCCTGAGCTGGCGTGGTCGGTCAGCCCGCCCGGGCAGCCCGCGCTCGGCGCCAGCGGCGTGGTCGCGCTGCACCCGGGCCCCACCAGCCAGCTCGCGGTGCGCGCGGCGCGTAGCCGCGTCCATGTCGGTGAGCTCATCGACCTCATCACCAGCGCGACCGATCGCTTCGGCAACCCGACGCTGCCCGCGCTGACCACGCGCCTGGAGGGCGCCGTCGTCGAGGCCGGGATCGGCCCGGCGCCCCGCAGCGCGGGCCCCGGCGCGCGCCTGGTCCGGGTGCGCGCCCCCACGCGCTGGCCGGGGCGCCCGGCGCTGCGCATCGAGCTCGAGGCGCCCGGCGCGCCGCCCGCGCGGGTCGAGGTCGCGCTGGCGCTGGCGGCGCCCAGCGCGCTCAGCATCCGCGGCGCCCCCGCGCGGGTGGTCGGCCGCCGCGGCCCCACCGTGCGTGTTCTGGCGCGTGACGCCGGCGGCGGACCGGCCGAGCTGGGCGACGTCGTGGTGCGCGGCCCCGATCAGCCGCTGACCCTGACCGCGTGCCCGGCGCCCGGCGAGTGTGTCTATCGCGGCCGACCGCGCAGCCCCCGCGGGGTGACCCGCTACGCGGTCGAGGCGCGCGTGGGCGAGCTGGGCGCGCGCACCGTGCTGACGCTGTACCCGGCGCCGCGCCGCCTCGAGCTGGAGCCGCAGCTGTGCGCGGTGTCGAACCTCGGCGAGCTGACCGGCGCTGGAGGCGGGCTGGAGGCGCGTGGACGGCTCGCGGGGCCGCTGGCGCTGGGGCTCTTCGCCGCGGCGCTGCGCTCGGAGATCACGGGCAGCGACGCCAGCGGCAGCACCGCGCTGTCGCTCAGCCAGCTCCTCTTGCTGGGCACGCTCCGGGTCGAGCGACGACTGGGCGCCCGGCTCTGGCTGGCGCTCGATGGCCTCGCCGGGGTCAGCCTGGCCAGCGTGCGACAGGACACGCCGTCGGAGCCCGAGCTGCACATCCACAGCAGCGCCGCCGCGCTCGGGGCCGGCGCCTCGGCCGAGGTGCTGCTCGGCCCGGGGCGGGTCACCGCGCGGGTGCGCTGGCTGCGCACCCGCCTGCCCGACACCGGCCTGGAGGGCGAGGCGCTGGGGCTGGCGTTGTCGATGGGGTATGCGCTGGGCTTTTGATACTGTGAGACGGTGCTGGGGGAGACGCTAGGCAACTATCGGGTGCTGTCCAAGCTGGGCGAAGGCGGCATGGGCGTGGTCTACATCGCCGAGCACGTCAGCCTGGGCAAGCGCGCCGCCATCAAGGTGCTGCTGCCCGAGCTGTCGCAGAACCGCGAGGTGGTGACCCGCTTCTTCAACGAGGCGCGCGCGACCACGCTGATCAAGCACGCGGGGATCGTCGCGGTGTTCGACTTCGGCCACCACACCGGCAGCGGCGCGGCCTACATCGCCATGGAGCTGCTCGAGGGCGAGAGCCTGTCGGCGCGCCTGCGTCGCGCCGGCACCCTGGCCGCGGGGTCGCTGATCCCGATCGCGCGCCAGGCCACCAGCGCGCTGGCCGCCGCGCACGCCGCCGGGATCGTCCACCGCGATCTCAAGCCCGACAACCTGTTCCTGGAGCCCGATCCCGATCACCCCTCGGGGGTGCGCCTGAAGGTGCTGGATTTCGGCATCGCCAAGCTGGCCAGCGAGGCCGGCCCCGGCATCAAGACGCGCACCCAGAGCGTGATGGGCACGCCGATCTACATGTCGCCCGAGCAGTGCAAGGGCGCCGGCACCGTCGACGCGCGCGCCGACATCTACTCGCTGGGCTGCGTCCTGTTCGAGCTGGCCACCGGGCGCCCACCGTTCCAGGCCGAGGGCGCTGGCGAGCTCATCACCATGCACCTGCGTGACGCGCCGCCCGCGCTGGGCACGCTGGCGCCGGCGCTGCCCGCGCGGCTGGCCGCGCTCATCATGCGCATGCTGGAGAAGGCGCCCGAGGCGCGCCCGCAGCGCATGGACGAGGTCAAGGCCGAGCTCGACGCCATCGCGACCTCGCCGGGGTTGACGGCGCCGCCGCCGGTGGCCGGGCCGACGGCGCCGACCATCGCGGCCGTCGGGCCGACCGCGACCCCGGCGCCGCCGGGCGCGCGGCCGACCACGCTGGGTCACAGCGCGGGCCAGCTGGCCACGGCGCCAGCGGCGGGCGCTGGCCGTGGCCGGGGCGGCATGATCGCGCTGGCGCTGGTCGCGCTGGCTGGGGTCGCCGCCGCGCTGGTGCTGTGGCAGCGCGGCAAGTCGAAGGCCGCGCGCGGCGGCGGTGGCAGCGGCGGCGGCTCGGGCAGCGTGAGCGCGGGCGGGCGCGACGCCGGGCTCGCGGTCGCGCCGACGCCGGCCGCCGGCGCTGACGCGGGCGCCGCCCCCGACAGCCCGGCCGAGCGCGAGTTCCGCCAGGCCCTGGCCGACGCCGAGCAGGCGCTGGCCGAGGAGCGCTGGGCCGGCGCCATGGCGTCCGCCGACGTCGCGCTGAAGCTGCGCCCCGACGATCCAGCCGCCCTGGCCATCCGCGAGCGCGCGCTGCGCGCCGAGGCCAGCGCGGTCTTCTTCGCGGACCTCGGCAAGGCCATCGCCCGGAAGGACTTCGCGCACATGCTGGAGCTGCAGGGCCGCCTGGCCGGCAGCGCCCTCCAGGGCCGCGCCGACGCCATGGTGGCCGAGGCGCGCGAGGCCTTCCTGAAGGCGCCGCTGGCCTCGGCCCAGCGCGCCGCCGCCCGCGGCAGCTGCAAGGACATCACGCGCAAGGCCGACGAGGTGCGCAAGGTGGTCGCCGACTGGGCGGCGCCGCTCGACGAGCTGGCCGCGAAGTGCGCCGCGGCGCCGCGCTCGCCGAGGCCGACGCCGTCGCCGTCCCCCACCCTACCGCCGAGCCCCAGCCCTGGACCGACTCCGGGCCCGGGGCCTGACCAGCTGCTCAGCAAAGCGCAGATCCTGGCCGGCGTGGCGCCGCTCAGGGCCGCCGCCCACGCCTGTGCCGTCAAGCTGGGCGTCGAGGGCGTCGCGGTCGTCCAGCTCACCATCAAGCCCAACGGCACCGTGGGCCGCGCCCTGGTCACCGGCAACCTGGCCGGCACGCCCGCCGCCGAGTGCCTCGTGCTGGCCGCGCGCGAGCTGAAGTTCGACACCTTCCGGGCCCCGGAATTTCGCTTCAACTACCCGGTTCCGGTGCGCTGAGCACCCCCGGCGCAACCGCTAACGCGGCGAGCGCTCCTTGCGCGGCGGCCACGGCTCGCCCATCCAGGCCTGGTAGCGCGCGCGCGCCTCGGCGCCGACCTCGGCCTCGGGCAGCGCCACCACCTCGAAGCGATCGCGCGGGCGGCTGCCCAGCGTGATGCTGAGCTCGCGCAGCTGATCGCGGCGAAACACCGTCAGCGTCACCACGTCACCGGGCCGCCGCGCCGCCAGCCGCGCCGGCAGCGAGCCGGCATCGACGCGCAGCCCATCCAGCGCCAGCACCTCGTCGCCGGCATACAGCCCGCCCATCTCGGCTGGACAGCCGGCGGGCACGCCCGCGACCACGGTGCGCGCGCCATCGCGACTCAGCCGCGCGCCCAGCCAGGGTGGCGCGTCGTCCGCGCCCGCGCTCGCGCCCGCGCCAGCGCCCGCGCCCGCGCCCGCGCTCGCGCCCGCGCCCGCGCCAGCGCCAGCGCCAGCGCCCGCGCCGGCCGCCGGCCCTGACGCGCCACCGTTGCTGGCCTTCCTGGGCTCGCCATCCCAGTCGGCCTCGAGGCGCAGCCCGACCCAGGCCAGCCGCCGCTCCAGATCGATCTCACCGCGTCCGCGCACCAGGTGCTCGAACGCCTCGCCCAGGCCGAGCCCGGTGGCGCTCTCGAACAGCTCCTGCACGGCGTCGTCGTCGAAGCCGGCCGGCGCGCCGCCGATGCGCTCGGCCAGGAGGCGCATGACGTCGTCCATCGAGCGCGCGCCCTCGCTGCGCAGGCGCAGCTCGAGATCCAGCGCCAGCACCACCAGCGAGCCCTTGAGGTAGTACGACACCGTCGAGTTGAGCGAGTTCTCGTCGGGCCGGTACAGCTTGATCCAGGCGTCGAAGCTCGACTCGGCGACGCTCTGCTTGGCGCGCCCGGGGATGGCCAGGAGCTTGCCCCACTCCTCGCCCAGCTTCTCCAGGTAGCGCTGCGCCGGCAGCAGGCCCGCGCGCCGCAGCGCCAGCCGGTCGTAGTAGCTGGTGATGCCCTCCATCACCCACAGCGAGCGCGTGTAGGCCTCGCGCTCGTAGTCGAACGGGCCCAGCGCGCGCGGCCGGATGCGCTTGACGTTCCAGACGTGGAAGTACTCGTGCGACACCAGCTCGAGCAGCTCCTCGTAGCGCTTGCGCGGGTGGAACGCGCTCGGCCCGCTGAGCAGCGTGCACGAGGCGCGGTGCTCGAGGCCGCCATAGCCGCCGCCGAGGTGCAGGATGAACAGGTAGCGGGCATACGGCGGCGGCCCGAACAGCGCGCTGTGCGCCTCCACGATGGCGGCGACGTCGCGCGTGAAGGCCACCGCGTCGAAGCCCTGGGTGCCGTCGGGGCGACCATAGATCGCGATGCGGTGCGGCCGCCCCGCCGCGGTGAAGTCCAGCCGCTGCTGGCTGCCGCACTCCACCGGCGAGTCGATGAGCTCGTCGAGATCGCGGGCCAGGAAGGCGCCGTCGCTGGTCTCGGGCAGCGCGACGTCGACCTGCCAGCCCTCGGGCACCTGCACCGTCAGCTGGTGCGGCGCGCTGGCCAGCGCGGGGATCCACAGGTAGGTGGGGGCGCCGTTCCAGAACGCGTGGCTGTCGTCGACGTGGCTGGTGCGCACGGTCAGCTCGTGGGCGTAGACCTGGTAGCGCACGGTGATGGTGCGAGCGTCGCCGCGGTCGACGCGCCACACGTTCTTGGCCGTCTTCTCGACTGGCAGGGGCGCGCCGGAGCCGGACAATTCTGGACCCGGCTTCGCGGGTCCAGAATTGGCGCGCACCGCCTCGACGTGGCGGGCGTACTCGCGGATGAGGTACGACCCCGGGGTCCACGCCGCCATGTGCAGCTCCACCGGGCCGGCCGGCAGCCCGGCCAGGTCGAACTCGGCGACGACGTGGATGAGGTGGCTGTGCGGCGCGGGGATCGAGAGGCTGTAGCGCGTGCTGGCCGGCACCGACATGCTGCCCTCGTAACATGGCCCGCCGCGGAGCGGAATAGCCTCGTGGCCCGGCCGAGGTTGCACACCCGGGTTTCGCTGGGTACGGTGTGCAGACATGAACCAGCTCACGCGCGTGCGACCGGGATGGCGAAGGCTCGTGGTGGTGCTGGGGGCCGGCGCGGTCCTGGGCTGTGGTGGCCCGGGCACCAAGGCGACCAGGCAGCCGGCAGGAGGCCCCGTGGAAGCGAAGTCGAAGCCCAGCGGCAGCGCGATCGCCGCCCTGGTCGAGCAGGCGCGCGCCGGTCGCGAGAAGCTGGACGCCGACCTCATGCTGGGCGCCTTCACCAGCGGCGAGGACCTCATCAATGTCGGGGCCGAGATCGAGCTGCCCCTGGTGGGGGGCGCCGAGCTGGCCAAGGCGGTGCGCGGCGCGTTCACCGGCGGCATGCTGCCGGCCAAGCGCCAGGTCGGGCGCTCCGCCGAGTGGACCTCGGCCGACGGCCGGCTGGCGGCCTGGGCCGGCGAGATCGAGGAGCGCGGCGAGGCCACCATGCCCAAGCCCGATGGCAGCGCCGAGAAGAAGCGCTACCGCATCGCGCTGGGCATGTCGGCCTTCGCGCGCCGCAGCGCCGCCGGCAAGCTGGAGCTGGTGCTGTCACGGGTCGGCTCCCTGCTCGGCGCCGAGGCCCATGTCAGCTGGGGCGAGAAGGTCGGCGCCTCGGCCCAGGTCCCGGCCGGCCTGGAGGCCGACATCGACAGCACGGCGGCGACCCAGGCCTTCGCGGCCGCGGCGCAGCAGGTGCTGGCGCGACAGCGGGCGCGCAGCGCGGAGGACGCCGAGGCGGTGCTGGCAGAGGGCGCGGTCCTGCTGGTCGGCGGCGCCGGCCAGGGCGGCGGTGACGGCGTGGCGACCACCGCCGCGGCGCGCACGGCCTGGCTGGCGGCGCGCGCGCAGGCCGCCCTGGGCGGCCGTGAGGTCGAGGTGCTGGGCATCGTCGGGCGCGAGACGCCCGAGCATGACGCCGCCTGGCTGATGCTCGATCTGCTGGAGCGTCGCGGCGGCTCGGCGGCGGCGCTGCGCGTGACCGCCGCGGCGGTGCGCGACGCCGATGGCCGCATGAAGCTGGTGCTGGTGCACGAGGCGGTGCCGACGCTGACCGCGATGCTGGCCACCGAGAGCATGGACCAGGAGAACCCCGGCAAGTGAGGCGAGCCGGCGCGCTGGCCCTGCTCGCGCTGAGCGCGCTGCCGGCGCTGCCCGCGCTGAGCGGCTGCGGCGCCGGCCCCGGCGCGGCGCGGCGCGGCACGCTCGCGGTGGCCGGCTCGACCGCGTTCTTCACTCCAGTGAGCAAGCGCCAGGCCGCCGAGCTCAGCCGCGGTCAGGTGCGGCTGCAGAAGCGCGACGCCGCCGGCGCCATCGAGGTGCTGGCCGCGCTGGTGCGCGCCGACGCCGACTTCGACGCCGCGCGCTACGCCTATGCGGTGGCACTCACCCAGGCCCGGCGCGAGGCCGACGCGCTGGCCCAGCTGGCCATCGTGCTGGCGCACGATCCGGTGCACTTCGGCCCCCTGGCCATGGCCGATCACCACCTCGAGGCCCTGCGCAGCGACCTCCGACTGGCCCACGCCGTGCGTGACGCCCGCGCCGCCTTCGCCGCACGCGCCCGCCGCGCGGGGCTGCGCTTCGTGGCGCGCTCGCCCGCGATGGCCGAGCTGCGCGCCCAGGGGCGCGAGGAGATCTACCAGCTCGACCTCGGCACCGGCCGCTACCTGCGCCTGAGCGACGCCGGCACCCGCGGCGTCATCGGCGCGCTGGCGGTCAGCGCCGATGGCCGCTGGCTCCTGTACACGCGCCACCGCAGCTCGCTGGGGCGCGAGCCGCTGCGCGATCTGGCGCTGCTGGTGGTCGACCTCGCGACCGGGGTGCAGCGCGCGCCGGTGCCGGTGCC
>JADYYK010000013.1 GCA_020853705.1 Deltaproteobacteria bacterium
CACGACCACGACCACGACCACGACCACGACCACGACCACGACCACGACCACGACCACGACCACGGCCCCACCCACGCGCCCGACCCCACCCACGCGCCGCCTGGCGGGATCGATGTATCATCGACCCCGCGAATGCCCCGCGCCGCCGCCGCCCTGGTCCTGGCCATGTGCCTGTGCGGCGTGGCTCGCGCCGAGCGCTACGAGCATCTCGGTCGCCTCGAGCGCGAGGCCGTCGACGGCGCGCTCGCCAGCCGCCAGCTCGAGCTGGAGCCCGCGCCCGAGGGCAAGCACATCGGCGCCATCCACGTCGTGACCCGCAAGGTCTTCAGCGAGCGTGACGGCTTCCTGCGCTGGTTCAACGTCTTTCACCGCACCACGCGCGAGAAGATCATCGCCCGCGAGGTGCTGACCCGCCCTGGCGACCTGTGGTCCGACGCCCTCAACGACGAGACCCTGCGCAACCTGCGTGACGTCTTCATCCACAACGTCGTGGTCATCGTGCCGGTCAAGAACCCGGCCCCCGACCTGGTTGACGTCCTGGTCGTCACCCGCGACGTCTGGAGCCTGCGCCTCAACTCCAACTTCGAGGTCCAGGATCAGAAGCTGACCTTCCTCAGCTTCTCGCTGTCGGAGAACAACTTCTTTGGCTTGCGCAAGAAGCTGGCGCTGTCGTTCCGCATGGACCAGGGCTCCATCGCGATGGGGCCGACCTACACCGATCCCAACATCGCAGGCAAGCGGCTGACCATGCAGACCGCGTGGCGCGCCATCTTCGGCCGCGCGTCGCTCGACTACGAGGGCACCTCCAGCGCGTCGTCGTTCGCTTATCCGCTGTGGTCGCTGCGCAGCAAGTGGGGTGCCGGCGTCGAGGTCAGCCACTATGACGCCATCGACCGCAACTTCCGCGGCACCAGCCTGCGCACCTTCGACGCCCCCGAGACCGCCGCGGTCGAGCGGCTGCCCTACGAGTACCCCCGGCGCGCCCTGGCCAGCGACACCTCGGTGGTGCGCTCGTTCGGCACCTCGGTCATCCAGCGCGTCAGCGCCGGCCACGAGCTCGATCTGTCGCGCCCGCGCCTATCGGACGACTTCAGCGCCGACCCGGTGCTGCGCGCCTCGTTCACCGACCACGTGCTGCCGCGCAGCGAGCTCAGCAGCGCGCTGTACGCGCGCTGGCGGCTGTTCACGCCGACCTACATGACGGCGCGCGATCTCGACACCTTCGATCTGCGCGAGGACTACCAGGTCGGCCCCAGCATCGACACCAAGGTCTCGGCCGCGCGCACCGAGCTCGGCAGCGAGCACGACTTCTTCCGCCTGGCCGCCGCGGCGCAGTACTCCGTCCCGCTGGCCGGCGGCCTGGGCCGCGCCAGCGCCGGCTGGTCGGCGCGCGTGGAGGACGGCGACGTCAAGGATCACCTGGTCTCGGGGCGCCTCTACCTGGCGTCGCCGATCTGGCACTGCACCGGCCGCGTCATCGCGGTGGCCGACTTCGACACCCTGATCGACGAGACCGGCAACCGCTTCCTGACCGCCGGCGGCGACACCGGCATGCGCGGCTACGGCATCGGCGCCTTCATCGGCCAGTCCCGCCTCATCACCCACGTCGAGGCGCGCACCGTGCCCGCGCGCCTGTGGTTCCTGCGCTTCGGCGCGGTCGCCTTCTGGGACATGGGCCACGCCGCGCCCGAGGTCTCGGCGTTCAACATGAAGCACGACGTCGGCGCCGGCATCCGCTACCTCATCCCCCAGATCGACCCCTTCGTCTTCCGCGCCGACTGGGCCATCCCGCTCGATGGTCCCACCAAGGGCTTCCCCGGCCGCCTCACCCTCGGCGTCTTCCAGGTGTTCTGACCGTGGCCGACCCTGTACCAGCGCAGCCGCCGCCGGGGCGGCCGCTGGCCTCGCCGGTTGTGTCAAACTGAGGGCCGATGACCGATCGACTGCTGGTGCAGGAAGGCGCGCGCAAGTGGGAGGTGGTGCTGGCCGACGCGGCGGTCGTGGTGGGGCGCGCGGACAGCGCCAACGTCAAGGCAACCTATGCCAGCGCGTCGCAGCTGCACTGTCGGATCGAGCAGGTGGGCGGCAGCTGGACCGTGATCGACCTGGGGTCGACCAACGGCACCTTCGTCAATGATGGGCCGCGGCTGACCGGGCGGGTCACGTTGCGCCACGGCGACCGGGTGCGCTGCGGGCCGGCCGGGGGGCTGGAGCTGCTGGTCGAGCTGGCGGTGCGGCGCACGTTGCCGCTGGTGCTGCCGCCCGAGATGTTGCGCAAGCCGCCGGCGCCGGTGCCACCAGCGCCGAAGCCGCCGGAGCCGAAGCCGCCGGAGCCGAAGCCGCCGGAGCCTCCGCCCGCGCCCGACCCTGGCGAGCTGGGGCAGGTGCGCGCCAAGCTGGCCCAGGCGCTGGGCGAGCTCGACGAGCAGCACCGCCTGGTCGACCGCGCGCGGGGTGAGCTCGACGCCGAGCGCGAGCAGCTGCGCGAGGCCCAGGCCACCCTGGAGGATCTGCGTCAGGAGCTCCTGGCCATGCGCGAGCTGTGGCAGGAGGCCGAGGCGCGGCTGGTCGAGGCCGACAAGGTCGCCGCGCCGCTGCGGGGTCGCTCGGGCGAGCTGGAGGCCAAGGCCGCCGCGATGCGACCGCGGATCGAGCAGCTGGAGGCCGAGCTGCGCGAGGCCGAGGCCGCCCGCCAGGCCGCCGAGCAGCGCGCCGAGCTGCTGCGTCAGGCGCAGACCCAGCAGGCCGACGAGTGCGAGGAGCTACGCCGCGTGGTCACCGGGCAGCTGGCCCGCATCGCCGCCCTGGAGCTCGAGCTGGCCCAGGCCAGGCACGCCGCCCAGCGCTGACCCGCGCAGGCGCAGGTGCAGGACGTCTGGCGCCGGCTACGTCAGGCCTGCACGCCCTCGAAGCTGGCCACGCTGTCGTTGCTCAGCCCCGCGGCGTTGGCCTCATCGGTGTCGAGGTGCATGTCGAGGGCGTACTTGTCGCTGACGCGCACCAGGACGTCGCCGAAGATGGCCTCGCGGTCGCCGTCGACCTTGACCCGGATCTGGACGCCGTCGCTGACCCCGAAGCGGGCGGCGTCGCTGGGGTGCATGTGCACGTGGCGGTGGGCCAGGATGACGCCGTGGTCCAGCGCGACCTCGCCCGCCGGCCCGCGCAGCGTCAGCCCCGGGGTGCCGGCCAGCTTGCCCGACTCGCGCAGCGGCGGATCGACACCCAGGGCGCGGGCGTCGGTGCGTGACACCTCGACCTGGGTCTCCTTGCGCAGCGGGTTGATGATGGAGACCCGCTCCAGGGTGCCCTTGGGCCCGACCAGCGACACCGTCTCGCGACACACATACTGGCCCGGCTGGGACACGTCGACGCGCGGGGTCAGCTCGTAACCGGCGCCGAACAGGGCGTCACAGTGCGCCCGGGTCAGGTGCACGTGGCGCGCGCTGACCCCGACCGGGATGGCGTGGCCGGCGATACCGGTGCGCGCCGCGGTGGGCCCCGCCAGCACGCGCACCACCTCGCGCGCGATCATGCGCTCCTCGTCGGTGGCGATGACCAGGACCCGGGTGGGCGCCCGCGGCGCCGCGATGTCGACCACGCCGCCGCTCGCGCGCGCGTTGCACGCCGCGTTCTTGTCTTCGTCCAGCGCGACGCCCATGTAGAGCAGGCCCTCGCACACCGCGGCGCGCACCCGGGCGCTGTTCTCGCCGATGCCCCCGGTGAAGCAGATGGCGTCGGCGCCGCCCAGCACCGCGGCGTAGGCGCCGATGTACTTGCGCAGCCGGTGCTGGAAGACCTCGATGGCCAGGTGGGCGCGGTCGGTGCCGGCGGCGGCCGCCGCCTCGATGTCGCGGAAGTCGGCCGACACGCCCGAGAGCCCCAGCAGGCCCGACTTCTTGTTGAGCAGCTCGTCGATCTCGGCCGGTGTCAGCGCGCCCTCGCCCTGGCCCAGCACCAGCGCCAGCGCGGGGTCGACGTCACCCGAGCGGGTGCCCATGACCAGCCCCTCCAGCGGGGTCATGCCCATCGAGGTGTCGACCGAGCGCCCGCCGTCGATCGCGGTCACGCTGGCGCCGCCGCCGAGGTGGCAGGTCACCAGCTTGAGCTTGCTCGAGTGGGTACGCAGGTGCTCGCTGGCGCACGCCGCCATGAACTGGTGGCTGGGGCCGTGAAAGCCATAGCGCCGCATGCCGCGCGTCAGATAGAGCTCGTAGGGCAGGGCATAGGTGAAGGCGTGCGGGGGCAGCTCGCCGTGGAACGCAGTATCGAACACCGCGATCTGCGCCACCCCGGGCAGCGCGGCCTCGGCGGCCTCGATGCCCGCCAGGTTGGCCGGGTTGTGGATGGGCGCGAAGCGCGCACAGTCGCGGATGGTCGCCTTGACGCCGTCGTCGATGAGGACCGGGCGGATCAGCTTCTCGCCGCCGTGCACCACGCGGTGGCCGACCGCGCGCAGCTCGCCCGCGCGCAGCACGCCGGCCTCGCCCAGGTGCGCCATCACCAGCGCCAGCCCCGCGCGATGATCGCCCGCCGCCGCCGCCGCCTCGCCGCTCTGGGCGCCGACACGGTAGCGGTGCGAGGCCGCCGCCGAGCCGACCCGTTCGACGACCCCGCTGGCCAGGGTGGCCTCGTGGTCCATCTCGTAGAGCTGGTACTTGATCGACGTGCTGCCGCAGTTGATGACCAGGATCTTCACGCCGGCATGGTCCGACGAAGCCGCCGCGGCCGCAAGCCTCAGTTGTTCTGGAAGCCCTGAGAGGTGAAACGGAACTGGAAGTCGGCGGCGTTGTCGTCGCTGTCGAAGCCGTCGGGGATGCGGCTCAGGCCCTGCCCGAACAGCATGCCCCCCGGCGCGAAGGTGCCGCCCTCGGCGAAGGCGTGGAAGCCCATGTTGCCCCAGGCCACCGAGTCAATGATGGCGTTCAGCTGGTCGCGGACCGCGACTCCGGCCGAGCCGGTCGCGGGCATGTTCTGGTCGAAGGTGTCGTCGATGTTGCCGCTGTCGCCGACGACCCAGTACTGCCCGGGCCCCAGCTGGGTGTCGAGGTTGGCCTTGAGGATGCGATCATCGGGTGCGCTGGCCACCGAGCTGTTGCCGCCGTCGCGGTAGACCAGCTTGAAGCCCTGCAGGTTGATGCTCTGCGGGCAGGCGTTGTGGAGCTCGACGAAGCGACTGTCGCCGCCACTACCGGCCGAGACCTCGTTGACCACCAGGTGACAGGGCAGCTTGAAGCGCGGGTTCTCGGTGCTGGGCGCGTTGACCATGAACGAACAGGTCAGGTTCCGGTTGCCGTCACAGTTGTCGCCTGTGCCCCAGATCAGGAACGGCTGATCGGCCATGAGCTGCATCGCGGTCAGCGTCACCATGCTGCCCTGCGCGAAGCTGGCGGTGCAGGTGCCCGGGCAGTCGATCCCGGGCGGCGTCGACACCACCCGCCCCATGCCGGTCATCACCACGGTGACCGGGTGGGTGCGCAGCAGGAAGACCGCGTTGGCGCTGCGCAGCGCAGCGTTGGCGTTGATGATGCACTGGGTGCCCACCAGGCTGTCGCAGCCGGTCCAGCCCGAGAAGGTCGAGTTCGGGTCCGGGCTGGCCAGCAGCGTGATGCTGGGCGTCGTCACCATCACGTCACAGGTGGTGGGACAGCTGACCGGCCCTCCCGAGACGCTGCCCGAGCCGGTGCCAGTGCGCGTGACCATGAGGCGCATCTGGCCGGTGCCACTCAGGTTCACCGAGGCGCCGCCGCCCGGCGAGGCCACGATCGACAGCGACGCCGAGCGTGAGCCGCCCGCCTTGGGCGAGAAGCGCAGCGCCAGCGTGCAGGCCACCGACGGCGCCAGCGACTGGCCCATGCAGGTGTCGCTGAGGATGGTGAAGTCCCCCGGGTTGGCGCCGCCGACGCTGGTGGTGATGGGGCCGGTGCCGCTGTCGCCGGTGTTGGCCACGGTGACCATCTGCATGACGTCGGAGCCGATGGTGACGACGCCGAAGCCCAGGCTGGTCTGGTCGGCCATCAGCGCGCCCGGCAGGATCCCCATGCCCGAGAGCGGCACCATCACCGGGCTGGCGCCGGTCGGGTTGATGACCAGCGTGGCCTGGCGCATCGCCGCCGGGACCGCCGGGGCGAAGCGCAGCAGCAGCGTGCAGCTGCCCTGCGGCGCCAGCGGCATGGTGCAGCCGTTCATCATCACGCTGAACATGCTGGCGTCGGTCCCGGTGATGTTGACCATGATGGCGCCGGTGGCCAGGCCTCCGGTGTTCATGAGGTCGAGCGACAGCGTGGTGTTGGTCCCGGTGGTGACGATGCCGAAGTCGGCCATGGTCGGCGTCGCCACGACCTTGGCCGGGCTGACGCCGTTGCCGCTCAGGGTTGCCACCGCGGTGCCGCCCGGGGTGCCGCCGATCGCCAGCGAGGCCAGCGCACCGCCCGCGCGGGTCGGCTCGAAGGCGACGCGCTGGGTGCAACTCGCGCCGGTGGCCAGCGAGATCCCGACACAGTCGGGCATGGCGTCGCTGATGATCTTGAACTGATCGCGCCCGGCGCCGCTCAGCGCCACCACCAGCGCGCCGGTCGCGGTCGAGCCGGTGTTGCTGACCTGGAAGCCGATGACCTGGCTGCTGCCCTCGACCACGTCGCCGTAGTCCTCGCTGATCGGCGTGATGGTCAAGAGGCCCACCCCGACCGCGACGCCGTTCACGGCCACCACGCCGAGGTTGGCGCCCTGGGTGACCTGCACCATGGCATCGAGCGTGCCCTCGACGGCGGGCTGGAACACCACGTCGAAGCTGCACGTCGCCAGCGCCATGCCGGAGCAGCCGTCGGTCGCGATCACGAAGGACGCCGAGGCGGTGCCGGCGACCTGGATCTGCAGCGGCGCCCCCAGGGCGTCGCCGCCGCTGACCGTGAAGGTGACCGGGGCCGAGGCGCGCCCGCGCACGATGGTGCCGAAGTCGTTGCTGGGCGGGGTGACCAGCAGCCCGCCGCCACCGCCGTCGCCAGCGTCGCCACCGTCGCCAGCGTCGTCGCCGATCGAGCCGTCCTGGCTGAGCACGCACAGGCCGTCCACGCTGCAGGAGCGCCCCGAGGGGCACTCGCCGCTGGGGCTGCACCGGGTGCTGTCGCTGTAGCTCGGCGAGAAGCAGCCCGCGGCGCCGAGCAGCGTCAGCAGGGCCAGGCGAGGTCCGCGCCCGCGCATCAGAACGTCCCCCAGGCGGCCAGGGCGACGCGATCACCGGTCACCACCGGGGCCACCGCCACCGAGGCGCTGCGGCCGGCGCGCCGGCCCAGGAAGTACATCACGCCGCCAGAGGCCACCGCGGCGCCGCCGACGACATACAGCATCACCGCGGTGCTGCTGGCCGACTCGCCCTCGTCCACCTTGTCAGGGTCGTACTGCTCGGCGACCTCGTCGGCCAGCCCTGACGCCTTCATGCCGAAGACCACGCCGCCGGCCAGACAGGCCACGCCGACGCCCGCGGTGACCAGCCCGGCGATGCGCAGCCCGCGCCCGCGCCGCCCCGGGGCGGGGCGATCGACGCCGCCGGCGCCAGGTGACGGCGACGGCGTGGGGCCGACCTTGGTCTTGCCGTCACCCTTGTTCCTGGCCGCCGCGGCCTCGGCCGCCTTGCGCGCCTCCTCGGCCTTGCGCGCCTCCTCGGCCTTGCGCGCGTCCTCGGCCTCGCGTGCGATCCGCGCGGCGTCGTCGGCGGCGATGGCCTTGGTCAGCTCCTGGATCTGCACCTTGGCCACCGGCGCGCCGCTGCCGGTGGGCGCCGCGGCGAGGTACTTCTTGTAGAAGTCGAGCGCCTGGCGCTTGTCACCGGCGAAGCGGTAGGCCTGACCCAGGTTGAACAGGAAGCCGGGCAGGGGCGCCAGCTCGTAGGCGGCGCGGTACTCGGCGATGGCCTTGTCCCAGTCCTTTGCGGCCAGCGCCTCTTCACCGGCCTGGAAGTGCTTCTTGGCCTCGACGCGCGCCTCCGACTCGGGGTCGGCCGGCTTCTTGGGCCTGGCGCTGGCGCTGGTGGTCAGCGCCAACAGGAGGACGGCGGTCAGCGCCGCGCCGGGGACGCGGGACAGCGTGGGCATCGGGCGACTCCAATCGGTCAGGGCTAACCAGGCTTCAGTCTTTGAACGGATCCACGGTCTGGTTCATCTTGGGTCCGCTCTTCTTGCGCTCGCGCTTCTCCAGCAGGGCGGTGTGCGTGTCGTCGTGTTCGGCGCTGAGCTCGATCAGCGCATCCTTGTAGCCCGCCAGCTTGAGCACGAAGGCGGTGCTGCCGGTGCCGGGCGCGATCTTGTGCTCGAGCGGGGTCACGCCGAGGCGGCGGGGCTGGCCTTGCAGGAAGACCTCGGCGCCAGCCGGGGTCGACGTGATGGTCTGGGTGATCTCGGCGACCGCGACCGGCGATGGCACGACGGGTTCGGGCGACGCCGCCGGCGACGCGGCCGGCGACGCCGAGGCCGACGCGGCCGGTGACGCCACCGGCTCGGGCTCGGGCGGCGGGCTGGCCAGCACCAGCGTCTTCGGGTCGGGCATGCTGGCCGGGTCGACCACCGCGATGGGTGACGGCGAGGCCGACGTGCTGGGGCCATTGGCCGCGACGGTGCCACCGCCCGACTTGCCGCCGCGGGTCGCGAAGAACACCCCCGCCGCCGCGCCCGCCGCCACCAGCGCGATGGCCGGCCAGCGCCACTTCGGCGCGCCGCGCGTGGCCGTGGGCGGGCTCGACATCGCCATGGCCTGACCGGCCGAGCCGCCCAGCGTGGTCACCGGTCCGAGCGGCCCGGGTGACACCATGGCAGGGCCCGGCCAGCTCTGCGTCGCCGCCTGTGGCGCATACAGCTGCTGCGGCGGCACGCTGCCCGGCGGCATGCTCCCCGGCGGCACGCTGCCCGGCGGCATGCTGCCCGGCGCCATCGCGGTCTGCAGCGACGGCGGCACGCTCCCCGGCGGCACGCTACCCGGCTGCATCGCCATGGTCTGCGGCTGATAGCCCGACTGGCTGCCCGGCGGCACGCTGCCACCCCGGTTGAAGCCACGCTGCCCGGGCCGCGACGGCGCGCGCACCTCGAAGTGGTCGAGCTCGGCCAGCATCTCGTCCATGTTCTGCTGGCGCTGCTCGGCGCGCTTGGCCAGGCCGCGCAGGATGACCGCCTCCAGCACTGGCGGCACGCTCGGGTTGAGCGCGCGCGGCGACGGCGGGGCGTCGCGCAGGTGCTGCACCACGATGTCGCCCATGCCCTCGCCCTGGAACGGCGTCACGCCGGTGGCCATCTCGAAGGCGATGCACGCGATGGCATAGACGTCGCTGCGATGATCCACGCTGCCCGCGCCGCGACACTGCTCGGGCGACATGTACATCGGGGTGCCCATCATGGAGCCGGTGCGCGTCTTGGAGCCGCCCAGGTCCCCCGCCAGCTTGGCGATGCCGAAGTCGAGCACCTTGACCCGGGCGCCGCCGATGACGTCGACGTCGGGCACCAGGAAGACGTTGTCGGGCTTGAGATCGCGGTGGACGATCCCCTTCTTGTGCGCGGCGCCGACCGCGCTGCACAGCTGCCGCAGGATGGCGATCTGGTCGTCGAGCTGCAGCGGCCGCTCGCGCGCCAGGCGACCGGCCAGGCTCTCACCGGCCAGGAACTCCATGGCGATGTAGGCCGAGCCGTTGGGGGCATGGCCGAAGTCGAAGATGTCGACCAGCCCGGGGTGCTGGATCATGGTGGTGGCGCGCGCCTCGTTGAAGAAGCGCGTCACCATCTCCTGGTTCTGCGACAGCTCGGGCAACAGCAGCTTGATGGCTGCACGGCGACCGATCAGAGGATGTTCGGCCGCGTAGACGACCCCCATGCCGCCCTGTCCGATGACGCCGACGATCCGGTAATTGCCCAGGATCTGGCCGATCATGCGACCTCCACCAGGCCCCATGTTAGCAGCAATCGCGCCGCGGCGGCGTCAGAACTTCAAGGTCATGCCGACGCGCAGGTAGGTCAGCGGGTCGTCCTCGAGCATGATGGAGTTGAAGCCATCCTTGAACTTTGCGCGCGGGTCCTGGAACGGCGGCCCCTCGAAGATGAGGAAGGCCGACTTGGTCTGCGAATAGGCGATCTCCAGGATGGCCGACATCATGAAGCGCGCGCCGCCGTCGCGGGTGCGGAAGTCGGCGTCACCGACCGCCTTCTTCAGGTCGTCCAGCTTGGCCTGGTTGGCCGGGGTGTCGCCGGTGAGGTGGCAGCCGTCGGCCTCGGCCTCGAGGTCGATCTCGTCGGCCGCCGGGCACAGCCGGTCGGAGTACAGGTTGACGTAGGCGCGCGCCGACACCGTGACCTTGTCCTGGAAGGTCAGCGAGGCGATGGCGCCGAAGTTGGTATAGAAGGTGTTGCGCCCGACCCGGCCGTCGCCGCCGCCGATCTGCGCGAACGCCGCCGCCGCGAAGGGCATGCGGTCGAGCAGCCGCACCCGGCCCGACAGCCCGAGCTCGTACTCCTGCAGGTACAGGATCCGCGCCTCGACCGAGAGATCGAGGCCGAGGCTCTTCTGGAACAGCGCGCCCACCGAGAGCCGGCCCTCGAACGGATGCGGATAGCCGGTCGACAGATCGGCGGTGAACTTGCCGGGGCGGATCACGCGGGCGCCGAACGAGGTCAGGCGGCGCTCCTCGACCAGGGCGGCCTGCTCGGCCGGGGTCAGCGGCTTTCTGAGCACCGGCGCCGGGGTCGGCAGCGGGTCGTCGACCGTGCCGCCGCCAGGGTCCATGACCTTCAGCAGGTTGGGCGCCAGGTAGGTCGGCTGCCCGGCCACGATGTCGACCACCTGGGCGAAGTCCTGGAAGCCGGCGGTGCGCACCTGGACCAGGTGGCGGCCGACCGGCACCTCGCGATCGATGGGCTCGGGGCCGATGGGCGCGCTGTCGAGGAAGACCTCGGCGCGGGGGGCCGAGGCCACCGTCACCACCAGGCGGCCGGTGCCCAGCGGGCTCGGCGAAGGCGTCGGGGTCGGCGTCGGCGACGGCGTCGCCTTCTCCAGCGGCACCTTGACCACGATCTGCTGCCCGGCGAGGACCTCGACCTCGAGCTCACCCGGGGTGTAGCCCTCCGCGCGCACCTCGACATAGTGCTTGCCGGGCGACAGGTCGGGCACCGTCAGCGGCGCGGTGCCGCGCACCTCGCCATCGACCAGGACGTCGGCCGGAGACACGTTGCTGATGACGCGCAAGGTGCCGGTCTGCGGCGCCTTGATCAGCACCGCGGCCACCTTGGTGGTGGCGCCCGCGGCCACGGTCACGGTCTGGCTCCAGATCCCGCCGGCGGCGCCGCCGCGGACCTCGACCAGGTGCGGCCCGGCGTCGAGATCGGCGACCACCATGGGCGCCTTGCCCCGGTTCGAGCCGCCCACCAGCACATCGGCGTCGGCGACGTCAGCGGTCACCAGCAGGGCGCCCTTGGCGGTGGCCGCGGCCAGCTTCTTCAGCGTGATCGACATCGAGCGCGTCTCGCCCGACTTCAGCTCGACCCACTCGCCGAACGGTGCATAGCCATCGCGCCGGATCACGATGCCGTGGCGGCCCGCGGGCAAGGACACCTTCATGGGCACCGCGCCCATGGGCTGACCGTCGATCTGGACCGGCGCGCCGGTGGCACCCTCGTCGCCCCCGGAGGCCAGGATCTCGAGGATCCCGGGGCGCGCCTCGGCCTCCAGCGGGATGGCGATCTCCTGGTTGGCCTTGCTGACCTCGAGCGCGACGCGCGCCGGCTTGAAGCCGGGCAGCTCGAGGATCACGGTGTACTGCCCCTTGACCAGCTTGCCCTGCCACGGCGTGTAGGCGACCGGGCCGTAGATCTTGTCGTCGAGATACCGCACCGCGCCGTCGGGCATCGAGCGGATGGTGACCGCGACCGCCTTGCCCTTGCGGACAGGGCGCGCCTGCTGCGCGCTGACCGGCGTCGCCAGGCTCATGAGGAGGATGGCGGCCGCGACGCTGATGCTGGTACGGATCGAAGACTTGGACATACTGGCGTAGAAAGGGTGCACTGAGGGTGGTGGTCATGGCAATGCCAACTCGCATCAAGGCCCCGATCGTGGTGGCGATCACGCTGGGGCTCGGGCTCGGGACTGGAGCCTCCGTCGCGCGCGCGGCCGGGCGCACCCAGCGCTTCCTGGGCTGGTCGGCCGACGGCGCCTTCTATGCGACCAGCTATGCGGGCGCGGGCGGCAAGAGTTTCGGTTCGCTGTGTCAGCCGGTGCCTGAGGGCAACGCGCGCTGGCCCGAGCAGTACGGCCGGCCCGGCGGCGGGCTGGCCTGCGTCAGCGGGCTGGCGGTGCCGGCGGCAGAGCTTGCGCGCCTGGTGGTGCCGCCGGTGGCGGCGCGGGTGTCACCGGTCGGCGTCACCCTGGAGCTGCGCCGTGAGAGCACCGGGCAGGGCACCATCGTGGCGCGGCGCGCTGGCCCTGGCGGTGGCGGTGGTGGCGACAAGGAGCAGAGCTTCGGAGGTTTCGACGACGAGGGCGGCAAGCTCGGCGACGTGTTCTGGCAGCCCACCGGCCACGCCGCGGCGTTCTACCTCGACAGCGACCAGGGCCGCGCCGTGTATCGCGTCGACTTCCGTGACCTGGTCGCCGAGCCCGACCACAGCGACGACCGCAGCAAGCAGCCCAAGGAGGATCCCGAGGCCGCGCGCAAGGCCGAGGACGAGGCCGAGGGGCACGTCAAGGCCGAGCGCTGGGCCGAGGCCATGCAAGCCTGGCGCGCCGCCATCGCGGCCGACCCCGACAACTACTGGTACCACGAGGGGCTGCTGCTGGCCGCCGCGCGCCAGAAGGTGCGCGCGGTCATGGTGGCCGAGATCCTGTGGCTGCGCACCCGGCGCTGGGGACGCGCCGAGAATCGCCTCGCCGAGGCCTGGCGCAAGCACGACCTCGACGCGTGGGCCACCGACAAGGAGCTCCGCGGCCTGTTCGGCATCGCCCCCTGGTCGTATCTCAGCGACGAGCAGCGGCTGCGCCAGCGCAGCGGCGAGTGGGTCGGCTTCGGGCCGCTGTGCGAGCTGGCCCTGGTCCAGCTGGGCTTTCGCGAGCGCGACACCCGGTCGTCGGCGCAGTCCCTGCCCCAGGTGGTGACGTCATGGATCAGTGAGAGCTGCAGCAGCCAGGGTCGCGGCAACGGCAAGGCGCCGGGGACCATCTCGACGTCGCGACGCGGCGGCCGGGGCGCGCTGACCCAGCTGGGGGCGAGCCAGCGCTTCCCGGGCACCACGCGCACCGGGGTGACCGTCATCGAGCTCGAGGACCGGGCGCTGCCGGGGGATGCCGGGGGCGCCTCGGCGGCCAGGACCGGCGCCACCGGGTCCAGGGCCAGGAAGGCGTGGCCGAAGCAGGTCTGGGTCGACTGGTGTCCCATCAGGGCGGGCGCTGGCGCACCCGCGTGTTTCCACCTGCGCGGCCCCGGGATGACCCATATCGCCACCTTCTATCAGGACGACGAGAAGAAGCTGCGCACCCAGCCCGCCCGCCAGAGCCCGCCGGGCCAGTGAGACCGCCCGAAGGCAAGGGCATCGACCCCTTGGCTGGTTGGTATCCCTGGCGCCCGCGGATGCCCGCGGATGACCGCGGATGACCGCGGATGCCCGCGGATGCCCGATGTAGGGGCGCCGTCGCCGCGGCAGACTTGTGGCCAAGCCACTTGTCACATCGCTCTGCTGGGCGCTAGGATAATGGTGCGAGTTCGTCCGGGGGGGATGGACAGGGGAGGGTGTGGGTGGGACTTTCACGAACGGTGCGCCGTCGCGACGATGGCTGGCTCGACGTCGCCCTCACGGGCAGCATCGACGAGTCCACCGATCTGGACGCCCTGCTCGCCGAGCTGCCCCAGGGCGGCGTGCGGCTCGACCTGTCGGGCATCGATCGGCTGAACTCGATCGGGATTCACCGCTGGATCCCGCGCTTCGAGGCCTTCGCCCGCCAGCGCCCCACCACCATCGAGGGGCTGTCGTACGCCGTCGTGATGCAGACCAATTGCATCACCAACCTGTTTGCGGGTGCCACCGTGCGCTCCTGCGTGGCGCCGTACTACTGCGCCGGCTGCGACGCCGCCCACGCGGTGCGCGTCGACGCCAGCGAGGTCGAGCCGGGCCGGGCTCCCGGCAAGCGCTGTCCGACCTGCGGCGGCGCCATGCAGTTCGACGAGCTGCCCGGCTACTTCCAGTGTCTGCTCCCGACGCGCCTCGCCGGCGCAGGCCCGGTGCGCTGATGCGCGGCTTGCCGGCCGTGTTCGGCCTGCTCGACAGCGTCACCCGCGAGCGGCCGCTGCGCCAGCTGGCGCGCTGTCCACCGCTCAAGTGTCTGGAGGCGCGCTCGCCCGCCGAGCTCGGCAACCTGCTCGAGCGCCACCACGCCCCGGTCGCGGTGCTGGCCTTCGAGGCGCTGTGGCCCGATCCCCAGCACGCCCTGCAGGAGCTACGCATGCGCGCGCCGCGGACGCACCTCATCGTGGTGCACGCCGACGAGGGCGTGCGCCTGCGCCTGTTGCGCCGTCTGTGGGGCACCGGCCTGTGTGACGACGTGGTCAGCCGCAGCGCCGCCGTCAGCAGCCTGACGCGGGTCATCCGCCAGGCCTACGCCGACGCCGCCGTCGAGGCCGCGGTGCACGCGGCCGAGGCGCTGCCGTCCGAGGTGTCCCGGCGCTATGTCAGCTTCCTGCACCGGCTGGGCAGCCCGCCCACCGGCGCCAGCCGGGTCGACACCCTGGTGCGCGACGTCCAGCTCGGGCTCGCCGGCATGGTCGACTATGACGTGCTCGGCGTCCTGCTGGTGCCCGCGCACCACCGCCCGCGGCTGCACCTGCGCCAGGCCCGGCCGGTGCCGCACCAGCTGATCTGGCAGCTGGCCGAGGACTGCTGCGCGGCGCTGGCGCCGCTGACGCTGTGCCCGTTCGAGGTCGACGCGCTGGAGTTCGTCAGCGCCGACGCCCCCGCCGAGGGCGAGCCCGCGTCGGCGTCACCGACCCGGGTCTGCCTGCCCATGGTGGTGGCCGGCGAGCTGGTCGGCTGTCTCGGGCTGGCGCTCAGCACGCCGACCGACGCGCCGCTGCGGGCGCTGCTCGAGCTGGTCGCGCACCAGGTCGGCAGCTCGCTGTACCACGCCGCCGCGCTCGACAGCGCCGACGAGGCCGCGCTGACCGACGAGCTGACCGGGGTGCACAACCGGCGCTACCTGATGGCGGCGCTCGACAGCGAGTGGCGCCGCGCCATGCGCTACAAGCACCCGCTCTCGATCGCCATGGTCGACGTCGATCACTTCAAGCCCATCAACGACCAGCACGGCCACGCCGTCGGCGACGCCGTGCTGTGCGGCTTCTCCAGGCTGCTGGCGCAGCAGCTGCGCGACACCGACGTGGTGGCGCGCTATGGCGGCGACGAGTTCGTGGCGCTGTTCCACAACACCGGCCCCGCCGAGGCGGTCGCGGTGCTGGAGCGCCTGCGCGGCGACCTCGGCGGCCGCGTGCTGTACCAGAGCCCGCAGATCGGCGACGTCCGGGTCTCGCTCAGCGCCGGCGTGGCCGGCCATCCCCAGGCCGGGGCGCTGTCGGCGACGGAGCTCCTGGAGGTCGCCGATGACGCCCTGCGCGCGGCCAAGCTGGCCGGGCGCAACCGGGTCTGCGGCGCCGCCGGCAAGCGGCTGGCGGTGCGCGGCACCCACTCGATGCCCGCGGTGGAGCGGCGCCGGTCGTCGCGCGCCGGGGTGCCGGCCGAGGTCGACTTCATGCTGGCCAGCGGCGGCCACCTGCAGCGGCTGTCGGCCAGCGACATCAGCGCGGGCGGCCTGGCGGTGCGCGGCCCGCAGGCCATGGCCGAGGGCGCGCTCGGGCTGGTCTTCATGCCCGGCGAGGCGCGGCCGTTGCCCTGCCGCGTGGTCTGGGTCGGGCAGACCGACGGCGGGCAGTACAGCGCGGGGCTGCGCTTCATCGAGCGAGGCGACTTCGAACGGCTGTGAAGCTGGGTGTCGCGATCCTGATCGAGGAGGCCGCGCTGCGCACCAGGGTCGAGCGCGCGCTGGCGGGCCGGCTGGAGACCCGGCCGGGCGGGCTCGAGGTCGTGCTGACCGACGCCGCCGGGCTGCGCGAGGCGCCGCGGCCCGGGCCCGGGCGCGAGCTCGTCCTGCTGTGTGAGCAGGACGGCCGGCGCGCCGCGCTGGAGCTGCTGGCGCGCTCGCGGGTGCATCACCTGGTGCCCATCGACGATGGCCTCGAGGCCTGGCTGGCGATCTTGATGCGTCGCCTGGCGCGCCCGGCGCTGTGCACCGGCCTGGGCGCGCAGCTCGGCGCGGCCGAGGTCACGCAGCGCCAGCTCGGCAGCGCCGACGACAAGGGGCGCGCGCTGGAGGAGCTGGGCGCGCTGGCCAGCCAGGTGCTGCGCCACGCCATGCTGGCCGACCTGCTGGTCGCCGCGGTCGACGAGATGTGCATCAACGCGCTGTATCGCGCCGGCTCCGGCGTTGGCGCGCCGACCCGGCTGGAGTGGGCGCTGGATGACGACTGGCTCGGGGTGGCGGTGCGCGACGGCGCCGGCGCGCTGGGCGCGGGCGACATCTTCATGGGGCTGGCGCTGGCGCTGGCGCACGAGCAGGGCGGCCTGCCCCCGGGGGCGCGCAGCGCGGCGCTCGGCTTCCGCATCATGCTGGGCGGGCTCAGCGCGCTGTCGATCGACGTCGACCGCGGCCGCGCCACCGAGGTGGTCGGGGCGCTGTCGCGGCGCTGCACCCTGGGCGAGCACCGGCGCCGGGCGCCGGCGTTCAGCCTGCTGTCACGCTGACCTCGGGCTCACTTCATGTGATCGACCTTCGCTTTCTCTCATGAACGAGCCTGGGGTCAGTCGATGACAGCGGGACTGCGCCCCGCCCCATCTGGCGCGCTGCTCCTGCAGCGTGGCTGGCGAGCCCAGAGGCAGACGAGATGTGGCCAATCGTGAGGGCTTCGGGTCGCACCCCAGGGCCGAGAGCCATCCGGGGTGACATCCCCGGCGCCGCGACGGCCGGCACCCAGACTGTCTCGAGGGCCGGCAACCGAGCGGGCCGCTGTCCCCGTCGGCACTGACCGCGAGCGACACGTGGGCCAAGGCCCCCAGCGCAGACGACCATCTCGCGCTGAACGGCCGCGTGGCCGCTGTGCGTCTGGTGCCTCGGGCGACGGGCTGCGCGGCGGCGGGCCCGACAAGGGGCCCGCTGATCGCCGCTCCGCCTGGCGCGGCCACACTCGGCGGGCGGCCGTCAGGCCGACGCAGCCTCGGCCGCTGGCTGCTCTTGGGATGGCGCGGCACCATAGGGGCGCCCGTCAGCGTGCCTGAAGCCGAAGCCATCCCGCCCACGTGGGTGGCGGGTGACGATGACGCGGCCGTCATGCACGGCGTGGTGGTGCGCAGTGCACAGGAGGAGCAGGTTGCCGGGGTCGTGGCCACCGGACTGCGAGCGGTAGACCTGGTGGTGCAGGTCGACCCAGGCGGCGTTGCGACAGCCCGGGATCTTGCAGCGGCCGTGGTCGCGGCGGGCCACCGCGGCGCGGGTCGCCGCCGGAACCTCGCGAGTGGCGGGCGCACCGGGGCGTGTCGATGATCGACGCGTCACACAGCGCGACGTGCAGCTCGCCGGGGTCGATGTCGATGACCTGGCCAGCGCCGTCCTGGGTGACGCGCTCACAGCGGTCACAGACGTTGATGGCGATCTGGTAGCTCGGCGTGCCCGGTCGGTGCTCGCCGCCGGCGAGGGCGCGCCGCACCAGCTCGGCGATGAAGGCGTCGTCATCGAGGCGCTGGCCGGCGTCCCTGTGCAGCTCTTGCCGTGCCTCGCGCAGCAGCGCCCGAGTGGCGGGCGTGACCTCGAAGCTGACCGGGGTCAGGACCTCTGCGGGGTCGGGGGTGTCGTCGGGGTCGTCACCGGGGACATGGCCGGCGACCAGGCGCTCGACCTCGCGCGCGGTGCAGCCGGCGGCGCGCTCCAGCCAGGCCAGCTCGCTGTCGGGTGTCACCACGCGCGTGAGTTCACGCACCACCGAGTAGCCGACCACGCCCGCGGCCAGCGCCGCCCGCGTCCGCGGCAGCGTGGTCAGCGCCTCGACCACGCGCACCCGCTCATAGGCCAGCCGCGCCGACAGCTGCAGCCGGGCCTCGGCGTACTCATGGAACGACGCGAACCCGAGCGCCTGGTGCACCCGGAGTGCGCGCGCGTCGAGCAGCGCCGCGACCTCGTCGGCCTCGGCCCGCCTGCGCCGCTCGACCGCCTGGACGACCCGGCCGTCCGCCTGCTGGATCTCGCTCGCCGCCCCCATCACCTGCACCTGCGTCATCAGCCGCCTCCTGCCCGTGTGCGCATCTCCTTCCTACCATGCAGATCTGGACCGCTCTGGCGGCGCCCTGGTGCGACGAACGGCGACGCTGACAGCGAGAATCGACCGGGCGGGCCGTCGGCGCGTCCAGGCGCGAGCTGGTGGCCCCCAGGGGGCATCCCAGGACGCAGCTCAGCCTCAGCGCGGCGCGAACCAGTGGAGTGTGTCAACAAGAATATGCGGAAAATGACAGTCGATGCCATCCTCGATGCGCTCCGGGCGAGATGGGACGAATCGCCCGAGGCCAGCGCCAGGCTACAGGGCGGCGAGGGCGCGGGCGACGTAGTCGAGGCGGTCGTGGCCCCAGAACAGCTGGGAGCCGACGAAGAAGCTGGGCACGCCGAAGACGCCGCGCTCGGCGGCGGCGGCGGTGCGGGTCTTGAGAGCGTCCTTGATGGCGGGATCGTCGAGGCCGGCGCTGAAGGCGTCGCGGTCGAGGCCGACCTCGTGGGCCAGCTCGAGGACGACGGCGCGGTCGCTGACGTTGCGGTCATCGCGCCAGGCAGCGGCGAAGGCGGCGGCGTGGAAGGCGGGGGCGGCGGCGACGGCGTGCTGCTGGCACCACAGCGCGCCACGCAGGGCATACAGGCCGTTGACGGGGAAGTGGCTGGGGGGGCGGATGGGGATGGCGTGGTGGGCGGCGCAGCGCCCGAGGTCCTGCATGATGTACTGCAGCTTGGCCGGGCTGTAGGGGATGCCGGTCGAGAAGGACGACAGCCCGCGCAGGTAGATCGGCTGCAGCTGCACGGTCACTCCGGGCAGCAAGCGGGTGCGCAGGATGTCGGCCAGGTAGGCCCACGGGCTGGCGTAGTCGAACAGGAAGTCACAGCTGGCCATTGGATGTCTCCAGTGGAGAC
>JADYYK010000014.1 GCA_020853705.1 Deltaproteobacteria bacterium
CGCAGTCGGCGCCGGTCGCGAGCAGGGCGCGCACGCTGTCGGCCACCGGGGCCAGCTGCCCGGTCAGCTGCTCGAGCGGGACGCCATCGACCCCGGCGTCGCTGCGGGCCGACAGCGCCACGAAGGCCTGCCCGCGCAGCGTGGCATGCACCATCGAGCGCACATAGTCGTTGGCGTCCTGGCTGCCCATGATGAGCTCGAGCTCGAAGCCGACCAGGCGCGCGCTGACCCCATGCGCGGCGACGATGGCCGGCCCGACCTCGGGGTCGCCCTCCACGGTCCAGTCACCGAAGGCGCGCGTCGGATCGGCGCCGCCGGCCACCGCCGAGAAGCCCGCTTCCAGGCGGGCGCCCAGCGGCACCAGGGCCGCGAACACCCCGGGCGGCACCTTGCCCTCCGCCGCGCCGGCCGCACCGGCACCCGCACCACCCGATCCGTCGCCGCCGCCCCCCTGCCCCGCCTGGCGCCCCTTCTTCTCACACCCCAGGCCCAGCAGCAGCCCCACCAGCACTCCCAGCACGACCCCGCGCTGAACCGTCATCCGGCTTGCTCCCGTGTCTTCCCGCAGGTCCTCGGCCCGTCGCGCTCGCCGCGCACCCGGAGCCCACGCCAAGCGCTACTCGCAGGGGCCGCGGTGCGTGAACGGCGCCGGGGGGCACGAGCCCGAGCCCGAGATGGTCTTGCCGTCACAGCCGCAATACTCGACGAGATCCTTCGTGCAGGCGCGATCCGGCGTGCAGCGCCGCGCCGCCGGGCCGCAGCCCTCGAACGACCCGCACACCTCGCCCGCGCCGCAGTCGGCGTTGCTCGCGCACACCACCGGGTCGGCCGGGTCCGGCGCCGGCGACTCCGAGGGTGACGGCGTCGGGGTGGGCTCGGTCGACACCACCGGCGTTGGCGACGGGCTGACCGCGCCGCTGCCCGAGCCGGCCGGCTGCTTGCCACAGGGCCCGCAGCCCGCCAGCACGAACCCCAGGACCACGGCCGACAGCATCAGCAGCTTGTGCATGCGCGGACGCTACTACAGCACGCCGGTGTCCACCAGCAGCCGACGCACGGCCCGGAAGCCGGCGCCGCGTCCGACCTGGGCCAGGTGGCCGCCCGGGAACCAGTGGATGGCGCAGCCGTCCCAGTGCACACGCAGCCGCTCGGCGTGGTCGGGCGGACAGATCCGGTCGCCCTCGCCGGCCACGATCAGCCTGCGCGCCGCTGCCACCCTGGGCGGGCGCGCCAGCGGCGAGTGCACGCGGAACAGCGCCTCCAGGTGGTGCTTCTGCACCCCGGCCTCCTCGGCCCGCTTGCGCGCGGGCGAGGACTCGCCGTGGCGCCACAGCAGATCGGCGAAGTCGACCGCCGGGATCATGGGCACCGCGAAGGCCAGCCGGTCGTCCAGGGTCGACACCAGCGCCGTGGTGTAGCCGCCCAGCGACATGCCGGCGACGCCGACCGCGGGCGCGCCGCGCGACAGCAGCCAGCCGGTCAGCGCGCGCACGTCGCTGACCGCCTGCGCGAAGGCCTCGTTGGTGCGCATGACGTGGGGGCTCGGGAAGGCGCCCGCCGGCATCCCGGGCGGCACCCGCCGGCCGTGGAACGGCAGCTGCAGCAGCACCACGTCGAGGCCGATGCGGGTCAGCCAGCGCACCGCGAAGGCGCGCTCCTCGATCCAGTAGTTCCCGCCGCCCCAGCCGTGCAGCAAGATCGCGGTCGGGCGCGGCGTGCGCGTGCGCCACATGCGGCCGTGCACGGTGTGGACCTCGCGCAGGGCCAGGTACTCGTCGCGATACGGCGCGTGGTACGGCACGAAGGCCGACCGGAAGGCCAGGTCGACGACCTCGGTCCCGGCGCCGGCGTCGCGCGACTCCACGCGCTGCTCGACCGCGGGCGCGCCGGGCGGCACGAAGTAGCGCTCCGGCTCGGCGAGCAGGCGCGGATCGCCATACACCGCGATCATGGCGTCGATCTGGGCGCGGCGATCCTCGGGCCCGCGCCGCGGCTTGCCGCGCGAGAAGGCCCGCGTCATGGCCTGCATGGCGACCGAGTCGACCACCCCGGCCAGCCGCCCCATGGCGCGCCGCGCGGCGGCCCCGACGCCGGTCTGCGCGGGTCCTCGCGGCTTCATTTCGACCCTCCTCCCGAGCCGCCGACCTCGGCCAGCGCCAGGGTCAGCGCCTGGCTGACCTCGCGGATGCGCGCCTCGTCGGTCAGCCGGCCGCCGGTGACGCGATCGCGCACGTAGAACACGTCGGCCACGCGGTCGGCCTCGGTGGCCACCTTGGACAGCGCGATGTCGAGGTTCTGCTGGAACAGCGTGCGCGTGATGGCGTACAGCACGCCGAGTCGATCGTGGGTGTACACGTCGATCACCGAGTACTCGCGCGAGACCTCGTTGTCGACCTCGATCTCGGTGGCCACCCGCGGGGTCACCCGCGGACGCAGCCCGGTGGCCTCGCGCCTGGCGGCCGCCGCGACCAGCTCCTCGACGTCGGCACCGCCAGCCAGCACCGCGGCCAGGTCGGCCTCGACCTTGGCCCAGCGCGCCGGGTCGGTGATGGCGCGGCCGTAGCGGTCGCGCACGCCGAACACGTCGATGGCCTCGGGATCCTCGCCCGGCGCCAGCGGCGCGCGCGAGCTCACCTGTGCGCCCACGATGTCGACCCGCGCCGCCAGCAGCACACCGGTCACCTTGGCCAGGAGGCCTGGCACGTCGGCCGCGGCCACCGACAGCTCGGAGTAGCCGCGGCGCGCGCGGTGCTTGACCTCGAGCAGCACCGCCGCCCCGCGCTCGCGCCGGCGTCGGGCCAGCCGGATGTGGCGCGCGATGCTGCGCGGCGAGTTGGCGGTGAAGTAGCGATCGGTCAGCCCGGTCAGCTCGGGCGAGGTCGCCAGCGCCGGCTCGTCGAGCAGCTCGGCGACGCGCTGCCGGCGCGCCGCCACCAGCGGGCCGCGGCCCTCGCCCAGCAGATCGGGCCCGCGCCGCATGAAGGTCAGCGTCTTGACGTAGAGCTCGCGCAGCAGGCGGTCCTTCCACTCCGACAGGTTGCCCGGCGCCACCATCGACATGTCGGCCAGCGTCAGCAGATACAGCTGGCGCAGCGTCTCCTCGTCGCCCATCTCGGCGGCGAAGTTCGCGATCATGGCGACGTCGTGCATGTCGCGGCGCTGTGACAGGTGCGCCATCACCAGGTGCTGGCGGACCAGGAACTCGGTCTGTGCCAGCTCGCGCTCGCCCATGCCCAGGCGGGTGCCGATGGTGCGGCACAGCTGGGCGCCCTTCTCGGAGTGGCCCTTGCCCAGCGGCTTGCCGACGTCGTGCAGCAGCGTCCCCAGGTACAGCGGCAGCGCCGCGCCGGCGGCGGCGATGGCGACGATGGCGGCGGTGGCCTGCGGCTGCTCCTTGCCGAGCTCGCCGCGCGCCAGCTCCTTGAGGCGCGCCACCGCGTACAGCTGGTGCTGGTCGACGGTGAACACATGGTAGAGGTCGTGCTGCACGCGCCCGGTGCACGGCGAGAACTCCGGCATCACCAGGTTGAGCAGGCCGAGCTCGTGGATCTCCTCCAGCACGCTGGGCTGCTTGGGATCGCGCTTGACCTCGGGATCGGTGAGCAGGGCCAGGAAGTGGCGCGCCGCCTCGGGATCGCCGGTCAGGCCGGCGCCGCCGCGCGCCGCCAGCTCGGCGGCGACCTCGGCGATGACCTCCTTGGTGTGGCCGTAGATGGGCAGCTTCTCGGCCAGCGCGACGCGGAACAGACGCAGCATCTCGCTGGGGCGATCCCGGAACAGCTGCGGATCGGCCACCGACAGCTGGCCGTTCCACAGCGTGAAGGTGGCGTCGACGCGGCGGATCGACGGCTTGCGCTGGCGCGACACCAGGGCGCGATCGAGCAGCCGCTCGGTCTCGTGCACGACCGCGCGGGCGTGCAGGTAGTAGGCGCGCATCAGCGCCTCGACCTCGCGCGCCACCGCGGGGCGCACATCCATGTGCAGCTCGGGCGCGGTCGGGCGCGCCTCGGGATCGGGGTAGAAGCTGGGCGCGATGTGCTCCTGCAGCTCGAACAGCAGCTGATCCTGGCGTCGCTTGACCGCCAGGTGCAGCGCCGCGCGCACCCCCAGCATGAAGTCGCGCGCCGCGCACAGCGCGTTGACCTGGCGCACCGTCGCGGCGCCGATGGTCAACAGATCGGGGAAGTCACGCACCCGCCAGCGCGCGCGCGCCGCCCACAGCCCGGTGGCCAGATCGCGCAGGCCGCCGCGGCCGTGCTTGAGGTTGGGCTCGAGCAGGAACAGGGCGTCGCCGAACTTGGCGTGGCGATCCGACAGCTCGGTGCGCAGCCGGGCCACGAACTCGTTGGCGTCGTGCGGCGCGATGGAGCGCAGGATCTCGTGCTCCAGGGTGTCGACCAGGCCGCGGTCACCGGCCAGCCAGCGCACGTCGAGCAGCGCGGTCGCGGTGGCCAGGTCGGTCCTGGCCAGCGCCACCGCGTCGGACACCGCGCGCACGGCGTGGCCACACTCCAGCTTGAGGTCCCACAGCGGGTACAGCAGCGCCTCGCTGAGCCTCTTGACCTCGGGATCGCTGGGCCGGTCGGTCACCACCAGCAGATCCAGGTCCGACGACGGCGACAGCTCGCGCCGGCCATAGCCGCCGGTGACCGCGATGCCGACCTTGGCCTTGCGCGGGGCGTGCTGCGCCAGGGTGCGCTCCAGCAGCGGCGCCAGGGTGGCGTCCATGGTGTCCGACCAGGCCCGGGCCAGCGCGAAGCCGCGCGGCGGCCCTCCCGCGGCCTCGAGAGCGCCGGCCAGCTGCCGGCGCGCCGTGGTCAGCGCCTCGAAGACCGCGCTGGTGGGTGGGGCGCCAGGGACCGGGGCTGCCATGCCCAATCAAGGTAGGGTGAGCCGCGCGCGTTGACAACCCTTGCGCCAAGATTCTAGTTTCGTCGGGTCCCCTCGGAGGACACACGAAAATGGCCAGCATCGAGATCGCACCGCTATCGGATCGACTGACTGACGAAGAGATCGAGGAGCTGGGTGGGGCCCTGGCGGCCGCGTCGGCGCCCAAGCTCCCCAAGGGAGATGACGGCGTCAAGAAGGTGCTCAGCGCAGGGCTCGACGAGGACACCCTGACCGAGTTCATGGATCGCCTGGAGGCGCACGAGATCGCCTGTGACATCTACCTGCCCATCGAGTTCGAGGGCCGCGTCGAGGTCGGCGATCTACGCGCCGGCAGCGTGGTCACCCTGATGGAGACGCTGGCCGAGCTCAAGGACGACTTCAACCTCGAGACTGACGACGACGAGGACGAGGACGAAGAAGACGACGGCGACGACGACGAGGAGGACGAGGACGACGACGACGAGGAGGACGACGACGACGATGACGACGACTCGGTCGCCGCCCTCATCGAGCGTCGCCTGCAGGCGCTCTGGAAGGTGTTCTCGGCTGGCGCCAAGCGGGCCCTCGAGCGCAAGATCCCCCTGCACGTCCGGATGTAGGCGGAGCCAGGGAGCCGGAAGCGGACACAAAGCCGGATACGGAGCCGGACACTGCTGGGCCAGCCGGGCTGGCCCAGCAGTGCTAGCATCTCGTGATGCACTCGGGCCGAGCCGCAGCGCTGCTCGCCGCGCTGGTCGTCGCGGCGCTGGCGGGGTGCGTGCAGCAGCCCACGCTGCGCCTGGCCACCGCCGGGTCGGAGCGCCCTCGTCCGCTGTGGGAGCTGCACTTCGAGGGCAACCGCCGCTTCTCCGACGCCACCCTGCGCAGCAAGCTGGCCTCCGAGGTCAGCGACTACCGGACCATCCGCTACTTCGACCCCGACACCCTGGCCGACGACCAGCGCCGCATCGTCGCGCTGTACCGGGCCCACGGCTATTACTCGACCCGGGTCACCGACGTGCGCTACTTCGAGTGGCAGGGCGGCCAGCTGGTGGTCGTGATGCAGATCGACGAGGGCCCGGTGACCCGGGTGCGCAGCGTCGAGGTCACCGGCATGCCCGCCGGGCTGACGGCGCGGCTGCCGCTGGCGAAGGGTGACGCCATGGAGCACCAGCGCTACCTCGACGGCAAGGACCGCCTGGGGCGCCGCCTGCGCCTGTCGGGCTATGCCCACGCCGAGGTCACCGGCGAGGTCGTGGTCGATCCCGGCACGCTGACGGCTGACATCAAGGTCACCGTCAAGCCGGGCGCGCTGTCCGAGTTCGGCCCCATCGCGGTCGGCGCGCCCAAGGACGAGAGGCCGCTGGCCAAGGACGACGCCGCGGTGGTGCGCAACCTGCTGACCTTCAAGAAGGGCCGCCGTTACAGCGAGGACGAGCTCGAGGAGACCAAGAATCGCCTCTACGAGACCGGCGCCTTCGAGCAGGTCGAGGTCGACCCCGATCTGTCGGGCGGCGGTCGCGTGGTCCCGGTCGACGTCAAGGTCACGCTGGGGCGGCCGCGCCAGCTGCGCTTCGGCGTCGGCGTCGGCTCCGACCGCAACCAGCAGGAGACCCGCGGCTCGGTCAGCTGGCTCAACCGCAACTTCCACGGCGGGCTGCGCTCGCTGGAGCTGACCGGGCGGCTGGCCTACGCCTGGCTGCCCACGGTGGTCGCGCCCGACGTGCACGGCGTGGTCGCCAGCGCCGGGGCGCGGGCCATCGAGCCGGCGCGCACGCGGGCGCTGCTCGACTTCAGCCAGGGCCTCAGCGCCGACACCCAGCTGGTCGATGAGTACCGCTCGTTCGGGGCCAAGCCCGACCTCGGGGTGGCGCGGCGCTGGGTGCGCTTCCGGCGCAAGGTCACGGTGGGGCTGTCCTACAGCGCCGAGGTGCGCGGCTTCGACTTCTTCAAGGCGGTGCCGGCGCAGCTGGCGCTCGAGGTCGGGGTCGAGGACCGCTTCCTGCTGTCGTACTTCGAGCCGTCGCTGGTGCTCGACACCCGCAACGATCCGCTGGACCCGACCCGCGGCGTGTACCTGGCGCTGACCACGGATCACTCGGTCAGCGGCAGCTACCGCTTCGACCGCTTCGTGCCCGAGCTGCGCACCTACCTGCCGGTGCTGGGCGCGGGCGGGCGCTGGCTGACGGTGGCCGGGCGCGCGCGCGTCGGCCTCATCCGGCCGCGCTACACCGGCGAGACGGTGCACGTGTCACAGCGCTTCTTCGCCGGCGGGGCGTCGAGCCATCGCGGCTTCGGCTTTCGCCACATGTCGCCGCGCTGCTACATCCCCGACAGCGACTCGTCGCAGTGCACCGACACGCCGATCGGGCCGTCGGAGACCTTCCTCATCGGTGGCCAGACCCTGCTGGAGTCGTCCTTCGAGCTGCGCACCACGCCGTGGCGCTTCCTGCTCGGTGGCACCCCGGCGGGCTTCGGCGGCGTGGTCTTCCTGGACGCCGGGCGGGTCGGCGCGCCCGATGACAGCGCCAGCGACTTCACCTTGCAGAAGCTCGAGCTGGCGCTGGGCTGGGGGCTGCGCTTCGACACCATCGCTGGGCCGCTGCGCCTGGACGTCGGCTATCGCGTCGGCGACAAGAACAAGAATGGCCTGGGCACCGAACCGCCGGTCGCGGTGCACCTCAGCTTCGGGCAGGCGTTCTGATGGCCGACGGCACCGACGGGCCGGACGTGTCGGAGCCCGCCCCGCCCACGCGGCCGCCGCCGCCGCCGGCCGCGCGACCGAAGCGCAAGCGCCGACGGCTGCGCAAGATCGCGCTGTGGACGCTGGGCTCGCTGACGGTCCTGCTGCTCAGCGTGCGCGTGCTGGCGTGCACCGCGGTCGGGCGCGACCTGGTGCGCAAGCAGATCGTCAAGCAGCTCGGCAAGATGATGAACGGAGAGGTCCGGCTGGCGCGCATCGACGGCGACCTGCTCGGCACCATGCACCTGCGCGGCCTCAGCGTGCGCGGGGCCGCCGGCGACATCATCACGGTCGACGATCTCGAGGTCAGCTGGAGCACCCTGGCGGCGGTCAAGGCCGCCTTCGGCAGCGTGCGCTTCCGCGCCGTGACCATCCGGGGCGCCCGCGTGGTGCTGCGCCAGGACGCCGCTGGCCAGCTCGAGCTGGCCGCCCTGATGAAGCCGCGCCCACCCGCCAAGGGCAGCACGGTGATCGATCGCCTGCAGCTCAGCGGGGCCGAGCTGCGCCTGGAGCGCGCCGGCCAGACCCCGGTCACGGTGCGCGGCATCGATCTCGGGGCCAGCCTGAAGAGCAGCCCGACCGCGGTCGACGTGCGTGACCTCGCGCTGGGCCTGGCCAGCGGCCGCTCGCGGCTGGGGCTGACCGGCGAGGTCCACAGCAAGCCCGGTCGCCTGCACGGGCGCGCCGCGCTGGCGGTCGACCTGCGCGCGGTCGACCTGGCCGCGCTGTGGCCGGCGTCGCCCATCAGGCGCGACCTGACCGCGCGCGCCGAGCTGGGCGGCCCCGGGGTGCGCCCCGGCACGGTGACCCTCGAGGTCGTGGTCGGCCCGGGCGGCGCCGGCGGCGGGGTGCGGGTGCTGAGCCGGCTGCCCGGGCGGCTGCGCTCGAACATGCCGCTTCTGGCCGACGTCCGCATCGTCGGGCTCGACCTCGGCGGGCTGCTGGGCCGGCCCGCGCTGTCGGACCTGGGCCGGCTGTCGGGCGAGATCAGCGCCAGCGGACGCGGCCCCGAGCCAGGCGCGCCCCTCACCGCGGCCACCGGCCGGGTCACCGCGACGCTGCGCGGCCTCGGCCTGCAGGACATCAAGGCCTCCCGCATCGGGCTCGACGCCGAGCTGCGCGGCGGCCGCGTGCTGCTGCACGAGCTGGCGGTGCTGGCGCGCGGCGCGGCGCTGCGCCTGTCGGGCGAGGTCGACCCGCTGAGCCGCGATCACCGGCTGCGCCTGCTGGCCTCGGTCGACGATCTGGCGCTGGTGGTGCCGGCCTCGGTGGGGCTGTCGGGGCCGGCCGAGGTCGACGCCGTCATCGCCGGTCGCGGCCTGGATCCCGCCACCCGCGCCGTGGTGCGCGCCGCCGGCATCGCCATGAACGACAAGGGGCTGGCCGCGCGCCGCCTCGAGGCCGATGCGCGACTGCGGGGTGTCATCGAGGATCCATTGCTCGAAGCGCTGGTTCATCTTGACGACGTGACAACACCGGTGCGCCCGGTGGAGTCCCAGGACGTGCGCCTCAGGTCCTGGTTCGCGCGCCCGCGCGCGTGGTGGAGCTTCGATCGCATCGTGACCCGCTCGGGCGGTCGCGTCGCGGTGCGCCAGCGCGGCGAGGGCAGCTTCGCGGTCGGCCCCGGCCTGCGCGCCGACCGCCTCAGCCTCGACGTGCTGTCGGGCCGGGTCAGCGTCAGCGCGGGCCTGGACTGGTTCATGCGCGGCACCGCGCGCGTCAGCGCCGCCCTCGACCTCGGCGAGGTGCTGGCCTTCCTGCCCGGCGGCATGACCCGCGGCATCCCGCTGCGCGCCGGGCGCGTCACCGTGAGCGACCTCGCGCTGTCGTCGATGCTGCCCTCGGGCCGTCATCCCCTGCCCGGCCTGCGCGTCACCGGCAAGCTCGGCCTCAGCGAGGGCCGCCTGCGCGGCCTGGGGCCCACCCTGGGCGGCAGCGTGACCCTGGAGCACCCGGGGCGGCGCAAGCTGGGCGCCGAGCTGACCCTGGCCGGCCGGCGCTGGATCACGGTGCGCGACCTGACCGCGCCCGATCGCCTGCTGCTGGGCGACCTCCGGGTGCTACAGCGCCGCCTGCTGCCCGCCGAGCTCGGCGGCAGCATCAGCATCGAGCGCGGCCCGCTGGGCGCCCTGGCCGCGCTGCTGCCGGCGCTGCGCCACCGCCGCCTGGTGGCCACCGAGGTCGAGGGTCGCATCGACCTCGCCGCCACCGCGGGCGCTCCCGAGCTGCGCCTCAGCCTCGACGCCCACGGCCTGAGCAGCCCGGCTCGGCCCGCCTTCGACGCCGGGGTGCGCCTGCGGGTGCCCGACTACGACCGCGCCCCGGGCGCCCCCGAACCCACCGAGGTGGTGCGTCGCCTGGCCTTCAGCGCCTGGGTGGGGCGCGGCGATCGTCGCCTCGGCCTCGATCTCAGCGCGCGCGTCGCGGTCGCCGACCTGCTGGCCTATGTCCTCAGGCCGCGCGCCGACCGGCTGGAGCGCCTGCTCAGCGCCGAGCTGGCCGGCGCCTTGCGCATCGACACCGTCAACGTGGTGCGCCTGCTGCGCTCGTTCGGCGCCGAGCCCCCGAGCTGGGCCAGCGCCACCGCGACCGGCAAGCTCGCGCTGTCGGGCTCGGCGCGGCTGCCCATCGCGAAGGGGCGGCTGTCGATCGGGCGGCTGTTCCCCGGCCTGCTGGGCCGCCTGTACATCCCCATCGACATCGATCTGACGCCGCGCCAGCTGGCGGTGACCAGCGACGCCGCGGGCCTGCTGGGCTGGCCCTTCCTGGGCGTCTACGCCCGCCGCGACGGCGGCACCCTGGTGGGGGCCCTGCTCGAGCACAGCGGCCCGCCGGTCGAGCTGTCGCTGCGCCTGGAGCAGACCCGGCGCGGCTACCTGGTGGGCGCCATCAAGGTCGATCCCGCGCGCCTGGGCGGCGGCCGGCCGCCGCTGGCGGCCCTGGTCTTCCCGGGCACCTTCAAGGCCAGCGACTTCGACGTCGAGGCCGTGCGCGGCTTTGTGCCCTCGCTGCGCGAGCTGCGTGGCACCGTCAACGGCAGCATCCTGGTGGGCGCGCTGCTGCCGCTGCCGGCGCTGACCGGCCGGCTGGCGGTGACTGACGGCGCCTTCGCGCTGCGCGGCTACCCGCGCCGCTACGACCGCATCAAGGTCACCCTCGACCTGGCCGGCCAGGACGTCGTCATCAAGGAGGCCTCGCTGTACGCCGGCGACGGCAAGCTGGCGCTGAGCGGACGCGTCAGCGACCTGCGCCAGGTCACCGGGACGCTGCTCTTGTCGGAGTTCCCGCTGCTCGGCCCGGCCGGCCCCAGCGCCTGGATCAACGGCCAGCTCGACCTCAGCGGCAGGTACCAGGACGGCGCGCTGCGCGGCAACGCCCGCTTCGTCGACGCCCAGCTGCGCATCCCGCCCGAGAGCACGCGCGACGTGCAGTCGCTCGATCCGCTCGACGACGTCACCGTGGTCGGCGAGCCCAAGCGCGCCGCCGGCCTGCTGGAGTCGCTGGTCGCCGAGCTGACCCTGGCCACCGATCGGCTGTGGATCGTACGCGGTCAGGACACTCGCCTGGCCATCATGGCCGACCTCAAGGCGACCACCCAGCCGGGCCGCCCGCCGCAGCTGGCCGGGCAGATCCGCGCCCTGGCCGGCGACGTCGAGCTGCTCGGCAAGTCGTTCCGCGTCGAGCGCGGCGTCATCAGCCTGGACGCCAACCAGAAGGTCATCGACCCCGAGCTGGACCTGCGCTTCGCCCACAGCGACGTCGAGTCCGACACCATCGTGTACATCGACGTCTCGGGCCGGCTGTCGGCGCCACGCATCCGCTTCCGCGCCGACCCGCCGCTGACCGAGGCCCAGGTCCTGGGCCTCCTCTTGCACGGCGACCCCGGCTGGGAGACCAACGAGGCCCAGGGCGCCGCGCGCCGCCGCGCCGAGCGCACCGTGGCCACGCTGGCGCAGGCCTTCCTGCGCGACCGCGTCCCGGGCGCGCGCGCCATCAAGTTCGTGCCCGTGATCGAGCCCGAGGAGGAGCGCCAGTCGGGCAGCAGCGGCGGCCGCTACGGCGTGCGCATCCCCATCACCGACACCTTCGTGTTCGAGACCACGGTGCGCACCGGGACCATCGAGGACGAGAACACCTATGAAGGGCGCCTGCAGCTGCGCCTGCGCCGGCGCCTGAATGTGCAGGTTTCTGCCGGCGATGCCGCCAAGGGCGGCGTGGATCTGGTGTGGACCTTCCGGTATTGATAGGCTGTCCACCATGAGCCACCGGGAAACCGTCGATGACTACATCCGGCGCTTCGGCGAGCGGGTAGGCGTCACGTTCGACCCGCTCAACGAGCAGGGCTACTGCGAGATCACCCGCGGCAGCGCGCGCGTGCGCGTCAACGTGCTCGAGGAGCACGGGGTGCTCCTGTTCCTGGCCCCGCTCATGAAGGTGCCCGAGCGCAACCGGCTGGAGTTCTATCGCAAGCTGCTCGAGCTGTCGTTCCTGGCCACCTCCGACGCCGCCTTCGCCATCGACAAGAAGACCGAGGTCGCTTACCTGCGCATCTTCCGTCGCCTCGAGGGCATCGACTTCGACGAGTTCGAGGACCTCCTGCACACCATCGCGCTGGTGGCCGACGAGTGGGACGACAAGCTGCGCGATCAGTTCGGGGCCTGATGGCACCTCCCGACGCCCCGCTCGACACCCACGCGATCCTGGATCGGGTTCCGGCGGCGATCTACCGGCTGTCCCCCGACGCCATCGTGGTCTACATCAACCGCAGCGGCGCCACCATCGCCGGCTACAGCCAGGACGAGATCGTCGGCGTGCCCTTCCTGGTCCACGTCGCCGACGCCGGGGACTCGCCCGCCATGCGCGCCATCCAGCAGGCGCTGTCCGCGGGCGAGGGCTGCGACTGGACCGAGGTCAAGCTGCGCCACCGCGACGGCCGCATCATCACGGTGCGCACCACCTTCGCGCCGCTGCTGGACGCGCAGGGTGAGCTCATCGGCTTCGATGGCATCTCGGTCGACGTCACCGCCGAGGCCGAGTCCAAGAGCCGGCTGGTCGCCATGGACAGCCTGATGACGCTGGGGCTGTTCGCCGCTGGCCTCGGCCACGAGGTCGCGACCCCGGCCGCGTCGGTCAACCTGGCGCTGGAGCAGGTGCGCCGCCACCTCGAGGATCTGGCCTCGGGCCGGCGCAACTCGCAGGAGGTCCTGGCCGAGGCCGAGCCCACGCTGGACGACGCGCTGCGCTCGATCCGCGACATCGCCAACATCGTCGAGCACCTGCGGGTGCTGGCCCGCGGCGCTTCCTCCCGGGCTCGGACGCCGGTTGCCCTGGCGGACCTGGTGGCGGCGGCGACCTCGCTGGCGGGGCCACAGCTGCGCCGGCGCGCCACCCTGGAGGTGCAGCTCCTGGCGCATCCGCTGCTGGCCACCGAGTGTGCGCCGCTGACCCTGGTGCTGCTCAACCTGCTGGCCAACGCCCAGCAGGCGCTGGCCGAGAGCCCCGGGGCGCGCCACCACGTCAAGGTCACCAGCGCGCACAACGACCTCGAAGGCGTCACCATCACGGTCAGCGACGACGGCCCCGGCATCCCCGAGGAGGTCCGGGCCCACATCTTCGACCCCTTCTTCACCACCAAGCGTGACGGCACCGGGATCGGCCTGGCGGTCTCGGGCGAGCTGGTGCGCAAGATGGGCGGGCGCATCGAGGTCGAGTCCGAGGTCGGCAGCGGCGCCACCTTCCGGGTCCACATCCCCAAGGAGCGCGTGCTGGCGCGCGAGTGGCGCTCGCACGGGGGCTAGGCCGTGGAGCGGGTGCTCGCGGACGCCGCCGCCACCGCGCGGGCTGGCGAGGTGCTGGGCCGGGTCGCCTCGCCCGGGGACGTCATCGCCCTGGTCGGTGATCTGGGCGCTGGCAAGACGACCCTGGTGCAGGGGCTGGCGCGCGGCCTGGGGGTGACCTCGGCCTGGGTGTCCAGCCCGACCTTCACCATCATCAATGAGCACCCGGGCCGGCTGCCGCTCGTGCACGTCGACCTGTACCGGCTGGAGTCCGCGCGCGAGCTCGGCGAGATCGGCATCACCGAGGTCCTGGGCCGCGACGACGCCGTGGTCGCGGTGGAGTGGTGGACGCGGCTTGCCGAGTGCGGGGTGCGCGCGCCTGACCACCTGGAGGTGGTCCTGGAGGAGCTGCCTGGGCCGGACGGCGGGCGCCGGCTGACCCTGCGCCCGGTGGGGGTGCGCCCGGCGGCACTGGCAGCCGCCTGGCTGGCCATGATATGAAGCCGCCCATGGCTGAGACACCCACCGACGTCGTCGCGCGCCTCCTCAATCAGGTCGGCCTGGCCAACGTGGCCGAGAAGGTCGGCGATGGCATGTACAAGATCAAGTGGGGCTCGGCCACGCTGATCACCGGCGCCGCGGGCAACGGGATCGTGGCCATCGCGCCGATGTTTTCGCAGCCGCCGCCGGCGCGGCGCGAGGAGTTTTACCGCGCGCTGCTCGAGATCAACGCCGCCATCGGCGGCACCGCGGCGTTCGCGGTGCACAAGGACGGCACCGTGGCGCTGCAGCTCGGCCGCGGCGTCGAGGGGCTCGACGCCAACGAGTTCGCCCTCATGCTGGGCGCGGTCGGCAAGTTCGCCGACCAGTACGACGACATCCTCAAGGCCGAGTACTACAAGTAGTCGCCCGCCCTGCGGTACGCGAGCTAGGTCCGCATCATCGGCTCGCGCACGATGAACGGCGAGCGCACCGTCAGCTGGGTCTGCTTGTCCTTGCCATCGACCCGCAGCGTCACCACCAGCCGGAAGCTCATGCCCTGGGTGTTCCAGCGGCTGCCCCCGCCGATGGCGTCCCAGTCGGGCGCCGACAGGTCGAAGCTGGTCTGCAGCTGCTGTGACGGCGCGATGGTGCTGTCCCAGGGCTGATAGGTCGACGTCGCGGCGGCCCACTGCTGCGGGTTGCGTGCGACCAGCTCGGCCAGCTCGCGGCCGTCCTTGTCGTCGAGCAGCTTGACCGAGGCGATCTCGATGCGCGCCGGCTGGCTGCCCGCCGCGCTGCGCAGCAGCAGCTGGACCCGGGCCTGCTCACAGGCGCGCTTGGCCATCGCGCGCGCCCGGTCGGCGCGCGCAGGATCGGCCGGGTCGGCGGCGGACCGCCCCAGGCGTCCGCCGCGCGCCACGTCGGAGGCGTCGGCCTGCTTGCAGTCCTCCTCGAGCACGGCCGACATGATGGACGCCTCGACGGCCAGCGCCTCGACCACGGGCGGCGCGGTCGGGCGGGGCGCCTTGTCATTGCCACGCTCGACATGCGAACAGGCCGCCATCGCCGCCATCGCCACCATCGTCGCCGCGACCGGCACCAGCTTCTTGGTCATGACCCCAATCTACGCGCGAACCCGCCCGGCCGCGCTACCGGACGGCGGCCTCGGCTAAAACCGCATCAATTCGCGGAACTCGCCGAAGCGCCGCTCGACGTCGGGCTGCTCCAGCACGCGCAGCCGGTCCAGGCTGAAGTCCTCGACACAGTACGACGCCAGCGAGCTGCCATGGATCATGGCGCGGCGCAGGCTGTCGTCGTCGATGGTCGCGGCGCACGCCAGCGAGCCCATGAAGCCGCCCGCGAAGGTGTCGCCGGCGCCGGTGGGGTCGCAGACCTCGTCGATGGGATAGGCCGGCGCGGCGAAGACGCCGTGCGGGTGCACCAGCAGGGCGCCGTGCTCGCCGCGCTTGATGACCACGATGGTCGGGCCCATGGCGTGGATGACCCGCGCCGCGCGCTGCAGGTTGGACTCGCCGGACAGCTGGCGCGCCTCCTCGTCGTTGAGCAGGACGGCGTCGACGCGCGCCAGCACCTTGGCCAGCTCCGCCGGCTTGCGCGAGATCCAGTAGTTCATGGTGTCGAGCGCGACCAGCTTGGGCTTCCTGATCTGCTCCAGCACGTCGAGCTGCAGCACCGGATCGATGTTGCCCAGGAACAGCAGATCGGCCGAGCGATAGCTGTCGGGCAGCCGGGGCTGGAAGCCGGCGAAGACGCCGAGCTCGGTGTTCAGCGACTCGCGCGTGATGAAGTCGGGGGCGTAGCGGCCGGCCCAGCGGAAGGTGCGCCCGCCCTTGACCACCTCGAGGCCGCTCATGTCGGCCCCGCGCGAGGCCAGGTAGTCGAGGTGGCCGCGCGGCAGGTCGTCGCCGACGATGGCGACCAGGCGCGTGCGCGGCACGAAGAACGAGGCCGCGGTGCAGATGAACGACGCCGAGCCGCCCAGCACTTCGTCGCGCTTGCCGCGCACCGTCTCCACGCTGTCCAGCGCGACGGAGCCAACCACACACAGCTCGAGGTTCGCCATCTCAGCTCTCCCAGTCGACGATGTGCTTCAGGCGTGCGCGCATCTCGGGTGTCACCGCCGACGCATCGGTCATCACGGCCCGCCTGGCGACGTCGGCGGACGCGCACGAGGCCTCGGCGGGCAGGCGCCCGACCAGGTTGACGAGGACCTGCTTGGCGCGCTCGACGTTGGCCTTCATGACCTTGACCACCTGCTCGACCGAGACGTCCTCCTCGCCCTCCTGCCAGCAGTCATAGTCGGTCGCCAGCGCCAGCAGCGCGAAGCACAGGCCGGCCTCGCGCGCCAGCTTGGCCTCCGGCATCGCGGTCATGCCGATGACCTCGAGGCCCCAGCCGCGCCAGATCAGCGACTCGGCGCGGGTCGAGAACTGCGGCCCCTCGATGCAGATGTAGGTGCCGCCACGGCGGGTCTTGCCCGCGGTGTGCGCGGCGGCGTCATACAGGTGGCCGCTGAGGTCGCGACACACCGGCTCGGCCATCGGCACGTGGCCGACCACGCCGCCGCCGAAGAAGGTGCTCTCGCGCCGCCTGGTGAAGTCGATGAACTGGTCGACCACCACCAGCGTTCCGGGGTGGATGTCCTCGCGCAGCGAGCCGACCGCGGACACCGACACCAGGTGGGTGACGCCGAGCTGCTTCAGGCCGCAGATGTTGGCGCGGTAGTTGACCTCGCTGGGCAGCAGGCGGTGGCCACGCCCGTGCCGGGGCAGGAAGACCATGCGAGCGCCCTCGAGGCGACCCACGACATACTCGTCGGACGGCGCACCGAACGGGGTGTCGACCCGCTGCCGCGTGACCTCCGTCAGCCCGGGCAGCTCGTAGAGGCCGCTGCCGCCGATGACTCCGATGACCCGCTCGGTGGATGCCATGGTGTGTGTCCCTGCTCTCCCGAAAAGCCGCACTCTGTTAGCACGGCGGGGGCGCGACCGGGAAGCACTGTTCTGGGGTCTGGGACCTGGGACGTGGGACCTGACGGCGCGGGAATGTCCGCCCCGCGCCAGGCGTCTTGTCGGGCACAACCTGGAGGCCAGCGTGCGGCGGGTGCGAGTCGGGCTGACGACGACGGTTCTGGTGGGAATTTTCGCGGTGACGGGCGGTGGCGCGACGGCGCGGGCGCAAGGCTTCGGTGACCTGCTCGACGTCGACTCCACGTGGACCTTCGAGCTGGTGCAAGGGCGTTCGCTGGAGCGGCTGCGTCCGGTGCCGGGGGCGCCGCCCATCAAGGTCTCGGTCGCCGAGGTGACCCAGGCCGGTCGCTTCAAGGTGGCACGCCTCGAGGCCGAGGTCGCCGACAACGGGGCGCCACTGGATCAGCTGGCGACCTCGGTGCCCAAGAAGCGCTTCGCCGACGCCATGTGGGCCATGAGCGGGCCGTTCTTCCTGGCCGTCAGCGCCACCGGCGTGACCCAGGTCTGGGGTGCCGCCGAGGACGACGTGCCGCTGCAGGACCAAAACCCGCGCCCGGGGCCGTTCACCTTCGCCGAGCGGCCCGACGAGGCGGTCAAGTTCGATGAGCTCATCATGTCGGACGTGCGCCTCGCCGGGCGCTGGCGCTTCGGACGGCGCGCCTTCGAGGGCGCCGGGATCCGGACCTGGACAGTGAGCTGGACGCGCTCGCTGTGCGACTTCGAGGGCAAGAAGTGCAAGCCGGTGGCGAGGAGCTTCGCCACCTGGTCACCCGACGCTGGCCCCATGCTGCTGTGCGAGCCCACCGGCGGCAGCGAGCCCAACCCCATCGGCGGCAAGAAGCAGCTGCGCGCGGGCGAGGTGGTCTGTCTGCGCCGGGTCGCGCTGCCCCAGGGCTGACGTCCTGCCTACATGCGCCCCGAGAGTGACCGCCCCAGGTGGGGTGTCCGCTCCGCGGTTTTGTGCGCTCAACTACGTGAAATCGAAGATACGTCAGCTGGCACGAGCATCGCAGAAGCCCCCGGTGTGAAGACCCTCCTGGCCACACTGGGGCTGTTGCTCGCGAGCTGTGCCTTCGACCCGGCGGGGGTGCCGCCCGAGGAGGAGACCCCGGGCGTGGTCACCCCGACGCCCACACCGACGGCGCCCGCCGTGGATGGCTCGGTGCCCGCGGTGACGCCGCCGCCGAGCACCGGGCAGCCCCCGCTGATGCCAGTGCCCATCCTCAAGCCGCTGCTGCAGCGCTGCGCCAGCGACGCCGAGTGCGCCAGCAATCTGTGTCGCGACGTCAAGGGCGAGGGCCGTGGCAGCGGCGGGGCCGGCCGCGAGAAGGTCTGCACCATGGCGTGCCTGAAGGACACCGACTGCAGCGCGGGCGAGTGTGGCGACGACAACCTGTGCAGCCCGCCCTGAGTCGTCGGCCGCCCTGGATGGTATCGTCAGCGCATGTGCTGCTTCGCAGGCGCCGCGCCCGCTGGCTGGTTCCGTCGCAAGCCGCTGAAGGTCGCGGGCACCGAGATCTTCGCGCGCCGGGACGGCGCCGAGCAGCTGCTGGCCTACTCGATGCGGCTGTCGTCGCGCAGCGACGTGGCCATGATCCTGCCCCTGCCGGTGGCCAGCAGCGCCGGGGCGGTGGCTGACGACGCCCTGCGCTTCATCGATCTGCACGAGTACCCGCAGCTGTTCACCGACCTCGAGCACTGCTGGAACCCGCCGCTGACCGCCTCGCGCGGGGTGTCACGCGGGGGCTTCGCCCCGCAGCGGCGCCAGCTGGTGGTGCACGACGTGGGCTCGTTCGAGGCCTCGTTCGTGCCGACCCTTCGCGACTTCGACCGCCTCGACGCCCGCTTCCGCCTGTCCGACGAGGTCTGGGCCAAGCTGCCTCAGTACCGCGACCACGGCTTCGCCGTCTTCAAGCTGAAGGCGGCCGACCTGCAGAAGCCACACCCGATGGCCTTCCGCTTCCCGACCCGCGACCCGGCGCGCCTGTTCTTCCCCACCGTCCACGTGCACGACGGCCGCGTGCACAGCAAGGCCCGCTTCGATCACACCCTGTACTACCAGGGCCGCCCCGAGGGGCTCGGGCAGGCCTCGCTGATGCCGGTCACGACCTTCGTCAAGCTGGACAGGACCCAGGGCCTCATCATCGACGCCCCGGTGTTCCGCGCCACGCTGCAGGGCAAGCTGCCCAACCAGGACACCTGGGTCTGAGCCGGGGTATGGCGCGCGAACCCATCCCGACGCACTTCTTCGTGCTGGCCATCGTGCGCCTGGGCCATCGCTTCCTGCTGGTGCAGGAGCGCAAGCATGGCCAGCTGTGGTACCTGCCCGCCGGGCGCGTCGAGCCGGGCGAGACCCTGCTCCAGGCGCTGCTGCGCGAGACCCAGGAGGAGGCAGGGATCCCGATCGTGCCCGAGGGGATCCTGCGCTTCGAGCACCGGCCCATGCCCGACGGCGCCGCCCGCGTGCGCGTCATCTTCGTGGCGCGCCCCGCCGACGACACCCCGCCCAAGTCGGTCCCCGACGACGAGTCGCTGCGCGCCGCCTGGGTCTCCCTCGACGAGCTCGAGAACTATCCCCTGCGCGGCGACGAGGTCAGAAACCTGTTCTCCTACGTTGGCCGCGGCGGCCCCATCGCGCCGCTCGCCACCCTGGCCATCGAAGGCTTCGCCCTGCCCTTCTGAGCTCGCCTCGCCGCATCGCTGCCTTCTGACCTCGCCCGCCGGCCTCGCCCTTCCGACCTCGCCCCGCCGGCCCCGCCCTCCTGACCTCGCCCCGCCGCATCGCTGCCCCTCGCCCCAACTCCGACCAAACCCACCCCGTTCCCTGTGGCCTGTCACCTGTGGCCTGTCCCCTGTTCCTTCCGCATACTCCGCCCATGTCCGCCCCCGCCTCCGCCCCATCCCCCCTCATCCTCGCCACCCGTCGCCTGGGCTTCCCCTGGGAGACCGCCGATCCGTTCCTGTTCTGTGTGCACCACGACGACGCCTACCCGGCCGGCAACGACCAGCTCGGCCCTGCCGCCTCCCTGGCGGGGCGCGACATCGGGCAGGACTTCGCGGGGATCGACGGCTGGCGCATGTACCACGGGGACGTCGTCCCCGGCTTTCCGCAGCATCCGCACCGCGGCTTCGAGACCCTGACCATCGCGCGGCGCGGCTACATCGATCACTCCGACTCGCTGGGCGCCACCGCGCGCTTCGGGCGCGGCGACGCCCAGTGGCTGACCGCCGGGCGCGGGATCGTGCACTCCGAGATGTTCCCGCTGCTCGACCCCGCCGGCCCCAACCCGGTCGAGCTGTTCCAGATCTGGATCAACCTGCCGCGCGCCTCCAAGATGGTCGAGCCGCACTTCTCCATGCTGTGGGGCCCGACCATCCCGCACCGCGTCGCGCCCGGCGTCGACGTCACTGTGGTCGCCGGCCGCCTCGGCGAGCTGACCCCGCCGGCGCCGCCGCCGCACTCGTGGGCGGCGCGGCCCGACAGCGACGTCGCGGTGTGGACCCTCAAGCTCGCGCCCGGCGCCTCGTTCACGCTGCCGCCGGCGCAGTCGTCGTCCAACCGCACCTTGTACTTCTTCGCCGGCAGCAGCCTCGCGGTCGGCGACCGCGCCGTGCAGCCCGGGCACGGCCTGACCCTGCGCCCCGAGCTGCCCGCGCCGCTCGAGAACCGCGGCAGCACCGAGGTCGAGTGCCTGCTCTTGCAGGGTCGGCCGATCGGCGAGCCGGTGGCCCAGTACGGCCCCTTCGTGATGAACAGCGCGGCCGAGATCCAGCAGGCTTTCGTCGACTACCGGCGCACCGAGTTCGGCGGCTGGCCGTGGCCCGCCGACGGCCCGGTGCACCCGCGCGACGCCCGTCGCTTCGCGCGCCACGCGGGTGGCCGTGAGGACCTACCGGAGCAGTGAGACCGAGAGCCCGAAAAGGTGGGCGTGGCCGCCGTAGCTGGCCGCCAGCGCCTCGGGGTTCTGGGCGCTGCGCTCGAGCAGGGTGAGGTACTCGTAGAAGCCGTCGACGGTGACGCGGCCGAAGCTGCGCCCGCCGCCCAGGGTCAGGCCGACGCGGGTCGAGTCGGGCGACGACGGCGCCAGCGCGTCATCGGGCGCCGGGGTCGGATCCAGGAAGGCGCCGCCGCGCACCAGCCAGCCCGGGCGCGGCGCGTACTCGGCGCCGGCGCGGACGGCCAGCGTGCTGTGCCAGCGATCCTCCTGGACCACGTCGGGGGTGGCGTCGCGCTCGAAGTCGATCACCGTCTGCGCGCGCCGTGACCAGGTCACCAGCTCGAGGTCGCCCAGCAGTGCCAGCCGGCCACGGGCCCAGCGCGCCCCCAGCGCGAGCCGATCGGGCAAGCTGAGCTCGCTGTCGGCGTGCTGATCCTGCGCCTTGCCCGACACCGCCAGCGGGGCCTCGAAGTCGGCGCCACCCGACAGGGCCAGCGTGCTGCGCGACTTGATGCTGAGGCCGACATCCAGCCCGCGCGCGGCCTGCCAGAACAGCGCGGCGTCCAGGCCCACGCCCCAGCCGCTCAGATCCAGCGCCACGCTGCCCTCGGTGTCGATGAAGTCGAGCGAGCGCCCGATCCGCATGCGCCCGAGATCGATGTGCGCCCCGCCGGCCACGCGCAGCTTGCCGTTACGCGTCAGCGCGCGGGCATAGAACGGCGCGATGCGCGCGACCTCGATGCGCGACGAGGTGATCTCGAAGCGCCCCGGCCAGCTCCCGGGCCAGGTCACACCCGAGCCGAAGGGCACCCCGATGGCGACGCCGAAGGCGCTCTGGCCGCGCGCCCAGCTGGCATACAGCGTCGGAGGGGTCGACAGCTTCGACTCGGCATCCTCGCTCCATGACCCGTCACTCGCCTGAGCGCTGACGCTGGGCAGCGCCAGCAGCACGCCGAGCCCCAGGCGCAGCCCGGCGCCATCGGCCAGCGCCGCCGGGTTGTACCAGCCGGCTGCGGGATCACCGCTGCGCGCGGTGGCCGCGCCCGCGGTGCCGCCCGCGCTGGCGCTCTGCTCGGCGACCGCGAAGCCGGCCGCGTGGGCCTGCCCTGCCGCCGCGACCAGCCCGGCCAGCGCCAACCCACCCAGCACCAGCCCACCCAGCTTCACCACCGGGCGGCTCATGGCATCACCCCGGTGGCCAGGAACGACGCCAGCTCGTTGTTGCCGCGCAAGAACTCGGGTTCGACCGGGATGACCAGGAAGGCGTGCTCCGCGGTGTAGTCCCGCTTGGGTACCGCGCCGCGCTGCACCAGCACCTGGGTGAAGGCGTTGGGGATGATGGCGTCGAGCGTGGCCATCTGGATCATCACCTTGCGACCGTCCTTGCCCAGCCGATCGGCCACCCCCTGCGGATCCACGCTGTCGATGAACCAGCGCGCCACGTTCATGAAGCGCTCGCCGTCGAACGACCGGCGGTCGACGCCCTCGCGCCTGAAGAAGGCCGCGACCTGGCCGCTGAAGAACGGCGAGGCCTCGAACATGTCCACGGTGTCGGCACCCGGCACGTTGAGCACCGCGCGCTTGATCCCCGGATCGAGCGCCACATAGGTGGCCCCGATGATGCTGCCCAGCGACTGGCCGGCGTACAGGATCTCGTCGGTCTTGATGGGTGCGCCGATGACCGACTTCCAGTCCGCCTTGCGCAACGAGCGCGCCAGCGCGGCGACGTCGACCAGCGACTGCCAGAAGTGATCGCGCGTGTTGGCGATGTGCTCGATCTCCAGGAAGGCCGCGCCCGAGGCCTGATACATGCCGATGACCGGCCACTTCGCCAGCTTGTCGCCGCTCGAGCCGTCGCTGGCCGCGCAGCGTCCGTCGGGCATGCAGCGCGAGCCGGCCTGACAAGGATCCAGCCCGGTCAGCTTGCCGGTGCGCGGATCGGGCACCGTCAGCGGTCCCTCCGACCAGCAATAGGTGCGCTCGCCGTGGAACGGCCAGTCGATCGAGATGGCGGCATAGCCGCGTTGCGCCAGCGCGTCGGCCACCGCCAGCACGAAGCGGTGCTCGGTCATGATGGCGTGGCCGAAGATGACCACCGGCACCGGCTTGTCGGGGCGCAGGTTGCGCGGCAGCGTCATGGTGAAGGCCAGACGCTGCACCTCGTGGCCGCCGTCGGTGCGCAGCCCGCGCGTCTGCTTGTCGAGGAACACCGGCGACGCGATGGTGCCGTGGATGACCTCGCCGACATACAGCTGCGACGCGATGGCCAGCGCGAAGTCGGCCAGCGCCTGGCCCGGGGTCTGGTGCACGATCCCGCCCGGCTCGACCGGCACGTTCAGCCGCTCGGCCTGCCCGACCGCCGCCATCAGGGGCTCGGTCACGCTGAGCGTGGTGAAGCTCCACGCCGTCAGCACGTCAGCGCGGCTGGCCTCGGGCAGCGTGGCCAGGAGCTCGCGCACCTCGCCACGCACGCGCTCGACCTTCTGGGCGTCAGCGTCGGCCACCGCGCGCACCAGGCTCTTGCCGGCGTCCCACACCGGCCGGCTGGCCTGCACCAGGTGGCCGAGCGGCATGGTCACCACCGGCTTGCCGGCGGCGTCGCGCAGCCCGCGCCGCACGACCACCACATAGCGCGTCTTCTCGGCCAGCAGCTCCCTGGGCTCGACGATGACGTTCAGCTTGTCGGCCAGCACGCGCACGTCGGCTGCGACCTTGCGCGGGGCGACCCCGGCGGCCCCGCTCTGCCACAGCTCGACCGTCGCTGGCGTCACCGTGGCCGGATCGATGGGCGCCGTGAAGCCGAACATCTGGCCCGCCGACAGCGCGAAGCCGTCCATGTCGCGCAGCCGCAGCTTGGCATCCTTCACGGTCTGGCTGTCCCAGCTGGCCGCCGGCAGATCCACCTTCCCGGTGGCCGGATCCAGCAAGAGGTTGATGGGCAGCGGCATGCGCTGCGACACCTTGTCCATGGCCAGCTCGGTGCGCGTGGTCACCGTGAATGACCACAGCGCGGCGACGTCGGCGCGCGGGATGCCCCCGCGCGCGAAGTGCTCGAAGTAGGGCGCGAGCTCGAGCCGGATCTCCTCCAGCTTGCGGGCGTTGTCCATGCGCTCCGCGCGGGTCTTGCCCGGGAAGGCGCGCTCGTGCTCCGGGGTGTCCAGCTTCTGGGTCTGGCGCAGGAAGTAGAACGCGGCGTCACACTCGACCGGCTCGCCCTGCTTGCCCTGGGCGCCGGCGCTGCCGCCGCGCACCAGCACGAAGTAGGTCGCGCCGCGCTCCCAGCCCGCGCGTGGCGGGTCGATGGTCAGCTTGGTCGGCTCCGCCGTGATGGTGACGTCCTCGATCCGGCGCGGTGTGGTCTGGGTGCCTTGCGCGGCCTGCCAGACCTGGACGTTCTGCGCCGTCAGCGTGGCGGCGTCGACCGGGGCGGTGAACTCGACGCTGGCCGCCATCGTGGTCGACCAGCCCTCGAGCGTGTTGAGGTAGCTGTAGAACTCGCGCTCGGCGTCGGTGATGTCACCGTCAATCGGCACGTCGAGGTGGCCGGCCGCCTGGTCGCGCAGCACGTTGGTCGGCATCGGGATGACCTTGGCGTCTGGATCGAAGCGCGCGTGGATCACGCGCGGCGGTGGCTCCAGGTCGAGCTCCGCACAGCCGCTGCCCAGCAGCAACGCCCCGGATGTCGCGATCGCAAGCAGCCCCTGTCGCACCAGTCGGCACGCAATCCGCTCCCGCTCCATGCTGACCTCCTCGCCCTTGGTGGCTGACTCCCCAGTCAGACCAGATGGCGCGCTGCAGCATATCGGCGTTGCGTCGACGTGTCTTCAGAAAACGACTGTGATTTAGAGTAGTTGTAACGATGGTGCGGGGCGTCACGAAAATGACGCGCGAAGTTAGACGCGCTGCGCCGCGAGTGCCGCCTGGGTGGGCTGGCGCAGATCCCAGACCACGCCGAAGACGGCCAGCAGACGCAGGATGTAATAGGTCAGGTCGATCTCCCACCAGAAGAAGCCCTGCCGCGCCGAGCTCTGGTGATGGTGGTGGTTGTTGTGCCAGCCCTCGCCCATGGTCAGCAGCGCCAGCAGCATGCTGTTGCGCGAGGTGTCGGTGGTGACATAGCGGCGACGCCCGAACATGTGCGCCAGCGAGTTGATGGTGAAGGTCCCGTGCCACAAGAGGACGGTCGACACGAAGAAGCCCCACAGCATGGCCCAGACCCCGCCGAAGGGCAGGAACGCCAGCGCCATGATGGCCGGCGGCAGCAGGCCCACGCCGCGCTTGTTGAGCCACACCAGCTCGGGATAGCGCGCCAGATCGGCCACCTTGGCCATGTCGGTGTCGGAGACGTTGCCCGACAGGTGCCAGCCGAGGTGTGACCACCAGAAGCCCTTCTGCAGCGGCGAGTGCAGATCGGGCGGCTGGTCGGAGTGCTTGTGGTGCTCGCGGTGCTTGGCCGCCCACCACAGCGCGCCCATCTGCGCCGCGGTCTGCCCCATCACGGCGAGGATGAACTGGAACGCGCGCGAGGTCTTGAAGCTGCGGTGCGAGAAGTAGCGGTGATAGCCCGCGGTGACGAAGAACATGCGCAGGTAGTACATGCCGACCGCGAGGCCGAAACCCGACCACGACCAGCCGAAGTGCCACACGCCGGCGATGGTGGCGGCGTGCACGGTCCACCAGGGCAGCGTGGGACGGCCGAAATAGATGGAGCGTGCGCTGACTGCGGCGGGCATCCCCCACCGTAGGGGCCGGGCCGAAAGGGTCGGACCACGCTTGTGTCACGGTTTGGTCACGGTGCTTTTGGCGTCGGTGGGTTGTGGGCCGCCGGGATCCGTGCGACAAGGCGGCCATGTTCATGCCTGCTTCGCGCCAGAAACAGTCGGAATCGATCGTGCGCAACCTGTTCGAGGTCGCCGGGGTCAACATCGGCGGCAACGCGCCCGGTGACATCCGCGTGAAGAACCCGGCGTTCTACGAGCGCCTGCTGCGCGACGCCAGCATCGGCCTCGGCGAGTCGTACATGGACGACTGGTGGGAGGTCGATGCCCTCGACGTCTTCATCGACAAGCTGATGCGCGCCAACATCAAGCAGAAGATCGCGGGCAGCTGGAAGCTGCGCCTGCTGACGGCGAAGGCGCTGCTGCTGAATCTCCAGTCGCGCGCGCGCTCGGGTAAGTCGGTCGAGGCGCACTATGACATCGGCAACGACCTCTACACGCGCATGCTGGATCCGCGCATGGTCTACACCTGCGGCTACTGGAAGAACGCCAAGACGCTGGCCGAGGCGCAGGAGGCCAAGCTCGAGCTGATCGCGCAGAAGGCCGGCCTGCAGCCGGGCATGAAGGTGCTCGACCTCGGCTGCGGCTGGGGCGGCTTCGCGGCCTGGGCGGCCGAGAAGCACGGCTGTGACGTGGTCGGCTACACGCTGTCCAAGGACCAGGTCTCGCTGGGCAAGCAGCTGTGGAAGGGCCTCTCGGTCGACATGCGCCTGTCCGACTACCGCGAGGCCACCGGCAAGTACGACCGCGTGATCTCGATCGGCATGATGGAGCACGTCGGGCCCAAGAACCACCGCACCGTCATGAAGGTCGTCAACCGCTGCCTCAAGGATGACGGCGTCGCGGTCATCCACACCATCGCCAACAACAAGAGCCTGCTGCACGGCACGCCCTTCATCGAGAAGTACATCTTCCCCAACGCGGTGGCGCCGTCGCTGGCGCAGCTCGGCCGGGCCATCGAGGGGCTGTTCGTGGCCGAGGACCTGCAGAACATCGGCCCTGACTACGATCCGACGCTGATGGCGTGGTGGGCCAACTTCGACAAGACCTACTCGGAGATCTCGCACAAGTACGACCGCCGCTTCTACCAGATGTGGAAGTTCTACCTGCTGGCGGCCGCCGGCGCGTCACGCTCGCGCGATGGCCAGCTCTACCACCTGGTGCTGACCAAGACCGGCCGCGCGCAGCCCGACTGCCGCAAGAGCTAGATCAGAGTTCGATCTCGATCTCTGGCCTCGGGAAACTGAGGGCGCGACGCGTCGAGCTGCGGGTTTTCCGCGGGTCGCCGTCGACATGTCGGCCCCTTGCGTGCCCCGGTGTGGTGGCCTCGATCTTGCGCCGCGGCGGGGCATGACGAACCTGCGCGGGTGGTTGCTTGTGGTCGCGATGCTGATGCCGGCCTGCTCGGCCGAGCCTGACGGGGCCCCCGGGGCGACCGGGTTCGGCCCCAGCGCGCCGGCGCGGCCGTTCCAGCCGGTGGCGGTGCTGAAGGGCGACTGTGCGCGCTATCCCGCCGACCTCATCCGCTGGGTCGAGGGCTCGGGGGCAATCTTCGTCGGCACGGTGACGCAGCTCAACGCCAGCACGCCCGACTGGGGCAGCGCGCCGGGCTGGGACCTCAGCCGGGCCGTGGTGGTGCGGCTGGAGCGGGCCTATGTGCAGCCGCGGCCAGGCACCCTGCTGCCGGGCAGTGACGGCACCATCCTGCTGGCGGCGCCGCCGGACATGCCGGTCGGCCATCGCGGGATCTTCTTCGTCACCGCGCAGGCGGTCGGGCGCAGCTGGGTCTGGAACGAGGTCGCCCACGTCGCGGCGGCCGACTACCCGGCGATGGAGAGCATGGTGCAGACCATCCAGCGCTACCTCGAGGACGTCGCGCTGCATGCCCGCCTGGTCAGCGCCGACGCCATCGTGATGGCCTCGGTCGACGGCGACCAGGCGTTGCCCGCGTCCCCCGGCGGCCCGGTGTCGGAGCACAGCCCGGAGTGGCATGAGGCCATGGTGTCGGTGCGCGACTGGCTGCGCGCGCCGGCGCCGGTGCAGGCGACGCTGCCGGTCCGCTTCGATGCCAGCTGGGATGTCGCGCGCGCGACGCTGCCCAAGCTGTATGTCGGCAACCAGGGGCTGATCTTGCTGCTGCACGCGGACACCGTCACCGGCGTGCCGGGCACCGCCTATGTGGTGACCGACCCGCTGGATGTGCACCTGGCCAGCGCGGAGGCCCGGCTGTCACGCCTGCTGGTGTCGCCGCCGCAGCCGCCCGAGCTGTGAGCCGTCCGCCGCGGCCGGGTCGACGCTTCAGCTGAGGCGTCGTGTGCGGACAGTCACGCCGGCCCGGGTGGATGCCGCTTCAGCGCAAACGGGCAGCGGGGCCGCAGCGCGCTCCAGCTGAAACGTCCAGCAGGGGCCGCAGCGCGCTCCAGCTGAAACGTCCCGACTCAGGCGGCGGCGGTCGCGCGCTGCCGGGCCTGCTCGAGCTCGATGGGGTCGTGGGCGGACATGACGCGGACCTCGCCGCGGCCGGCCAGCTCGCGCAGGCGGATCTGGTTGGCGAGGCGGGCGGTGCGGTCGGCGTCGTCGAGCGCCTCGATCATCCGGATGGGGATGGACGGGTGCGGGCTGTCCGTGATCTCGCTGTGGTGGAAGTAGGCGTCGCCGGCGTGCAGCAGCCAGCCGTCGGGGGTGCGCACCGCGACGCCGGCGTGACCTGGCGAGTGGCCGGGCAGCGGGATCATGAGCAGGTCGTCGCCCAGTCCGGCGAGGTCGCGCACGCGGTCGAAGCCGAACCAGCGCTCGCCGCCGGGGACCGCCTTGTGACGGCGCCAGTCGGCGCCGTGGGCCCACTGCGCCTCGATGTAGCGGACGCGCTCGCGCAGGCTCGGCTTCAGCGCGGCGGCGAGCTCGGCGTCGTCGATGTGGACGCGGGCGCGCGGGAAGTCGCCCAGGCCCCCGGCGTGGTCGAGGTCGAGGTGGGTGACCACGATGTCGCGCACGTCGGCGGGGTCGAAGCCGAGGGCACGGACCTGGGCCAGCGCGGTCTCGCGCGGGTCGAGGCGGGCGCCGACCAGCGCCTTGAACAGGCGCGGGATGCGCGTGGTGCGCGGGTCGCAGTCGAGCGTGCCCATGCCGGTGTCGACCAGCACCAGGCCGCGCGGGCCCTCGATGAGCAGACAGTGGCACACCAGGAGGCCGCGCTCGTTGACCAGGTGGCGGAGCGGCGGGCACATGCTGCCGCAGTTCAGGTGGTGGACGCGCAGGGCCATGGCGACTTACCCGGTGAGCGCGGTCGCGACCGCCTGCTGCATCGCGGTCAGCGCGGGGGTGGCGTTGCCGAACACCACGATCTCCACCGCGGCTGGCGCCGGGCGCTTCAGGGTGACGGTGCCGGCGGGAGTGCGCAGGCGGGCCTCGCGCCACGCGGCCGGCGGCGGCGCGGTGGGCGCGCACAGCTGGCCGTCGACCATCATCACGCTGCAGGTGTGGCCGGCGGCTGCCAGCGTCGCGATCAAGCCGCCGAGCGGCGCTTCGCCGGAGACCGGCACCGAGATGCTGAGACCCATGACGAGAAGGTACCGCGCTTCCGGGCCCGCGACCGGGATTCCGCCGCGCCCTGAGTCCGACTCAGATCCCGCCCCCGGTGCGCACCAGGGTCAGCCGGTAGCCGCCCGCGCGCGGCACCCCGCCCGAGACGAAGCTGTCGACCGCCAGCCAGTGCTCGCCGGCGCCGGTCGACACGTCGAGGGTCTTGTCGGCGCGGCCCACGCAGGCGTCGGCGCGCGGGCCGTCGAGCCAGTGCAGGTCGGTGTCGACGCCGGTGTCGACATAGACGCGGGCGCGCAGCATGGTCGGCGCGCCCAGGGTGATCTTGTAGACCCGCTCGGGGCCGCCCTCGTTCTGGGCGCCGCAGGCGTAGGTGGCGAAGCGCGACTCGGCGCCGGTGGTGGTGCCGCTGTCCACGAAGGGCACCCGGTCGACGATGATGGGATCGTCCCAGGTGCCGCTGCCGCGCAGCGCGGGCGGCTCGGCCTCGGGGGCGGCGCCGTCGACCACGAAGCGGCGCACGCGATCCAGCGCCTCCAGGGTGATGCGGTTGCGCTGGTTGACGCCCTTCATCAGGCCGGCGTCGGTGAGGATGCAGCCGCGCACGCCGCCCTGCACATAGACCGACAGGTGCACGCCGTCACCGGCCAGCCCGCCGGCGCCCAGCGGGGTCAGGCGCTGCCACAGGTCCATGTACGGCACCTGGCGCGACTCGGCGACCGCGCGCACCACGGCGTTCATCTCGATGACCAGGGCGTCGGCGACCGCGCTGTCACCGCGCGGCGGGATGGTCGACAGGATGGGGATGACGCCGCGCCCGAGCAGCATGTCGGTGATCGAGCCCAGGTTCTTCTCGAACGGGTGCACCCCGACGTCCTCGGTCTCGTTGGTGCCGAACATCACGACGGCGAAGCCGGGGGTGGCGGCGGTGACCTCGCGGTCGATGGCGTTGGGCGCGCCGGCCAGGGCGTCGCTGGTAGACCAGCCCACGGTGGCGGCCAGGCTGACGCGGTCGAACGAGGTCGCGCTGGCGTCGGCCAGGGTCTTCTTGAAGTACTGGCGCGTCGGCTCCAGCGCCGCGCTGGCGGCGAGGTCGGTCTCGCCGTCGCGCGCGAAGCAGCCCATGAAGTTGGGATCCACCGTGATGGAGTCGCCGATCTTGGCGAACACGTCGCGGCGCTGGGTCGAGCCGGCCAGCACGGCCTGCAGGCGTGACGCCACGGTGGCGGTCATCGGCGAGTGCGCGGCGCCCGCGGGGTAGCGGGTGCGCTCGGGCGGCGGGGCGGCGTCGCCCGAGGGGCCGCCATCGATCTCGTCACCACCATCGGCGTCGCCACCGTCACCGCCGCCATCGGCCTCGCCACCACAACCTGCCACCAGGGTGGTGGTCAGCAGAAGCACTGTCAAAAGCCAACGAAGTGAAGCCATCGCGGGGACCATAGTCGAGGTTCTCGCCAGATGCTCACGATTTTTCCCGTGGAATCCCGAGGTTTTGTGAAATGGGAAGAAACTGTCTACTTGACAGTAAGACTGTCTAGATACATCGTGACGGGGATGCGAGAGCGAGACGATACGGACCGCGAGTACAAGCTGGAGGAGCTGGCCCACAAGGCCGACGTCTCTCCGCGCACGGTGCGCTACTACGTGCAGCGGGGGCTCCTGCCGGCGCCGGTGTTCCGCGGGCGCGACACCGCCTACAGCGGCGAGCACCTGCTGCGCCTGCGCGCCATCAAGAAGCTGCAGGAGCAGTTCCTGCCGCTGGACGCCATCCAGGCCGAGCTCCAGCGCCGCACCCCGCGCGAGATCATCGACGCACCGGAGGCCAAGCCGGCGGGCGCGGCCTCTGTCGAACCTCGCGAGCCGCCGCCGCCGAGCCTACCGCTGCCGACGCCGCACCCGTACCGCTTCCCGGGGCGCACCCAGCAGCCGTACTGGCACGAGGACCACAGCCCCATCAAGCAGCGCGAGCGCCTGCTGCGCATCCCGCTGCTGCCGGGGGTCGAGCTGACGATGACGGAAGCGGCCGAGCGCGATCCGGCCACACGCGCCCTGGTGGACATGATCGAGGCCATGACCAAGCGCCCCTCCGGGGGACAGAAAGATGGAAAGTGAAATGAGCGCAAGCGAGCAGGCGGGCTGCTGTCTCCGCACGGACGAGGGCGCGGCGATCCCGCTGCGCGGGGTCGAGGTCACCGGCGAGCTTCTGGGTGGCCATGCGCGGGTGGTCGTGCGGCAGCGCTACCAGAACACGGAGCGGCGCCCGGTCGAGGCGATCTACGTGTTCCCGCTGCCGGCCGACGCCACCCTGACGTCGTTCGTGATGGAGGTCGCGGGGCGGCGCATGGAGGGTGTGGTCAAGGAGCGCGAGGAGGCCTTCAAGGCCTATGACGACGCCCTCACCGCGGGCCACGGCGCCGCCATGCTGGAGCAGGAGCGCCCCAACGTGTTCACCGCGTCGGTCGGCAACCTGCTGCCCGGCGAGGAGACCCTGATCGAGGTCGAGTACCTGCAGAAGCTGGGCTGTGACGAGGGCGCCCTGCGCTGGATGATCCCGACCCTGGTGGCGCCGCGCTACATCCCGGGCGCGCCGGCGGGTGACCGCACCGGCCATGGCGCCGCCGACCCCACCAGCGTGGTGCCGGACGCCGATCGCATCACGCCCAGGATCGGGGACGTGGCCTACGGCCTGAAGCTGGACCTCATGCTGGACCTGGGTCGCGAGCTGGAGGTCGAGTCGCCGTCGCACGCGCTGCAGTTCACCCGCGAGCCGGGCAGCCTGCGCACCCGGGTCAGCTTCGCGCAGCGCGAGGTGGCGCTGGATCGCGACGTGGTCATCATCGCGCGTGGCGCGGGCCTTCTGGCCGACGACCGCTTCACCGCGCTGGCGGTGCACCGGCCGGCGGGCCAGACCGGGACCTTCGCGCTGACCGTGGTGCCCGACCTGCTGGCCGACGCGCGCAACGTCACGCACCAGGAGGTGGTCTTCCTGATCGACATCTCGGGCTCGATGGGCGGCGAGTCGCTGCCCCAGGCGGTGGCCGCGCTGCGCCTGTGCCTGCGCCACCTGCGCGAGGGCGACCGCTTCAACGTGCTGGCCTTCGACGACCGCATCGAGCGCTTCCAGCCCAGGCCGGTGCCGTTCACGCAGGCCACCCTGGAGCAGGCCGACGCCTGGGCGTCCCGGCTGGCGGCGCGCGGCGGCACCGAGCTGCTGGCGCCGCTGCTGGAGGCGGTGCGCCAGACCGACGGGGTCATCGTGCTGCTGACCGACGGCCAGGTCGGCAACGAGGCGCAGATCGAGCGTGACGTGATGGCGGCGCGCAAGGCGGCGCGGATCTACTCGTTCGGCATCGGCACCAACGTCAGCGACGCCCTGCTGCGCGGCCTGGGTCGCCACACCGGCGGCGCGGTCGAGTTCATCCACCCCGGCGAGCGCATCGACGACAAGGTCATCGCGCAGTTCGCGCGCGCCATCGCGCCGCGGGTGACCGAGCTCAGCGTCAAGTGGGACGGCGTCGAAGTCGGCGAGGTCTGCCCGGGCGAGCTGCCGGCGCTGATCGACGGCGAGCCGTGGACGGTGTACGGGCGCATCGAGCCGACCTCGATGCCGTCCGGGCGCGTCGAGGTGCGCGGCAAGCTGGACGGCAAGAGCTGGGGGCTGACCCTGCCGGTGGCCTGGGGCGAGGGCGTCTCCCGCCCTGCCCTGCCCAAGCTGTGGGCCGCCGAGCGCATCCGCGATCTCGAGGCCATGGCGGTGACCGGGCGGCGCGAGGGCCGCATGAAGGAGCGCATCATCGCGCTGGCGGTCGAGCACGGCGTGTCGTCGCAGCACACCGCGTTCGTGGTGGTCGAGACCCGCACCGGGGACCGTCGCGTCACCGGGCCGGTCGAGACCCGCGCCGTGCCGGTCAATGCCCCGGCGGGCTGGGACATGTTCGGCACCGTGCACGAGAAGAAGGAGGAGGCCAAGCGCAAGCGCAGCACCATGACCGGCATGACCCGCGCCGGCAGCCTGAGCAGCAACCTGCCCTACCCGGCCGCGCCGCCGCCTCCGAGCGGTGCGCCGATGCCCATGACGATGGGGGCACCGCCGAGGCCGTCGGCCCCGGCACCCGCCCGGCCGATGGAGTCCCGCCTGAGCGGCGGTCATGGCATGGGCGCCGGCGCCGGTGCGCCTGGCGGTCCGCCGGACGCCAAGCCTGGGCTGCTCGGCCGCATGGCCGACAAGCTGGGTCTCAAGGGCAAGCGCGGCTCGGCGCAGGGCGAGGCCGAGCGGTCGACGCCGAGGAAGACGATGATGCGCGAGGCGCGCGACGAGGCGCCGATTGACAGCGACGACGCGTTCGCGCCGATGCAGTCCGCGGCCTTTGCGCCCGAGGCGGAGGAGGCCACCTTCGACCTGCCGGCGCGCAAGGCCGACGACGGTCGCGCCGTCGGGGGCGACGATCCGGTCGCCGCCCTGCTGGGTCGCCAGCTGGCGTCGGGGCTGTGGGCGCCGGCCGGGGGCGCCGCCACGGCGGATGACCGGGCCAAGCTGCAGGCCACCGCCAACGCCCTGCTGGTGCTGCTACGCGCCGGGGTGACCGCGACGCACCGGCTGTACGGGGCGCAGGTCAAGAAGGCGGTCAGCGCGCTGATCCCGCTGGCGCTGAAGGTCGGCGCCCGTGACGCCGGGGCGGCCGAGCTGGCCCTGGGCGTGGCCTGGCTGGCGGCCTCGGGGAGGCGCAGCCGCAGCGAGCTCGAGCAGGCCATGGCCACCCTGAAGGCCAGCGCGCTGAGCGCCCTGGTCGGCGACGAGCCCGCCATGCGCGCCCACGTGGACAAGCTGGCGCGGGCCTGAGCCGGGCTGCAACGCGCATCGAAACAACCTCGGCCACGTGGGCAGCCGCGTGGCCGAGGTCGCAGCTGCCACGGGTGCCCCGGCCCCGCTGGCGCTATGACCGGTGAATGAACACGCCCTCGGCCTCGCTGACCAGCTTGTCGCCGGCGTGGCAGCGGCCGCGCGCATACACCCGCCGCCCCTCGCTGCGCTCGACCCAGGCCTCGAAGCGCAGCGGCTGATGCAGCGGCGTGATGGCGCGGAAGTGCGTGGTGAACGTCGCCGTCGGCCCCGGCTTGCCGTGCACCATGCAGGCATACGCCAGCACCTGGTCCCACACCGCGGCGACCACGCCGCCGTGCACCCCGCCCGGCGGCCCCTCGTAGGCCAGCCCCAGCTGCCCGGTGCCGATCGCCTTGCCATCCTCCGTGCTCATCGACACCGGCGCCGCCAGCGGGTTGTAGCGGCCGCTGATCGGGCTCCAGGGCAGGATGCTGTCGAGGTCGCCGCCCTCGGGCGCGCCATAGCGCGGGAAGGGCCGCTCACCGGCGAAGCCCGCCGCGCGCGCTCCCAGCGCCTCGGCCGCGTCCGCCAGCGCCGCCAGCTCGGGCAGCGGCGCGGTCAACGCCACCGAGGACTCCACCAGCCCACGCAGCGCGCTGGCCAGCCGCAGGAGCTCGCGCTTCTCGACGTCGGTCATGGCCCCGAGTGAAACATGTTTCACTCGGGCGGCTCAATCGTTCTCGACCCGGCGCGGAGCCCGCGACGGTCTCGGGGCCGCGCTCAGAACGCCAGGATCGTCACGTCCACGGCTGCAAATGCGTGGACCCGGATGGCCAGCTTGCTCTGCTCGCTGTCGGGGCCGCGCAGGCCGGGCACCGCGGAGGCACCGACGCCGATCACGAAGGGGCTCTTGAACGGCGCCCACCTCAGGAACAGCCCGGGCGACAGCACCTGCACCACGCTGGCGTTGGGGGCCTCCACATCTTCGCCATCCAGGCGCGCCGCGGTCAGGGTGCCGAGATCCAGCACCGACGCATACAGGCCCCAGGCGCCGGTCGAGATGTCGACCCCGATGGGCGCGAACATGGCGACCTCGCCGGCCTGCTTGCCGTCGACCCACTCGGCGCCGCCGGTGGCGCCGACGAAGCTGGTCAGCGACGCCATGAAGCGCGACGCGCGCTTGCGGCGCCAGGCCCCGATGGGCTCGGCGTAGCGCTCCAGCGCGGCGCTGACGTCACGCGCCTGGCGCGCCGCCAGGAGGTCGACGATGAGCGGCATGTAGCGCCGCACCGCGGGCGGGAACGGATCGGGCACCCCGAGCTCCTTGGCGGTCGAGTACAGCGCCACCAGGTAGCCGCCGACGTCGCCGCGCGCCAGGGCGTCCTTGGCGGCCTGGATGGAGTTGATGAGCTGCTCGGCGCGCTCGCGCTTGTCGGGCGGCAGGATGGCGCTGAGGCCGTTCTGCCAGATCCCCAGCGCTGTGGTGACCAGCTCCATGGCCATGGCGCGGCGCTTCTCCAGCTCGTGCACCGGGGCGTCGATGAGCTGACGCAGCACCGCGGTGGTGCGCCGCGCCGCCATGAACAGGCGCTGCATGAAGTAGGCCTTCACCGCCTGTGACGAGCAGTGCTTGTCGTACCAGCGCCGAAGGTGCACGTCGCCCGAGTTCTTGACCAGGTCGTCGAGCTTGGTGGCGATGGCGTTCATGCGCTCTTCCAGCAGCTGGGCGCTCTTGACGGCGTCGGCCGCGGCGGTGCCGTCCTGGAAGGTGTCCCACGAGGTGCCGGCCTCCGACAGGATGGCGGCCAGGCCGAGGGCGACCACGCGGAAGCCGCACGACACGTCGTCGGCGCCGCGACACGGGATGATCTTGGCCGCGGCCACCGTCAGCGCGATGGGGTTCTCGCCGCGCCACAGGCCGTCGATGACCGCGATCATGGCGCGCCCGGCGCCCAGCCACTCGTCGAGGGCATAGATCGCCTCCTGGCTGCCCTCCAGCGCGGCCAGGGCATCGGTGTCCTTGCGCACCGTGAAGGCGGCCTTGAAGACGCCCGCGGTCAGGCGACGCACCGCGGGGTCGACCGGGACGCCGGGCTGCCGATCCGACTCGGCCCAGCGCGCCTTGCGCTCCAGGCGGCGCGCCGCGGTGATGACCTTGCCGAGGTAGCTCAGGAGATCCGGCTGCGGCTTGGCCCGCCACCAGGCGGTCAGCGCCTTGTCGGCGCCCAGCCGGGCGCGCAGCCGCACCGTGGCGGCGGTCAGCAGGGCCTGGGTCTGTTCGTCGTCGAGCCAGTCGAGATCGTCGGAGGGCACCGTGATCAGTGCCTCCAGGGACAGCCCCACCATGCGGAAGGCGCAGCCCAGCGCGGCGCGCCCCTTGCCACACGGGAAGCCGCTGCCGCGGGTGACCAGCATGGCGATGGGGTTCTCGCCGGCCTCGACGCCCTCGAGCAGATCGGCCAGGCGCAGCGAGACCTCGCGCTGGTGGCGCATGCGATCGGGGAACTGCGTGCGCAGGGTGGCGTTGAAGGCCTCGGGCAGCAGGCGCTCGAGGTCCTTGAGCAGCGCGACCCGGAAGATCGTCCCCAGCTGGCGGATGCTCAGGCTGGCGACGTCATCGCGCCCGACCACCAGATCGCAGGTGCTCGGGAAGAAGGTCGCGACGTCCCAGTTGCCATCGGGGCGGCACAGATCCTTGCCGAACTCGCTGACCACATACGAGATGACCTCTGCCTTGGCGCGCGAGACCACGAAGTCGGCCATGCCGTTGACCAGCGACGACTCGAAGGCCTGGCTGACACCGCTGGTGGTGACCTGGATCGACGTCGCGACCTGGACCTCGCCCGAGGCGGCGCTGGTGGTGCCGGTGTCGATCCCGGCCACCGCCGGGCGCGCCGCGATGGTGGCGTTGGCGCGGATGCGCGCATATTCGGGCCCGGGCTGCGTGGTCCGGCACGCCGGCAGCAGCGCCAGCGCGAGCACGGCCGCGACGCCGAGGCGCCTTGTCCCGGGCGCCCTCACAGGTCGAGCTCCACCACGAAGACATCCGCGGCGTCCAGGCTTGTCAGCGGGTAGTCCTTGTCCTGGCCGAACTTCACGCTGCCGCCGAAATTGCCGACCACCACGGTGTCCTCCACCAGGGTACTGATGCCCCCGCGTGCCACCCACTCCGAGTCCTCGTCGTCCTCGTCGTCAGCAAGTTCCAGCGAGCGCACCGCGGCGGCGCGCGCCTCGGCCAGCTCCTCGCGGGTGCGCTGGCGCTCGCGGCGCACCACGCCGCAGGCGTCGTCGTTGCCCGCGCCGCCATACAGGCGCTCCCAGACCAGGCGGCGGCGCGAGGTGATCTTGCTGACGAAGGCGTCGCTGTCGTACTTGCAGAACGAGCGCTCGCCCGACTTGTAGTCGAGCCTCTGCGCCTTGCCCGCGACCACCACGGTGCCGCCGACCAGGCTCAGGCTGTGCAGCTCCTCGCTGCACGGCGTGCGCGCGACCGGGATGGCGCCGCCAGTCTGCACCCCCCTGGCGTCGAGCCAGACCAGCTGGGCGCGCGGCTTGGGCAGCGGGGGCGACGGCTTGGTCGCGCCCGGCGCGGGGGGCTTGTAGATCGCCTCGACGTTGACCCCCAGCGCGACCTCGCCAGCCGGGGTCAGCGCCAGCGCCGGCGAGCGCTCGTTGGCGTCGGCGCCGCCGATCCGGGTCGCCCAGCGCAGCTCGCCAGCGGCGCCGAAGCGCGCCACGAAGACGTCCATGCCGCCGGCGCTCTCCATGGGCTGGCCGCCCGGCACCGTGGCCTTGCCGGCGAACCAGCCCGACATCACGACCTCGTTGCCGAGCAGCGCCAGGCCCCCGGCCATGGCGACGTCGGCGCTGATGAGGCGGGTCCACTCCACCTTGTGCGCCGCGCTGTACTTGATGAGCACCGCGCTCGAGCGCGCGCCGGCCTCCAGCAGGGCCGCGGCGTCACCGACCTGCCCGAGCTGGACCGCGCCGCGCAGGGTGGCCGCCACGTAGGTGCTGCCGTCCGGCGCCAGCACCACCGCGAGGGCCTCGTCGTTCTCGGCGCCGCCGAGGCCGACCGCCGCGACCGGCTCCAGCTTGGGCGAGTACCAGGCCACGAAGGCGTCGGCCTTGCCGACCGCGGTCAGCGGGGCGCCGTCGGCGCTGGCGCGCGCCTCGCGCTGGAAGCTGCCCACCACCGCGACCGCGCTGGCGGTGGCGGCGATGCCCTGGCCGGCGTCGAGCCCGGCGCCGCCGATGGTGCGCGTCTCGGTCTCGCCGCCGTCGGCGGAGAACAGCGTCACGAAGGCGTCGGCGCCGCCGGCGACCGGCACGCTGCGATAGCCGATGTTGTCCTTGAAGCTGCCGGTGACCACGATGCTGCCGTCGGGCAGGCGCGCCACGGCGCGGCCGATGTCCTCGCCCTTGTCGTTGGAGCCGGTCAGCCACTGCCAGCGCCCGCCCGGATCCAGCTTGGCGAAGAAGACGTCATAGGCGGCGTCGGCGACCACGGCGCCCCAGCCCAGGAAGTCGATGCGCCCCGACAGCGCGCCGACCAGGTAGATGTTGCGCGCCTCGTCGACGAACAGGCCATAGCCGGTGACCTGGCCCTCCTTCTCGGAGGTCGGGCGGGCGCGCTTGCTCCAGTCGACCACCAGCTTGCCCTCGTCGGTGCGGTAGCGTGTGAAGGTGTAGTCGCGCCGGCCCGAGCCCGAGACGCTGTCGGTCAGCGCGCCGGCCAGCACGACGCCGTGCGCGGCGTCGGTGGCCAGGCGCAGGTAGTTGCGCCAGGGCTGGTGGCCGGCGAGGACGTGACTGACCACGGTGCCGCCCGGGCCCAGGCGGGCCAGGAACACGCCATAGCCCTCGGAGCTCAGGGACTGGCCGGCCAGCTCCAGCGTCTTGTCGAAGCTGCCCGCGACCACGACCTCCTCGCCCAGCAGCGCGACCGCCATGGCGGCGTCGCTGCCGGCGCCGCCGAAGCGGTTGACCCAGCGCACGCCGCCGTCGGGGGTCAGCGCCAGGACATAGCCGTCGCCGCGGCCCGCCGAGACCGGATCATCGGGCAGCACCGCGCGCTTGCCGGGACCGCGCGGCGGTGGCGCGGCGGGCGCGGTCGGCTTGCCCTTGCCGGCCTTGCCGGTCTTGCCGGACCTGGCCGCGCCTGCAGCTGCCGGGGTGGTCGCGCTGTTGCTGCCACCGCTGCCGCTGGTCGCGGGCGCGCCGGTGCCGCCGCGCAGCCCGCCGGGGTCGAGGATCAAGGTGGCCTCGAAGGCGCCCGCCAGCACCACGCCGGCCTCACTGGCGGCCATGCCATAGACGTACTCGCGCTCCTTGCCGCCGAAGCTGCGCGCGAAGCGCAGGCCCCACTCGCCGCCCGAGCGCGCCTGGTAGCACAGCACGAAGAGGTCGTTGTTGCCCCGGTGCGGCAGGCTGGCGAAGCTCTGCTGGGTGCCGCCGGTGCCGGTGGCGGGCGCGCCGAAGCTGCCGCCGACATAGATCTTGTCGCCCGCGACCGACAGCGTGGTGGCCATGTCGGTGGCCGGCCCGCCGAACTGGTCGACCATGCGCACGGTGGGGCCGGTCTCGCCGTCGTCGAGCACCATCAGGAAGGCGTCGCGCTGGCCGTGCGAGTCGAGCTCGACATGGCCGAAGCTGCCATGCCCGTCGAAGAAGCCGGCCATCGCGATCTGCCCCGACTCGGTGCGCTGCAGACCGAGCACGCTGTCCTCGCCGGTGCCGCCGAAACTCTTGGCCCAGACCGGGCGGCCGTTGAGCAGCTTGACCAGGAAGATGTCGCTGTAGCCCCGCGCCAGAAGCTCGCCGTCGCCGCGCCCGGTGGCGAACTCGATGCTGTTCTGGAAGTTGCCGGCCACCAGGACGCCGCCGTCGGCGGTGGCCACGATGGCGGTGCCGACGTTCTCGGCGCGGCCGCCCATGCGGCGGCCCCAGCGGTAGTTGCCGCCCGGGCGCTGGAAGCTGGCCAGCACGCGGCGCGCGCGGTCGACGGTGACGATGCAGTAGCCGCGCCCCTTGCAGTCGCCGCTCCAGCCCGCGAAGTACGACGTCGCGTCGGGCGCCGCCGACAGCATGACCCGGGTGCCGCGCGGGAACTTGCGGTCACAGGCGTAGGTCGTCCCCGGGCGCAGATCGCAGTCGAGCCCCAGCGGGCTGGAGCGCACCCGCCCGGCGCCGGCGCCCGGGCTCAGGTCGACCACCAGCGGCGCCTCGGTGCGCACACGACGGCTGCGCAGCCGGCCCCCGCAGCCGACCCCGAACGACAGCACCAGCAAGACCAGGCACCCAACGCGGACCAGCGAACGCATATCGACGAGCTCCCCAGGCTGGACGGCTAGAGATACCACGACGCGCGGCGCCGAGGGATACTGGGGTCAGTGGAACGCACCATCCTGCACGTCGATCTCGACGCCTTCTATGCCTCGGTCGAGCAGCGCGACGACCCCAGCCTGCGCGGGCGGCCGGTCATCGTGGGCGGCCGGTCGCGCCGTGGCGTGGTGTGCGCGGCGTCCTACGAGGCGCGCCCCTTCGGGGTGCGCAGCGCGATGCCCATGGTGACCGCGCTGGAGCGCTGCCCCGACGCCGTCGTGCTGGCCCCGCGCATGGCGCACTACGCCGCCGTCAGCAGCCAGTTCTTCGGCATCCTCGAGACCATGTCCCCGCTGGTCGAGGGGCTGTCGCTCGACGAGGCCTTCCTGGACGTGACCGGCGAGGAGCGCCTGCTCGGCGACGGGCCGACCATCGCGCGGCGCATCAAGCACAGCGTGCGGGCCGAGCTCGGCCTGGTGGCCTCGGTCGGGGTGGCGCCGGTCAAGCACGTGGCCAAGATCGCGAGCGACCTCGACAAGCCGGATGGCCTGCGCGTGGTCAGGCCGAACGAGGTGACGTCGTTTCTGGCCGGGCTGCCGGTGTCGCGGCTGTGGGGGGTCGGCAAGGTCACCGGCGAGGCGCTGGCCAGGGCCGGGCTGCACACCATCGGCGACCTGGCGCGGGTCGGCGAGCGCGTCCTGGCGGCGCGGGTGGGTGGCGACGCCGCGGCGCACCTGGCGGCGCTGGCGCGCGGCGAGGACGCCCGGGCGGTGCAGCCGGATCGCGCGCCGGTGTCGCTGGGCAGCGAGGACACCTTCGAGCGCGATCTGCGCGACCGCGAGCTGCTGTGGGAGATGCTGCTCATGCAGGCCGACACGGTGTGTGCGCGGCTGCGCGGCGAGTCGCTGCGGGCGCGCACGGTGACGGTGAAGATCAAGTTTGCCGACTTCGAGCTGATCACGCGGCGCATGACGCTGGCGCGGCCGACCGCGGATGGTCGCGAGGTCGGGCGGATCGCGCGCGAGCTCCTGATGCAGGTGCCCGGGATCGAGCAGCGCGGGGTGCGTCTGACCGGGGTCAGCCTGTCAGGGCTGACGGGTGTCGAGGTGGCGCCGCCCCGGCAGCTAGCGCTGGGGCTGCCGGCCGACAAGGCGGCCGAGGCGGCGGTCGCGCGCGGCGAGGCGCTGGGCGACGCGCTGGACAGGATCACGCAGCGCTTTGGCGATGGAGCGCTGCGCCGGGCCATCCATGTGCGCGGCGCGGGGGGCGCGCTGGATGACGATGCGGCGCCGGCGCAGCCGAAGGAGCCGCGGCGGCGCTAGGGGGCGGAGGCGGAGAACAGGCGACAGGCCACAGGTGACAGGCGACAGGGAATGGGGGGAATTGCGGGGGGTCAGGGGGAACGGGGGCGGAAGAGGGGGCAGTGGAGGACGGGCTGGCGGGGGTACTTCTCGGGGATGAGGGGGCACAGGACGAAGATGCTGCGGGCGGAGCGGATGTAGCGCGGCGGCGCGGCGCACTGGTGACAGAGGCTGTCAGGGAACGGCAGCTCGTCGGGTGGCGGCGCGTCGTCGTCGGCTTCGCTCATGCCTTCTTGAAGTTGAACTTGTCGTAGAGGTCGCGCAGGACGCCGGCGGGGTCCATGCGCTGCTTGATGCGCTGGTACACGGTGCGGTCGTAGATCTGCCAGAAGCGCTCGCGGGTGTAGAGGTTCTGCGAGATCAGCGTCTTGATGCCCCCGAGCTCGTAGGTCTTCTCCTCCAGGGCCTGCGAGTAGTCGACTCCTGGGGTGTCGTTGCGCTTGCCGTAGATCGCGCAGTCGACGTAGTAGCCGCCGCCCTGGGCCGCCTGCGCCGGCGCCACCCACGGATACGGCCGCGGCAGCCGGTAGGGCACCACCCACAGCGGCCAGAAGTCGACGGTCTTCACATACCAGTCCCAGAAGTCGCGCAGCCGCTTGCCGGGGATGAAGACGTCGACCACGACCTCGGGCTTGCGCTTGAACTTGAGCAGCGGCGCCAGCCGGCGCGACCAGGTCAGAAGGCGCGTCGACCCCAGCAGGAGCTTGCCCAGCACCAGGCGCACCGGGCGGCGCTCCAGGCCGGGCAGCGTGCGCGTCAGCCAGTGGCACTCGGTGTCATAGCGGAACAGGTAGTCCGGCGTGGTCAGCCAGTCCTCGCTGCGGGTGCGCGTGCTCTTGTAGAAGATGTCGAGGAAGCGGTAGTTCGACGGCCGGACCCCGGCGGGCGGCGCCTCGGCGAAGCGGCCCAGGCACAGCACGAGCTCGTCGGGCGCGTGGATGATGCCGTCGATGAAGTCGACCCCGGGGTCGCGCTGGGCGGCGTCGAGCGCGGCCTCGAAGTCCTCGAAGCGGGCGTGGCGCACATACTCCAGGTGCACGTAGGGCTGGGCCGGGATGAGCTCGAAGGTCAGCGCGGTCAGGATCCCCAGCGTACCGTACGAGCCGTGCAGCATGTCGAACAGCTCGGGCTCCTGGGTGCGCGAGCAGCGCACCACCTCGCCGCTGGTCGACAGCGCCTCGTACTCCAGGCAGCTGTCGTGAAAACCGCCATATTTGTAGGACATCGACTCGACCGAGCAGCCCGACACCGCGCCGCCGATGGTGATGGTCTCGAGCTCGGGCACCAGCTTGGGGATGAGCCCGAACGGCAGCGTGCGCTTGACCAGCTCGACGAAGGTGACGCCGGGCTCCGCGGTCATGGTGCGCGCCGCCGGATCGAAGGCCAGCACCTCGCGCAGAGCACGCACGTCGAGCTTCTTGTCCTTGTGGCGCGGGTCGTGCGGGTTGGGCACGAAGTGCGACACCGCGGCCTTGCCCAGCGACATCGGCGCGCCGCCGGCAGCGCCGGCGCTGGCCCGCGCGCGCAGGTCGGCGGCGATGCGCGCGACCCGGGCGTCGTGCTCGGGGAAGCGCCCCGCGGGCGCGGGCGCGGGCGCCTGGGTCGCAGTCGAGCTCACGGGGGTCGTGCCGGAGCCGGTCGTGGCCGCATCCATTTCCATGGCCCCCGTCTAGCATGCGCGGCCGGGGGGCGGTAGTCTGGGCTCATGAAGAAGCACGCCGGCCCGGCGCTGGCGCTCATGGCCGCGGTGATCATCTTGATCAGCGCGCTGTCCCGGTCATTCTGGACCGGGCGCACCCCGGATGGCCTGGCCCGGGCGTCGATCGGGCTGCGTGGCACGCGGGTGTGCACCCAGGGCGCCTGCGCCATCGTGCCGCACCGCGACTTCTTCGCTGCCGAGCGTCGCCTCAGGTACTGGGCCCTGGGCGCGACCTTCACCTTCTACCAGGCGCTCGTCGCCGCGGTCGTCCTGGCTGGCGCCGCGGTGCTGATGGCCACCGAGGGCCGCGCCACCTTGAATCGCTGGGCCGCCTTCCTGTGCGCCCTGCTGCTGCTGCAGCTGGCCGCCGTGGTGATGGCCTTCCCGGGCGGGCCTGACAGCCACCTGGCGTGGGCGCTGCCGACCCTGGCGAGCAGCGCCCTGCTCGGGCTGGTCGCCGCCATCGCGCTCGCGGCGCAGGCCAGCACGGGCGCCGGCGAGCAGCGCGAGGCCGCCCTGGTCAAGCTGGCCGCCTCCGACGCCAGTGCGACCCCAGGGGCGGCGCGGGCCGCCGCCGCGCGCCCGCGCGCCCGCGCGCTGCAGGACGCCATCAAGGCCGCCAGCGGCATCACCCTGGCCAAGGCGGTCGGCGCCAGCGCCAGGCAGCCCGGCGGCGGCCCCAGCCAGGTCCGCGCCGCCGCCGCCGACGCCACCGCAGAGCTCTTGCGCTTCGTGGTGCGCGAGCTGGAGCTCGACGAGCGCGGCCTGACCACGCGCGGCGATGGCGGCACCCGGGAGCTCGGCTGGGCCGAGCTGGCCGAGGTCCACGCCGGCCAGCTGCCCGCCGACCCGCCCTTCGAGCGGCTGCACTTCGTCGACCTGGTGCCCGCCGGGCCAGCGCGCCCCGGGGCGCCCTACCGGCCCGACGGCCCTGCCCCGCTGGCCGAGCCGCTGCGACTGCTGCCGTCCACCCGCGTCAACTATGCCGCCCTGCCCGGCGGCGCCGCCACCACGTCGCTCGACAACCTGCGCCGCCTGGTCGCCCACGCCCAGGCGCAGCAGCCGGCGCTGATCCTGGACGCCGAGACCACGGCGTTCTCGACCGGCGGCCCGGCGCACCGCTACCTGGCGGTGGAGCAGTTCGCGCGCTACGACGCCCGCTACGGCTGACGCGGCGCCGCCCTCGCGGTATCGTCGCCGCGTGCCCGCCGCCGCCCTCGCCTACGGCTTCGCCTCGACCTTCCCGCTGAAGGAGCTCGGCCCCGTGTTCGCAGGCACCACGGTGCGCACCACCAAGAAGCAGATCGTCGCCGACTATGGCGGCGGCGGGATCGCGGTGGCGTTCGACTTCGGCGCCCTGGTCTTCATCAACGTCGGCGCCGAGGAGCGCGCCCGGGTCATCGCCGCGGTGCGCGCCAAGCTGCCCGAGGAGCCGCACGCCCCGCTGGAGGAGGACTTCGCCATCGACGTGCGCGACGGCGCGCCCGCCCACGGCGAGGTGCGCTTCGACCGCGTCAGCGTGCCCGAGCTGTCCCCGGGCATGGTCGACGTCATCACGCTGCTGCTGGCGCAGTCGGTGTGCATCGACTACTACGACGAGGATCTGCGCGAGCTCCTGCGCAAGCTCGACAGCTGGGTCGACAAGATCAAGACCACCGGGCGCGCGCCACGGCAGTCGCGCGACATGACGCGCTTCGTGGGCGCCGCCATCGACACCAAGAACCAGATCATCGAGTCGCTGGCGCTGCTCGACAAGCCGGCCATCACCTGGGACATCGAGGCGCTCGACCGGCTGTTCCGCGATCTGCGGGCCATGCTCGAGATCGAGGAGCGCTTCCGCGCCCTGGAGTACCGCCTGCGCACCATCCAGGAGACCCTGGAGCTGTTCCTCGATCTAGCCCAGACCCGCCGTATGCTGCTGCTCGAGACCACCGTGGTCGTCCTCATCCTGGCCGAGATCGTCCTCGGGCTGGCGCGCCTGCTGTGAGCATGGGCGACGACAAGGGCGGCCCCGCTGCGGACGCCGCCGCCGCCGCCGCCGCCGCCGCCGCTGCCGCCGCTGCCGCCGCCACCGACGACGCCGCCATCGAGGCGCTGCTCGCCGCCGGCCGCCATGGCGAGGCCGCCGCCGCGCTGACCGAGCGTGGCGGGCGCGCCGACCTCGAGCGCGCCATCGCGCTCTACGAGCGGCTGTGGAACTTCCGCGCCGCCGCCGCCCTGGCCCGCAAGCTGGGTGACCGCCCGCGCGCGCTGCGCCTGGCGCTGGAGGCCAAGGACCCCGCCGAGCTGGCCGCCGCCGCCGCCGAGCTCGAGCGCGCGACGCCCGAGGAGCGCCGCGCCGCTGTGGCCCTCTACGAGGGGCGCCGCATGTGGCAGGAGGCCGCCGTGCTCAGCGAGAGCCTGGGCGAGCGCGCCGCCGCCGCCGAGCTGTTCGGCAAGGCCCACCTGCCGCTGGAGCAGGCCCGCCTGTACGAGGTCCTGGGCCGCCTGCGCGAGGCCGGCCAGGTCTACGAGGGGCTGCTCGCGGTCGAGGGCGGCCTGGGCGCCGGTGACACCGCGCGCGCCCACCTGGCGCTGGGGCGGATCCTGGAGGGCTTCCTGCGCCACGAGGCCGCGGTGCGCCACCTGCAGAAGGCGGTGCCCGACGCCGCGTCGGGGCCGCCCGCCGAGCGGCTGCTGCCGCTACCGCTGGCGGGCCTCGGCCTGCGCGAGGGCGCGCGTGACGCCCTCAAGCGCGCGCGACGCGCGGACCCCAACCTGCCCGAGGATCTCGACGCCGCCATCCGCATCCTGGCCCGCGAGCTGCGCGCCGGCCAGCTCGGCGGCGCCGGCGGCGAGGGTGACGCGCCCGCGGCCGAGGCCGACGCCGGGCGCTGGCTGATGGGGCGCTACCGGCTCGACCACCTGCTCGGCTCGGGCGGCTCGGGCCGCGTGTACCGCGCCTTCGACGCCGTGCGCGGCATCCCGGTGGCGGTCAAGATCTTCTCCGGCGTGTCGTCGCTCGACGCCAAGGACGATCGCGGTCGCAAGGCCTACTCGATGTTCCTGCGCGAGGCCCGGGTGCTGGGCACGCTGCGCCACCCGCACGTGGTCGAGCTGTACGACGTCGACGAGGCCGCCGGCTTCCTGGCCATGGAGCTCATGGTCGGCACCCTGGAGGCGCGCCTGCGCCCGCTGCTGCCGCTGGTCGAAGTGCCGCGCATCATCGAGGACGTGCTGGCCGGCCTCGAGGTCGCGCACCAGCGCGGCATCGTCCATCGCGATCTCAAGCCGGCCAACATCTTCTTCAGCGCCGCCGGGCGCGCCAAGCTGGGCGACTTCGGCGTCGCCCACCTGCTCGATCTGGGGCAGACCCAGACCGGCGGCTTCATCGGCTCGCTGGCCTACATGAGCCCGGAGCAGATCACCGGGGCCAAGCTGACCGTGGCAGCCGACTTCTACGCCCTCGGCGTCACCCTGTACCTGGTGTTGACCGGGCGCCTGCCCTTCCTGGGCCCCGACTTCGCGATGCAGCACCTCAGCGAGCCGCCGCCGCCGCCCAGCGTGGTCGCCGCCCTCAGCGAGCGCTTCGATCCCTTGCTGGCGCGCCTGCTGGCCAAGGCCCCCGGGGATCGCTACCAGACCGTCGAGGAGCTGCGCCGCGACCTCGCCGAGCTCGACTGGGGCGAGCGCGCCGCCGCCGACGCCTCGCGGCCGACCCGCACCGGGACCATGCGCATCCCCAACGCCCCCGCCGAGGAGAGCCGCCCGCCCAGCGAGGTCGAGCGCTATGTCGACGAGACCCCGCTCGACGAGCAGCGCCCGGCGCACACGAGGTCCCACCTCGGCGCCGCGCGTGACGTCGTGCTGTCGCGCGGCGTCATCGTCGAGCGCTTCGAGCCCGGCGTGCTCGACGACACCGTGCTGGCAAGGCTGCAGGCCTTCGCCCGCGCTGGCGGCGCGGGCGTGCAGCGCATCCTGCGCATTGATCGCGCGACCGGCCTGGTGGTCTACGAGCGGCCCGAGGCCGCGCCCACCGGTCGCACCACCGACACCCAGCCGCCCGAGGCCGCCGCCGCGCGCCGCCAGGTCCGGCTGCTGTCGACCCTGGCCGCCGCGCTGGCCGCGCTGCACCGCCAGGGCGTCGTGCACGGCGCCCTGACCGCCGACCGCGTGGTCGAGGAGCGCTTCGGCGTCACCATCACCATCCACGGCCTGGCCGCGCCGCCCGCCAGCGGCGCCTCGCTGGCCGCCGACCTGGCCGCCGCCCTGGCCATCGCCGGCGTCAGCCCCGAGCACCCCATCCCCGACGCCGCCGCGCTGGAGGCCCTGGCGCGCAGCCACGCCGAGGCCCTGGCCCGCGTCGAGCGCGAGCGCGCGCACGCCGCCGCCCTGCCCCCGCCGCTGCCCTGAAGCCCCCCGGGCCTCGACCTCGACCTACCGCGACTCGGCCAGCAGCACGACCACGAACAGGGCGCCCTTGCCGATCTCGGCGTCGTCGCCCTGCGCGACGCCGATGCCGACGTGGCTCACGCTGGCGTCCTCCACGTTCTTGGCGCCGCCGATCTGCGAGATCGCCCCCACCACCATCAGGTTGGTCTTCACCACCGAGAAGCGCCCGCCCAGCTTGTCGAGGCCACTGTCCAGCCGCGCGGCCGCGTCATCACGCGGCGACCCCGCCGCCAGCTCGCGCGCGAAGGCGCTGGCCAGCTTGCCCAGCTCGGCGTCGTCGATGAGCTGCTTCACCCCGGGTCGCGCCTTGCGCCGCTCCGCGATCACGGCGCGCGCCTCGGCCACCGCGCGCGCCACGTCGACCTTGGGCGGCACCCGGATGAACAGCTGGGTCACCAGCAGCTCGGGCCGCCCCGCGACCTCGCGCCCGAGCACGATCCCGATCCCCACGTGCGTCGCCTCGGGGCTGAGGATGTTGGCGCGATGGCCCGGGCTGCCCATCAGGCCGCGCTGCGCCTCCTCGGGCGAGTAGGCCCGCGCCACGTTCTCCAGCACCGTCGCGGTCCCGATCCGGGCCCGGCGCAGCCGGTCGCCCGCGCTGCCCGTGGTGGGCGACACGTGGCCCACGAAGTCGTGATCGAACATGTCCTGGCTGTGCGCGCGCGCCACCGCCGCGACCCGCCCGTCCCACTGCAGCGCAGGCAGGCCATGCTGCACCCGGTCGGCGTTGAGCAGCGCCAGCACGCGCTCCTCGGCCTCGTTGCCGCTGCGCACCACCCCGACGTCGCCGCGCAGCACCACCTCGGTCGGCGGCGCGCTGCCGCAGTACACCGGGAAGTTCGCCAGCACCTCGGCGCCCAGCTTGTCCTGACCGCCGATCTCGACCTGGTAGCGGCCGTCGCGCTCGCAGCGCAGCCAGGTCCGGAAGCCGCCATCGGCCTCGCGCGAAAGCGGCAGCGTCTGCACCTTGCCGGCAGGGGGCGTGACCACGACGTGGGCGTCGCGATAGGGAAACAGCAGCCGTCCGCGCAGCTCGGCCGCGCCACCGCTGGGCAGCGCGCGCGGCACCGGGTCAGTGTCGACCCAGCTCTCCTGCAGCGCGATCACCACGCGCCGCGTGGTCCCGGTGTCGGCGAATCCAGCCCCGAAGCGCCGGTACTTGCCCTCGGCCAGCACGGCCGGCAGCTTGAGGCGCAGCTCGTCGACCAGGGCGTCCTCGCCCCCTGGCGTCATCTCGACCACCACCAGGTGCGGCGACGGCTCGATGATGCCGTGGTGCTGCAGCGCGAACTCGATGAGGTCGTAGGCCGGCGGCTCGTCCCCGGTCAGGGTGGTCGCCAGGTCGCGCGCCGCCGCCGCCAGCCGCGGATCGGGCAGCGGCGAGCTGCGCCCGGCCTCCAGCGCCTTCTGCGTCACCACGTCGAGCAGCAGCGACTCCAGCTCGCCCTCGGGCGGCTCGGGGTCGGTCGACTCGTTGTAGGTCCCCGCCGCCACAGTGGCGGGCCGGAACACGCCACGCGCCGGCGCCTCGCGCGGCACCGTGGGCTTGCCGTCGCCCCGCGGACAGCCCGCCAGCGCCAGCACGATGGCTGCCAGAGCGCTCCAAGCCAGCCACCTGCGGGTCACAGCCAAGCTTACCCCAACGAACGGAACAGGACGCCTCGAAGCTGCGCCTCGAGGGGCCTGATCACTTGGGCTGGGCCACCGGCGCCGCCTTGACCTCGCCCTTGGCGGCCGGGTTGAGCTCCTTCTTCATCAGCTCCGCGGCGCGCGCCGGGGTCAGCTTGTCGGGGCCCGCGCCGGGCAGCGGCGCGCCCCCGGCCGGCACCATCGGCACGCCGCTCGGCGGCACCATGCCGGTCTCGTCGGCGAAGGTCAGCTTGCCGAAGCGGCCGGTGTTGTGGAAGTCGGGCTCCACCGTGGCCGACCACGCCGCGGCGACCTGCTTGCCGCTCTTGCCGAGGTCGAAGCGGAAGAAGTTGGCGCGCAGCGACTGCCCCAGCGCGGGCGGCAGCTTGACCGCGGCGGCGTCCTGGCGACCGCGCACCGCGGCCCACGGGATGGCCATCTCGGCGCTCCAGCCCTTGTCCTCGCCGTCCTTGCTGGCCAGGTCGCCGTCGATCATGACCGCGGTCTTCATGCCCTCGGCGGTCCAGTCATCCTGGTTGCCACGGCGCACCGGCAGGTACGAATCGAAGGTCGCGTTGTTGGGGTTGACCTGCAGCTCGACGTAGGTCTGGCCGTCGCCGTCGGCGTCGAGGAAGACCTCGAAGACATCCTGCGTCCACAGCTTGTCGTCGTGGTTCTTGAGGTCGCTCCACACGTGGGCGTCCTTGGCGGTGAAGGCGACGTACAGGAACTGGTCGTCCCACAGCACCTTGGCCTCGGCGCCCGGCTCGATGACCTTCTCGCCATTGAGCGAGTCCTTCAGCGTCCCCGTGGTCGGCGCGTTGACCCACGCGGCGTCGTCCAGCTTGCCGTCGATGACCGGCGCCTTGGCGGTCTTGCGCACCGTCAGATCCGGCACCGTGGGCGCCGCCGCGCCCTTGCCCGCGACCACCGGCAGCTTCAGCGCGACGACGCGGTTCTGGCCGTCCTGCTCGCCCGACAGCACCTTGAGGCGGTCGCCGCCCTTGTAGATCCCGATGTGCACGGTGGCCACCGGCGCGGTCCAGTTCTTGGGCAGCGTCAGGGTGTACTCGTCGCGGATGATCTCGCCGGCCTTCCACTCCGAGACCTGGTACGAGCCCTTGACCGGCTTGTGGTCGATGTTGACCCAGTTGCCGTTGGGGCTGTCGCCGTTCAGGTGCTGGAACAGCTTCCAGCCGCGGCCGGTCGGCTGCACCACCTTGAAGTAGTGCTGGATGACCACCTTCTCGCCGGGCGAGATGGTGTCCTTGTCATAGTCGCAGCCGAGGTAGACGATCTTGCCGTCGAGATCGGCGTTGACCGAGCGCTTGAGGCTGGCCGGCGCCGCGGTCAGGATGTTCTCCTTGCGCAGCTGCAGCTGCTTCTCGCTCGGTGCGCTCGAGCTCTTCTCGACGCAGGCAGCGAACGAACCAAGCACAGCGAGGCACAGGGTGATCTTCAGGCCATGTCGAAGCATGGCGGGGACATAGCGCAATCCTTGCGGCTTTTCAAATCAAGTAATCGTCGGCCTCGACCGGCTCGGCGGCCAGCAGTCGCTCGTTGTCGCGTTCCCGTGTGACCTGGAGCTGGTACAGGTGGCCCAGGAGCTGCGGATAGTCCTTCACCACCAGGTCGAAGTCCTCGCGCGGCAGCAGCAGCAGGGCGGTCTTCTCGATCGCCACGATGCTGGCCTGCGCCGGCCGCCGCCCCAGCAGCGACATCTCGCCGAAGACGTCGCCCGGCCCCAGGCGTGACAGCACCAGCTTGCCGCCGCCGTCGTCCCGCTTGCGCACCTCGACCGCGCCGGTGACGATGACGTGGATCCCCTCGCCCTCGGCGCCCTCCTCGACCACGCGGGTGCCGGCCGGCACCACCCGGCGCGAGAAGCGCTCGGCCAGCCGGCTGCGCTCCTCGCTGCGGATCTCGCGGAACACCGCCGAGGTCACCATCAGGTTGGCGATCAGCCGATCGCGACAGTGCGCCGCCAGCACCTCGGCCAGCTTCGGCTCGGCGGCGGCCAGCTGCTCCAGCGGGCCCCGCGCGATCTCGAACAGCTCGACGTCGCTCTCGGCCACCGCGCGCGCGCTGCGGGCGGTGCCGCCCAGCAGCGCCATCTCGCCGAAGAAGGCGCCCGGCCCCAGCCGCGACAGCACGACCTCGGCGCCGGGCTGCTGGCGCTCGATGCGCACCCGCCCGCGCGCGATGACCCAGAACGCCTCCGCCGGCCCGCCCTGCTCGACGATGACGCTACCCGCCTGGGCCCGGCGCGCGCCCAGGAGCTCGACGAAGCTCGCGAAGGCGTCCGGCTCCAGGGCGCGGAACAGCGGCAGCGCGGGCAGCCTGGCCGCCGCGGGCACCGCCCGGGCCGCCGCCAGCGCCGGCTTCAGCGCCGTTTCGGCCTGCTTGCGCAGCGTCGCGTCATTCGCCGGATTCGCCGGATTCGCCGGACTCGCCGGATTCGCCTGCGCCGGCTTGCTCGCCACCGGCGCCGTCGACTTCGCGCGCCCCATCGGCGGCGGCCCCACCCGGTGCGCAGGGTCGACCCGCTTCGAGCGCGCGCCATAGTCGTCGGCCAGCCGCTCCAGCAGCCGGGCCGCGGCGCCGCGATCGAGCCCCTCGAGCTGCTTGACCGCCGACAGCGCCTGCATCAGCTGGCCGCCCTCGGCCGCGGCGTGGGCCAGCGCGCTCTGCGCCTCGACGGCGGCCGCCACCCCGCCCAGCTCGGCCACGCCGCGTGCGACCTTGGCCAGCGCCCACAGGTCGGTGGGCTCCGCGCTCAGCGTCGCGATGGCCTGGGCCAGCGCCGCCCGGTCGAGCCTGGCGGCCGGTGCCGCCTTGCCGGGCGCGGCCAACTCAGTTCACCGTTCCGTCATCGGGATCGTCGACGGTGCCGTCATCGGGCGACGGGGTCGGCTTCGGCGTGGGCTTGGGCGTCGGGCTCGGTGAGCTGGTCGGGCTGCCGCTCGGGCTCGGGCTGGTGCTCGGGTTGGGATCACGGCTGCCGCCCCTGGACTTCTTGTCCAGCGTCACCGGGATCTCCTCCAGGGTGCCGTCCAGCGACACCGGCCCGCGATCCTCGTAGCCCTTGAGCTTGAAGATGACCTGCACCACCTTGCCCTTGAGCGCGAACAGCTTGGGCGTCTTGAACAGCTGCTTGCCGGTCAGCGCGTCGTAGGCGGTGGCCCCGCTCGGCGTGCTCGAGACCATGACCTTCTCGAACTTGGTCGGCCCCGGGTCGATCGCCACCGCGGCGTCGACCTGCTGCGCCACCACGGTGGTGCCGGCGTCGACCGCCTGCGGCGTCACCACGGTGCCGCCGGTGCCCGCGTCGGGCGTCTTGTTGCCGGTCGGATCACCACCACTGTTGACCACCGGCCCACCACTCGCGCCGGCGTCCAGGTAGCCGCCCGCCGCCGAGCCGGTGCCGTCCCCCTTGCCATCGCCCCCCTGCGTCGCGAAGTACGCCGCCGCGCCGCCGCCGCCCAGCACCACCAGGACCAGGATGACGATCCACGCCTTGCTCTTGCGCTTGCCGCCCGGCACCATGTCGAATTCCGACTGGCCCGGCTGCGCCACGATGACGCCCGACGCCGGCCGCCCGGGGACCTGGATGCCCCCCGACTGCGACATCGGGTGCGCCACCCCGATGACCCCGCTCGGCCCCACCGCCGCGTGCAGCTTCGACGGGGTCGCCGCGGCCATGTGGAACACGCTCGCCCCCGCCGGGGTCGCCTGCAGACACATCGGCGGCATCCCGGTCAGGTTCATGTGACAGTTGACCAGGTCGTTCATCAGCTCGGTCATCGACTGCTGACGATCCTGGGGCTGCTTGGCCATCGCGCGCAGGATGACGGCCTCGAGATCGGGCGGGATCTGGCGCTCCGGCGCGGCCGCGCGCGGGGGCAGCGGCGTCGCCGTGATGTGCTGCGTGAGGATGCCCATGAAGGACTCGGCCTTGAAGGGCACGTGTCCGGTGAACACCTCGTACATGATGACGCCGCAGGCGTAGATGTCGGAGCGCGCGTCGAGGTTCTGCCCCAGCGCCTGCTCGGGCGACATGTAGTGCGGGGTCCCGAAGATGGTCCCGGTGCGGGTCAGGTTCTGGTTGGCGTCGGCGCCCGAGACCTTGGCGATGCCGAAGTCGAGGATCTTCACCACCTCGTGCCCGTCGGAGCGGTGCGCGAGGTAGATGTTCTGCGGCTTCATGTCGCGGTGGACGATCCCCTTGGAGTGCGCCGCCGCCAGGCCGCGGCACACCTGCACCATGACGTCGAGCATGGCGGGCATCGACAGCTCGCCCTTCTCGACCGCGGTGTCGAAGGGGCGCCCGTCGAGGAACTCCATCGCGAGGTAGACGCGACCGTCGGACAGCTGGCCGAAGTCCTCGACCTTGATGATGTTCTCGTGGCCGATCGAGGACGCCGAGCGGGCCTCCTGGCGGAACCGGCTGACCGCCTCGGCGTTGGCCATGATCTCGCTGCGCAGCAGCTTGATGGCGACGCGCTTCTCGATGAAGACGTGGGCGGCCTCGTAGACCTCGCCCATGCCGCCTTCACCCAGCTTGCGCACCAGCTTGTAGCGATCGTCGATGATCTCGCCGACGGCGTCGCTGCCTACCGCCGACGCCACCTCGGGGACCACCGGGGTGCCGTCCTTGACGCAGAACGTGGTCGCCGCGTCGTAGCGGGCATTGCAGGCGGGGCATACGCGTACCGCGCTTGCTTGGGAAGACCCTGGTGTGTCCATGGGATGCATTATTATGTCCGGTGTCGGTTCGCATGTAAAACGCACGAACCTTGTCCACGACCTCTCCAGATCCCGTGCCCGCCAGCCGCGCCCCCGCGCGCGCCAGGCTGAGCCACCTGATTGCGGCCTCGCGCTCGGGCCGGGACTTCAGCCCGTCGGGGCTGGTGCGCGGCCTGATCTACTCGGTCCGCGTCGTGATCCAGGTCGTCAAGCTGTGGTTTACCGATAGTTGCCCGCAGAAGGCCGCCGCCCTCACCTTCACCACCGCGCTGTCGCTGGTGCCCATCATGGGCGTCGCGCTGGCCGTCCTCGATCTGACCGGCGCCCTGGAGGCGCAGTCGGCCTTCGTCGACTTCCTGGCCCGCCAGGTGCTGCCCGACATCGAGCGCACCCAGATCGTGGCCACCGTGGTCAGCTTCTCCAAGCACATCTCCATCGAGACCGTGGGCATCCCCGGCCTGGCCGCCACGCTGTTCGTCGGCTTCATGCTGTTTCACAACATCGAGGGCATCTTCAACCAGATCTGGCGCATCGACCGCAACCGCCCGCTGACCTCGAAGTTCTTCGTGTTCTACACCTTGGTCACCATGGTGCCGCCGCTACTTGGCTACACCGTGTACCAGGCCACCATCATCACCGACGAGCACCCGCAGATCAGCTACCTGATCGCGGCCGGCGGCACCTTCGCCTCGCTGTTCCTGACCAACAAGCTCTTGCCGGCGACCCGGGTGCGCATCCTGCCGGCGCTGATCGGCAGCATCTTCGGCGCCGCCCTCATCGAGGTCGCCAAGCTGGGCTTCCGGATCTATGTGTCCGAGGTCGCGCTCAAGAGCTACAGCGGGATCTACGGGCGCTTCGGCCTGGTGCCCATCTTCCTGGTCTGGATGTACGTGACCTGGAACATCGTGCTCTTGTCGGCCGAGATCAGCCACGCGCTGCAGAACCTGCCCGCGCTGGAGCGCGAGCACGGCCGCCGCGATCTCGAGGACGAGCTGTTCCAGAAGTTCTCCGGCGGCTTCGCCGCGCGCCTGCTGTGCGCGGTCGCCGAGCACTACCAGGCCGGCGGCCAGGGCCTGTCGCGCACCGAGCTGTGCGCCCGCTTCGACGCCAGCGAGGACGTCGTCGAGCGCGTGTTTCATCGCCTCAAGCGCGTCGGCCTGGCCATCGAGGTCGACCAGCCCGGGATCGCCTACCTGCCTGGCCGCCCGGCCAGCGACATCCAGCTCGACCAGATCATGGCCGCCTTCGGTGACGCCGGCGGCGTGATGCCCGACGGTGGCCCCAGCCAGGCCTGCAACCCGCGCCTCGAGGCCATCCTGGCCGACATCGCCAGCGCCGCGCGCGCCCGCACCGGGGTGTCGCTGGCCGACCTCATCCGCCCCGATCCCGCCGATCCGACCGAAGACGTCATCCCGCTGAACGACCGGAAATAGCCGGCCGCGATTCCGGCCTGTCACCGATCTCCGTCCCCCCTTCCGGCATTGCTCATCGCCTGTTGCCTGTCACCTGTGCCCTGTCGCCTGTCGGTCCGCCTTCTGCGCCTCGCGCGCGGCCTTCCTCCGCTTCGCGCTGCGCGCCTTGGCCTCGGCCAGGCGCACCTCGTAGGGCTTGGGCTCGCGCTGCGGCGGGCGCACCAGCTTCTTCAGATCCGCGATGCCCTCGGCGCTGAAGCTGGGCAGCGGCCCCGGCGTGTCCCCCGGCAGCAGGTGCTCGAACACCGCCATGTTGTCCGAGTCCCAGCCGGTGACATAGATCCGGCGCCCGTCGGGGCTGACCGCGACGCCCGAGCCGCGGGTGACCGGCAGCGGGACGATCCAGGACCGCCAGCTCGCCAGGTCGACGATCGACATGGTGTCGCCGCGATAGTCCGCGGTGAACAGGAAGCGGCCGTCGCGGGTGAAGTCCATGGTCTTGGGCCCGTGGCCGACCGACACCTTGCGCACCACCTCATCGGTCGCGGGATCGATGACGTGCAGGAGGTGCGTGCCCAGGCACGAGATGATGATGAGGCCCGCGGGCGTGGTCCCGGCATGGCGCGGGAACTTGCACGACTTGCGCGTGGTCGCGGTCAGCGTGGCGGCGTCGATCACCGACCAGGTGTGCGCCCCGGTGTTGGCGACATAGATCTTCTTGCCGTCGTGCGTGATGGCGACGCCGCGCGGCTGGTAGTCGGTCTTGACGTTCTTGATGAGCAGGTTGGTCCTGAGGTCGACCACGCTGACCGAGGCGCTCTCCCAGTTGGACACGTAGGCGCGCCGCCCGTCGGGTGACAGCGCGAAGTGCTTGGGCACCTTGCCGGTGCCATAGGCGCGCTTGATCTCCAGCGTGGCGGGGTCGAGGCCGAGCAGCTGCTGGTGATAGAAGTTGGAGACGTAGACCAGCTCGCCGTCGACCGAGGGCAGCACCTCGACGGCGTTGCCGGGGAACTTCGCCCTGGCCGTGATCTCCAGCGTGGCCGGATCGTAGCGGTACACGTTGCGCCCGTCGTGGTGGCCGAAGTTGGTCACGATGACGTGCTTGCCGTCGGCGGTCACCGTGACCCCCTTGGGCAGAGACCCGGTGTCGACCACCGCGAGCAACCGGAACCAGTCGCCGCCGGCCTCGAACCAGCGCTGCTTCTGGATGGCCTTCAGCGACAGATCACGAGTGATCTCCGCCTCGGGCGGCGCCTCCGCGCGGGCCACCCCTGCCCCACCCGCGGCCAGCGCCGCCAGCACCACCCAGCTCACACGCACGACCCACACGCTAGCCGTTGAAACGCCGCCAGCGAAAGGCTATTCTTTGCCGCGCTGCGTCACAGAGGCGCGGCACCCTCGGCAAGGAGTCCCAGCGCATGGCGACGGTCTATTACGAGAAGGACGCGAACCTCGAGTACCTCCAGGGCAAGCAGGTCGTGATCTATGGCTATGGCAGCCAGGGTCACGCCCACGCCCAGAACCTGCGCGACAGCGGCGTCAAGGTCGCGGTCGGGCTGCGCCCCGGTTCGCGGCGCATCGAGCTGGCCAAGAAGGCAGGCATCGAGGTCTACGAGGATCTCGGGGCCGGCGCCCGCGCCGCCGACATCGCGATGATCCTCATCAATGACGAGCACCAGGGCGCGCTGTACGCCGAGCACATCGCGCCCAACCTGCGCGATGGCGCCGCGCTGGCCTTCGCGCACGGCTTCAACATCCGCTTCCAGCAGATCGTGCCCAAGCCGGTGCACGACGTCTTCCTGATCGCGCCCAAGGGCCCCGGCCACCTGGTGCGCCGCGCCTATGTCGATCAGATCGGCGTTCCCGCGCTGGTCGCGGTGCACCAGGACGCCACCGGCAAGGCCAAGCAGATCGCGCTGGCCTACGGGCGCGGGATCGGGTCGGCGCGCGCCGGCATCATCGAGACCACCTTCTCGGAGGAGTGCGAGACCGACCTGTTCGGCGAGCAGGCCGTGCTGTGCGGCGGTCTGACCGCGCTGATCCAGGCCGGCTTCGAGACCCTGATCAACGCCGGCTACCAGCCCGAGGTCGCCTACTTCGAGTGTCTGCACGAGGTCAAGCTGATCGTCGATCTCATCTACGAGGCCGGCATCGCCAACATGCGCTACTCGGTGTCCGACACCGCCGAGTACGGCGACCTGACCCGCGGCCCCAAGGTCATCGGCCCGGAGTCGCGCGCCGCCATGAAGCAGATCCTCGCCGACATCCAGAGCGGCGCCTTCGCCAAGGAGTTCATCGACGAGAACAAGGCCGGCCGCCCGCGCATGAAGGCGCTGGCGGAGGCCGGCAAGGCGCACCCCATCGAGCAGGTCGGCGCCAAGCTGCGCTCGATGATGCCCTGGCTGCGCGGCCCCGCCAAGGAGTAGCCGGCGGCTCGAGCGCCCCTCGCTTCCCCTCTTTCGCCTTCCGCTTTCCCGCTTCGCCCCTTCGGCCACTCGCTGTACCGTGAATGTGCTGGCGCTGACCTCGTCAGGCGGCGCCGAGCGGGTTCAAGAGGGGGGGCAAAGATGGAGACGCTCGTCCAGGCACTCACCAAGCTCGTCAGCCGCGACTACGGCCCAGCCAATCCGCGGCCAGCCGCGCCGCGCCCCATCGAGGTCGACCTCGGGGCAGCGCCGCCCTGCGTGCGTGCGCTCGCCGAGGCGCTGGCCGCGCACTTCTACCGGGTCAACCTCGGGCACCTGTCGATGTTCCAGAGCGGCTCCTCGTCACCGGTGTGCAGCCTGGAGAGCACGCTCGAGATGTCGTGCGAAAATGGCGCCATCGATGCGGGCTGGGTCCGCGCCAACTGCGGCGCGGACAAGGGCGCGTTCGACCCCGCGTGCACCATCGAGCTCGGGGCCGACGGTGGTGGCATGAGCTACTTCGGCGTGTCGTGGTCGGGCGGAACCCTGTCGATGGTGCTGGTGGAGCTCGAGGATCCCATCGAGGACAACATCGTGGAGCACTTCGCGACCGCCGAGGCGTTCCTCGCGTTCCTCGACGAGCGCAACGCCGACCGCGACTCGCCGCTCGCGGACGTCGCCGCGCTGAAAGCCGCGGTCTGACCCGCCGGCCTCCGCGTCCCCTTCAAGTACTGCCGCTTTCGCAGTAGTCTCGGGGCGATGGCCAAGAGCCCCGCCACCCCGCCCCCGGCATCCGCCCCCGCCCCGTACGCCAACCCCCGTGAGCAACTGGCCGCGCTGACCGAGTGTGTCCGCCTGCTGGTCGAGCGCCACCTGCTGGTGCAGGCCAGCCGCTACAACCCCGACGGCAGCGCGCAGCCACGCTTCTCGGTGGGCGCCGCCGAGGTGGTGCGCACGCTGTCGGGCCAGGCGCCGCCGGGCGAGCTGCTGGCGCGCAGCAGCGCCGCCGAGGAGCTGGTCAACAAGCGCTGGAAGGAGGCCATCGCGCGCATCGAGGCCGCACGCGCGGCCGGTCAGCCGGCGCCCTTCCTGACCCTGATGCGGGCCTGTCACCTGGGCGACATCGAGGCCCGCGTGGTCGCGGTGCTGCTGGCGCCCGAGGTCGACCCCGACATGGAGCGCGTCTTCACCTTCGCCTACGACGACTTCACCAAGAAGCGGCCCGACGTCAGCTTCCTGTGCCAGCTCGTCGGCGGCGGCAGCGACGACGCCCGCGAGCGGGTGCGGCGCGCGCTGGGGCCGGGCGGCGTGCTGCGGCGCTCGCGCGTGGTCGTGATCGCGCATGGCCATGGCGCCGAGGCGGCGCCGTTCGCGCTGCGCGCGGTGCGGCTGGCCGACCGGGTGGTCGATCACCTGCGTGGCGACGACCGGCTCGACGAGGCGCTGGAGGGCTTCTGCCGGGTGCCGCCCGAGCTGCCCCGGCTGTCCGAGGTCGTGGTCGACCCCGCGGTGCTGACCGCGGTGCAGCGCAGCCTGCGCCTGGGCGAGCCGGCGCCCGATCCGAACGACGCCAGCGCGCCGCGCCCGGCGCGACTGCTGGTGTTCGGCCCGCCCGGCACCGGCAAGACCATGCTCATCGAGGCGGTGTGCCAGGACGCCAAAAAGCCCATCCTGCGAGTGGATCTGCCGCTCTTGCTGGCGGATCCCGAGAACATGATGGATCGTTTCAGCGCGCTGCTGCGCGAGGCCGCGCTGCGTGGCGCGCTGCTCTTGTTCCAGGGCGGCGGCGAGATCGGGTCGGAGCGGGTGCCGCGCACCACCGCCGAGCGGCTCGGTGACCTCCTGCGCGAGGTCGACGCCCCGGTGGTCATCACCGCGCACGAGCGCCCCGAGTGGCTGGCGCCCAACATCCCCTCGCTGGGCGAGGTCGAGCTGCCGCTGCCGACCATGGCCGAGCGCCTCGAGCTGTGGCGCCGCTCGGTGCCGACGCGCACGCCGCTCGGCAACCCCGAGGATCTCGAGGTGGTGGCCAGCCGCTACTCGTTCGGCGGCGGCTCGATCCTGCGCGCGGCGCAGCGCGCCTCGTCCAAGGCCTGGCTGCGCTCACCCGACGCGCCCTTGATCACGCTGGAGGATCTCGGCGAGGCGGCGCGCCTGATGCTGTCGCACCGGCTGGGCACCATGGCGCAGCGCATCCCGCCCGGCTTCACCTGGGAAGACCTGGTGCTGCCCGAGGACACCCTGGAGCGCATCCGCGAGGTGGTGCGCTTCGCGCGCCACCGCACCTACCTGCTGGAGTCGTGGGGCTTCTCCAAGAAGCTGCCCTACGGGCGCGGCGTGTCGGCCATCATGGCGGGGCCGCCGGGCACCGGCAAGACCATGGTGGCGCAGCTCCTGGCGCGCGAGCTCGGCTATGACCTGTTTCGCATCGATCTCGCCCAGATCGTGAACAAGTACATCGGCGAGACCGAGAAGAACCTGGCCCGCGTCTTCGACGAGGCGCAAAACTCGCACGCCATCCTGTTCTTCGACGAGGCCGACGCCCTGTTCGCCAAGCGCACCGAGGTCAAGTCGTCGGTCGATCGCTACGCCAACCTGGAGGTCAACTACCTGCTGCAGCGCATGGAGACCTACGACGGCGTGACCCTGCTGGCGACCAACCTGCAGCAGGGCATGGACGAGGCCTTCAAGCGCCGCGTGCGCTTCTCGGTCGAGTTCGAGATGCCCGAGCCCGACGTGCGCAAGAAGCTGTGGAAGAGCATGTTCCCGCCGCAGACCCCGCTGGCCGACGATATCGACTGGGACCTCCTGGCCAAGAAGTACGAGATGGCCGGCGGCCACATCAAGAAGGTCGCCATCCGCGCCGCCCTGATGGCGGTCGACCGCGGCGCCCACGTCCCCATCGGCAACGCCGACCTGCAGCTGGCGGCGCGCCTGGAGTACCGCGAGATGGGCCGCATGATCTCGGGCAGCTGAGACCTTGCGCGGCGGGGGCTGGGCCGCGCTGGCGCTGGCCGTGCTGGCGGCGCTGGGCGGCGCGGGTTGCAGGCGGACCGCCCGCAAGGCCGTGCCGGAGGCGGCCCCTGACGCCGGGGCCGGCAAGCTGGCGGGTGCCCAGCCGCGTCACGATGCGGGTGTCGCCGATGAAGATGATGACGACCGTGATGATGGCGATGGCGGCGTGGACGACGAGGACGAGCCGTGGGCCGGCGACGCCTTCCCTGATGCGCCAGAGCCCTCCGACGACGTGATCGGCTCCTGGTCCGGCCTGGATCAGACCCACCGCGAGTTCTGGTTCGGCCTCTGGCACGCCTCCGTCCACGTCTCGGACGGCTACAACGACCGCCTCGCGCTCTACTCTGACGGCCGCTTCATCGTGCGGGCCGATCAGTACGGCTGCGGCGATGGACTGAGCGCGGCGCGCGGCACCTGGACGCTGGAGGGCGCGACCCTGGTGCTGGTGTCGACCTGGCGCGACCGAACGGTCGGCTCCGTCTGCAACCGGGACGAACTCGAGACCGAAGGCGGCACCACGGTGCACGAGCACACGGCCGTCACCCACCGGCTGCGCATCAAGGGCTGTCGCAAGGCCGACTGGGGCGAGGACTGGAGCGAGCACGACGACCTCACGTGCCGGCGACTCGTCGAGGCCCCAGGGCCGGCAGCCCTCCTCATCAACCACGGCGGCCCGTTCTGGCAGATCGACTCCGTCGGCGAGCTGGAAGACTGAGACAACCGACCAGTCCGGTCGCACCTGAGACACCAGGCGCCGGCGCCGGAAGATGGCGCAGTTGCGTCGCGTCGCTGGCGGCGCCCGGCATGCTACAGACGACGGCATGACGATGACGAAGTGGTCCGCGCTGGCGCTCGCGCTGCTGGCCGGCTGTGGTCGCAAGACCGAGGACACCGGCGGCGGCCAGCGCAGCTTCTCGCTGGGCCTCATCGGCACCCACGGCCCCAAGGTGGAGGTGCGACTGGAGGTGCCCAAGGGCTGGAAGGTGGCACGCGACCCCTATGGCGCCTCGCTGCGAGCCCCTGGCGCCAGCGAGCTCAACCCCACCGTGCATGTCAACGCCTCGGGCTGCGACACCGTGCGCGACAGCTCGACCCTGAAGCTCCGCCCCGCCACCCCCGAAGAGTGTCTGACCGCCAAGGCCACCGTGGTCCCAGGCAGCCCGCCCAGCCCACCCGTGGAGACCACGGCGGCAGGGCCTCGCGTGGTGGTGCCCGGAGCGCGCGGCGACAAGTACCGCGACTACGACGTCGCGATCATCACCCTGACCCCGGACCGCAGCAGCAGCCTGAGCTGCATCATGAACGGCGCCGGCGACGCCACCGTGCTGCACAGCGCCCGCGCGACCTGCGACGGCCTGGTGGCCGGTGACCCCGTCGGCGTCGATGTCGAACCCAGCGAGTGAACCAGGCTAGCGCGAGGCTAGCGTGTGGTCGGGCCCTGCTCGTCCGACTTGAGGTCGATGACGAGGTCGCGCATCTGGACGCGACCCGACAGCCACTCCCAGAAGATCCCGTCCAGGCGGCCGGTCAGGATGGCGTGCAGGCGGCCGTCGGGGTCGCTCCACACCGTGACGTCGAGCTTGACCTGGTCGAGGCGCTGCGTGGTCAGCTCGGCGACCTCGCCGCTGGCGGTCACGAACGACCAGTCCAGCGCCAGGTCGACCGTGATGGTCGCGAAGCCGGCGTCGCCCGAGGTCGACCACTCGATGGCCGCGGCCGGGACCTGCTCGGCGCCGCCGCGCTCGGCGCGCGCCAGCGAGACGCGCACGTTGCGAAGGTCGAGGCCGTGCGGCGGCAAGGTCTCGGCCGAGATGGTGACGTCGCCGAGCAGGACGTCGAGGTTGTCGAGGCGCAGGCCCCCCTTGTCGGTGGCCAGCACCCGGGTGCGACCCCAGGTCAGGGGCAGCTTCTTGCCGTTGACGCGCACCGTGCTGTCGAGCGTCGCGACCTCCAGGGTGTGCGCCCGCACCAGCCGCTCGCGCGCGGTCAGACCAGGCTCGCCCTGCGGGCTGAGCCCCGGCTCGCGATCGGTCCAGTCGAACTGGCAACCCGCGGCCAGGACCCCTGCCGCCAGCACCGCCGCCACCGGAAGAATGCGCCCGAACTTTTTGAAGAGCATCATGCCGCTGTATCTAGGCAGCCTGACGCCGCGCGTCAAGTGCACGAAAGATGAAGTGAATGTTGCTACCGCCTTAGCGGAGCGAAATCACAGCAGAAGTGACCAGCCGGTCATCCACAAAAAAAGATCAGAGCTGATCGGAAATGTAGGCAAGCTCGCAAGCGCCCCGGGTTCGAAATTGTCCCGGCTGGGCAGACGGAGTAGGCTGCCGGCGTGCGAACGGCGCTGCTCGCCGTCGGGACCCGCCCCGAGGCCATCAAGATGTTCTCCGTGGCGCGTGCCCTGACGGCGCGCGGGGTGCGCGTGCAGACACTGGCGGTGCTGCAGCAGCGCGAGCTCCTGCTGGCGACATTCGATGCGCTGGGCTGGCAGCCTGACGAGCAGATCGAGCGCATCGGCGCGGGCTTCTCACTCAGCGCGATGATGACGGGGGTGACCACCGCGCTGGCGACGGCCATCGAGGCGCGCAAGCCCGACGTGGTCGTGGTCCAGGGTGACACCACCACGGCCTTCGCGGGGGCGCTGGCCGGCTTCTACGCCAAGGTCGCGGTGGCGCACGTCGAGGCCGGGTTGCGCACCTGGGATCTGGCCATGCCCTTCCCGGAGGAGGCCCACCGCGCGCTGATCGACCAGATCGCGACGCTGTGCCTGGCGCCGACCCCGCTGGCGGCCGACAACCTGCGCCGCGCCGGCGTGCCCGAGGCACGCATCACCATCACTGGTAACACGGTGATCGACGCCTTGCGCACCGTGCGCGCCGAGCTGCCTCCGCGTGAACGTTTCACCCGCGAGGGGCGACGAACCATCGTGGTCACCTGCCATCGTCGCGAGAACTTCGGCCAGGGAGTGCTCGAGGTCTGCGCCGCCGTCAAGACGCTGGCGGCGCGCCACTCCGACCTGTCGTTCGTGGTCACCAGCCACCCCAACCCCAACGTGTCACGCCACATCGAGGCCGAGCTGACCGGGCACCCCGCCGTCCAGGTGGTGGCGCCCCTGCCCTACCGCGAGTTCGTGCACCTCCTGGCCGACGCCTGGCTGATCTTGACCGACTCGGGCGGGATCCAGGAGGAGGCCACCTCGCTGGGCCGCCCCTTCTTCATCCTGCGCGAGGGCACCGAGCGACCCGAGGCGGTCGGCGCCGGGCTCGTGGTCGGCGCCACCGCCAGCGCCATCACCCAGTCGTTCCAGACCCTGAGCGACGAACCCGCCGTGTACGCGCGCATGGCGACGCCGTCTGATGTGTTCGGCGACGGCCGCGCCGGCGAGCGCTGTGCCGAGGCCATCGTGAAGCACCTCGATGCAGCGCCCCGACCGGTATGAGAGTCCTCCTTCTCACCCACTACTTCTGGCCCGAGGTCGGCGCTCCGCAGGTCATCCACGCCGAATGGACGCGCCGCTTCGTGGCCCGCGGCCACGATGTCCAGGTCGTCACCGGGCTGCCCAACTACCCGTCGGGCGTCATCCATGACGGCTACCGCGGCCGCGTGCTGATGCAGGAGGAGCACGACGGCGTCACCATCCACCGCACCGCGACCTATGCCGCACCCAACGCCGGGGTGGCGCGCCGGCTCATGAACCACCTGTCGTGCGCGGCCTCGCTGTGGACTGCGGTGCCCCGGCTGCGCCCGTTCGATGTCGTCATCACCGAGTATCCGCCGCTGTTCACGTCGTTCAGTGGCCTCGCGCTGGCGCGCCTGCGCGGGGTACCCCACGTGCTCAATGCCGGTGATCTCTGGGTCGAGGTCGCCATCGAGCTCGGCATGCTGAAGGCCGGCCCAGCGGCCAGCGCCTTCCTGCGCATGTCGACCGAGGTCGAGAGGCGCTCCGCCGCGGTCATCGTGACGGCCGAGGGCTGCATCGACAAGCTCGCGCGTGCGGGGGTCGAGGCCGCGCGTGTGCGCTACCTGCCCAACAGCGTCGACACCGAGCGCTTCACCCCCGAGCCAGCGCGTCGAGAGCGCGTGCGCGCCGCGCTGGGGTGGCAGGGCCAGACCATCGCGCTGTACCACGGCACCCACGGGCTGGCGCAGGGGCTGCTCCAGGTCGTCGAGGCCGCACGGCTGCTCGCCGACGAACCCGGGCTGCGCTTCGTGCTGCTCGGCGATGGCGCTGAAAAGGCGCTGGTCGCAGGCCGTGTGCGCGAGCTCGGGCTCGGCAACGTCACGCTGATGGAGCCGCGACCGTTCGGTGAGATGGCCGGGATCGTGGACGCCTGTGACATCGGGCTGGTGCCGCTCAAGGACATCCCCATGTTCCGCATCACGCTGCCGTCGAAGATGTTCGAGTTCATGGCCATGGCCAAGCCGGTGGCGCTGGCGGTGGACGGCGACGCCCGGGCCATCTGCGAGGGCGGCGGGGCTGGTCTGTTCTCACCCCCGGAGGCGCCGGCGGCCTACGCTGACAACCTGCGCCGCCTGGCGCGCGACCCGGCGCTGCGCGAGCGCCTGGGCGACGCCGGGCGTGCCCTGGCGGTCGAGCGCTACTCGCGCGATCGATTCGCCGACGACCTCGAGCGCGTCCTGACCGACGTCATCGCGCAGCACGGGAAGGGCCGCGCCTCATGAGCATCGCCAGCCGCCTGAAGAAGCGGGTCATGCACGTGCACACCGAGCTGATGTACGCCCAGCAACTGCCCGTGCTGGGTGGCGCGGTGCGGCTGGCCTTGTGGGGTGTGATGGGGATCGACGTCCCGCAGCGCGTCAAGCTCGGCCAGGGCATCACGCTGAACCACGGCGCCTACGGCCTGGTGGTCTATCACGGCACCGAGATCCGCGACCGGGTCTCGATCTTCCAGGGCGTCACCATCGGCCTCAAGGAGCTGGGCCCCGACACCGACACCGTCCGGATCGTGATCGAAGAGGACGCCGTGCTGTGCGCCGGGGCCAAGATCCTGGCCGGTCCCGAGGGGCTGGTAGTCGGACGGGGGACCGTGGTGGGCGCCAACGCCGTACTCCTGCAGTCCACGGGCGCGTACGAGATCTGGGCCGGAGTGCCGGCACGCAAGGTCGGGGTGCGTCAGCGCAGCAGCTGACGCATGCGGCCGAACAGGCCGCGCGGCTCGGGGCGGGCCATGGGTTCGCCGACCGACTGGCCCTTCTCGCGGGCCAGCGCCTCGTACAGCTCGCGCTCGCGGGCGGACAGCTCGGCGGGGACCTCGATGCGCACGCGCACCTTCTGATCGCCGCGGTCGCCGCGCCCGCCCGGGCGCACCATGCCCAGGCCGCGCAGGCGGAACAGCTTGCCGCTGGCGGTGCCGGCGGGGACGCGCATCTTGACCTTGCCGGTCAGCGTCGGCACCTCGATCATGGCGCCCAGCACGGCCTGCGGGATCGAGATGGCGACCTCGCAGCTGACCTCGTCGCCGTCGCGGCGCAGCTCGGGGTGGTCGGCCACGCGCACCACCAGGTACAGGTCGCCGGCGCGCCCGCCCAGGCGACCGTGCTCGCCCTCCCCGCGCAGCAGCTGGACGTGCCCGCTCACGATCCCGGGCGGCAGCACGACCTCGAGCTCGCGCTCGACGCGGAAGCTGCCCTCGCCGGCGCAGTGCGCGCAGGCGCGCACCACCTTGCGCCCGACGCCGCGACAGTCGGGGCACTGCCGGCGCAGCGCGAAGCCGGCGCGCTCCATGGGCACGTGGCCGCGGCCAGCGCAGCGCTCGCACGCGCGCGTCGCCTCGGGGCCGCGCGCGGCGCCCAGGCCCTGACAGCGCGGACAGCCGACGCGCACCGGGTAGCTGATCTTGCGCCGCGCGCCGAGGCCGGCCTCCTCGAAGCCGAGCTCCAGCGTGTAGCGCAGATCGCGCCCGTGCTGGCGCCCGCGCCGCCCCAGCAGGTCGGCCAGCAGGCCGTCCCAGACCTCCTGCACGGTGCCGCGCAGGTCGGCCATGACCTCGTCCAGCGCGCCTTCGCGCTCGCGCTCGCCCAGGCGGTCGTAGCGCGCGCGCTGCTCGGCGTCGGACAGCACGCCGTAGGCGATGGCGATCTCCTTGAAGCGCTCCTCGGCGGCGGGATCGTCGGGGTTCTTGTCGGGGTGGTGCCGGTGCGCCAGCTCGCGATAGGCGCGCTTGAGCTCGCTCTCGGTGGCGTCGCGCGGCACCCCCAGCACGTCGTAGGCGTCGCGGCCGCGCGCCCGGGCCGTCACTTCGACTTCTGCGCGTTCTCCTTGGCCTGGGCGGCCTCGGCCTGGGCGTAGACGATCTCGGCGATCTTCTGCGAGCTCTGCTCGAGCTCGGTCAGCGCGGCGCGCAGCTTGTCGAGCTCCTCGCCCTTGCCCGACAAGAGGCGCACGCTGGCGATGTCCAGCTGCAGCTTGTCGATGGCGTCGGGCGGCAGGAACTGGCCGTACTCCTTGAGCGCCGACTCCGAGACGTACAGCATCGACTCGGCCTCGTTGCGCATGTCGGCCAGCTGGCGCGCGCGCGCGTCGGTGTCCTTCTGCGCCTCGGCCTCGGCGACCAGCTTCTCGACCTCGCCGTCGGACAGCCCCGAGGTCGGCACGATCTTCACGTTCTGCTGCTTGCCAGTGCCCAGATCCTTGGCGCTCACGTTGACCATGCCGTTGGCGTCGATGTCGAAGCCGACCTCGATGCGCGGCACCCCACGCGGCGCCGGTGGGATGCCCAGCAGCTGGAAGTAGGCCAGCGAGCGGTTGTCGGCCGCCATCTCGCGCTCGCCCTGCAGGACGTGCACGTTGACGAAGGACTGGTTGTCGACCGCGGTCGAGAAGATCTCCGAGTAGCGCGCCGGGATGGTGGTGTTGCGCGGGATCAGCTTGGTGAACACGCCGCCCGCGGTCTCGACGCCGAGCGACAGCGGCGTGACGTCGAGCAGCAGGACCTCCTCGACCTCGCCGCGCAGCACGCCACCCTGGATGGCGGCGCCCACCGCGACGACCTCGTCGGGGTTGACGCCACGGCTGGGGCGACGGCCAAAGAAGGTCTGCACCAGCTCCTGCACGCGGGGCATGCGGGTCTGGCCGCCGACCAGGATGACCTCGTCGATGTTGTCCTTGCGCAGGCCAGCGTCGGCCAGCGCGCGCTCGCACGGGCCCAGCGTGCGCTGCACCAGTGGCTCGGTCAGCTGCTCCAGCTTGCCGCGCGACAGCGTGGTCGCCAGGTGCTTGGGGCCGCTGGCGTCGGCGGCGATGAAGGGCAGATGGATCTCGGTCTCCATGGCGGCCGACAGCTCGTGCTTGGCCTTCTCGGCGGCCTCCTTGAGGCGCTGCAGGGCCATCTTGTCGCTGCGCAGATCGATGGCGTGCTGGGCCAGAAAGTCGTCGGCCAGCCAGTCCATGATGGCGCGGTCGAAGTCCTCGCCGCCCAGGAAGGTGTCGCCGTTGGTGCTGAGGACCTGGAACACGCCCGAGGACAGCTCCAGGATCGAGATGTCGAAGGTGCCGCCGCCGAGATCGTAGACCGCGATCTTCTCGTTCTTGTCGCGATCGATGCCGTAGGCCAGCGCCGCCGCGGTGGGCTCGTTGACGATGCGCAGCACGTTGAGGCCGGCGATGCGCCCGGCGTCCTTGGTGGCCTGGCGCTGGGCGTCGTCGAAGTAGGCCGGCACCGTGACCACCGCCTCGGTGACCTCGCCGCCCAGGTAGTCCTCGGCGGTCTGCTTCATCTTGCCGAGGATCATGGCGCTGATCTCGGCCGGGCTGTAGTCGCGGCCGCGCACCCGCACGTGGGCGTCCTCGTTGCTGGCCGGCACGATGGCGTAGGGGCACGACACCAGGTGGCGCTGCACCTCGGGGTCGCTGACCTTGCGGCCGACCAGGCGCTTGATGGCGTAGATGGTGTTCTCGGGGTTGGTCAGGATCTGGCGCTTGGCGATCTGGCCGACCAGGCGCTCGCCGGCCTCGGTGAAGCCGACGATCGACGGTGTGGTGCGGCTGCCCTCGGCGTTGGGGATGACCACCTTGTCGTCGCCGTCGAGCACCGCGACGCACGAGTTGGTGGTGCCGAGATCGATGCCGATGACGCGCCCCATGGCCCTGGCCTAGTCCCCGCCGGTGCCGGGCGGCGGCTCGACCTCGCCCGCGAGGGCGGACTCCGGCTCGGCCTCGCCCGGGCTGCTGGCGTCGGCGCCCTCGACGTCGGCCGCCACCGGTGCGGCCACCGCGGCGGGAGGCGCCTTGGCCACCGCGACCATGGCGGGACGCAGCAGCTTGCCGCCCATGCCATAGCCGCGCTGCAGCTCCTTGACCACGGTGCCGGCGGGCTGCTCGGCGGTCTCGATCTGCTGGATGGCCTCGTGCAGGTTGGGATCGAAGGGCTGGCCCACGGCGGGCAGCACCTTGACGTCGAACTTCTCCAGCGACGACAAGAGCTGCTTGTGCACCAGGCGCACGCCCTCGCTGATCGAGGCCGCGGCGGCGCCGGTGGCGGTGGAGTCGGCCGCCTCCAGCGCGCGCTCCAGGTTGTCGATCACGGGCAGCACCGCCAGGAGCAGGCCCTTGCGGCCGCGGGCCTCGGCCTCCTCGAGATCCTTGCGCGTGCGGCGCTTGAAGTTCTCGAAGTCGGCGGCCACGCGCAGCATGCGGTCGTGGAAGTCCTTGCGCTCGGCCTCGGCCTTGCTGGCGCGCTCCTCGGCCAGCTGCACGGGATCGGGGGGGGGCGGCTCGGGCGCGGGCGCGGTGGAGCCCTCGGGCGCGGCGGCGTCCGGCGCGGGCACGACCTCGCCAGCGGGAGCAGCGGCCTCGGGGACGGTCTCGTCGGGTGCCATCCCCCACACCGATATCACGAAATCAGCGCAGGGCGAAGATGACGCCCACCGCGAAGCCGACCAGGACGAGCAGGCCGACCCCGAACCACCACTCCCCGCGGCGCGGCGGATCGACCGCCTGCTGCGCGAACTGCGACAGATCCGTGGTCGAGTCGCCGGGCCGGCCGCGTGACGGGGGCGCCGGCGCGGGCGGGGCGGACGGCTGGCTGGGCTTGTCCGCCATCAGCTGCGCCGCCCCAGCACGTCGCTGACGATCTGGGCCGTGAAGTCGACCAGCCCGATGACCTTGGAATAGTTCATGCGCGTCGGCCCGATCACGCCCAGGGTGCCGATGGGCCGATCCTCGGGGCCGTAGGGCACCGCGATGACCGAGACGTCGGCCAGGCCGGCGGCCTCGTTCTCGGCGCCGATGTAGACCTGGATGCGCTCGGCGGCCATGGTGCGGTCGAGCAGCTGGACGATCATCTCCTTCTCGTCCAGCGTCTTGAACAGCGCCTTCATGCGCTCGAGGTTCTGTGGCGCCGCGCTCTCGATCAGGTTGGCCTGGCCGTCGATGATGACCAGCTCGGACGAGCGCTCGGGCAGCGCCAGCTTGCCGAGCTCGAGCGCCTTGGAGGCCAGCTCGTCGAGCTGGCTCTTGTCGCGCGCCAGCTCGCCCAGCACGCGCGAGCGCAGCTCGGCCAGGGACAGGCCATCGAGCAGCGAGTTCAGGTAGTTCTGCGCGCGCTCCAGCTCGGCGTCGGTCAGGCGCAGCGCCTCTTCGGTGGCCGACGAGGACGCCGGCTGTCCGCCGTGCGCGGAGGCGCCGCCGAGCAGCTTGTTGTCGACCTGGCCGCCCTGGCTGACCAGCACGACCAGGATGGAGCCGTCGCGCAGGCGGATGAACTCGACGTGCTCGAAGCGGTCGACCTCGGGGCGCGCGGCCAGCACCACGGCGGCGTGCTGGGTCATCTCGCTGAGCACCTTCGAGGTCTGCTTCATCAGCTCCTCGAACTCCAGGTTGGGGAGCTCGTAGCGCAGCCGGATGTCCTCCTTCTCCTTGGGCGACAGGCTGCGCACCTTGAGCAGCGAGTCGACGAAGAAGCGCAGGCCACGATCGGTGGGCACCCGACCGGCCGAGGTGTGCAGCTGGCGCACCAGGCCGAGCTCCTCCAGATCGGCCATCACGTTGCGCACCGTGGCCGGGCTGAGCTCGATGCCGTAACGCCGGGTCACCGTGCGCGAGCCGACCGCGTCGCCGGTCGCCAGGTACTCACTGACGATGGCGTGCAGGATCTTGCGCGCGCGGTGGTTGATCTCGGTCATCGGTCGATAGATCAGGGTTTACACTCATCCCAACTTCAGCGCCAGCGCATCCCCCAGCAGCATGCCGCGTGGCGTCGGACACACCCGGCCGTTTTCACGAGTGATCAGGCCGGCGGCCACCAGATCGGGCAGCGCCGCGGTGTGGCCGACGAGGTCGGCCTCGGCGACCCCGTCGGAGGTGCGCAGGCCCAGGAAGACGCGCTCGAAGGCGGCGTCGCGCGGCCCCAGGAGCTCGTGCAGCTCGGCCAGCGCATCGGCCTCGAGCGGCGCGGCGACGGGGTCGGCCGGGGCCGGGGCGGCGCTCAGCGCGGCCACCCCGCGGCTCCAGGCCTGCAGCGCGCGCGGCGAGGCGAAGCGCTCCAGGCGCCCGTCGGGCAGGCGGCGCAGCGAGTGCGCCGAGACCCCCAGGCCGAGGTACTCCGCGCCGCTCCAGTAGCTGGCGTTGTGACGCGAGCGGCGGCCCAGGCGGGCGAAGCTCGAGACCTCGTAGTGCTCGAAGCCGGCGCTGGTCAGCGTGGCGTGGGTGAGCTCGAAGTCGTCGGCCACGGCGTCGGCCTCGGGCGGCTGCAGCGCGCCGCGCCGGGCCAGCGCGCCGAAGCGGGTGCGCTCCTCGATGGTCAGCGCGTAGGCCGAGACGTGCTCGGGCGCCAGCGCGACCACGCCAGCCAGCGTCGCGGCCAGCTCGCCCGCGGGCGCGCCGGGCAGCGCATAGATGAGGTCGAGCGAGATGTCGTCGAAGCCAGCTGCGCGCGCCCACGCCATCGCCGAGGTGGCGCGGGCCGGATCGTGGGCGCGCCCGAGCTGGGCCAGCGCCCGCGGCGCCAGCGCCTGCACGCCGAGCGACAGCCGGTTGACCCCGGCGGCGCGCAGCCCGGCCAGCGCCGCCGGCGAGGCCCCCTCGGGGTTGACCTCGCAGGTGATCTCGAGCGCGCGGGCGCCGCGCGGGAAGCTGCGCGCCACCGCGCCCAGCACCCGCGCCACCGCGTCAGGCCGCCACATCCCGGGCGTGCCGCCGCCGAGATAGATGGTCTCCAGCGTGCGGCCGGCATAGCGCGGCGCGCGCGCCGCCAGCTCGGCCAGCACGCCGTCGGCATAGCTGTCATGCGGCGGGTCCTGGGACACCCGCACCGCGAAGTCGCAGTACGGACACAGCCGCTCGCAGAACGGGAAGTGCACATAGACGCCGAATGCTTTGCCCGAATCAGAGTGATTCGGGCTGGGCATTCTCCTCACCACGGGGCTGCGCCCCGCCCCACTGGGCCAAGCCCAGAGGGGCCCCACCCGCTCGCGGCCGGACTCCCGGCCGGGGCCGCCGTGCGGCCCTCGAGATCGTCACATGGCTGCATCGCTGGAGCCGCCCGCGTCAATTGAGGATGATCTGGGCTTCCACGGAGTAGTCGGCGCTGTTCTTGGGGAACTTCCAGCCGCGCGCCAGGTTGGAGATGCAGGTCGCCAGGGTCGGATCGAGGCCGCTGTTGAGGCCGACGTCCTTGACGCTGCCGGTGGAGGAGATCTTGACCGAGAGGTTGACCTTGCGCAGCGACTTCAGCGACGGATCCTGCTTGAGGATGCGCTCGTAGCAGATCTTGACGCCGGCCTGGCTCTGCTTGATCTGGGCGAAGGCGGCCTCGGGCGCGGTGGTGGTCAGCGGGCCGCCGCCGGTCTTGTTGCCCAGGTTGAGCTTGCGCTCGCCGTCGTCGCCGTCGCCGCCGGGCAGCGGCGGCAGGCCGACCGGGCCGCTGGGGCTGGGCGAGGTGCTGGGGCGCGGGCCCAGGCTGGCGCCGGGCGACTTGCGCGGGCTGGCCGACGGTGACGCCGTGGGCGCGCCGCTGATCGAGATCCCGCCAGGTCCGGGGGCGTTGCGCACGATGACGCGGCCCTGCTCATCGAACTCGACGCCGGCCAGGTGATCACGACCGCCCGAGTAGGTCGACGACTCGTCGCCCGAGCCGCCCGAAAGCGCGACCACCAGGATGACCAGCAGCACTACCGCCCCGAAGGCCGCCGCCGCCAGGGCGCGCCGCATGCGCCGCCTGTGCGTGGCCGCCGCCGAGGCCGCCGCCGCCGCGAAGGCGGCCTGCTCGCTGACCGGACCCGAGCCCTCGTCCGCGGGCACCGGCAGCGGCAGCGCCAGCGGCAGCGCGACCTCGCCGGGGGAAGCCGCGCCCCCGACCACGGGCCGGGGCCCCGACTTGGACGGCGCCTGCATGCCAGGCAGCGCCGCGGCTGCGCCGGTGCCCGGTCGCGAGCGCGCCGGGCGCGCTGCCAGCGCGGGCAGCGCAGCCAGCTGGGGCAGGCGCACGATCCGCGACGCCTCGCCGATCAGGAACTCGTTGTCGGGGTCGCGCGGGACCAGATCCTCGAGCTTGCCCTTGTGATCACCGTTGTGGCCCTCCGGCGTTCCCGCCAGGCTGGCCATGAAGTTCTCGGCATCGCTGCGCGCGGGACCCGGCGGCGGCGCCGGCAGCGCGGCCGGGCGCGAGCCGCTGCCATTGGCGGTGGCGACAGGCGCGCTGGTCTGTATCGGGCCGCTGCCAGGCATCGCCATGGCGCGGGCGGCGGCCTCGACGGTGAAGGCGGGCAGCGCCGGCTCCTCGGGTTCGGGGCGCGCCTGCGCGGCCGGCGCTGCTGCGGCGGCCACGGCGCGGGCGGGCGCTGCCGCGCGTGCCGCGACCGGCTGGGCCGCCGGGGCGGCCGCCGCGGCGGTGGCTGCCGGCGCGCCGGGGCTGCCGGCGCGCTGCGTGGGCAGTCGCCCGCCTGGCGGACTGGCGGCGGCGGGGGGTGGCGGCGGCATGGGCGGCGGTGGCGCCGGCGCGGGCGGCGGCGGAGCCACCGACTGCATGCGCTTCAGGTGCTGCTTGAGCTCGGGCACGCTGGCGGGTGGCACCCAGTCATCGAAGCCGTCGCGCCACACCAGCACGTCGGCCCCGGTCGGGACCTTGACCACGCGATCGACCAGGTCCCGGAAGCCCAGCGGGCCCTCCTGGTTGCCGTCGACGGCGAAGTACCACTCGTCCTCGAGCTGCATCGGCGCGGCGGCGGCCGCGGCCGCCTGCATGGCGTCGGCGTTGGCGATCTGGGTCGGCTGACCGTCGCCGTCCATGTCCTCGAAGGCGTTGTCGAACGCGGCGCTCAGCGGTGACGCGGGCTTGGACACCGCCGGCGCGGGACCAGACCCCACCATGGGCATCGGGCCGGAGGCAGACGGCTCGCGCACCTCGATGATGTTGCTGCAGGTCTTGCAGCGAACCTTCAGTACCTTGCGGCGTACCTTCTCGTCCGCAATCGAGTACTTGGTCTGGCAACGGTCGCAGAAGAACTTCATTCGAGAGCGTGCGCTCCTGGCAGGTTTGCGGGCCTACCCGTGCCCGAAGGATACCACGTTCGTCACCCCACCCCGCCACTTCCTTGAAGACCTTTGTCGGGTCACGTCTCCTTTGATCCCGCGGACCTCTGGACGTTCATGGTGGAAGGCAACTCTGGAAACTCTGGCGACCCTGGCAACAGTCAGCCCTCCAGGGCGTCCACCGTCCACCCGGTCGCTGCCAGCGCCGCCTTGATCTCGGCGATGTGCTCCCGGCCACGGGTCTCCAGGGTGCAATCCACCGCGGTGTCCCCCAGGGCCACCTTGCCGAAGGACCGATCGTGCTCGATGGACAGGATGTTGGCCCGGTGGTGGGCGATGAGGCCGGTCAGGCGGTGCAGCGACCCCGGGTGGTCGGGCACGTGGACGCGCATGCGCACCATGCGGCCGTCCTTGACCAGGCCACGCTCGATGATGCGCGACAGCAGGGTGACGTCGATGTTGCCGCCGCAGACCAGCACGCCGACCTTCTTGCCGCGGAGGCCAGTCTTGCCCTGGACCAGGGCGGCCAGCGCGGCGGCGCCGGCGCCCTCGGCGACGGTCTTCTCGCGCTCGAGCAGGAGCAGGATGGCGGCGGCGATCTCCTCCTCGTCGACGTGGACGATCTCGTCGACATACCTCTGCACCATGGGCAGGGTGCGCTCGCCGGCGCGACGCACCGCGATGCCGTCGGCGATGGTCTTGGCCGCGGGCACCAGCACCGGTGCCCCGGCGGCGAGGGCGGCGCGCATCGAGGGCAGCGCGGTGGTCTGCACCCCGATGACCTTGATCTTGGGGTTGGTCTCCTTGAGCGCGGTGGCGATCCCCGAGATCAGCCCGCCGCCGCCGATGGGCACGATGACGGCGTCGAGGTAGGGGTTCTGCTCCAGCAGCTCGAGCCCGACGGTGCCCTGGCCGGCGATGACCAGATCGTCGTCGAAGGCGTGCACGAAGACGCGGTCCTCGGCGGCGCGGATACGCTGGGCCTCCTCGTAGGCCTCGTCATAGTTGACGCCGTGCAGGACCACGGTGGCGCCGTAGTTCTTGGTCGACATCACCTTGATGAGCGGCGTCGCGATCGGCATCACGATGGTGGCCGCCACGCCGTTGCGGGTGGCGTGGTAGGCGACGCCCTGGGCGTGGTTGCCGGCGGAGGCCGCGATGACGCCGCGGCGGCGCTCGCTGTCGTCGAGTGACAGGATCTTGTTGAGCGCCCCGCGCTCCTTGAAGGAGCCGGTCATCTGCAGGTTCTCGAGCTTGAAGAACACCTTGTTGCCCGACAGCTTCGAGATGGTCTCGGAGTGCGGGAACGGGGACACGAAGACCGCGCCCATGGCCCGGGCGCGGGCGGCTTCGATGTCGGCGATGGTGACCATGGCGATGGGCTGGCTCGGGGACGCGGTCAGAGCGTCTTGGCGAGGAGGAAGGCGAGGCCGGCGAGGGCGACCGCGAGCACGACCACGATGGCGCCCCGCGCGCTGGACGGCCGCCGCGCGGCGGGAGCCGGCACCGGCGTCGGCGCCGCTGCGAGGCCAGGCTCGGACGCCGGCTCGGGCGCTGGCACCGGCGCCACCGCGGGCAGCGACACCAGCGGCAGCGAGCCCGGGACCGGGGCCATCAGCGGCGCCCGCAGGGCGGACATCGCGGCGTCGCGCAGCACGGCCTCCTGCTCTGGGCTCGCGGGCGCGACCGCCTCATCGGGCACCCGCATCACCAGCTCGCTGCCGGGTGAGGTCTCGGTGCGGATGGTGCGGAACGAGCCGGTGTTGGTCGCGCGCACCGGCGGCAGCGTGCCGCGCGAGGACGCGGCCACCATGGGCGGCAGCGCGCTGGCCGACGACGACGGCAGCGGCGCGGGCACTGGCGGCAGCGCCGCCATCGCCTGCGGCATCTGCGGCATCTGCGGCATCTGGGGCATCTGGGGCATCTGGGGCATCTGGGGCATCTGGGGCATCTGGGCCGCCGGCACGGACTCCGGTGCCGCACCTGCCTCGCTGGCCCGCCTCGGCGCCTTGCCTCCGGCGGCTCCCGCTCCCGGGCCGCCCCCGGCGATGCCACCGCCGCCCTGCCCTGCGCCACCGCCAGTAGCACCGCCGCTGCCCTTGCCGCCCTTGCCGCCCATGGCGTCGTGGATCAGCATCTCGTTGAAGTGCAGGTCGTCGTCGACCTCCGAGCCGGGCTCCTCGTCGCCCCAGTCGTCGGCCAGCGCGGCCAGCTCGGGCCGCACCTCGCCGCCCTCCAGGCGCTTGATCGAGTCGAGGTACAGGGCGACCCGCATGTGGCCGGTGGGGAGCTTGGCCTCGCGCAGAAAGTCGCCCAGATCCTGTGCCAGCTCGTAGGCGCTCTCGTAGCGGTCGGCCGGGTTGCGCTCCAGCGCGCGCATCACGATCTGCTCGAGCTGCGGCGGGTAGCTGCGGTTGATGAAGGTCGGCGGCTTGATGGGATCGCGCACGATGCGCTGCATGACCAGCTCGGGCGCGCCCTTGAACAGGCGACGCCCGACCGTGATCTCGTACAGCACGATCCCCAGCGAGAAGATGTCGGAGCGGTGATCGATGGCCTCGCCCTGGACCTGCTCGGGCGACATGTAGTGGAACTTGCCGGGCACCAGGCCGCGCTCGTCGCGCTGCATCAGCGCCGAGCTGGCGATGCCGAAGTCGATCAGCTTGCAGGTGCCACCGTCGGTGACCAGCAGGTTCGACGGCGAGATGTCGCGATGCACGATCTGCAGGCCCTGCCCGTTGATGTCGCGCTTGGCGTGGGTGTAGCCCAGCGCCTCGGCGGCCTGGCGCATGAGATCACAGGCGTGCTCCAGCGGCAGGAAGCGCCCCACCGCGAGGCCGCGCTGGCACACGTTGGACAGCTCGTCGCCCTCGATGAACTCCATGACGATGAAGATCTGGCCCTCGTGTTCGCCGACGTCGTAGACGTGGACCACGTTGGGGTGCGCCAGCAGCGCGCCGATGCGCGCCTCGTCGAGGAACATGTCGACCACGCGCGGGTCCTCGACATAGCGCCGCTGCAGGCACTTGATGACGACGTCCTTCTCGAAGCCAGCCAGGCCGTGCTGCTGAGCCAGATAGATCTCTGCCATGCCGCCGATGGCGAGCCGGCGGGTCAGGGTGTAGCGGTCGCCCAGCTGCAGGCCGGCGATGTCGTCTGACTCGGACAAAGTCCGGCGATGGTAGACGAAACCGGTTCAGAATCCCAGGTGTCCGGCGAGCGCGCGGCGCACCTCGGCCAGCACCGGCCGGGCCAGCCCGGCGTCGGCGGGCGAGCCAGGCGAGTCTGGCGAGTCTGGCGCGCGTGGCGCTTCGGCGGCCAGCAGGACCTCGGCGCTGGCCAGCACCGACGAGGACAGCCCGTGGAGGTCGTAGCCACCCTCCAGCACCAGCACGACACGATCGCCGCAGACCTCGGCGGCCAGCCCGCGCAGAGCCGCCGTCAGCTTGCGATAACCCTCGGTGGTGACCCGCATGCCGCCCAGGGGATCCTGGCCGTGCGCATCATAACCGGCTGAAATCAAGATGAGATCCGGCTTGAACGCGCGCAGGGCCGGGACCACCACCTGGGTGAAGGCGGCGACATACTCGAGGTCGCCAGAGCGCGCCGGCAGCGGCAGGTTCAGGGTCGCGCCGCGCCCTGCCCCGCGCCCGATCTCGTGCGCCGCGCCGGTGCCGGGGTAGAACGGCCACTGGTGGATCGACACATAGAGGACGTCGGGATCGGTCTCGAAGATGTGCTGGGTGCCGTTGCCGTGGTGCACGTCCCAGTCGACGATGGCGACCCGCGCCGCACCGGCCGCGCGGGCCGCGGCGGCCGCGACCGCCACGGTGTTGATGAGACAGAAGCCCATGGCGTAGCCAGCCTCGGCGTGGTGGCCGGGCGGACGCACCAGCACCAGGCTGCGCGGCGACTGGCCTGACAGCGCCTGCAGCGCGGCCTCGGCGGCGGCGCCAGCGGCCTTGCGCGCGGCGTCGAAGCTCTCGGGTGAGAAGAAGGTGTCGGCGTCGAGATAGCCGCGCCGCCCTGGCAGATCGCGGGCCAGCTCGCCCAGGTAGGCCGCGCTGTGCACCCGGGTGATCTCCTCGTCGGTCGCCGGACGCACCGCCGTGCGCGTGGTGCGCGCCGGGATGCCGGCGGCGTCGAGGGCCTCGCGCACCGCGGCCAGCCGCTCGGGGCGCTCGGGGTGCTCGGCGGGGGCCTGGTGCTGCAGGAAGACCTCGTCGACGAAGAGGCCGACGCTCATCTGACGTAGATCGGGCTGGCGTAGATCCAGGGCACCTCGCGCAGGTACTTGCTGGGATCCTTGCCCAGCCAGGGCGCGAGGTGCGTCGGCGTCATCAGGACCTCGGCGCGGTAGGCGCCCGTCGTGGTGACCGGGAAGGCGATCGCCCCCGGGCTGCGCGCGACCTCGACCCAGCCGCCAGCGGTGGCGCGCAGAAGGCGCATCGTCCGTGTCGGCTGCGCCGCGGCCTCGACGCCGAGCACGGTGGGCGGCGCGACCTCCAGCATGTCACCCACCGCGGCCTCGCCGCCCAGCTCGACGATCCCCCCGGCGGCGCGCGTGGCGTGGAAGTCGAAGCCCTGCGGCGAGCCATAGACCTCGAAGATGACCAGGGTGCGCCCGGCGCCGATGGCCTCCTTGACCCCGGCCGGCGTGACCTCGGTGACCAGCGCGTGGGTGGTGGCCCAGCGGATCATGCGCCGGTAGCTGTCGACGCGGTCGCCGTCGCTGAGCTTGATGGCGGCCACGTTCTCGTGCGCGTCGCAGCCCGAGACGCCGGCCAGCTCGAGGCCCTCGGCGGTCAGCGCGGCCCACTTGCCGAGGTCGTTGTCGTTGGGCGAAAACGCCGGCAAGAAGGCCAGATCGGGCGCGGCGCCGGCCTCCTGGCTGAACTGCGCGAAGGCGCGCACCGCGCCGGCCTGATCGAGGCCCAGAAACTCGGAGCGCAGCCGGCCGTCCATCATGGCGTGCAGGCTGAAGATCTCGATCCCCGCCAGCGCGGGCGCCAGCATGCGCAGGGTCTCGAGCGAGCGCGACTCGGTGTGCGGGATGAGGACCTGGGCGCCGAGCTGCTTGTAGGCCATGGCCTGGGCCAGATCCTCGCGAGCATAGAACTGCTCGTTGGCGTCCGAGCCGGCGGCGTCGACGGCGTGCTTCTCCAGGCCGACCGGCATCAGGCGATCCTCGTGGCCGACCATCAAGAGCGGCTTGAAGCTGGTGCCCGGGCAGGCCATCTGGTTGGCCATCGGGCTGCCGTCCTTCATGAGCGCGGTGTCACCGGCGGCGGGGTCGAGCAAGAGCAGCTTGTCGAACGGGAAGTACGCGAAGCTGGTCTTGTGATCGGTCAGCATCGCGAAGTCGAGGCGGTCGTCACAGATGGCGGCGCGGAAGCGCGCCAGGCAGACCTCGTTGATGCCGGTGCCGCCGTCGGGCAGGCCGTTGCCGTCGCAGGCGTCGTGCGAGTACGGCGAGTGCAGGTGGATGACGCCGCGGGCGTGGATCAGGCCGCGCAGCGGCGGCTCGGTCGACAGCACCGGCATCACCGTGGGCCAGGGCGGACCCACGAAGGCGTCCTTGCCGCCGCCGCCATCGCCGCCGCCGCCACAGCCAGCGCCCGCCAGCCCCAGCGCCAGCGTCAGCGTCAGCACGTTGGCGAGCAGACCGCGGAGGCTACGCGCGCTCATGCTTCTGGGCGCGACCCATGAGGTCGGATACGGCCTGGCGCGCCGGGCGATCTTCATACAGCACAGCATACATGGCCTCGGTGATGGGCATCTCGACGCCCAGCTTGCGGGCCAGATCGCGCGCCGAGCGCGTGGTCTTGACGCCCTCGGCGACCTGGCCCTTCATGTCGGCCAGGATCTGGGCCAGGGTCTGGCCGCGCCCCAGGGCCAGGCCGACGCTGCGGTTGCGCGACAGGTCGCCGGTGCAGGTCAGCACCAGATCGCCCATGCCAGCCAGCCCCATGAAGGTCAGCGGCGAGGCCCCCATGCGCACGCCCAGGCGCGAGATCTCGGCCAGGCCGCGCGTGATCACGGCGGCGCGCGTGTTGTGGCCGAAGCCGAGGCCGTCGCCCATCCCGGCCGCGATGGCGATGACGTTCTTGAGCGCGCCCCCGAGCTCGACCCCGATGACGTCGGTCTCGGTGTACACGCGCAGGCGATCGGTGGCGAAGGCGGCCTGCACCGCGGTCGCCACGGCGGCGTCGCGCGCGGCGACGACCACCGCGGTGGGCAGCCCGGCGGCGACCTCCTTGGCGAAGCTGGGGCCCGAGAGGAAGGCGGTGCGCGCGGCCGGTCCCGGCGGCAGCTCGGCGGCCAGCACCTCGTCCATGGTGGCCAGCGACTCGTTCTCGATCCCCTTGGAGGCGCTGACCACGATGGTGGCCTCCCCGAAGTGCGGGCGCGCGGCGCGCAGCGTCTCGCGGGTGGCGTGCGACGGCGCCACCGTCAGCACCAGCGGGCGCCCGGCGATGGCGTCGCCGAGGTCGTGGGTCACGCGCAGGTTGTCGGGCAGGCGCGCGCCGGGCAGATAGCGCGCGTTCTCGCGGCTGTCCTGCATCGCCCGGGCGGCGGCCTCGCCGCGCGTCCACATGGTGACGGTGTGGCCCTTGTCGGCCAGCAGCTTGGCCAGCGCCGTCCCGAACGATCCAGCTCCCAGGACCCCGATGTTCTCCAATGTTCCCTCACCTGCCGCGCACGCGCGCGGCGCCGAATACTACTGCGAACCCGAGCGCCGCGGCGAGCGCACCGGCCGCCGTCAGCCAGTAGCCCAGCCCGAAGCTCCAGACGTCACCCCAGGGGCCGACCGCCAGGCTGCTGGCGGCGCGCCACTCGTAGCCACACACCCCAAGCGCGAGCAGCGCGAGGGCCATCCCGGCGCCCGTGCTCGTGCTCGTGCTCGTGCTCGTGCTCGTGCTCGTGCTCGTGCTCGTGCTCGTGCTCGTGCTCGTGCTCGCGCGCCAGCTCCACACGCCCGCCGCCAGCGCTCCGACTGCCGCCGCCAGCGTCAGGCGCCCGCTCCCAGCCAGCCCGCTGAAGACCTCGCGTGCACCGCCTTCGTGCACCACCACCACCCACGGCAGCAGCGCGCCCACCACCACCAGCGCCAGCCCCACCGCGATCACCCCCGCGGCCGCCGCCACGAGGCGACGCACAGCTATCCGGCCAGCACCACGGCGTTGCGACCGCCCGACTTGGCGCGGTACAGCGAGGCGTCCGCCGTCCTGACCAGCGCCTCGGCGTCGGCCGCGTCATCAGGCAGCGCCGCGACGCCGATTGACACCGTGACCCGGCCGCCCGGCTGGGTGTCACGGTGCAGGAACGGGAACTGTTCGATGCGCTGGCGCAGCTTCTCGGCCACCTGCGCGGCCACCAGCTTGGGGGTGTCGACCAGCACCACGGCGAACTCTTCGCCGCCGTAGCGAGCCACCAGATCGTTGGCGCGCCGCCCCTCGCTGAGCAGGCGCGCGACCCCGCGCAGCACCTCGTCACCCGCGGGGTGACCGTGGCGGTCGTTGTACTTCTTGAAGTGATCGACGTCGATCATGAACAGCGCCAGCGGCAGCCCGCTGCGCGCCGAGCGCTCGGCCTCGAGTGACAGCCGCTCGTGGAAGTGGCGGTGGTTGTAGAGGCCGGTCAGGCCATCGGTCACCGCCAGCTGGGCCAGCCGGGTGTTGGCCTCGGCCAGCTCGCGGGTGCGCTCGACGACCTTGGACTCCAGCGACTGGTTGAGCGCGCCGAGCTCCTGGTTCTTGCTCTTCAGGTCCTCGACCAGCTGCCCGTTCTCCATCGACAGCTTGTACTGCTTGAGCAACCCCTCGACGGCCAGCCGCAGATCGGGCTCGTCCCACGGCTTGGGGATGTAGTGGTTGAGCGCGGCACGGTTGATGGCGCTGACCACGGCGTCGAGGCCGGCCTGGCCGGTGAGCAGGATCTTGGTGGTCTGCGGCGAACGCCGATTGACCTCCTCGAGGAACTCGACGCCCTTCATGCCGGGCATGATCTGGTCGGCGATGACCACGGCCAGATCCTCACCCTCACGCTGGAGCTCGTCCATCAGCTCCAGGGCGTCGTGCGCGCTCTGCGCGACCTCGATGTAGGACTCCCGTCCAAAGCGGGCCGACAGCTGCTGGCGCAAGGCCGAAAGGATGCCCTCCTCGTCATCGACACAGAGGATGTGCGGCTTCCAGTCGGGGCGGGTGACGTCACTCATCGCTTGCGGGCTCACGGCCGCGTACCTTTGATACTGCCTGGGGACTCAGGGGCTGCCTTGGGTGGGACGAACTTGGGGAACACGCCGGACTGCCGGCTGCTGCGACGCTCGGGCGGACCGTCCACCGGCAGCCGCACCGTGAAGCAGGTGCGACCTGGTACCGAATCGACCTCGATGCGTCCGCCATGCTTGTCCACGATCTTCTTGACGATACCGAGACCGAGCCCGGTGCCTTCGCCCTTGGGCTTGGTGGTGAAGAAGGGCTCGAAGATCCGCGGCAACACCGCTTCAGGGATGCCAGGTCCGTTGTCGATGATGTGCACCGCCACCTCGTTCAAGGCACCCTGGCCCTGACCGTCACCAACCCCTTGGGGGCCCACCGTCTCGATCACGATCTCTCCCCGTCCTGCGAGGGCTTGCACTGCGTTATGGATGAGGTTGGTCCAGACCTGGTTGAGCTCATCGACATAGACCGGGATCGCGGGCAGCTGCGAGAAGTTCCGTTTGACGACAATACCATACTTCAGCTCGTGATGCAGGATGACGAGGGTGTTTTCGATGCCGTCCCGGATGTCCACCACCTCGATCTTGGCCTGATCGAGGTGCGTGTACGACTTCAGCGCACCCACGATCCTCGAGATCGACTTGATCGCGGTCCCGACCGAGGCAGCGTTCCGCATCAGGTAGACATACTCCTCGAGGTAACCGACGAACGGCAGCAGGCCGAATTCGCGGAAGACCAGCAGCGGCTCCAGCAGCTCGGGGGCGCCGATCTCGGCCAGGGTGCGCGCCACCGCGGTGGCCTCCTGCGGCTGGATGCCGGCGGTCTGGGCCTGGGCGGTCAGCTCCCTGGTGATGCGGCGCACCTCGGTCGGGGTCGCCATCTTGCGCTGGGCGTCCACCATGCCGGGCACATAGCTGGCCAGCAGGCCGAAGAAGCGGCCGCGCAGCTCGGGCGGCACCGGCCGCTCGCCGATCTCGCGGGCGCGCTCGAGCAGGCGCGACACGTTGTGCGTCATGGTATCGGCGGCGCCGCGGATGGCGGCGCTGGGTGAGTTGATCTCGTGCGCCACGCCGGCCACCAGGGTGCCCAGACCCGCCATGCGCTCGGACAGCACCAGCTGTGACTGCGCCTCCTTGAGCTGCTCGAGGGCGCGCCCGAGCTCCTCGTTGGTGCGCGTCAGCTCGTGGGTGCGCTGCTTGACCTTCTCCTCCAGCTCACCCGAGAACGCGGTGACCTCCTCGTAAAGGCGCGCGTTCTCGATGGCCGCGGCGGCCTGGGTCGCGAAGGTCGACACCAGGCCCTCGTCGTCCTGCGACAGCGCCGGGGCGCCGGCGCTGCGCGCCACCACCAGCACGCCGAGCACGCGCTGCTTGAGCAAGAGCGGGATGGCCAGCGCCGAGCCGCCCAGGCTGGCCGCGCGGGCGGCGCCGCCGTGCAGCGGATCGGCGGCCAGGTCGACGATGCGCAGCGTCTTTCGTGAGGCTGCCGCCGAGAGGGCTGCGCTCTCCAGGCCGCGCGCGCGCACCGAGGCGCCGCCGGTGTCGGGCCCACGCGGGTGGCTGCGCGCCACCGCGGCGCGCACGGTGAGGCGGTCGGGTTCGCCGGGCGACACCGCAGCCATGCTGCCCGACAGGGTGCCCATCTTGACCCCGGGCAGCGAGCTGGCGGCGTCGACCTTGCGCGTGGCGGTGCTGGGCTGCTCGGCCAGCCAGATGGCGCACAGCTCGCCGTCGCTGATCAGGCGCACGCCGGTCACGATCTTGTAGAGCACGTCGTCCAGGCCCAGGGTCGAGGACACCGCGCGACCGACCTCGTGCAGCGTCTCCAGCTCGCGCACACGCGCGGCCAGGCGCTGCTGGTTCTCCTTCAGGGAGGTCGTCATCTGCGAGAAGGCGCGCGCCAGGTCGCCGATCTCGTCGCCCTCGTCGACCCTCAGACGGTAGTCCAGGTCGCCTCGGGCGACGGCCACGGCGCCCTCGTGCAGGCGCGCGATGGGCCGCGTCAGGCGCCGCGACAGCAGGCCCGCGAGGGCGAGCGCGAACACGAAGGCGCCCGCCGCGCCCAGCACCAGCGAGCGCGCCGCCGCCGACTTGGCGCGCACCAGGGCGCCGCGCCCGACCGCGACGCCGATCATGCCGACCCGACGCTCCTTGAGGTCCTTGAGCGGGGCGTAGCCGACGGTGTACTCGAGGTCGCCGATCTCCTCCTTGGCGATGCGCACGCCGCCCGAGATGACGTCGCGCACGGTCTGCCTGGGAGGCGTGATGCCGGCCAGGCGCACGCCGTCGCGGGCCAGGAACGACGACGCCGCGGCGCGCGCCTCGGGGGCCCGGCCGGCGCTGGTCGGGATGGCGTGGATGAGGACGTCGAGGCCGAGGGCGCCCTTGATGCCGTCGGCGAAGTCGCCGTCGAGCGGCACCGTGAAGACCACGGTGCCGCGCAGCGCGAAGGTGTCGTCGATGACCGGGGCCGAGGCGCGGATGATGAGGCGGGTCTCGCGCTCGGGCACCGGGGCCTCACCCTGGCCGGAGCCGCCGGGGGGCACGGCGCCGCGCGGCACGACCATGCGCTCGGCGACCTCCAGGGTGACGCGCTGCTCGAAGTTGCGCGCGGTGGCGATGGGGCCGTCGGTGGTGCTGGCGGGCGGCGTCTCGAAGCCGGCGAAGCGGGCGTGGTCGCGCCCGATCTCGACCCGCGCCAGCAGGGTGCCGTCGGCGTCGGTGACCTCGACCAGGCCCGACGGCAGGCTGGGCTCCTCGCGGACCAGGATCTCGCGCACCAGCGCCGGATCGCGCGCCCCGGCGGCGCGCCCGAGGTCGCCCGAGCGCCCCAGCCGCACAGCGTGGCCGCCGATGGTCTGGACCTGGCGCAGCACCAGGTTGACCGCGACCGACAGCGAGCGCGCGGTCTGCTCGCGCAGGCCCTCCTCCAGGCCCCGGAGCACCAGGCGCACCGCCACCGTCGCCGCCAGCACGACCGGCAGCAGCGCCGCCAGCGACAGCGAGATGGCCAGCTTGTGCCGGAGCTTGAGCCACCTCAGCATGCCAGGGCGCCGGCTCCCGTCATCGGTTCAGCCACACGTCGCGGTAGTACACGATGGTCGACGGGTGCAGCTTGACGCCCTCGACGTCGTTGCGCGTTGCGATGGCGACCTCGCTGTGCGCCAGCGGGACCCAGGGCGCCTCGCGGGCGACGATCTCCTGCGCCAGACGGTAGTAGCCGGCGCGCTCCTCGAGCACGTTGGTGGTCTGGGCCCAGGTCAGCAGGCCATCGAGGCCAGGGTTCTGCAGGAAGGCCACGTTGCGCGCCGAGCCCGGTACCGCGTTGGCCGACGACAAGAGCACGTACATGAAGTTGTCGGGATCGCCGTTGTCACCCGACCAGCCCAGCAGACACAGATCGTGCTCGCCGTTCTGGGTCGCGCGCAGGTGCTCTTCCATGTTGTTCTCGACGATGTCGAGCTGCACGCCGATCTCGGCCAGCTGGCGCCGGATCACGCGCGCGACCTGGGTCGGGTTGGGCAGGTACGGCCGCGGCGTGTTCATCACGTACAGGCGGAAGTGCTTGCTGAAGTCGAAGTTGACCGACTTCAGCTCGGCCGACGCCCGCGCCGGGTCGTAGGGGTAGTCCTCCACGGCGCCCCGGTCACCCAGCATGCCGGGCGGCAGCGGGCCGTAGGCGATGCGCCCGTTACCCTGGTAGTTGAGGCGCACGATGGGGTTCTTGTGGATGGCGCGGTTGACGGCGCGCCGCACGACGACGTCGTCGAACGGCGGGTGCTGCGTGTTCATGGCCAGGTAGGCCACGTTGTTGCCCGGGATGTGCAGCAGGCGCAGGTCAGGGTGCAGCGAGACGAACTGCAGCTCCTCGGGCAGGATGTTGTAGGCCACGTCGAGGGCGCCCGACTCCAGCGCCTTGAGGCGCTGGCGCGGATCGGGCAGCACGCGGAAGACCAGCCGCTTGAGCAGCGGTGCGCCGCCCCAGTAGCCGTCGTTCCGCTCCAGCACCACGCGGTCCCCCGGGAGCCAGGTCACGAAGCGGAACGGGCCGGTGCCCACCGGGGCGCGCTCGAAGCCGGCCAGCCCGAGGCGCTTCATCGCCGACGGCGACACGATGGAGGCCGGGAACATGGCCAGGTTGGCCAGGAACGGCGCGTAGCCCTTCTCGATGTCGAGGCGGACGGTCAGGCGATCGAGCTTCTCGATGCGCAGGATGTTGGCGTAAGTCGAGTGCCAGTACGAGTAGTCGGGCGAGAAGTACGGGTGATCCTCGCGCATCTGGCGCTCGAACGAGAACACCACGGCGTCGGCGTCGAGCGCGGTGCCGTCATGGAAGCGGACGCCGTCGCGCAGGTGGAAGGTCCACTGCCGGCCCGAGTCGGCGACCTCCCAGTGGGTGGCCAGATCGGGCTCGATCTCGTTGGAGTCGCGCTTGAAGCGCACCAGGTGCTCGAAGATCTGCTCGGTGACCTCGATCGACTCGTTGTCGGAGCGCCGCGCCGGGTCGAGGCCGATGACGTCGGCCGGGCGCCCCACCAGCAAGGTCTGGGCGTCACCCGCCGAGCGCACCGACGAGCGCCCCCCCGAGCCCTCGACCCAGTCGCAGCCATGCGTGCTGGCGAGCACCACCAGTGACGCCAGGGCCATGTGCAGGGTTCGCACGCGCAGAATCTTAGCATCAATGCGAACTCCCAGGACCTCCCGCCACCGCCAGGCTGGCGGAAGGCGCCAGAGAACGCGCACGGCTTGCGCGCGCGCCGTGGCGGACACGCATCTGCTGCGCAGGCCTGGCCACCAGGCGCCCGTCCCGTGGGCCCTGCCCTTGCATTGACCTGGGCCATGCTGCTGTCATCGCCGGCCATCCAGCCCAGCGGTCCCATCCCCGCCCGCTACACCAGCGAGGGCGCCAACCTGTCGCCGCCGCTGGCCTGGAGCGACGTGCCGGAGGGCACCCGCAGCCTGGCGCTGGTGATCGACGATCCCGACGCGCCCGATCCCCGCGCGCCCCGGCGCACCTGGGTGCACTGGGTGCTCTACAACCTGCCGCCCGACGTCGGCGCGCTGCCGGAGGCGGCGGCCTCGGTCGGCCTGCCCGCGGGCGCCCGCGAGGGGCTGAACGACTGGGAGTCCATCGGCTATGGCGGGCCCGCGCCGCCGATCGGGCGACACCGCTACTTCCACAAGCTGTATGCGCTCGACATCGAGCTGCCCCGCGGTGGCGTGCTCGACAAGGCCGAGGTCGAGCGCGCCATGGCCGGCCACATCCTGGCCCAGGCCGAGCTGGTCGGGACCTACCAGAAGGGGGGCAAGTGACGCTGCATCCCGCCAGGACGCTGGCCGAGGAGATCGCGCGCGCCATCGGCGCCCACGGCCAGTGGAAGGCGCGCCTGCGCGCCGCCATTGCCTCGGGCGAGCTCGACGTCCCGGTGGCCAGCATCCAGGTCGACGACCAGTGTGCGTTCGGCAGATGGCTGCACGGCAACAGCCTGGCCGACAGCGAGCGCGACCACGACCATCACGAGATCGTGGCCCGACTGCACGCCGACTTTCACCAGATCGCGGCCCGCGTCGCCGAGCTTGCGCTGGCCGGCAACAAGGTCGAGGCCCAGCAGCTGATGGACCTCGACGGCGAGTTCACCCACGCCTCGGCCAAGCTGACCCTGGCCATGATGACCTGGAAGCACGCCCTGGCGGGCGAGCTGGTCGAGGGCTGACCGTCACGCCAGGGCGCGCGGCGGGCGCGGCGCCCTGCCCTCAGCGCGCGGCCAGGGCGGCCGCGAGCAGGCGCTGGCCGGTGGCGACATCGGGCACCGGGACGCCGCACCGCACCGAGGCCTGGGTGGCGGGCAGCGCGACACAGTAGACCGTGCGCGCCGGGCGCAGATCGGGCGTCAAGGTCGCGATCCAGACGCTGCCATCCTGAGGGCCGGGGTACCGGCGCACGCCCTCGAGCTCGCGGCAGCCGACCCCCAGCTGGCACGACAGCGAGGCGCGCTCGAGCCCCGGCGGGCCGGCGGCGACGGTGAAGACGAGGTGCTCATGACCGACGCCGGAGCAGTCCGGGGTCCCGCTGGCCAGGGTGATGACGGCGTGCAAGTCCCCGGCGGCCAGGCAGCGCGCCAGCGCGGGGTCGACCGCCGGCGCGCCAGCGTCGACCGCCGCCACCGCGGGCTCGGGCGGGAGCGCGGGGCCAACGTCGGCGACCGGGCTCGGGCGCGTGCTGGCCAACGGCGCGTGCGCCGGCGCGCGGCGGCCGCCGCACCCGGCCGCCAGCAGCAGCCCCGCCAGCAGCCGCGCCAGCCAGCAGCCACGCCTCGACGAGGACGCCATGGCTACTTGCGACCCAGGGCGACCTCGCGCGCCTGCGCGGCGTCGACGCCACGCACGAAGCGCGAGAAGGCCTCGTACTCGGTGCGCGGCACCCGGCGCAGCGGCATGCGCAGGCTCTGCGTCACCGTGAAGCTGCCGGCGCCGTCGGCCTTGACCGCCTGGGTGAACTTGCCGTAGGGGCCGTCGAGGCTGAGGGCGTCGGGGGCGCCGACCATGGCAACGCCCGGGGGCAGCGTGATCTTGGCGCTGACCTCCTCCAGCGGCAGATCATCGATGATGAGGTCGCGGGTGCGGCTGCCGACGCCGAGGTAGGCCTTGCCGAGGTCGGCGCCGTACAGCGCCAGCGAGAAGGCGATCCCGCCGCTGCGGCCAGGGCGCAGCAGCGAGGGCGCGTGGAAGCTGTAGCGCAGCACCAGCGCCGCGTTCACGTCCTTGCGGCCCTCGATCTTCAGGGCGGTCAGCTCGGCGCCCGGGAAGTGGTAGCCCAGCACGCGCTGCTCGAACTGGCGCTCGACCTGATCGGGCGGGATCTGATCGAGGCCCTCGCGCCACTCCAGCGCGGGCACCCCGCGCAGGGTCTCGACCGCCTTGACCTCGGGCATGCCGCCGGCGCCGAAGCCGACCTCCAGCGTGATCGACCGGCGATCATCGGTGTGCTCGCCGGCCGGGAGCTGCCCCCACAGCTGGGCCTGCGCGGTCGCCGCGGTGGAGGGGCTCGGCCCCGGCGCCACCAGCTTGAGCGCGGACGCGCCGCGCAGCGCGGGCGGGATGAAGCCGAACGGGGCGCGCTTGTAGCGCAGCTCGGTGAAGACCGGGCCACCGGGCAGGTCGACGCGCAGGATGGCCTCGCTGGCCTCGTCGACCTCGGGCAGCCGGGGCGGCTCGTCGCCGGCCTGGCGCGGGCGGGCCAGCCAGATCTGGCTGCTGATGCCCTCGGCCGCCAGCAGCGCCGACAGCAGCACCACGCGGCTGCCGGCGCGCTCGGCCAGCACCTCGGCGGGCTCCATGCCCAGGCCCCCGCCGCCCTCGACGTTGCCGACCACCCAGTCGTACAGGGCGACCGCGCGCTCGCGCGGGGTCAGGGTGTGGCCGAGCTGCTTGCGCCGCGCCGCCACGATCTGGGCCGCGCGCTCGCGCACGCTGTGGTCGGCGCGCGCCGCGGCCCAGGCCTGCTGGCGCAGCATGCGGCGCCAGGCCTCCCAGGTGATGCGCGCATACGGCCGCGTCGACGCGATGACCTCGACGTTGGGCACCGAGGCCGGCTCCGACACCAGCTGCTTGCGCTGCACGTCGGCGAACATGACGTGGGTCTCGCCGTTCTCGCTGCGGGTGACCGGGCGCGGCGCGTCACCGCGCACGTCGTACAGCACCGCCAGCCCCTGTGGCGTGACGATGTCCATCTCGGTGCGATCGAGCGGCGCGTCGAAGGTGCCGAAGTAGAAGCGATCACCGACGAAGCCGCCGCCGAAGGCGCCCAGCGGGGCGTCGGCCTCGATCCACTCGTACTCGACATAGTCGCCGATCTGCAGATCGGGCGCGCTGACGGCGTCCTTGTTGGCGATGTCCTCGGGCTCGCGAGTCGAGTAGTCGGGCTTGATGGTGCGCAGCTTGATGACGCGCGCTCCCGACGGGATGCGCACCTCGCCCCACTGATCGAGCCCCTCCTTGGCCAGCACCTGGATCACGTTGTGGGTCAGGGTCAGGCGCGCCCCGGTGGGGAAGATCTTGACCACGGTGCGATCGAGCAGGACGACGGCGGGGCCGCCATAGCTGCGCCCGCTGGCGAGGTAGCTCTTGATGACCTCGACGCCGTCGATGCGGTAGGCGTCCATCGGGCCGCCCTCGCCGAGGACCTCGCGCGCCGACCACAGCGCGGCGGCCTCGGGGGCCTGGGCCAGGCCGGCGTCGATGGCGGCCAGCGCCTGCTTGCGCTGCCCGGCGGCCAGCAGGGCGTCGACCCAGCTCAGGCGGCGGCTGACGTCGGTGGGGCGGCGCGCCACCGCGGCGCCGAGGTCACGCGCGGCGCCGGCGGCGTCGCCCTCGACCAGGGACAGCTCGGCGCGCTCGACCGCGAGGGCGTCCTCGCTGAGGCCGGCGAGCGCCAGCCGCCCGAGCTCCCTGCGCGCGCCCGGGAAGTCGGCGCGCTTGCGCAGGACCGAGAGCAGGATGGCATCATAGGGGTCACAGCGCGTGACCGCCTCGGCGTGGGAAAGCTGCGCGGCGGCGTCGCGGTGCGCACCGGCCAGCGCGCTGAGCGCCTTCTCGACCGGGCAGCCGCCCGGGAAGACCCGCGCCGCCTCCAGCACCGCGGCGTCGGCCTCGCGCTGGAAGCCGCGCTCACGCAGGGCGCGAGCGTGCTCGAGGTGCAACGAGGCGGCGTCGGGCGCCAGCACCAGGGCGCGCTCCAGGCGGGCCAGCGCCTGGCGCGGGTTCTCGTCCTCGAGATCCATCTGTGCCAGCGCCAGCAGGCCGCGGGCGCTGCCCGGCGAGGCCGCGACCAGGCGCGTGAAGTGCTCGCGTGCGCTGTCGCGGGCGGTGGTCCAGCCCACCACGCCAGCGCGCTCCAGCGCCAGCTGCGCGGCCAGGAAGCGCGCCGCCGCGAACGGCGTGCGCCCGAGCTGGTCACCCAGGCGCGCCACCGCGGGGCCGTCGTGATCACCGGCGCGGATCTCGGCGTGCACCGCCAGCAGCGCGGCCAGCGGGGCCAGCCGCGGTCCCGGGAAGCGCGCCGCCAGGGCGTCGAGCTCGGCCGGGCTGGCGCCCAGGGCCCTGGCGGCCCCGGCGCTGGCCTCGCGCGCGGGCGCCTGCTCGCCCGCACGCACCGTCAGCCCGGCCGGCGCGTGGCCGGTGGCCGGATCGAGGACGCCGATGCGGAAGGTCGACATCGAGCCGCGCGTCGCGGTGCGCAGGCGCAGCACGGTGGCGCCGGTCAAGGCGATGGGGATGACCACGCGGCGCGGCAGGAAGCGCTCGCGCGACAGGTGGCGGTAGATCTCCTTGCCGCCGAGGTCGACGATGAAGGGCGCACGATCGACATCGTCGATCATCAGAAGCATGGCGCCCTGACCCGTCAGCGTCGCGCTGGCGTGCAGCACGCCGGGCTCGCCGCTGGCGGGCGAGAGCCCCAGGCCACACAGCGTGGCCGTGATGTCGCGGGAGCCGGTCCTGGACTGCGCGGCCAGGGCCAGAGGAAGGTCCGCGCCCTCGTCGAGATCCAGCAGCGGCAGCGTCCCGAACGGCCCGCGCAGCTCCAGCGCGCGCACACAGCCACGCGCCTGCGACGTCGCCACCGCGCGCGCGAGGTCACCGGTGGCCTTCTCGAGGTCGACCGCGACGCCGGCCAGATCCCAGGCCAGCTCGGGGGGCAGCGGCTGCGCCAGCAGCGCGCGCACCCGCGGCAGCAGCCCGGCGTCACCGGGCGCCTCGGCCAGGAGCTGCCCCAGCTCGGTCGCGGCCACACCCGCCAGCGCGGCGGCCACGGCGTCCGTGCGCGACAGCTCGAGCACACGCAGGAAGCGCTCGCGCGCGGGCGCGACGCGCAGCGCATCCTGATCGGCCAGCGCGGCCCCGAACAGCGCCAGCGCGTCGTCCGGCCGCGCCTTCAGCGCCCGCGCGAAGGCCACCTCGGCCGCGGCCCGGTCGCCGCTCCACATCAGCTCCAGGAGCCCCAGCTCGGTGTCCCCCGCCGGCCCCTTCCTGACCAGCGCCGCGCGTTCCTGCGCGACATCGATGCTGGCCAGCGCCTCGGGCTGCACCAGCGTCCGCTTGCCCGCCCCACTCGCCGTCCCACACCCCGCCAGCACCACCACCAGCAGCAGCGCCAGCCCCCGTCCCATTCCCCTCTTCTCCGTCTCCGCCATTGCCATCGCCTGTTGCCTGTCGCCTGTCACCTGTCGCCGGTTTCCCTTCCCGATCCCCACCCGGCCGCTCACTGCGCCACCACCACGATGCGCTGGTTCAACGCCGCATCCACGCTCAGCAGCCACTTCCTGAACTCCGGGTAGTCCTTCTTCGCGATCCTCTCCTTCACGATCGACAGCGTGTAGCTGACCACCACCTTGCCGGGCTGATCACCCACCACGCGCAGCGTGAAGAAGCCGAAATCGCTGTTGAGCTTGCTCTCCTTGGGCAGCGCACCCGCGCGCGTGCCCAGCGGCAGCCGGAACGTCAGCTCCTCCTCCTGCTCCCAGGGGAAGTCGAGCACCAGGTCATACTTGCGCGACGACAGCCGGGCGTAGCCGCGCGCGAACTCGCTCTCGCGCGCGCTGGCCAGCGCCGTCCACGCCGCGCCGTCGCGGGTCAGCATGGTCGGCACCACCACCTTGGCGGTGGCGCGGATCGGCTGCTCCAGATCCTCCAGCGTGGGCAGCAGGGCCGACTCGGCGCGGCTGCCCGGGTGCCAGGCGTTCCAGACCTGCTCGTAGCGCTCGCGGCGCTCGTCCTTGCTCTGGTAGTAGCTGCGCCAGGTCGCGGCCTGCTGCCCGGTGACCTCGACACTCTCGGCGACCTCGGCGCCGCCCGCGCCGTCACCCTCGACCGCCAGCGTGATGTCCAGCTTGCGCGCGGTGCGGTTCTTGTTTGCGCCATACACCGGCGTCTTGGTCAGGCGCGCGCCGCCCTTCTGATCGACCACCAGCACGGTGGCGCCCTGATCCTGCGCCGGCAGCTCGTAGGAGCCCGAGAACTCCGCGGTGCCGTCGAGGTAGAGGTCGAACTTGGGCACATACGCGATGGCGTGGTCGAACACCGCCAGGCTGGCCGGCTCGATGGCGATGTCGCCGTTGCGCCGCGTGCGCACGATGACCAGGTGGGCCTCGATCCCGACCTCGCCCAGCAGCGCCACGATCAGCGACGCCTTGTCCTTGCAGTCGCCGAACTTGCGCTGGAACACCTGGGTGACCCGGTACGGCTTCCAGCCGTGGATGCCGAACTCCAGCGCGATGTAGCGGGTCGACTTCACCGCCAGCGAGTGGATCGCCTTCATCTTGGCCAGATCGTCGCCGGCCGGGATGCCGGCCACCGCGGCGCGCGCGGCCGCGCGCAGGGCGTCGTCGGTGGTCAGCTGATCCTTGACCAGGCCCCACCACCAGCGCCCGACGTCCTCCCAGCTCTTGTAGGTCGACACGTGCAGGTAGGGCGTGATCTCGGTCGCCCCGGGCGCCGCCGGCTCGTCGAGCAGGCGCGCGGTGTCGAAGGCGCGGAAGCGGTAGATCCGCTGCTCGCCCTGGACGTCCACGGTGGCCTGGAGGCCGGGCAGCCTGGGCTGGTTGAAGTAGAAGCTCCGATCGCGCGGCGTCACCAGCACGATGTCGGTCTCGGCGCGGCGCATGCGCTCGGCCAGGTAGGTGACGTCGCCGAAGTAGTCGTTGAACAGGTTGCGGCGCCCGACATCGGACACCACGTACTCCAGCTCGATGACGTCGCCGACCTGCAGCGAGCTCCACTCGAACGCCACCGCGCGATAGTCGTAGTACATGTTGTACCAGGGCTCGCTGATGGTGCGCTCGCCGCGCCCCGAGGCCTCGACGATGGCGCCCGTCGGCTTGTGCACGCGCGCCGCCAGCACGTCGACGCTCTGGGTGTCGGGCGTGAACGAGATCGACTGCTCCATCAGGGCGTCGCGCCCGGTGTCGTCGAGCACCTTGATCAGGCGCTGGTGATAGACCTCCGACAGCCCGTTCTCGTGCACCCGCGTGACCTGGGCGTCGAGCAGCACCACGCCGGGCTCGCCGGCCGGGGCCAGCTTGGAGTGCTTCTTGATGATGGCCGCGGGGTCGCGCCCGTACAGCTTCTCGAGCCCCTTGTCCTGGGTCGGATCGACCAGCGCCAGGTACTGGCGCAGCGGCGGGTTCTGCGGCCGAAGCTCCAGCGCGCGCACCAGGCGCGCGATCCCGGCCGCGCGGTCGCCCTTCTGGATCAGCAGGCGTCCGGCGCGCTCGTGCAGGCCGGCGTCCTCGGGCAGCGTCTGCTGGGTGGCGTCGACCGCCGCCACGGCGTCGCCCAGCTTGCCGGCGTCCTCCAGCGCGGAGGCCTTGGCCAGCGTCAGCGCGCTCGAGCCCGGGCGCAGCGCCAGCGCGCGATCCAGCCAGGCCACGCCCTCGGCGACCTCGCCCCGCTCGAAGGCCAGCTCGGAGGCCTGGGCGTACAGGTTGACCTCGTCGGCGTGGGTCGGCAGCAGCGCCTCCAGCGCGGTGCGCGCGCGCGCGGGCCGACCGAGGTCGCGCGCCAGCTCCAGCACCAGCCGGGTCGGCTCGCTGCGCCCCGCCGGCGCGCTCAGCGCCTCCAGCGCCTCGGCCTGCGCCAGCGCGAAGGCGGTCAGGCCGTGCGCCGCCACGGCACGGATCAGCGCCATGCGCGCCCCCAGCACGCTGCCGGCGTCGGCCCCGGCGCCGCCCGCACGCCCCGCACGTTCAATGGCGGCGCGCCAGGCGTCCTCGGCCAGGCGGTCGCGCCCGGCGGCCTGGTAGGCGTGGCCGAGCGCGATCTCGGCGCGCACCCAGGTGGCGTCATCCTTGGCCGCGGCGGCGTCATCGGCCGCGTGCTGCAGCTCGCCGCGACGCTGGTTGGCGTCCTCGATGACCCCGGCCAGCGCGATGCGATAGCCAGCGCGCACCGGATGCGCAGGATCGGGAGGCACCGCCAGCTGCACCGCCTGGGTCAGCGCGGCCCGCGCGGTCTCCGCGGTGCGATCATCCGGCGCCACCTCGGACAGGTACTCGCCGAGGTCGGCCCACAGCGCCGCCTGCTTGGCCCCGGCGCCGCGGGTGCGCGCGCGCAGAAGCTCGCCCAGCTCGCGCAGCTTGCCCGCGAGCGGCTTGCCCGGCGCCTGCGCGCGCTCCAGCCCGACCACCGCGCCGAGCTCGCTGGCCGGCCGCGCCCCCGCCGGCAGATCATCGATCTGCGTCACGCCGCCCCAGGCCTGCTCCAGCACCAGCGGCGCGCCCTCGGGCGTGGTCAGCCGCAGCCGGAACAGCCAGGCGTCCTCCAGCGCCGAGGCCTTGACCAGGATCGAGTTCCAGCCCTTGTCGAGCCGGGCCAGGCCAGCGTCCTGATCGAACCCCAGCGGCCGGTACACGTCGCGCGACAGCACCAGCGCGCGGTTGACCCACACCTTCAGCGCGCCCGCCGACCCGGTGCGCACCGCGATGGTGCGCGCCTTGTCCGACTTCACATAGGCGCGGGCGTAGCCGACCACGTTCTCGTCGGGGCGCAAGGTGGCGTCGAACGACACCAGGCCGTCGATCACGGGCAGGCCATAGCGCCGCCACGCGACCATGCGCTCCTTGCCGCGCTGCTCGCCCTGGCTCTCGTCGCCGACGCGGGTCTCCGGCGGGTACGGCGTGTCATGGCCGCCGCGGCCCTCGTTGTCGAAGGGGCCGATGATCGACCACTCGGTGACCAGGCCGAGCGCCTTCTGCAGCGCCGCGCCGCGGGCCCGATCGCCCAGCCGCTCGGCGGCCCGCATCAGCAGGAAGCTCGCGTGCGCCGCCACCAGGGCGTCCTTGTCGCGCGCGCCCGCTTCCAGCAGCGCCACCACGCGCGCCGGCGCGACCTCGTCCCACAGGTCCAGCGCACCCAGGATCGCGGTCACCGCCTCGGGCTTGCCGGCGCGCGCGCGCAGCGCGGCCTGGCGCGGGGTCACCGCGTCGACCGCCGCCGCCGCTGGCCCAGGTGTGGCTACCCGGGCTGGCGCCCTCGCCGGTGCCGGCGCGGGCGCCGGAGCTGCGGCCGCTGGTGCGGCGCTGGCCGCGCGCTGCCCGTACGTCAGGCCCAGCAGCAGCGCGATCCCCGCGCCCCCCACCACCACACGGAACCACTTCGCTGTCGCCATCGGCCTGGGCCTCTGCATGTGCGGGTTCATCGTAGCCTTTCTCTTCGCGCCGCGCTGCCGGCTTCCCGTTTGACACGTTGGCGAAACGTCCCGTAAGGTCTTGCGCAAGGCATGCCGTCAGCCCTCGCCTCGGAGCCGTCACCCATGGGGATTCGCCACGTCAGGAACTGCTGTCTCGTGCTGGCGGCCGTCGCCGCCGCTACCGCCGCCGGTTGCAAGGGGTTCAACGAGAACATCGCGATCCCCACCACCGCCGGCATCCTCGAGGGCTCCATCGCCCTCAACCAGGAGGCCGACCTCGATCTGATCCGGGCGGCCGCGCCGGCCTCGCTGAAGACGGTCGAGTCGTTCCTGATGGCGCGGCCCGATCAGCCCATCCTGCTGCGTCTGGTCGCGCAGGGCTACTGTGAGTACGGCCAGGGCTTCCTGGAGGATGACCTCGAACAGGCCAATGATCGAGGCGACGAGGTCGCGGCCAAGAACCTGACCCGCCGCGCCACCAACGCCTACATCCGCTGCATGAACTACGGCATGCGCATGATCGGTGAGAAGAAGTGGCGCAAGGCCGTGGCCGGCGATCTGGCCGGCTTCGAGAAGGCCCTCAAGTCGACTGGCAGGGGCGACGTGCCCGGCCTCTTCTTCATGGGCCTCGGCCTGGCCTCGGCCATCAACATCAACCGCGACAACTACGAGCTGCTGACGCACCTGCCCAAGGTCGAGAGGGTGATGCTGCGCATCGTCAAGCTCAACGAGAAGTTCTTCAACGGTGGCGCGCACCTGGTGCTGGGCTCGCTGTACTCGTCGCAGGGCGCCGCGGTGGGCGGCAAGCCCGAGGAGGGCCTGAAGCACCTCCAGGCTGCCATCGCCATCGCGAAGGGCCGATTCCTGCTGCATAAAGTGATCTTGGCCCGCGTCTACGCCGTCACCAAGGGTGACCAGGCACTGTTCGAGAAGACCATCAAGGAGGTCCTACGCGCCAGGCCCGACATCTGGCCTGAGTACAGGCTCGCCAACGAGATCGCGAAGCACAAGGCGCGGCGCTACTGGAAGACGCGGAAGGACCTGTTCTAACCCTGCCAGTGAACGAGGCCCGGCCTCGGTCAGCCCCGGTAAAGGAGACTTCGATGCGCGTTTCGAGTTCGCTTCGTGTTGGTGTGGTGGCGGCGTCGCTCGGCCTGCTGGCGAGCGCGGCCTCGGCCGAGGATGTGACCATCAAGTTCGCGACCCTGGCGCCCGACGGCTCGTCATGGATGAAGCTGCTCAAGGGCGCGGCCAAGGATCTGGCGCTCAAGACGGCCGAGGTCACCAGTGGCAAGATGACCGTCAAGATCAAGTACTTCACCGGCGGCTCGGCCGGTGACGAGAAGGACGCCATCCGCAAGATCCGCGGCGGCCAGCTCGACGGCGCCGCGGTCACCGCGGTCGGCCTGGGCATGATCCAGCCCGAGGTGCGGGTGCAGGAGCTGCCCGGCGTGCTGACCGCCGGCAACAACAAGCAGCTCGACTGTGTGCGCAACAAGCTGGCGCCCGACTTCGAGAAGAAGTTCTACGAGAAGGGCTACGTCCTGCTGGGCTGGGGCGACGTCGGCCCGGTGCACATCTTCACCAACGTCGAGTTCAAGAGCCTGGCCGACCTCAAGAAGGGGAAGTTCTGGGCCTGGACCGACGACGACATCATCCGTGAGTTCATCAAGAAGATGAAGTTGAACGGCGAGCCGCTGGGCGTCCCCGGCGTGCTGCCCGCGCTGCAGACCGGCAAGATCGACTCGATCTACGCCTCGCCGCTCGCGACCGTGGCGCTGCAGTGGTACACCAAGGTCAAGTACATGTCGAAGGCGCCCATCGGCGTCGCCATCGGCGCCATGATCATCCGCAAGGAGTCCTTCGAGAAGCTGCCCCCGGAGGTCCAGACCGTGATGCGCGACAACGCCAAGGCCGTCGCGGTCAAGCTCAAGGACACCGTGCGCAAGGACAACGACAAGGCCATCAAGGCCATGGTCAAGGGCGGCATCAAGATGATCGACATCCCCGCCGACATCACCGCCGCCATCAAGACCGCGGGCGACGAGGTCTCCGGCGCGCTGGTGCCCAAGCTGTTCTCGAAGGAGCTGCTCGACAAGGTCAAGGCGACCGCCGCCGGCTGCAAGTAGCGCTTCAAGCTCACCACACCACGGCCACGGCCCCGCCCGGGGCCAGAGGGGCGAAGGGCAAGACGCGATGGCCACAACCGACTCGAAGTCGGCAGCACAGTCGTCCCCCCAGCAAAAGCCCGGCCCCATCGAGCCACTCGAGCGCGTCGACAAGCTGATCGGCCAGGGCGAAGGCGTGGTCCTGGTCAGCGCGCTGGCCTTCCTCGTCGTGCTGGGCTTTTACCGCAGCCTGTTCGAGTCGACCAAGAAGTGGTTCGGCCACCCGGTCCTGATGGAGCCGCCGGAGTGGACCACACCCACCATCCTGCTGCTGGTCTTCATGGTCGGCATGCTCGGCCTGGCGCTGGCGGCACAGGCCGACAAGCTCATCAACATCGACCTGTTCTCGCGCGTGCTCGGCGCCCGGGCCAAGCTGGTCATCCGCATCATCGGCAACAGCTTCGGCTGCATCATCAGCTACTTCTTCATCCGCACTGCCCTGCACCTGCGCAGCGTCCTCGACGACACCTCGACCGCGCGCAAGCTGCTCTCGGACAAGACCACGCAGCTGGTCATCCCGCTGACCGTCGGCCTCGTCATCCTGCACCTGGTGGTCAAGATCGTGATCGACGTGGTCTGGCTGGCCAGCGGCAAGACCCCGCCCGAGAGCGCCCCCGGGGGCGCCCACGGCGGCGCCGCCAAGCCCGAAGCGCCCGCGGCTGACGCCGCCGCCGACGACAAGGGCGGAGGTGCGGCATGAACACAGCCCTCATCCTCGTCATGATCGCGCTGGCGCTGTTCGGCGCCCCGCTGTTCGCGGTCATGCTCGGCTTCGCGATGCTGGGGGCCTCCACCGTGGGGTCGTTCCTGAACCCGGTCGGCTCGCCCATCACGCACATGTTCTATGGCGCCATGGTCAAGATCTGGACCCTGGCCTCGGCGGAGGAGTCGATCACGCTGTCGACCATCCCGCTGTTCACGGTGGCCGGCTATGTCATGGCCGAGGCCAAGACCGCCAACCGACTGGTGCGCGTGGCCGAGGGCTTCTTCGGCTGGGTGCCGGGCGGTCTGGCCATCGTCGCGGTCATCGCCTGCGCCTTCTTCACCACCTTCACCGGCGCCTCGGGCGTCACCATCGTGGCCATCGGCGGCCTCATCTTCCCGTCGCTCATCAAGGGCAAGTACCCGGAGCGCTTCTCGCTCGGCCTGATGACCGGGTCGGGGTCGATCGGCCTCCTGTTCCCGCCCAGCCTGCCGCTGATCGTCTACGGCATGGTCTACGGCATGACCGCGGGCCAGCTGGCGCGCGACGAGTCGGGCGGCGGCGCCGCGCTGCCGAACTTCGACATCGGCCGCTTCCTGGTCGCCGGGATCCTGCCCGGCATCGTGCTGGTCGCCATCGTCGGCCTGTACGCCAGCTTCATCGGCGTCAAGCACAAGGTCCCGCGCACGGCCTTCAAGGGCAAGGACGCCCTGAAGGCGCTGTGGGAGGCCAAGTGGGAGCTGCCCATCCCGTTCTTCCTCATCTACGTGGTCGCCACCATGACCATGCAGATCCCCGACGCTGCCGCCTTCACCGTGGTCTACGTCATCATCGTCGAGTGTCTGGTCTACCGCGATGTGCCGCTGCGCAAGCTGTTCCCGGTGGCGCGCGAGGCGCTGACCCTGGTCGGCGCCATCTTCGGCATCATCGTGGCGTCGACGGCGCTGACCGACTACTTCGTGTTCGCCGAGATCCCGCAGAAGCTGAACGCCCTGCTGGCGGCCAACGTGAGCTCACGCTGGACCTTCCTGCTGGCCTTGAACGGCCTCCTGCTCATCGTCGGCAGCCTGATGGACATCTTCTCGGCCATCCTGGTGGTGGTGCCGCTGATGGTGCTGCCGGCGGCGCACTACGGCATCGACCCCTACCACCTCGGCGTCATCTTCCTGCTCAACCTGGAGATCGGCTACCTGACGCCGCCGGTCGGCCTCAACCTGTTCATCACCGCCTTCCGCTTCAACCGGCCGGTGCTCGACGTCTACAAGGCCGCGGTGCCGTTCATCGTGCTGATGATCGCGGCCCTGATGATCGTGACCTATGTCCCGGCGCTGACCATGTACAGCCTCAAGCTGGGGCCCAAGGCGCGGCCCTCGATCAGCAACGTCGACTCGACGCCGGTGCAGGGTGCCGATGGCGACGGCGGCGTACCCAAGGGCTGGGACAGCCAGGGCGCCCCGACCGAGATGGGCGTCTGCGCCGCCTCGCCGGTGCTGGCCGACGATCGGCTGACCTGCGAGAACACGGTCAAGGATCGCGCGAAGTGCACCGCGATGGCCGACGCCGAGGAGCAGAAGGACTGCCTCACCGACCTGGCCAAGGAGTTCGGCAGCGACACCGACTTCCGCTACTACCCGTTCCCGGGCAACAAGGGCGGCTGCGCGGCGATGGAGGGCCAGGCCCGCCTCGACTGCGAGAACTATGTCGACGAGGCCGACAAGTGCAACGCCATCGCCGACCCCGACGACAAGGCGACCTGCCTGGAGGCTCCGCAGAAGGAGTACCTGGAGAGCCTCGGGCTCGCCGAGGCCGCCGAGGACGATGGCAGCGGCAGCCCCGACGGGAGCGACGAGACCGGTGACGAGACCGGTGGCGCTGACAGCGCCGACGGCGGCACCAGCGCCGCGGCCGCCGCCGATGGCGGTCCTTGACCGCTCGCTGAGCCCGCAGCGCCGCGCCCTGTCCCGGTTTTTGCCCTGAATCCTGCCGCGTTTCGGGCATACTCGCCCGGCCTTGCTGGTCCCCATCCTCAAGACGCTGCGCCCGCACCAGTGGGTCAAGAACCTGTTCGTGGCCCTGCCCTTGGTGTTCGCCAAGCGCCTCCTGGACCAGTCGTCGGCGCTGCGCGCGGCGGCGGCGGTCGGGCTGTTCTGTGCGCTGTCGGGCGCGGTGTACCTGCTCAACGACGTCGCCGACATCGAGAAGGACCGCGCCCACGCCAAGAAGAAGCACCGCCCCATCGCCTCGGGGCGGCTGCCGGTCGGGGTCGCGCTGGCGCTCGCGGGCACGCTGGCGCTGGGCGCGCTGGTGGGGGCCTCTGCGCTGGACTGGCGCTTCGCGGCGGTGGCCGGCGGCTATGTCGCCAACAACCTCTTGTACTCGTTCTGGCTCAAGCACGTGGCCTTCGTCGACGTGCTGTCGATCGCGACCGGCTTCTTCCTGCGTGTGCTGGGCGGCGCCTTCGCCATCGACGTGCCGTCGTCAGGGTGGCTCCTGGCGGTGACCTCGCTGATGGCGGCCTTCCTGGCCTTCGGCAAGCGCACCCACGAGCTGGCTGCCGCCGCGCGCGAGGTCCTGGCCAGCCCGGCCTACAGCGGCCCGGAGGCGGTGACGACCAACTCGCAGATCGGCAAGACCCGGCGTGTACTGGAGAAGTACAAGCTCGAGCAGCTGCGCCTGGTGGTCTACGTCTTCGGCGCGCTGACCTCGGCGGCCTACGTGGCGTACACCCTGTCGGGCCACACCCAGCGCTTCTTCCACACCCGCTGGATGTGGCTGTCGGCGCCGTTCTGTCTGGTCGGCATCGGCCGCTTCGTCTGGCTGGTCAGCCACGCCGCGCACGCCGACAGCCCGACCGACGCCATGCTGCGCGACCCGCCCTTCGTCATCAACCTGGTGCTGTGGGCGGCCTGCATCACCGCGCTGATCTACCAGGGCATGCTGGGCTAGTGCCGGGCGTCAGAAATTCCGCCGTGAAAGGGCGGGACTTCTGGCAGCGGCACTATCCGGTTCCGGTTCTTGGGCCCGAAATCACACGCGTGATACGCTGCCGGCGTGCGCCCGAATAGCGGCCTGGCGGGCCAGCGCGTCCTGGTCATCGACTCCGACCTCGCGCACGCGACGACCACGGTGGAGATCCTGCGCGGCCACGGCGCCAACGCCGACTGGGTCGCCGATGTGACCGCCGGGCTGCGCGCGCTGGCCTCGCGCGAGCCGGCGGTGCTGCTGCTGGCGCTGGCGCTGGCCAGCCCCGCCGTCCCGGGGGCGCCGCCGCAGGGTGACGGCGGGCTGTGGCTGCTGCGCCGCCTGCGTGACGACTACATGGGGCGGCGACCGCACGTCATCGTGACCGAGCGCGCCGACCGCGTCGATGCCCGGCTGGCTGACTTCGGGGTCGACGCCGTGATGCTCAAGCCGGCCAGCGCCGAGACCCTGCTGGCCGCGGTGCTGCGCGCGGTCGATCCCGAGGACGCCACCCACGGCCAGGGCTGGTACCGCGAGCTCATCAAGGCCTCGGTGCTCGAGGGCGACACCCAGTTCGCGCTGACCAGCCTGGCCAAGCGGCTACAGCTGGCGGCGCGCGTGCACGACTGCATCATCACGGCCACCGTCAGCGAGCGCGACTATGCCGCCAGCGCGGGCGGCACCGCGCACGAGGAGTTCGACTCGCCGGTGTGGGAGAGCGCCCGGGTCTCGCTCGACGCCGCCGCCACCGTGCTGGCGCAGGACCCGACCACCACCAGCTCGCTGGCGGTGGCCATCGAGCAGCCCGGCGGCACCCGCCTCGGGGTCATGGTGCTGCACGACGACCGGGCGCGGACCTGGGCGCCCGACGTGCGCGAGTCCCTGGTGGCGCTGGGGCAGCGGGTCTACTCGGAGCTGGCCTGGCGCTCGGTGCAGGAGCGCATCACCGCGGACAACGCCCGCCTGTACGAGATCTCGATGCTGGATCCGATGCTGCCCGGGGTGTGGACGCGGGCGGCGCTGGATCAGGCGCTGGCGGCCGAGGTGGCGGCGCGGCAGCGCAGCGGCGACCCGGTCACGGTGGCCATCCTCGACCTGCGCCGCCTGCGCGCCATCAACGATCGCCACGGCCACGCCGCCGGTGACGCCGCCATGAAGCACGTCGCGCACCTGGTGCGGCAGCAGCTGCGCCCGCACGATCTGCTGGCGCGCTACTCGGGCGACGCGCTGGCGGTGGTGCTGGTGCGCGCCGCGCTGACCGACGCCCGCCGCGTGGTCGAGCGCCTGCGCGAGGCGGTGGCGCAGACCCCGCTGGAGTGGGAGGGCCGCGGCCTCGGCCTCGAGATCGTCGGCGGCCTGGCCTGCTCGCTGAGCGACGATGACACCGCCGAGGTCACGCTGGCGCGCGCCTCGCTGGCGGCCAAGGCGGCCAAGCGCAAGAGCGACGGCGTCGTGGTCGCCGACGCCCAGCTCAGCGAGCTCGACGCGCCCGACACCCAGCGCGGGCTCGAGGCCGGCGCCATCCTGGGCGGCATGTACAAGATCATCCACGAGATCGATCGCGGCGCCATGGGCGTGGTCTACCGCGCCGAGGACATGGGCCTCGGGCGCGCGGTGGCGCTCAAGACCTTGCGCCCCGACCTGGCGCGCGATCTCAGCTTCGTGGCGCGCTTCCGCGGCGAGGCCACCACGCTGGCCGCGCTGCGCCACGAGAACCTGGTCCAGGTGCACTCGTTCGGCAGCGACGGCGACGACGTCTACTTCGTGATGGAGCTGGTCGAGGGCGAACCGCTGGAGGAGCGGCTGGCGCGCGCCGAGCAGGACGGGCCGGCCATCCCGCTGCCCGAGGCGGTGGTCGTGCTGGAGCAGATCGCGGGCGCGCTCGACACCATGCACCACGCCGGCATCCTGCACCGCGACGTCAAGCCGGCCAACATCGTGCTCGATCGCGCCAAGAACCGCGCCGTCCTGGTCGACGTCGGGATCGCCAAGCGGCGCGGCGGCCCCACCGACGCCGCGGGCACGCCGGGCTTCATCGCGCCCGAGAGCTTCCAGGGCGGCGCCGAGGGGCCTACCGCCGATGTCTATGGCCTGGCCGCCACCGCGTACATGGTGCTGGCCATGGTGCCGCCCTTCGGCGACGGCGACATCACCCAGATCCTGCGCCGTCAGGAGGCCAAGGCCTCGCTGCCGCCGTCGGCGCACCGTCCCGGGCTGCCGCATGCGGTCGACAAGGTGCTCTTGCAGTCGCTGGATCCCGACGCCAGCAAGCGCCACCCCTCGGCGGGCGCGCTGGTGACGGCGCTGGCCGAGGCGCTGCTCGGCGCGGCCCCCGACGTGCAGCGCGGCGACGACTTCCAGCCGCGGCGCAGGCCGGTGGCGGGCGCCGCGCCCGAGACCACGCAGCTGCGCGGCGCCGCCGCGGTCACCCGCGCGCAGAGCCCCGAGGGGGTGGCCGCGGTGGAGGCGCTGGGCCCCCCCGCGGTGCCCGGGCCGGCGCTCGATGGTCACGGCGCCGGGCGCGCCAGCGGCAGCGCCAGCAACGCCGACGCCGACGCCGGGCCGCTGACCGCGGTCAAGGAGCAGGAGGTCCACAAGGGTCGCCCGGTCGAGCCGCGCGCGGTGATCGCTCCGCCGGCGCTGGATCGGCCGGACTTCTCGGCCGACAGCGGCGTCGTCAACCTGGCCCTGCGGGATCCCCACGCCACCGATCCCAGCCGACCGGCCGCGCGGGCCGGCCGCATGCCCGAGCCGACGCCATATCCCGAGCGCGGCGCGCGCCTGCCCGAGCCGACCCCGTATCCCGAGCGCGGCGCGCGCCTGCCCGAGCCGACGCCGCAGCCCTTCCTGGGCGCGCCGACCTCGTCGGGCTCGTCGGGCTCGTTCCCCGGCCTGGGCGCGCCGCAAGCCACCCTGCCCCCGTCCAACCAGGCCATGCGCGCGGCGCTGCGCCAGACCCCGGGCCGGCCCAGCCGCCGGGTGTCGACGCTGCCGCCGGGCATGGGCCTGGAGGCGCCGGCGCAGACGCGCGGCGTGCTGTTCCGCGCCGCGCCGGGGCTGCTGGGCGCGCGCCGGGGCGCCGCCTGGCTGCGCGAGCTGTCGCGCCAGAGCACCTCGCTGGCCGAGGTGCTGCAGCCGCAGGGCTCGCTGCTGGCGTGGTACCCGACCGACCTCTACCTGCTCATGCTGCACTCGGTGCCGGCCGACTCGCGCGAGCCGCGGGCCTTCGCGCGCGAGCTGGGGCGCTCCGCGGCGGCGTCGACCTTCGCGCGCTTCCTCGGCGCCGATCCCAACAAGCTCAACGCCCAGACCCTGCTCGACATGATCGGGGTGCTCTGGCACCGCTACCACACCTGGGGTCGGCTGGAGGTCGCGGCGCGGGCGCCCGGGATGGCCCGCCTGCACCTCGGCGAGGGGCTGCGCGACCCGCTGCTGACCGCGTCGGTGGCCGGGATCCTGGAGAAGGTGGCCGGCCTGTCCGGGCTGCACGGCGCGGCGCTGGAGGTCGCGGCCGACGACGCCGAGGGCGCCACCGAGTCCCAGTTCGTGCTGCGCTGGCGCGAACCCGGGTAACACGGTACATAACCCGCGTGTCCGACCGCGGGATCGAGCAGCGCAAGGCCGATCACCTGGCCCTGGTGGCCGACGGCGACGTCGCGTTCAGGCGCTCGTCGCTGCTGAGCTGCGTCGAGCTCATGCACGACGCGCTGCCCGAGCTCGACACCCGCGAGGTCGATCTGACCACCGAGCTGGCCGGCAAGCGCCTGCGCGCGCCGCTGGTCATCGCGGGCATGACCGGCGGCACCGACGAGGCCGCGCGCCTCAACAAAGATCTGGCGCTGGTGGCGCAGAACGCCGGGGTGGCCTTCGGCCTCGGCTCGCAGCGCGCCATGCTGGTGCGGCCGGAGACGGCGTGGACCTTCGAGGTGCGCGACGTGGCGCCCGACGTGGTGCTGCTGGCCAACCTCGGCGTGGTGCAGGCCGGCCAGCTGGCGGTGGCCGAGGTGCGCAAGCTGTGCGCGCGCGTCGGCGCCGACGCCCTGTGTGTGCACCTGAACCCGGGCATGGAGCTGGTGCAACCGGGCGGGGATCGCGACTTCCGCGGCGCGCTGGGCACGCTGGCGCGCCTGCGCGACGGCCTCGAGCTGCCCATCATCGTCAAGGAGACCGGCTGCGGGCTGTCGCCCGAGGTGGCGCTGCGGCTGCGCAAGCTGGGCATCACCACGGTCGATGTCGGCGGCGCCGGCGGGACCTCGTGGGTCGGGGTCGAGACCCGGCGCGCCGAGGGGGCGCAGCGGGGCATCGGTGAGGCGCTGTGGGACTGGGGCGTGCCGACCGCGGTCAGCGTGGTCGGCTGTGCGCGCGCGGGCCTCGAGACCATCGCCACCGGCGGGCTGCGCGACGGGCTGGACGTGGCGCGCGCGCTGGCGCTGGGGGCGCGCGCGGCCGGGCTGGCGGCGCCGCTCTTGAAGGCGCACCGTGACGGTGGCGCGCCGGCGGCCGAGGCGCTGCTGGGCACGCTGATCGAGACCGTGCGCTCGGTGCTGGTGCTGACCGGGTGTCGGCGGCCGGAGGAGCTGACGCGCAGGCCGCGCGTGATCCTGCCCCCGCTGCGCGACTGGCTGGAGCAGCTGGGGCTCGGGGGATCGGGCGGGAAGCTCGTGCCGGACGGGCCGTGATGCGGTGCCGACCGGACCGCGCCAGGGAGCGGCGCTGATGCCTCGCCACGTCCCACGCGGCGTCTGCAAGGCGATCCTGACCGGCGAGCACGCGGTGGTGTATGGCCACGAGGCGCTGGCGACCGCGCTGCCGCTGGGCTTCGCGGCCACGCTGGATCATCCGCCCCAGGGGCCCCTGCTGGCGGTCGAGGTCGCGGCCACCAGCGCCGAGGCGGTGCCGTTCCGCGGCGCGCTCGGGGATGGCTCGATGCTGGGCCAGGCCATCGAGAAGATCGCGGCGGCGCTGGGCGTCTCGCGCCAGCGGCCGCTGCTGGTGCGGGTGGTGGGCGATGTGCCGCTGGGGCGCGGCCTGGGGTCGTCGGCGGCGCTGGCCGCGGTGATCGCGGACGCCCTGGCGGTCGCGCACGGCCTCGAGCTGCCGGTGGACGAGCTGGCGCGCGCGGCCCGGGCGGGCGACGAGGTGTTCCACGGGCGCGCCTCGGGGATCGACGCCGAGGCGGCGGTGCGCCGCGAGCTGGGGCTGTTCTCGCGCACGGCGGGCTGGCGGCGGGTCGAGGCGGCGCCGCTGCACCTGCTGGTGGTCGACAGTGGTGAGCCGCGCAGCACCGCCGACGTGGTGGCGCGCGTGGGCGCGCGGCGCGCGGCCGACGAGCTCGGGGTGGCGCGGCTGATGGCGGCGATGGGGGCGCTGGCGCAGCCGGCGGCGACGGCCGCCCGCACGGGCGACCTGGCCGCGCTGGGGCGGGTGTTCGATGACAACCACCGCCTGCTGCAGGAGCTCGGAGTGTCGACGCCGGGGCTCGACGCCGCGGTGGTGGCGGCGCGTGAGGCCGGCGCGCTGGGCGCCAAGCTGACTGGCGCCGGTGGTGGTGGCGTGGCCATCGCGCTGATGGCGGATCGTGCCGCGCTGACGCGGGCGCACGCCGCGGTGGTCGCGGGCGGACGCAAGGGCTGGGCGCTGACATGTCCGTGACCGCAGGTGGCAAGGCGACCGCGCGCGCGCACGCCAACATCGCGCTGGTCAAGTACTGGGGCAAGCGTGCGGGGGCGGGCAACGTGCCGGCGGCGCCCAGCCTGTCGATGACGCTGGACGCCCTGGTGACCGAGACCACGGTGGAGCTGGGGGACGGCGCGACCGACGAGGTCGAGCTGGATGGGGTCGCGGCGGGGCCGGACGCGGTGACCCGCGTGGGGCGTGTGCTGGGCGAGCTCCGCGCGCGCGCCGGGAGCACGAGCACGAGGATGGCGTGCGTGAAGTCGCGCAACTTCTTCCCGACGGCGTCGGGGCTGGCGTCGTCAGCGTCAGCGTATGCGGCGCTGGTGACGGCGGCAGCGGCGGCGTATGGCGTCGAGCTGTCGCCGGAGGACGCCTCGCGGCTGGCGCGCAAGGGCAGCGCCTCGGCGGCGCGGTCGATCCATGGCGGCTGGGTCCTCCTGCCCGGCGGTGACGAGGCCGGGCCGGACCCCGCGGCCGAGCCGCTGGCGCCGCCCGACGCCCTCGACGTCGCCATGGTCGTGGCCATCACCGATCCCGGCCCCAAGAAGGTGTCGTCGCGCGACGGCATGACGTTGACCGCGGAGACCTCGCCGTACTACCAGCCCTGGCTGGCCACCGCGCGCGCCGACGCCGCCGCCGCCCGCGCCGCCCTGGCCGCGCGCGAGCTGCCCCGCCTCGGCGAGCTCATGGAGCAGAGCTGCCTGGCCATGCACGCCTCGGCGCTGGCGGCGCGCCCGGGGGTGATCTACCTGCGCGGGGTCACCCTCGACGGCTTCCTGCTGGTGCGCGAGCTGCGCCGCGGCGGCCGGTCGTGCTGGTTCACCGCCGACGCCGGCCCGCACGTGAAGGCGCTGTGCGCGCGCGCCGACGCCGCACAGGTCGCCGCCGCCCTGGGCGCGCTGCCCGGGGTCACCCGCACCCTGGTCTCGGCGCCCGGGGGCAAGGCCCACCTTGTCTGAAGCGCGTGTCGGCACCCGCGCGGTGGCGCCTGGCAAGGCCTTCGTGTGCGGTGAATATGCCGTGCTCGAGGGCGGCATGGCGGTGGTCGCCGCCGTCGACCGGCTGGCCGTTGCCGAGATCCGGAGCGCTGCCGACGCGCCGCCGGCGACCGACTTCGTGGCCGCCGCGCTGGCCGAGATGAAGACGCGCTTCGGGCTGACGGTGCCGGGCATCGCCATCGACACCAGCGCGTTCAGCCATCGAGAGAACCGCAAGCTCGGCCTGGGTTCGTCGGCCGCCACCGTGGCGGCCACCGTGTGCGCGGTCTGGCTGGCCCATGAGCGCCCCCTGGCGCGCGCGCGCATGACCCTGCACGACGCCGCGCTGGCAGCCCACGCCAGGGCCCAGGAGGCCCGCGGCGCGGCCGGCTCGGGGGCCGACGTCTCGGCCTCGATCATGGGTGGTCTCACGGGGTTCCAGCGCACGGCCAGCATCACCCGCGCGGTCCACCTGGACCATGGTCCGCTGTCGGGCGGCCCGGGCAGCGCGACCCTGTGTTTCGTCGACACGGGGAATCCAGCCGATACCGCGGGAATGCTGGCAAACCTGGGCTCGTTGCGCGACAGGGCCCGAACGCGGTATGACTCCACCTTCGAAGCTCTCAGACAGGGCGCCCGACGCTTCCTGAGCGCCCTCGAGGCAGCACAGATTCACGAAATGATCCAGGAATACGATAGCTACGGTGCGGCGCTCGAAGCGCTGGGGGTGCTCGCGGGGAGCCCCATCGTGACCCCTGCCCACGCCGCCGTGCGCACCCTGGCGCGCGCGCTGGGTGGCGCCGCCAAGCCGTCGGGCGCTGGCGGGGGCGATCTCGCCGCCGTGCTGCTGCCCCCTGGGATCGCCCCCGAGGCGCTCGACCCTGGCCTCGCCGCCGCCGGCCTCGCGCGGGTGCCGCTGGCGCTGCGCCACGCCGGCGCGGGGCTGGAGCAGGCGCGATGAGCCAGGGCGGCGGCAAGCTCCCGGGGCGCTCGTCACGCATGTCCGGCTTCTACCGGCTGCCGCTGGCCGAGCGTCGCGCCCAGCTCAGCGCCGCCATGGGCGCGCCGGGCAGCGACCTCGGCTGCCTCGACGACGGCGGGCTCGACCTCGACGCCGCCAACGATCTCATCGAGAACGTCATCGGCACCTACTCGCTGCCGCTCGGCCTCGGCCTCAACTTCGTGGTCAACGGCCGCGACTACCTGGTCCCGATGTGCGTCGAGGAGCCCTCGGTGGTGGCCGCCGCCTCCAACGCCGCGCGCATGGTGCGCAGCGGCGGCGGCTTCAAGGCCGACGCCGATCCGCCCATCATGATCGCGCAGGTCGAGCTGCGCGACGTGCCCGACCTCGGCCGCGCCGAGGCCGCCATCGCCGCCGCCACCCCGCGCCTGCTCGCCGAGGCCGACCTGGTCATCGGCAAGCTGGTCGAGCGCGGCGGCGGCGCGCGCGCCATCGTGCCGCGCCGCCTGGGCCCGCACGAGCTGTGCATCCACCTCGAGATCGACTGCCGCGACGCCATGGGCGCCAACCTGGTCAACGGCGTCGCCGAGGCGCTGGCGCCGCGCCTGGGCGAGCTGTCGCAGGGCCGCGTCGGGCTGCGCATCCTGTCCAACCTGGCCGATCGCCGCCGCGTGCGCGTGCGCTGTCGGGTGCCCGCCGCCGAGCTGGCCGCCGGCGGCCTGCCCGGCCCCGAGGTGGTGGCCGCCATCGCCGCGGCGTCGCGCTTCGCCGAGCTCGACCCCTACCGCGCCGCGACCCACAACAAGGGCATCATGAACGGTGTCGACGCCGTGGCCCTGGCCATCGGCAACGACTGGCGGGGCATCGAGGCCGGCGCCCACGCCTACGCCGCGCTGAGCGGACGCTACCGTCCCCTGGCGACCTGGAGCGCGGCCTCCGGCGGCGCGGCCCTGGAGGGCCAGCTGGAGATGCCGATGGCGGTCGGCACCGTGGGCGGGGCGCTGCGGGTGCACCGCGGCGCGCGCCTGAGCCTGGCCATCCTGGCCGCCGACAGCGCGCAGGAGGTCGCCGGCGTCATCGGCGCGGTCGGCCTGGCGTCCAACCTGGCCGCGCTGCGTGCGCTGGCCACCGAGGGCATCCAGCGCGGCCACATGGAGCTGCACGCGCGCTCGGTGGCGCGCGGGGTCGGCGCCGAGGGCGACCTGGTGGCCCGCGTGGCCGCCGAGCTGGCCCACGCTGGCGACTTCAAACCCGAACGTGCCCAGGCCATCCTCGATCGCCTGCGCATGCTGAACTCGACGGTCTCGAACCCGGAGGTCCTGAAGTGAGCATCCCCGCCCCTGCCCCGGTGTCGCCGCTGCCGCACGACACCACTGCGCCGCCGCCCAGCGCGGCCACCGTCGAGCAGGCCTACGCGGTGTGCGCCCAGATCGCCGGGCGCCATGGCGAGAACTTCCCGGTCGCCTCGCTGCTGACGCCGCCGCGGCTGCGCCGGCACGTGCAGGCCATCTATGCCTTCGCGCGCACCGCCGACGACTTCGCCGACGAGCCCGCCTTCGAGGGCCGCCGCGGCCAGCTGCTCGACGCCTACGACGACGAGCTCGAGCGCGCCTTCCGCGGCGAGGCCAGCCAGCCCATCTTCATCGCGCTGGCCGACACCGCCGAGCGCTTCGAGCTGCCCATCGCGCCGTTCCAGGACCTCCTGTCGGCCTTCCGCGCCGATCTGACCCGGCGCCGCTACGCCACCTTCGCCGAGCTGCGCGGCCTGCTCACCCTGGTGGCCGAGCCGATCGGGCGCCTGCTGCTCAACCTGTTCGGGTATCGCTCGCCGGCGCTGCTGCGCTATGGCGACGACCTCTCGGCCGGGCTGGCGCTGGCCAACTTCTGGCAGGACGTCGGCAAGGATCTGGCGCGCGACCGGATCTACCTGCCCAGCGAGGATCTGCGCCATTTCGGCGTCACCGAGGACGACCTGCGCGATCGCCTGGCGGGCCGCCCGCCGCGCACCGGCAGCGCCAAGGACATGACCCAGCGCATCCGCGACCTGATGCGCTTCGAGGTCTCGCGGGCGCGCGCCATCCTCGATCGCGGCCGGCCCCTGATCGAGGCGGTGGGCCCCGACGTCGGGGTCGAGATCGCCGCCTTCTGGCTGGGCGGCCAGCGCATCCTCGACAAGATCGAGGCTGGCCGCCACGACGTGCTGACGCGCCGTCCGCGCACCAATGGCTTCGACCTGCTGGCGGTCGGCGCCGGGGCGCTGTGGTGGCGGGCGCGCGCGCGCCTGGCCGGGCGCGGCGCGGCGCGGCCGTCGTTCGAGCGGAGCGGCGGATAGCGATGCCGGGCGGGCAGTCAGGCCTGGGAACCCTGGGTGGTCACGAGCTGGGCTTCTGGCACAAGCTGCGCCTGCGCAGCCGGTCCAACCTGTACTTCGCGCTGGCCTTCCTGCCCCGCCACCAGCGCGAGGCCTTCCGCGACGTGTACCGCTTCCTGCGCTCGGCCGACGACGTGGTCGACGAGGCCGGCGCCGCCGAGCGCCCGGCCGCGGCGCGCGCGCTGGCGTCGTTCTCCGACGAGCTGTCGCGGATCTATGCCGGCGGTGCCGCCAGCGTGGCGGCCGCGGTGCCCGAGGCCGCCCGCCTCAGCGCGGTGATCCGTCGCTTCGGCCTGCCGCGGCGCCACTTCGACGCCATCCTGGCCGGGATCGCGCGCGACCTCGACGACCGCGCCACCCCGCACGCCGACTGGGCCGCGCTGGCGGCCTACTGCGAGGCCATCGGCTCGTCGCTCGGCCACCTCAGCCTGGCGCTGTTCACCGACGGCGATCCCGCGGTGCTGGCCGACCCCGCGGCCGCGACCTACGCCCACGATCTCGGGCTGGCGCTGCAGCTGGCCAACATCCTGCGCGACGTCGGCGAGGACGCCGCGCGCGGGCGGATCTACCTGCCGGTGGAGGACCTCGTGCGCTTCGAGGTCGACCCCGCCAGCCTGCTCGCGCGCCGCATGACGCCGGCCTTCGCGCGCCTGGCCGCGCACGAGCACGGCCGCATCCGGGAGCTCATCGCCAGTGCGCGCGCCGCGCTGGCGACCCGCCCGGCCCTGCGCCGCCGCCTGGTGGTGGCCGAGATCTGGGCCGACGTCTACCTGGCCCAGCTCGACGCCCTGGCCGCACGCGGCTGGGACGTGTTCGCGCCCGGGCCCACGCTGCGCAAGCGGCGCAAGCTGGCGCTGGCGGTCAGCCGCTGGGTGCGCACCCGGCTCGGCTTCGGGCTGGGGCCGGCCGACGGCCCGGGCCAGGCCAGCGCTGGCGCGGCGCCCCCCATCGCTTCCCATCGCGCCTGAAACCGTCTATTCTCCGGCGCCGTGTCGACCTCATCCGACAAGCTCCAGGCCCTGTTCACCACCATGGCCCGCGCGATGTTCCTGAACCGGCTGCACCTCCTCCGGCTCACGGAGGTGGTCCGCCACGGCATCCGCCCCAACGACGAGGGCGTCCTGCTCCTGCCCGACAAGCTCGACAAGGAGATGAAGGACCAGGCCTGGGAGTTCGTCATGGCCATGGTGCCCGAGGAGTATCACCTCGCCATCGTGCGCAACCGTGCGCAGTGGATGGACGTCCAGTAGAGCTCCCGTGACGCCGGGCGCTGGACCGAGCGCCCCGGCCCCGGTCTACTTGCGCTTGCGCAGCGCCTCCAGCCGCGCCGCCTCGGCGCTGCCCTCGCGTGGCTGGTAGTAGCGAGCCTGATCGAGCGCCTCGGGCAGGTAGTCGGCCACCACGTAGGCGCCCTCGAAGTCGTGCGGGTACTTGTAGTTGCGCCCGTGGCCCAGCGACTCGGCCAGGGCGGTCGGCGCGTTGCGCAGGTCTTTCGGCACCGGCAGCGGGCCGCGCGCCAGCACGTCCTTGCGCGCGGCGGCGTAGGTCGTCAGCGCGGTGTTCGACTTGGGCGCCAGCGCGAGGTGCAGCGCGGCCTGGGTCATCGGCAGCACCCCCTCGGGCAGGCCGATGAACTTGACCGCGTCGAGCGCGGCGGTGGCCACCAGCAGCGCCTGCGGATCGGCCAGCCCGATGTCCTCGGCGGCGAAGATGACCATGCGCCGCACGATGAACAGCGGATCTTCGCCGGCCTCCAGCATGCGCACCATCCAGTACACCGCGGCGTCGGGATCGCTGCCGCGCATCGACTTGATGAAGGCCGACACCACGGCGTAGTGCTCGTCGCCGGCCTTGTCATAGCGCAGGGTGCGCTTCTGCAGCGCCTGCTCCAGCACGGTGACGTCGACCCGCTTGCCGGCGCCGGCCAGCTGCGCCGCCAGCTCCAGCGTGGTCAGCGCGCGGCGGGCGTCGCCGTCGGCCTCGGCGACCAGGCGCTCGCGCGCGCCCGGCTCCAGCGTCAGCTCCAGGGCGCCGAGGCCGCGCTCGCGATCGGCCAGCGCGCGCCCGACCAGGGCGTCGAGCGCGGCGTCGTCGAGCGGCTCCAGCGGCACCACCTTGAGGCGCGACAGCAGCGCGGCGTTGATCTCGAACGACGGGTTCTCGGTGGTGGCCCCGATCAAGGTCAGCGTGCCGGCCTCGACGGCGGGCAGCAGGGCGTCCTGCTGCGCCTTGGACCAGCGGTGGATCTCGTCGACGAACAGCAGGGTGCGCTTGCCGTACATGTCGCGGCGCTGCTCGGCCTCGGCGATGACCTCGCGCAGCTCCTTGACGCCGCCCGAGACCGCCGACACCGTCGCGAAGTGCGCCCCGGTCGTCTCGGCCATCACCCGCGCCAGCGTGGTCTTGCCGGTGCCCGGCGGGCCCCACAGCACCAGCGACGGCACCTGATCGCGTGCGATGGCCGCCGACAAGAGCTTGCCCTCGCCGAGCAGGTGGGCCTGCCCCACCACCTCGGCCAGGCTGCGCGGTCGCATGCGCTCGGCCAGGGGCTGCCCGGCGCCGCGCTTCTGGGCCTGGTGGCGGAAGAGGTCCATCGCGACCCGATCCATGCCATAGCGCGCGCCGGCCCGCAGCCAAAAGCGCCCGTGCTAACGTATCAACCGTCGATGTCCGCCCCGCGCCGCGTCACCCTGTCCGCCCTCGCCGTGCTGGCCCCGCTGCTGCTGCTGGGCAGCGCTGGCTGCCCGACCGGCCCCAGCGGCCCCGACCAGGAGGACTGCACCGACGACATGCCGGGCCGCGGCGGCATCACCACGCTGGAGCTGGGCGCGCCCGGCGACGGCGCCTTCACCCCGCTGACCGAGGGCCAGCTCCTGGCCACCCAGCGCGGCGGCCAGGGCTTCCAGATGATCGTCGTGCGCCTGCGCGCCACCGGCGACGTCGGCGCCTGCCTGACCACGCGCATCAAGGTCCGCCGCGACGGCGAGACCGAGACCCAGGCCGACAGCCAGAGCGCGGTCAAGACCCACGCCCGCCCCGACGGCAGCCACGACACCGCCGACATCTTCGTCATCATGGGCTTCGGTGACATCGGCGGCAACGCCATCACCATCGAGGCCAGCGCCGGCGGCGCCAGCGCGACCCGCCGCGTGTTCGCCGACCGCGTCGAGCCAGACGCCGGCCTGCCCGACTGAGGTCCCCAGCCGCTACTTCGACTTGAACGCCCGTGCAAGCCCGGCATAGCGCGCGTTCGGGTACACCTCGTAGTCCTGTACGCGGACGCGCCTGACCAGGATGTTGTCCTCGTGCCACAGCGGCACGATGGGCAGGTCGTCGGCCATCAGGCGCTGCACGCCCTGGTAGATCGCGATGCGGGCGTCGCGGCCGATGGTGCGCCGGCCCAGCTCGGTGAGGCGATCCATCTCGGGGTTGCGGTAGCGCACCCGGTTGGTCAGGTCCTTGCGCTCCTTGGTGGGCACGCGCGACGAGTGGTAGTAGGCGTAGGCCATGTCGGGCTCGACGATCTCGCCGCTCTGGTAGGTGAAGAGCTGGAAGTTGCCGGCCTTGAGATCGCTGAGGAAGGTCTGGCCCTCCAGCGCGCGCAGATCGATGGCGATCCCGACCTCGCCCAGCTGGTAGGCCAGCGCGCGGGCGATGGTCAGGCGAAAGCGGTTGTTCGAGGTCTTGTAGACCAGCGTGAAGCGCGGCGCCGGGCCCGGCGGATCGGGGTAGCCGGCGGCGTCGAGCAGCGCCCGCGCGCGCGCCGGATCGTGCGGGTACCGGGTCACCGCGCCGTCGTAGGCCCAGTGCCCGGGCGCCATCAGGCCGCTGGCCAGCAGCGCCTTGCCCTTGAACTTGCTGCGGATGATGGCCTCGCGATCGAGCGCCAGCGCGATGGCCTGGCGGACCTCACGGTGCGCGAGGATCGGATCGTCATGGTTGAAGCCGAGGTAGGTCAGCAGCGCCGACGGCGCGGTGGTGACCTCCAGTTCGGGCCGGCTGCCCACGGCGGCGATCAGCGGCGGCGGCAGGCCGCCCTGCATCAGGTCGGCCGAGCCGCCCACCAGCGCCAGCAGGCGCGAGTTGTCGTCGCGGATGGTCCGCACCACCACGCGGTCGATGCGCGAGGCGCCCAGCACATAGTGCGGGTTGCGCTCCAGGGTCACCGCCTGGCCGTCGGGGTCCAGGGCGCCGAGGCGGAACGGTCCGGCGCCGAAGTAGCCCTCCAGCGGCAGCTCCAGGCCCCAGCGCGCCAGCGACGCCGCCGGCACGATACCCATGTCGAGATCGGTCACGAAGGTGGCCAGCGGCTCCTTGAGGTGGAAGCGCAGCGCCAGGCCGGCCGGGTGCGGGAGCAGGCGCAGCCCGGCGATGCGCTGCTGGAAGGCGCGCTGCGTGGTCGACTGACCGTCGGCCGCCATCAGGGCATGGAAGGTCTGGTAGACGTCGAGCGCGGTCACCGCGGTGCCGTCGGCGAAGCGTGCGTCAGGCCGCACCACGACGTCCCAGGTGGTCGGATCCACGGGGGTGACGCTGGCGGCCAGGTCGAGCTTGGGCTCCATCGAGGCCTGGTCCTCGCTGACCAGGGCGGCGAAGATCAGGCGCGACAGCTTGATGTCGAGCGAGACCCCGGTGTAGCGCGGGTCCAGCGAGTGCGGCAGCTGCGATGGGTTCGAGTCGACCAGCAGCACCAGCTCGTTCGGCCTGGTGCCGCGCTTGCCGCAGCCGGCCAGCGCCAGCCCGGCGGCCAGCGCGAGCAGCGCCACCCACGCGCGCCCGCGGCCGCGAATGCGCGCGCCTCTGGCGACGTTATTTGTCGGTGCGGCGAGCGCTCTGTTACGGTCGAGTGGTGAGGACATCGAGGCTGGCGTGCGTCCCGGTGGTGCTGTCCGCGGCCCTGTGGCCGGTGCTCTCCCACGCCGCGCCCCCGGCCCCGGTGCCGCCTGCGCCTTCACCGTCTGCATCAGCGCCGCCACCCGGAGAAGATACGGCCGACGGCGACGACGACGCCACTTCTTCCCCCGGCGCGCCGACCAAGCTCGGGCCGGTGCCCAGCGGCAAGGGCACTGACGCCCGCGCTCGCGAGGCCTGGCTGAGCGCGCGCCTGACCGAGATCCTGGCCCCGACGCCGGCCCTCGCCGGGGCCAGCATCGGGGTCTCGGTGCTCGACACCGCGACCGGCCGGGTGCTGTTCGGCAGCAAGGACAAGCAGCCGCTCAACGCGGCGTCCAACGTCAAGCTGGTCACCACCGCGGCCGCGCTGGCGCTGCTGGGACCCGACTTTCGCTATCGCACCGGGGTCTATGCCGCGCCGCTGACGCGCCTCGGCGACACCATCGAGGGTGATCTGACCATCCGCGGCGTCGGCGATCCGTCGCTGGGCACCGCCGAGCTGGCCGCGCTGGCGGCCGATCTGGCCGGCCTGGGCATCAAGAAGTTCACCGGCGGCCTGGTCCTCGACGACAGCTACTTCGACGCCGTGCGCACGCCGCCCGCCTTCGAGCAGAAGAACGAGGACGCCTACTACCGCGCCCCCGCTGGCGCGCTGTCGCTCAACTTCAACGCGGTCGCCATCGTGGTCACCCCGGGCAGCCTGGACGGCGCCCCGGCGCGCGTGGCGGTGGACCCGCCGTCGGCCTACTTCGAGGTCAAGCCCTCGGTGACCACGACGGCGACCGGGCGCTCCAGCCTGCGCATCACCCTGAAGACCAGGCCGGGCAAGCAGCCGGTGCTGCAGGTCATCGTCAGCGGCGCCATGCGCCTGAGTGACGAGCAGGTCGTGATCAGGAAGCGCATCGATCACCCCGACATCTACCTGGCCCAGACCTTCATCAGCGAGCTCGGGCGCCGCGGCATCACCCTGGGCAAGAAGCCGCCGCGCCATGGCGTGCTCGACCCCAAGGCGCGCGCGCTGGCGGCGACCTACTCGGCGCCGCTGGCGCTGCTGGTGCGCGACGTCAACAAGCACTCCAACAACTTCATGGCCGAACAGCTGGTCAAGACCATCGGCGCCGAGGCCACCGGGCTGCCCGGGTCGTGGGAGTCGGGCATCCAGGCCATCAAGCAATACTTGAAGGATCTGGGCATCCCCGACGGCTATGTGCTGACCAACGGCTCTGGCCTGTATGACTCGAATCGCCTGACCGCTGACATGCTGACAAGGCTTTTGCGGGCAGTTCATCGCGATTTTCGCTTCTCCGCGGACTACCTGGCGTCGCTGCCCATCGCCGGGATCGACGGCACCCTGAGCCGCCGCCTGGAGGGCACCGGCGCCGAGCGCCACCTGCGCGCCAAGACCGGCACCCTGGCCGGGGTCACCGCGCTGTCGGGCTATGTCGGGGCCACCGGCCGCCCCGCCCTGGCCTTCGCCATCCTGGCCAACGGCTTCGCCCAGAAGAGCGCGTCACGCGCCGCGGTGCGCGCGGTGCAGGACCAGATCGCCACCGCGCTGGTCGACTACCTCGAGGCCACCCCCGAGAGGTGATCGCGCAGGCGCCGCAGCGCCAGCTCGGTCTTGGCGTCGTCGAGCTCGCCGCGGGTGCACGCCGCGATGGCGTCGTCCAGGCCCCACCAGCGCGAGCGCGCGCCGTCCTCCATCGGCGAGCCGTCACCCTGGATGTGGGCCACCCGCGCCGCCGGGTCGACCTCGACCGCGGCCAGGAAGCAACGCTCCGACATCGCCCCCGGCGACAGCAGCACGCCGCCGCCCAGCAGGACCACCGCCTCGGGCGCGACCACATAGCCGGCCTCCTCCTCGACCTCGGCCGCGGCGCGCCGGCGCAGCCCGGCCTCGCCGCGATCGGCGACCTCGACGATGCCCGCCACCACCTCGGCCACGAACAGCCGGCGCGCCGGATCGGGCACCACCAGCTGCTCGGGCGCGCGCCCGAAGAAGATGGTCGGCCGCATGCCCTGGCGCACCAGCACCTGCACGCCGCCGAGGCCGCCGCCCCCGCCTTCGTCGTCCGCGCCGCCGCCGCCCCCAGCGCCCTCGGCGACAGCGCCCCCGCCACCAGTCCCGCGCGCCCAGATGGCCACCGCCACCGCGTCCAGCCCCTTGGGGCGCTCGACGAAGTCGTTCAAGATCTCCGCCGAGCGCGTGCCGTCCCCGCGCACCACGCGCAGGCGCATCCGGCGCAGCCCCAGGAAGCCGCCCTCACGCCCGACCAGCCGGCTGTCCACCACCTCCAGCCCGACCACCTCGACCCCGTCGTCGCCCACGAACGGCTCCGGTGCATCGACCACGGTGCCTGCGGGCAGATCGCTCAGCGTGCTCATGCCCCTGCTTAGCACACGCCTGGCCGTGCCAATTGTCCGCCCCTCTGCGATAACTCCCTCATGACCCTGCTGGTCGTGCTGGTGCTCGCGCTCGCCGATGGCGGCGTGGCCGTGCGCGACCCCGCCGCCGATGCCCTCAGCGCCGGCAAGCGCTTCTACGCGCTGGGCGAGCTCGCCGAGGCCCGCGCCGCCATCGACGACGCCATCGCCATCCGCCCCGACCTGGCCGAGGCCCACCTGTACCGCGCCCTGGTCCTGGCCCACGACGGGGGCCTGGGCGCCGCCGCCGCCTCGTTCCAGGCCGCCCTCGCGCTCGACCCCGCCTCGCTGGCCGCGCACCGCCACTACGCCGAGGCGCTGCTCGACGCCGGCGCCCTGCCCGAGGCCGAGCAGCAGCTCGAGGCCGCGCTCGCCCTGCTGCCCCCCGACGTCCCCGGCGCTGGCCCCGAGGAGGCCGCCGACACCATCTGGCTGAAGGGGGAGCTCTTGCGCCGGCAGGGTCGCCCCGCCGACGCCGTGCCCTGGTTCGAGCGCCACCTCAGCCTGCGCCCCGGCGGTGACGGCCACCACGCGCTGGGCTTCATCTACCTCGACGCCGGTGACGACGCCCGCGCGCGCGCCGCCTTCAGCGCCGACCTCGAGCGCGACCCCAGCTGTGAGGAGGCGCGCCAGAACCTGGCCGCCCTGCTGCAGGACGCCGGCGACGCCCGCGGCGCCATCACCCACTACAAGCTGGCGCTGGCCGCGCACCCGGGTGACGCCCTGACCCTGCGCGGCCTGGCGCGCGCCTACGCCGACACCGGTGACGACGAGCTGGCGGTCGCGACCTACCGCCTGGCCCTGGAGGCCGCGCCCGGCGACCGCGAGGCCCGCGCCGGCCTGCGCGCCGCGCGCCGCCACCAGCACCTCTGGATCGTCCTGCCCTGGGCCGCCCCGCTGGCCGCGCTGCTGCTCGTCACCGGCGCCGTGCTGGGGTACCGTGCCCTGTCCGCCCGCCGCCGGCGCCGCCGGCCCGCGCCCAGCACCAGCACCAGCACCAGTACCAGGAAAGGAGCTCCCACGTGACCGCCCCCGGCAATGCCATGGTCTGGGACCGCGCCCAGCGCGGCCACTACGAGGTCTGGTACCTGACCGCCTCGCACCTCGCGAGCGGCGCCGGCTTCTGGGTCCGCCTGACCCTGGAGGCGCCCTATGAGAGCGCCGGCGAACCCTACTGTGAGGCCTGGTTCGCCTGCTTCGATCCGAACGCGTCGACCCCGGCGTGGGGCTTTCACCAGCGCTTCCCCATCGGGCTGCTCGAGGCCCAGCGCAGCCCCCACCGGGTGCGCATCGGCGACCACGCCGAGGTCACCGACAAGAGCTTCACCGCCAAGCTCTCGGCCGGCGGCCACGAGGTCAGCTGGGACCTCAGCTGGCTGCCCGCGCCCGAGGTGCACCTGCACTATCCGCCCGCGCTGTACGGGCTGAGCCGCATCGACACCAAGGTGTGCTCGCCCAACCTGAACGTCCCGCTACGCGGCACCATCCGCGCGCGCGGCCCGGCCACCGGCGGCGCCCAGCGCGAGTGGAGCTTCGAGGGCGACCCCGCCGATCAGACCCACGTCTGGGGTCGCAAGCACGCCCACGCCTGGGTGTGGTCGCACTGCAACGCCTTCGCCGGCAACCGCAGCGCGGCGTGGGAGGGGATCTCGGCGCGCCTCAAGCGCGGCGGGCTCGTGCTGCCCACGCTGACCGTGGTCAGCCTGGATCTCGACGGCGAGAAGCACCACTTCACCGGCCTCGCCGACACCCTGCTGTCGCGCGGCCGCTGGCAGGACGGCCACTACCAGGCTCGCGCCAGCGGGCGCAGCGTCAAGCTCGAGGCCGAGTTCACCTCGCGCCCCGAGCACCTGATCGCGACGCCCTATGTCGACCCCGACGGCGAGCCGTCGTACTGCATGAACTCGTGCATCGCCGACTGCACGGTCACGGTGTGGCGGCGCTCGCCCTTCGTGGGGCGCTGGCGCGAGGCGGCGCGGCTGACCTCGCGCGGCGGCGGCCACTGGGAGTATGGCCAGCGCGCGCCCGACCCGGCGGTCAAGGCGCGCCACGAGGCCTATCCGTGACCAAGCTGGGCAGCCCGGCCGGCAAGGACAAGCTGGCCGCCGCGATCCGCGAGATCGAGGGGCTGTCCTCGGCCGAGGTCGCGGTCACCGTGCGCGCGCGCTCGGGCAGCTATCGCGACGTCGGCCTCAGCCTGGGCGTGCTGTTCGCCGCCGCCACGCTGGTCGGCTACGGGCGCTGGCCGCAGCGCATGCCGACCCAGCTCGGCAGCTGGGGGCCGCTCGGGCTGGCGCTGGCTGGCTTCGCGGTCGGCTACCTGGCCGCGCAGCTGCGCGGGCTGCACCACGCCCTGACGGCCGCGGCCCGGCGCCATCGCCAGGTGCTGACCTGTGCGCGCGCGGCCTTCGTCGAGCTGGGCGTGTCGCGCACCCTCAAGCGCACCGGGATCCTGCTCTATGCCTCGGTGCTGGAGGGCGAGATCGCGGCGGTGGTCGACACCGGCGTGCAGCCCAAGGCGCTGGGGCCAGGCTGGAGCGCCGCCCAGCTGGAGATGAAGCTGGCGCTGCTGCGCGACGACGCCGAGGCCTTCGCCAAGGCGCTGCGCGGCCTGGGCCCGGCGCTGGCCGAGGCGCTGCCGCCTGACAGCATGGACCGCAACGAGCTCTCCGACCTGCCGTCCTGAGGCCGCCTCGGGGTGTGTGATCGTCCTTGAAAAACGACGGGGTTTCACTAGGATCGCGCCACCTCGCATGTCAGCCCCCACGGCCTCGCTCGCTCGCACCCCGCTGCACGATCGGCACGTCGGCCTCGGCGCCAAGATGGTCGATTTCGGCGGCTGGCACATGCCGGTCAACTACCCGGCCGGCATCCTGGAGGAGCACCGCCGGGTGCGCGCCACCTCGGGCCTGTTCGACGTCAGCCACATGGGCGAGCTCTTCGTGCGCGGCCCCGGCGCGGTGGCCGCGGTGCAGCGCCTGGTCTCGAATGACCTCGCCAGGGTCGCCGACGGCGTCGCCATGTACTCGCCGATGTGCAACCCGCGCGGGGGCATCGTCGACGACTGCATCGTCTACCGCGTGCGCGCCGACGAGCTTCTGATCGTCTTCAACGCCGGCAACATCGCCAAGGACCTGGCGCACATTCGCAGCGTCTGTGGCGACGCCCCGGACTGCGAGCTCGAGGACGCCTGTGACGCCACCGCGCTGCTGGCGGTGCAGGGCCCGACCGCGACGCGCATCCTCGCGCCCATCGCCAAGCTCGACGGCGCCGAGATCACCGCGCTCAAGAAGAACCGCCATGTCACCGGCAGCATCGCCGGGATCACGGTGCGCGTCGCCGCCACCGGCTACACCGGTGAGGACGGCGTCGAGGTCTTCTGCGCCGCCGCCGACGCCGGCGCGCTGTGGGACGCCATCCTGAAGGCCGGCGGCCACGGCGAACCCGACGGGATCTTGCCCATCGGCCTGGGCGCGCGCGACACCCTGCGCCTGGAGGCACGCCTGTGCCTGTACGGCAACGACATCGACGATGACACCACGCCCTACGAGGCCGGCCTCGACTGGACCGTGAAGCTCGGCAAGGGCGACTTCGTCGGCCGTGACGCGCTGGTCAAGCAGCAGGCCGAGGGCGTGCGCCGCAAGCTCTGCGGCTTCGTCATGAAGGGGCGCGGGATCGCGCGCCATGGCTATGCCATCCACGGGGTCGGTCCCGCCGAGGGCGCTGGCCCGCTGCTGGGCAGCGTGACCTCGGGCACCACCGGCCCCAGCCTCGGGGTCGCCATCGGCATGGGCTATGTGCCCACGGCGTCGGCCGAGCCCGGCGCCCCCCTGGTCATCGATTGCCGCGGCAAGCTGACGCCGGCCGAGATCGTCGCCGGTCCGTTCTACCGACGTCCCCCATCCAAGGAGCCACGTACATGAGCGCCGAGTATCCCGACGACCTGCTCTACACCCGCGAGCACGAGTGGGCCCGTGTGGACGGCACCCGAGCCGTCATCGGCATCACGCGCTTCGCCGTCGAGCAGCTCGGCGACATCACGCAGGTCGACCTCCCCAAGGAGGGCGACAGCGTCAAGAAGGACGAGGTCTTCGGCACCGTGGAGTCGGTCAAGGCGGTGTCGGATCTGTTCGCGCCGCTGAGCGGCAAGGTGCTCAAGGTCAACGACCCGCTCAAGGACAGCCCCGAGTACGTCAACGACGACTGCTATGACGAGGGCTGGATGGTCGAGATCGAGCTCAGCGTCGAGAGCGAGAAGGCGGGCCTGATGTCGGCCAAGCAGTACAAGGAATTCCTCGAGGAGTCGGCCTGATTGCGCTACATCCCGCATACCGAAGCTGACGTCGCGCGCATGCTGGGGGTGGTCGGGGTCGGGTCGGTGGAGGAGCTGTTCGCGCAGATCATCCCGGACAACGTCCGCCTGAAGGGCAAGCTCGACCTGCCCGCGGGCATGGACGAGGCCTCGCTGCTCTCGCACCTCGGCGAGCTGGGCTCGCGCAATAGGCCCGCGCGGCCCGCGGTGGCCGACGGTCCGCTGTCGTTCCTGGGCGCCGGCGTGTACCCGCACGCCATCCCGTCGGCGGTCGACGCGCTGCTGTCGCGCTCGGAGTTTTACACCTCGTACACGCCCTACCAGCCCGAGATCTCGCAGGGCACGCTGCAGGCGGTGTTCGAGTTCCAGACCATCACCTCGGAGCTGATGGGCCTGCCAGTGGCCAACGCGTCGATGTATGACGGCTCGACCGCGTGCGCCGAGGCCATCCTGATGGCGCGCCGGCTGACCGGGCGCCCCGGGATCCTGCTCGCCGGTGGCCTGCACCCCGAGTATGCCGAGGTCGCGCGCACGTACATGACGGCGCTCGACGTCGAGCTGGGCGAGGTCGCGCTGGGCGAAGACGGCACCCCGGACCTGGCGGCGCTGGACGCCGCGCTGTCGGAGCGCACCTCGTGCGTGGTGGTGCAGACGCCGTCCTACCTGGGCACCGTGGTCGACGTCGAGGCCATCGCGACGCGCGCGCATGCCCGCGGCGCCATGGTCGTCACCGTCACACCGGAGCCGCTGGCGCTGGGCGTCATGCGCGCGCCGGGCGCGGCCGGGGCGGACATCGCCGTCGGCGAGGGCGTCGGCCTGGCCATCCCGCCGTCGCTGGGCGCGCCCGCGGTGGGCCTGCTGGCGACGCGCACCGAGCATGTGCGCCAGATCCCGGGCCGCCTGGTCGGCGAGACCGTGGACACCGACGGCCGGCGCGGCTATGTGCTGACCCTGGCCACGCGCGAGCAGCACATCCGGCGCGAGAAGGCGACCTCCAACATCTGCACCAACCAGGGCCTCATCGCGCTGGCCTTCACGATCCATCTCTGTCTGCTCGGGCGGCGCGGCTTCGAGGAGCTGGCGCGCCTGGTCTATGCCAAGGCGCGCTATGCCAGCGAGCGGCTGGCGGCGGCCGGGCTGCCGGCGCGCTTCTCGGCGCCCAGCTTCAACGAGCTGTGTGTGCGCGTGCCGGGCGGTGACGCCGCGCGGGCCATCACGCGCGCGGCCGAGCGCGGGGTCTATGCCGGCGTGTCGGCGGGGCGCCTGGCGCCGGCGCTGGGCGACTGTCTGCTGGTGGCGGTCAACGAGATGCACGGCAAGGCCGACATCGATCGGCTGGCCGACACCCTGAAGGAGGTCGGCTGATGCCGGGCAAGCACCCACGGGCGCTGCTGCACGAGTCGCGGCCGATCTTCGAGCAGGGCTCGCCGGGTCGGTCGGGGGCGTCGCTGCCGGCGCTGGACGTGCCGGCGCGCGATCCCGCCGTGGACGGGCCCGCGGCGCTCCGGCGTGGCGAGGCGCCGCACCTCCCGGAGGTCTCGGAGGTCGAGGTCACGCGCCACTTCACGCGCCTGTCGCGCTGGAACTACGCCATCGATCTCGGCATGTATCCGCTGGGGTCGTGCACCATGAAGTACAACCCCAAGGTCAACGAGCGCGCCGCGCGCATGCCCGGCTTCGCAGGGCTGCACCCGGCGCAGCCCGAGGACACCCTGGAGGGTGCGCTGGCCCTGATGTGGGGCCTGGAGCGGGCGCTGTGCGAGATCACCGGCTTCCAGCGCGCGACGCTGCAGCCGGCCGCGGGCGCCCACGGCGAGCTGACCGGCCTGATGATGATCCGCGCCTACCACCAGGATCACGGCGGCAAGGCCAGGAAGAAGATCATCATCCCCGACAGCGCGCACGGCACCAACCCGGCGTCGTGCACCCTGAACGGCTTCGAGGCGCTCGGCATCAAGACCGGCGCCGGCGGGGTCATCGACGCCTCTGCGGTGCGCGCGGCGTGCGCAGCGCACCCGGGCGCCATTGCGGGCATCATGATCACCAACCCGTCGACGCTGGGGCTGTTCGAGACCCAGATCGCCGAGATCACCGAGGTCGTGCACGCGGCGGGCGGCCTCTGCTACATGGACGGCGCCAACCTGAACGCGCTGATGGGCAAGTTCCGCCCGGGTGACGCCGGCCTCGACGTCATGCACATCAACCTGCACAAGACCTTCACCACGCCACATGGTGGTGGCGGTCCTGGCGCCGGTCCGGTCGCGGTCGGCGCCGCGCTGGAGCCGTACCTGCCGACCCCGATGGTGGCGCGCGACGGCGAGCGCCTGCGCTGGGACTTCGCGCGGCCGCGCTCGATCGGCCGCGTGCGCGCAGGGTCCAGCAACTTCGGCATGCTGGTGCGGGCGTACGCCTACATCCGCGAGATGGGCGGCCCGGGCCTGACCCAGGCCACCGAGATGGCGGTGCTCAACGCCAACTACATCCGGAAGAAGCTCGAGGACGTCTACCCGGTGGCGTTCGATCGCCCGTGCATGCACGAGGTGGTGTTCTCCGACAAGAAGCTCAAGAAGGAGACCGGCATCACCACGCTGGATGTCGCCAAGCGCCTGATGGATCACGGCTTCCACCCGCCGACGATCTACTTCCCGCTGGTGGTCCCCGGCGCCCTGATGATCGAGCCCACCGAGACCGAGCCCCCCGAGGCGCTCGACGAGCTGTGCACCGCGCTGCGCGAGATCGCCGCCGAGGCGGTCACAGATCCCGACAAGGTCCACTCCGCGCCGCACACCACCGGCCTGCGTCGCCTCGACGAGACCCTGGCGGCGCGCCACCCACGCCTGCGCTGGACGCCGAAGGCCGCCGAGTAGGCCATGCGGAGCAGCCTGCTGATCACGGTCCTCTGGCTCGCCGGGCTGGGTGGCTGCGGGTCGTCGGCCGACGACGACGACGATGCGGCCGACGCGGCGGTCCTCGGGATGGACGCGGCGGTAGTGGCCGCCGACGCCGCGTTGCCCGACGCCAGCCAGCCCGGCGCCGACGCCGCGCGCCCCGACGGCGCCGCGGGCGCCTGCCACGGCGAGAGCTTCGGCGCCCCCGCGGTGCCCCTGCGCATGGTGGCCACGTTGCCCGGCGCGACCGGCGGCAGCATCCCGCCCGGGGCCTATGACGCGGTCGACGCCCAGACCACCGGGTCCACCACCGGGACCTTTCGCAGCACCTGGTTCTTCGCCGGGACCCAGCTCGACGTGTTCGAGCAGCTGACCCTGACCGGCACCCCGCCGACCCCGGTGCCGCGCAGCTTCTCGTTCAGCACCGCGACCGGCAACCGGCTGCTGCGCACCGGGATCTGCATGAGCACCAGCAGCTTCGACAACGAGTACAGCGTGCGCACGGTGGGCGTCGACACCTTCCTCGACGTCAAGCAAGCGACCATCATGTTCACGTTCAAGAAGCGCCCATAGCCGGAGCAACGACCGACCCACCAACGACCGACCCACTTCGTGGGTCAGTCGCGGATGACGGAGCCGGAGCAACGACGACCCACTTCGTGGGTCAGTCGTTGTAGCGGAAGACCCGAAACCGCGGCGCGCTGGTGATCTCGAACAGGAAGCCGAAGCGGAAGCTGATGACGCCGGTGTCGCCGTTGACCAGCTGGGCCGGCGGGTTGGGGAACGGCTCGGCGGCGCGGAAGGCGCTCTCGGCCTCGTCGTCGAGAAAGTCCACGCCGCTCGGCTTCTCCAGGAAGATGTCCTTGAGGCCGCCCTTGGGATCGAGCGACACGCGCAGCACGGTGAGGCGGTTCTTGGTGCCGTAGATCTTGCCGCTGGGATCGCGCAGGCGGTAGGCGACGTCGGGGTGCCACTGCTGCGCGACCTGGTTCTTCATGCGGTTGAAGAAGGACGAGAAGCGCCAGCGCTTGCTGGTCAGCACGGTCTCGTCACCCTCCTCGACGTCCTTGAGGTAGTCGTTGACGCCGCCGCCGCCGGCGGCCTTCGACAGGGTGTCGTCGGTGGGCCTGAGATCGCCGATCTTGGGCAGTGGGCGACCGTCACCACCAGCGCCCGACGGCTCGCCGCTGGCCATCGGCCCCTTCTTGGGCAGCGTGCCGCCGGGGGTCTCGTCACCCTCGAAGCCGTCGGGGCGCATGCCGCCCTGCTCGCCACCGGGGTTCTGCGCGCGCGGGCCAGTGCCGGGCACCGGCTGCATCTCGCCACCGGCGCCGCCGCCCTTGCGCGGGGCCGCCTGCGGATCGCGCCCGTCAGCGGCGCCCGCGGGCCCGGGCGAGCCGCCGGCGCTGCGCTTCACGGTCTGCTTGGTCGCGACCGAGTCGTACTCGGACAGATAGTCGGCCTTGTCGGGGCGGACCTCGACCGCGGGGCGCGGGATGTCGACCACCTGCCCGGCCATGTCAGGGTCGTCCTCGGACTTGCGCGCCTCGTCGAGCTTCTTCTGGGTCTCCTCGTCGGCCTCGGCGGCCAGGGCGTCGGCCTCGGCGGCCGACAGCACGTTGATCGAGGTCGACCCCGCCTCGGGATCGAGCATGGCCAGCCCGCCCAGGTGGCCGGGGGTGCCCGCGAACAGACCGTCGAGCGCACCACCACCGGCGAGCAGCGCGTGGACCGCCACCGAGGCCACCCCGAAGGTGACCATGGTCCACATCGAGCTGCTTTGCCGACGGCGAGAGCGGGCGCTCATTCGAGATGCCTCACCAGCCCAGGGACTCCCTGCGCCTGGCGTGGATCATAGCAATCGCCACGAGATCCCGCCATGTGGTCAAAGACGTACACTGCGGAAACTTCGGTTCAGCCCCAGCGCGCAGCGCAAAGGCTGTTCCGGCTCCGGCTCCGGCTCCGGTCACCGGATCAACGGATTTTCATACTCGAACGGTGCCGCCAGCACGAACTCGCTGCCCCGGGTCAGCACCGGGGGCACCGCGCCGAACGGCGCCGCCGCCTTGACCGCGCGCTGCACCTCGGCGTCGAAGGCTGGAAAGCGCGAGCGCTTGACGAAGCGCACCCCCAGCAGCGCCCCGTCGCGCGCGCGCAGCGTGATGTGCACGATGGCCGAGCCCTGCTCGAGGGCGATGCGCAAGGCGTCAGGGTAGCGCCAGGTGCGATCGACGCGCTGGCGGAGGTTGCGCAGGTAGGTGGTCTGCGCGACCCGGCGGGCGCGCAGCGCGGGGTCCGCGCCGACCGGGACGTCGGCGCGGGTGCCGCCCTGGCCGCTGGTCTCGCGGGTGCTCTTCGCCGAGGTACCGGTGCCAACGTTGGTCCCCGCCACGCCCTTGTCGGCGTCACCGCCGGCCGACGGCGGGGTCCGCTCGATGACGCCGGGGCGCTTGTTGTCGGAGGCCTCGGCGGCCGCGAGGTCGTCGCTGGTGGCGCCCCTGCGCTCGGTCTCGGTCGCGCGGGGGCCGGGCTCCACGGGCGCCGCACCGCCGGCGGACCGGGTGCGCGCGGCGGCGACATCTGCGGGCGCCGGGCCGCCGGTGCTCGTGCTCGTGCCGCGGGCGATCATGGGATCGTCATCGCCGCCCTGCCCGCTCGCCGCGCGCGCCCGGGTCTCGGCGTCGGACCCGGTGCGGGGCAGCAGCGGACCGCGCTGTCCGCGCCCCGCGCCACGGGTGTCGGCCAGGCCGGGTTGCGGCTCCTGGCGGATGGTCTCGGGCGAGCGCCGGGTGGCGCCGGTGCGGGTGTGCTCCGCGCGCAGCACGTCGGCGCCGGTGGTGACCACCACCGACATGGCGTCGTCGCCCGGATCACTGCGCCCGGTGAAGGCGGGCCGGCCGCCCGCGTCCCCGCCGCCCGCGCCAGCGGCGCGAACGTCGGGCGCCTCGACATCGCTGCGCGGGAACGGGTGCTGCTCGTGCTCGGCGTCGCTGTCGACCGGCCCCGTGCGCAGCGGCAGGCGCGCCACTTCCGCGGGGTTCAGCGTCACCGTCCCGGGCGCCACCACGTCGACCAGCGCGATCTCGACCGGCAGCGCGGGCAGCGCGCCCGGCTGCAGCAGGTCATCATCAACCACTGCGGCCGGCGCCGGCGCCCGCCGTGCCCTGCCCTGCCCGACCGAGATCACCGCCAGCACCACGACATGCAGCGCCAGGCTCAGCAGCACGGCCCAGCCCAGCAGGCGCCAGCGTGTCCGCCCGCCTTGCTGTCCCGCCGCTGCTCTGGCCGCCATGGTCATTCCAGGACCCACTCAGTATGAGCCTTCCGGCGCCGCCAGGCCACCTGCCAGGACTCCTCGAGGCGCAGCTTCGAGGAGTCCTGCTCCGCCCTCTGGGGTAAGCTCCGAGCATGTTGCCGACCAGGCGCCAGAAACGCTGGGCCGGGCGCCTGCGCACCGCGGGCGCCTTGCTGGCGTTGCTCGGCGGCGTGGCCACCGCCGACCACGTGGTCGGCCTGGCGCGCGCGGGCAGCGACGATCTGGCCGCCACCCACGCCATCCCGGCTCCCCTGCCGGTCGGCCTCGGCGCGCTGGCGCTGGGCGGCCTGCTCTACCTGCTCGGTCGCCGCTGGAGCGCCCACTGAGGCACCCATGAGCCGTCGCACAACCCCCGCCCCTGCCACCGCCAAGGAGGCCGTGCTGCGCCTGGGCCAGGCCTTCGACGACGCCGATCCCGCGCTGGCCGCGGGCGCCGTCCTGTTCCCCTATCAGCACGCGGTCGACTTCCGCGGCAAGACCTCGGTGCACGTCTACGATCAGAGCCGCTTCGCCGAGGAGGTCGGCGAGCGCCCCGGTGGCAAGCGCGCCCGGCGCGCGCGCACCGATCTGACCGTCGAGGTGCTGTCCCCGACCGCCGCGCTGGTGCGTGAGGACATCGAGTTCACCTCACCGGACGGCGACACCGGGGGGCAGCGCGCCCTGCACACCGTGGTGCGCGCGGGCACCGGCTGGGCGGTGGCGGCGAGCTGGTACTCGGAAGCGCCCGAGTGGCTGGTGAGCTGACGCCTACGGGATCCCGATGGGCGTCGGCACCGGGGGCCGCGCCAGCGCCATCTCGACGATCCGCCCCAGGGTCTCCGCGAAGCTCATCCCCGCCGCCTGCGACGACTCCATGAAGGCGACGCCCTGGGTCAGATCGGGGTTGGGGTTGACCTCGAGCACGAAGGGCCGACCCTCGGCGTCCAGGCGCATGTCGACGCGGGCATAGTCGCGGCAGCCCAGCAGCTGGAAGGCGGCCACCGCGATCTCCTTCACCTTGGCCTCGATCTCCGGCTCCAGCTTGGCGGGGCACACCGACTTGGTGGTGTGGAAGGCCTGGTGATAGGGATCCCACTTGGCCTGGTACGAGATGATCTTGTGCAGGTGGTCGGGCATGCCCGAGAAGTCCATCTCGGAGATGGGCAGCGCGATGGGCGGCGAGTTGCCCAGCACGGCGACGCCGAGCTCGCGCCCCTCGATGAACTCCTCGACCAGCGCGGGCTGCTTGAAGCGCTCGTGGATCAGCTTGACGCGGGCGTCGAGGGCGTCCTTGTCGGACACCACCGACTCGTTCTCGACGCCGAGGCTGGCGTCCTCGCGCACCGGCTTGACGATCAGCGGGTAGCGCAGGTTGTGGCGCAGGGTGTCGGGCTCGGCGTCACCGACCGGCGGGTCGATGATCTTGTAGCGCGGGGTCGGGATGTTGTCGCGCGCCAGGATGGCCTTGGTGAGGCCCTTGCGCTGACACAGCGCCAGCGTCAGCGGCGGCGACCCGGTGTACGGGATCTTGAGCAGCTCGTAGAGGCCGGCGACGAACGACTCCTGGTCGGTGCGGTCGTTGAAGAACTCGACCAGGTTGAAGACGATGTCGGGCTTCTCGCTGCGCAGACACCACAGCAGGCGGCCGAACTTGTCCTCGACGTTGAGCGCCGAGACCTGGTAGCCCGCCTCGGTCAGGGCATCGACCAGGGCCTGGATCTCCTCGCGCAGCGTCGCGACGTTGAGGTTGTAGTTGAGCTCGAAGTCGACCTCCTTCGCGCCCTCCTTGCGCATGCGCTCGTACTGGTCCTCACCAACGAAGTTGAACAGGACCAGGACCCGCTTACCTTTGCCCGCGCCCTTTACTGGCTTGGACTGCTCGTCGCCGTTCGCCATCGCGAGGCATCGTAGGTCAAAGCCGCCGCGACATCTCGACTTTTTTCTGAGCCCACGAGGCCATGCTGGCGCGGCCCGGCTGTGGTATCGTTGCGGGGTGAGCGGTTGGTCCAGAGGTCGGGGACGGGCGAGGGGGGCGCGATGAAGAACGTGCAAGTGACGTTCGCGTCGGGCAAGCAGATCCTGGATGCCTACTGGGGCTTCCTGGCGAATGGCGGCCTGGTGCTGCCGAGCTCGCCCGAGCTGGAGGTGGGTGACGCCGTCGAGCTGCAGGTGGTGCTGGAGTCGCAGCGCCGCGAGTGGCGCTTCCGCGGGGTCGTGGTCAAGCGACCGCCGTCGCACGACTGGGTCGACGTCGCGTACATCTCGTTCGATCCGGGGCAGCCGCACGACCTGCTGCTGTCGGCCGCGTGGGCCGAGGCCGAGCACACCGCGGCGCGCCGCAGCGTGCGCCACCCCTGTGATCTGGCGGTGCGCTACGCGCCGACCGAGATCGTCAGCGGCGTGGGCGCCGAAGGCTCGGCGACGTTGCTGGGACGGCTGATGAACGTCAGCGAGAGCGGCGCGCTGCTGCGGGCCGGGATCTTGTTCCCGGTCGGCACCGAGCTGGCGGTCGAGATCGAGGGGCTCCAGGTGCGTGCGCAGGTGGCGTGGCGCCTGGATCCGCCCGGCATGCTGATGGGCCTGGTGTTCGGGCAAGAGGGCATCCAGACCGCGATGGACGACGGCGCGCGCAAGCGCCTGGCGCAGCTGCTCGACAAGCTGTCGGAGCCGTCCAGCGTGCGCGTCGCCCTGCTGTCGTAGCTATTTCGGCAGCGCGGTGACCACGGCCAGGACCTCGACGTCGTGGCCGCGCGGGTCGACCTGGGGGAAGGTCCGCGCGATCCGCCCCTCGCGATCGATCACGAAGGTGACGCGGCTGGTGTGGCCGTTCTTGAGCGGCACGCCGTAGGCCTTGGCCAGTGTGGCCTCGGGATCGACCAGCAGCTTGAACGGCAGGTTGTACTTGGCCACGAAGGCCTGGTGCGACGCCGCGTCGTCGAGCGACACGCCCAGGATGGCGGCGCCCGACGCCACATAGGCGGGCAGCTGATCGCGGAAGGCCTGGGCCTCGATGGTGCAGCCGGGGGTGTCGTCCTTGGGATAGAAGTACAGCACCACCGGGCCGCCACGCAGGCCCGACAGCGAGACCTTGGTGCCGTCGTGCGCGGGCAGCAGGAAGTCGGGCGCCATGGTGCCCTCGGCCAGCGGCGTCGGCTGCGGCTCGTCGGGCACGGGCACGGCGGCAGCGCCGGTGCCTGGTGCGGCGGCGCCGGGCGCGGCCGGGGCGGCACCCACCGGTGGGGCCGGCGCCGGCTTCTTGTCCTTGCAGGCGGCGGTCAGCGCGAGGGGCAGCAGCACGAGAGCAAGTGGTGAGGTGCGCACGCGCAAAAGGTAGCCGAAACACAGGCGCCGCGCGAGCCCAGCCCCGCGCGGCGTCTGCGAACATCAATGGGTGGTACGGCTGGTGACGCTGGCCTACTCGCTGAACGCCAGCGGGTAGCGCACCTCGGTCTCGCCATCGGCGGACGGGAAGCTCCAGGTGCGCGCCGCGCGCGCCATGCAGGTGCCCAGCTTGGCGGGGCCCTCGAGGCCGTCGATGCTGGCGGCGGAGACCGCGCCGCTGGGCTCGACGGTCAGGGCGATGGTCACGCTGCCGACGCTGATCGAGTGGCCGGCGTAGCGCTCGTGGCAGGACGCCAGATCCGACAGGTGGGCGCGGATGGTGTCCTCGATCTGCGTCTGTGACAGGCGCTCGACGGTGAAGACCTCGTACTCGACGTAGTCGGGCTTGCGCGCCGACTTCTTGCGCAGCTCGAGGCCGGCGCTGGCGCGCGCGCGCTCGCCCAGGCGGGCCAGGGCGTCGGGCGCGGCGGGCGCGGGGTCACGGGCGGGGATGGTGGCCAGGGCGGCGCTGCCGCGCTTGCCGCGGCGGGCCCGGGTCGGTTCGGCGCTGACGCTGGTCACCAGGCCGAGCAGCGCACCCGCGGTCACCAGCAGCTTCATCGTCTTCATCATCGTCGTCCCCTCCTGGGCGAGGGTGATTGCAGCGGCGATGCCAGCGCTGGTGACGGCGCGCGACGCACAGTTGCAGGCCACCGCGGGGTCGAAAGTACCCAGAAGCCGGCTACGCCGACATGGGGTCGAATGTCCCCCGGGGTCGGCCGCCAGCGTGCCAGTGCCGCTGCCAGGGCGGCACTAGCTCGGCTCGCGCAGCCACTCCAGCTGGCGCAGCAGCACGTCGAGGCGGTGCTGGTCGTCACCCGGGAAGAAGCCCGGGAAGAACAGCCGCGCGCCGCTCGGCCCCATGACGCGATCGCCGCCCACGCTGACGCTTGGTCCGACCAGCTGCCGCCCGGGCAGCCAGGTCGGCAGGTCGACGCCAGCGAACATCCACTCCTCGGCGGGCAGCTGCACGGGGCTTCCGCCAGGGCCTTGGTCGGCCAGGGCGCGACAGTGGATCCACGACCAGCGCTGACCACCGGGCAGCGTGACGTCACGGCGGCGCACCACCTCGAAGCGCAGCCAGCCCACCGTGCTCAGCGCCGCCAGCGGGAGCCTGGGCTCGAAGCCGGGCAGCGCAGCGGGCGCGCTGGCCGGTGGCGGCGTGGCGGGGTCGAACACCGCGGCGTCGACCGGCTGCGCGGCGAAGCGCGGCGTCGGCGCGGCCATCCAGCTCAGCACCCGGGCCTCCTCGGTGGCCGACCAGGGCAGCTCGACCTCGATGCCCAGGCCCGACACCGCGACCAGCTTGCGACCGCCCTGGGTGTCCATGTTGCTGACCGCGAGCCGGACGTCGCCCACCGGCTGCCGCAGCCAGCGCTTCACCTCGACGCGGTAACCGTCGAGGCTGTTCATGAAGCGCGGTGGGTTCGGGATGGCCTCGCCATCACCGACGCCGAGCGCGGCGTGGAAGCGCCACATCAGGTGGGCCTGGGCCAGCGCCGTGGCGGCGGCGCCCAGGCGCGCGTCATAGGCGGCGCGCGGCCGGGCCGCCAGCGCCTGCTCGATGCTGGCCAGCTGCGCGGCGTCGACCGGGGTCAGCGCGATGGCGTTCACGCGCGGCAGCGGATCGCCGGTGTTCGTGATGATGCCCCAGGCCGACAGCAGGTACCGCTGCGGCCCTGGCGTCAGCGGGCGCAGCAGGTCGGTCTTCCACTCGTGATCGAGCCAGCGCGGGCCGTGGGCATCGCCGGCCAGCACGCGCTCGACCTCGTAGTGGACGTAGAAGCCCTTGGCGTCAGGCGCGCCGACGTGCACCAGCGCGACGATGGGAGACACCAGCCAGGGCGCGGTCAGCCAGCCCTCCACGCGCCTCCGGTTGGCGGCGCTGTCGGGCAGCGCGGCCAGCACCAGCCCCTGCGGCGTCCAGCCCTCGCTGGTCTCGGCGGCGATCAGCCAGCGCGTGTGCGGCGCCGTGGCCGAGCGCTGCTGCAGCCCATCGAGGTGCAGCCGGCGCGGGATGCGGTAGCCGCGCAGCTGTTCCAGCACCGTGGCCTGGCTCAGGCCGTCGGGGCGCTCCTCGGGGAGCTCGACCACGAGGACCGACGCCGCGGTGGCGAACGCGGCCTCCAGCCAGCGCTGCTCGGGGTCCTCCGACGGCGCGGGCGGCGTCGCCAGCCGTGTCGCCGGAGCGCGCTGCGGGTCGGGCTTGCCCGGGCCGGCACCGCGGCGCCCCGCCGGCTCACGATGACAGCCCGCGAACGCGAGCGCGATCGAGAGCACGGACAGGAGCACGACGGAGCCCTCACGGCGACGAGTTGGCATGCCCACATTACCGGCCGGGGGGCCGAGATCGTCCCGCGACCTTGGGGTCTTTACCCCCGATTTACCCGGCTGCGTCGAGGGGACGACGAGACATGGTCAGACCAGGTCCGCGGCAGGCCGACGCATCCGCCCGTCGCTTCGCTACGGCCTGATGAAGAACGGCGACACCCAGGCGTCGTCGGTGTTGCTGCCCAGCTGGGTCACGTGCACCAGCACATAGCCGCCCGCGGGGGGCGTCGCGACCTGGAACTGGTAGGTCCCCGCGGCGACTGGGCTGGCGAACGCCGGCACCGTGACCGCGGCGGCCTGGGCGCCGCCGACGGCGTCGTCGCGCAGCACCTCGATGCGATAGGTCGCGCCCGGCTCGCCGGCGTCCTCGAGGCCGATCTCCAGCGGCAGCATCGCGCCGGCCTCGGCCACCGTGACGTCGCTGCCCATGTAGCGGTCGCCCCCGGCCAGCTTGGCGACCACGTGCAGGCCCAGCGTCTTGTCCTCGCTGGCGAACGTCCGGCGCTCGTACAGCGCCTCGGCGATGGCGCTGATGCTCTGCCCGGTGGCCAGCACGCCGACGCGGCTGTCGGTCCGGGTGCCGTACTGCTGATCGTGGTTGTCCTCGCCGACCGACATGCCGACGCGGGCGCCGTTGTTCAGGAGCTCCAGCACGCGGGGACGGTTCTGGGTGTCGCCGCCGCTGCCCGACAGGACCTCGACCAGGCGCACATACTTGTTGCTGGCGTCGGCCCACGCGCCCAGGGTCGGGAAGTCGTCGATGCCATACTCGAGGCGCGCCTTGTCGGCCAGGGTGTACTCGGAGGCGGTGAAGGAGGGGTGCGCGAAGGCCGCGAACGGCCTGAGGCCCGCGTTGCCCGCCACCTCGGGGTGCGCCGACTCGTAGCTGGGCAGCCAGTTGGCGTACAGCAGATCGAAGCGCCCGCCGTCGAGGCCGATGCGGATGTCGGTCTGGAACACCGTCATGTGGTTGCCGGTGGCCACGGTGGAGTACTCCTGGCCCATCAGCACCACGAAGCTGCCGCAGCGTGACTCGGTGACCGCGGCGGTGATGTCGGCGAACTCCTCGCCGTCGACCAGGTGGTTGTGCGGCGTCAGCGCGAAGAAGTCGAGCCCGGCCGCCTTGGCCTTCTGGATCACCGCGCGCGGATCGCCGCCGGCATAGCGCGCCGGGTTCTGCTGCCTGAAGGCCAGCCACTCGGCGCTGCCGGTGACGCCGGGCTCGTTGCCCGCGATGATGCCGCCGTCGTCGCCGCCGCGCAGCGCATAGACGTGATCGTGCAGAGTGCCGAGGTAGGTCGCGTAGGGCCCCACGCGGTGGCGCGGCGTGCTGTCGACCCCGGCGTCGACGCACAGCGGCGGCTGCGCGCCGTCGCTGACGCCGCTGTCGACCGGCGGGCCGCCGCCGTCGTGGGTGCACGACAGGAGCGGCAGCAGGCCTGACGCCAGCGCGAGCCAGCCCCGCCTCAAGGCGTCAGATCTCCGGCCGTACGCAGCATCAGGTTCGGCCGCATCGCATAGCCGTCGATGAGACCCAAGATCTGGCTGAAGGTCTGGCCCACGGTCGAGGCCGGGGCGCCGTTGGTGGCGTTGTCGATCAGGAAGTCGCTGACCCGGGCGCACGGCGGCGCGGTGCCGCTGCAGTTCTGGGTCGTCGGGGTGTCGGTGACATAGAAGTCGTCGTCGCCGGCCACCTTGGCCTGCACCGTCACGTTGCGCACGCGCACCAGCAACGACTCCAGCTTCTCGCCGCTGGCCGCGCTGCCCAGCTCCAGCGTGGTGGCGTCGACCGGGGTCACGTTGCCGCCGGTGGCCGCCACCAGGGTGACGTCGGCCACCGCGGTCTGATCGATCTGATCGATGTTGCTGAACTCGGTGAAGCGGCCGGTCACCGACAGGATCATGCCGGGCACCACGGTCATGCCGCCGACCTGGCGCACCGGGTTCATGAACAGGAAGATCCCCGCGTAGTCGCGTCCGCCGGCGTCGCGGATGTAAAAGCCGTTCGACTTGACCGCGGTGACGTGCGCCACCGAGATGGTGACGCGCTGGCCCAGCGAGCGCCGCCCCAGCGCGGGGTCGCGCAGCTGCGCGATGGTGGTGCCGCAGGCCGCGCCGTTCAGGTTGGAGAAGTCGGGGCAGGCGTCGCAGGCGTCGCCGATGTTGTCGGTGTCGCGATCGGCCTGGGTCGGGTTGGCCACGGTGGGGCAGTTGTCGGTCGCCATCGGCACCCCGTCGCGGTCGACGTCGTTGGGGTCGGGGCGCGTGCAGCTGGTGGTGTTGGCGTCGAGCGGGCACGGATCGCAGACGTCGCCGACGCCGTCCATGTCGGCGTCGGGCTGCATGCCGGCGTCCATCGGGCGCACCGGGTTGAACACCCGCGGGCAGTTGTCGCCCGCCAGGACGCCGTCACCGTCGGGATCGTCGGCGGTGATGTCGCCGCTGTACTCGCCCGGGCGTGACGGCTTGCAGCTGGGCTCGTTGGCCGGGGTGCCGCAGTAGAACAGGGGCTCGATGGCCAGGGTGCCCGGCGCCGCGGCCGCCATGGTGGTCAGGTCGGCCAGCGAGATCCCTGCCTCGCGCATCACGCACACGCGCTTCTGCGCGCCGCACACGTCGAGCATGTCGCAGGTCGCGCCGGCGGGATCCAGCGCCGCCACCAGGGCGGCGTCGCCGTTCATCACGGTGCCGCCGCGCAGCACCAGCACGACGTCCTCGGCCCCGGCGTCGAGCACCGCGCGGTGGTGCTTGCGGGTGCCCTGGGTGCGGAAGATCGACACGTCGGCGACCAGGCCGGCGCGCAGCGAGCCGATGGCGTCGTCCATCTTGGCAGCGCGCGCGGCGTTGACGGTGGCCATCTGCCACAGCTGCTCGTCGCTGAAGTAGCCGCCGTAGTAGCTCTTGTTGAGCGAGTCGGCGCAGTGCAGCTCGCGCAGGATGTTGAGCGAGCCCGAGGCCACCCAGTCGGTGCCCAGCGCGATGACCGCACCCATGCGGTCCATCATGGTGACCTGCGCGGTGTTGCCATAGAGGTCGATGTTGGAGCGCGGCGACCACACCACGATGGTGCCGTCGTTGCGCAGCTGATCGACGTCGGTCGCGGTCAGGCCGATGGAGTGGATGAAGGCGCTCTTGCCGTTGACGTGGTCATGGCCGCCGCCCGACTCGGACGACAGACAGGTGAACTCGTTGCGCGCCTCGACGGTGATGCCCTCGGACACGTGGGGCACGTAAGCGTCGGCGGTCACGCTGGCGGTGGTCGGCACCTTGGGGTAGCCGCAGCCCGAGGCCAGGCGGGTGCACGAGCTGCCGTCGCCCAGCGGGAAGGTCTCGAAGGTCGCCGGCGGCTGCGACAGCCCCTCCTGGCGATCGGTGGCGCGGTCGAGGTTGCGCAGGAAGTTGTCGGCGTCGCCGGAGCCGATCAGCGAGGTGGTGCCGGCCAGCATCTGGCGCAGCTCGCCCCAGGCCACCTGGCGCGCCTTGGCGGTGCCCAGCGTCTTGAGCTCCTGGGAGGCGTCGTTGGGGCAGGCGCCGCGCCACTCGTGGCGGTGCGCGTAGCGGCGGGTCTGCGGCGGGTGCGGCGGCGTGTTGGTGAAGGTGATGTGATCGTGCGCGTTGATGAGGCCGGGGGAGATCACGGTCTCGGCGCAGTCGAGCACGGTGGCGGTGGAGGCGCCCGCGGTGGCGCCGCAGTCGCACGCGGCGCACTTGATGAGGCCGTCGCCGCCGATCAGCAGCTGACCGTTCTCGAACACCTGACCCGGCGCCAGCACGGTGCCCTGGAACATCAGGCCCGAGGTGCCGGGGGTCTTGACCACGCAGGTGCCGGCGGCCGACGAGATGGTGCGCGGACAGACCACGACCTGCGACATGTTCTGGCCACCGTCGATGTCGGGGCCGCCATCGACCACCGGGCCGCCGTCGCGCGGGCCGGCGTCGACGTCGTCGTCACCGGAGGTCGAGCTACAGCCAGTCAGGGCAGCGGTGAAGCTGATCGCGAGCGGAAACAGCAGAGCACAGCGGGTGAAACGCGAGAGCATTGAAGGGTCCTCGACAAGCCAATTTCACGGAGACTACCCGGCCTTTGCTGATCACGCTACCGCACAGATCACGACCGGCCAGTTACCTTGGTGGTTTGGCTTACCTCGCAGAAACGCGCAATCTGTGCGCGCCGCGTCACTCGTCGTCGGCGCGCAGCCGCGCCAGGATCGAGATGTCCTCCAGGGTCGACGTGTCGCCCTTGGTCTCTCCGCCGGCCGCGATCTCCTTGAGCAGGCGGCGCATGATCTTGCCCGACCGGGTCTTGGGCAGCGCGTCGGTGAAGCGGATGTCGTCGGGCCGCGCGATGGCCCCGATCTCGGTCACCACGTGCGCCATCAGCGCCTTGCGCGCGTCCTCACCCGGCTCCAGGCGCGCCCCGGTGCCGCCCTTGAGGGTCACGAAGGCCACGATGGCCTGGCCCTTGAGGTCGTCGGGGCGCCCGACCACGGCGGCCTCGGCCACCGCGGGGTGCGCCACCAGCGCCGACTCGACCTCCATGGTGCCCAGGCGGTGGCCGGCGACATTGATGACGTCGTCGACCCGGCCCATGACCCAGAAGTAGCCGTCCTCGTCGCGGCGCGCGCCGTCCCCGGTGAAGTAGCAGCCCGGCACGTCGCTCCAGTAGGTGCGGGCGTAGCGCTCGGGATCGCCCCACACCGTGCGCAGCATCGAGGGCCAGGGCCGGCGCACCACCAGCAGGCCGCCCTGCCCTGGCGGCACCGGGGTGCCGTCACGGGTGACCACGTCCATCGCGATCCCGGGCAGCGGCCGCGTGCACGAGCCCGGCTTGGTCGGGGTCGCGCCCGGCAGCGGCGAGCACATGATGGCGCCGGTCTCGGTCTGCCACCAGGTGTCGACGATGGGGCAGCGCCCGCCGCCGATGACCTGGCGGTACCACATCCAGGCCTCGGGGTTGATGGGCTCGCCCACGGTGCCGAGCAGGCGCAGCGAGGCCAGATCGTGCCGCATCGGCCACTGCTCGCCCCAGCGCATGAAGGCGCGGATCGCGGTCGGCGCGGTGTAGAAGATGGTGACGTCGTACTTGTCGATGATCTTCCACAGCCGGTCCTGCTCGGGGAAGTCGGGCGCGCCCTCGTACATCACCGTGGTGGCGCCGTTGAGCAGCGGGCCGTACACGACATAGCTGTGGCCGGTGACCCAGCCGACGTCGGCGGTGCACCAGTAGGTGTCGTTGTCCTTGAGGTCGAACACCATCTGCGTGGTGCTGTAGACGCCGACCATGTAGCCGGCGGTGGTGTGCACGATCCCCTTGGGCTTGCCGGTGGTGCCCGAGGTGTAGAGGATGAACAGCGGGTGCTCGGCGGGCAGGCTGGCGGCCTCGTGCTTGTCGGACACGCCCTCGACGAGCTCGTGCCAGTACGAGTCGCGGCCCGGCTCCATGGCGACCTTGTCGCCGGTGCGGCGCACCACCACGACGCGCTCCACGCTGGGCGCGCGCTCGACGGCGGCGTCGACCGCGGCCTTGAGCGCGACCACCTTGCCGCGGCGGTAGCCGCCATCGGCGGTGACCACCAGCTTGGCGCCGGCGTCGTTGATGCGGTCGCGCAGCGCCTCGGCCGAGAAGCCGCCGAAGACCACGCTGTGCACCGCGCCGATGCGCGCGCACGCCAGCATGGCGATGGCGGCCTCGGGCACCATGGGCAGGTAGATCGCGACGCGATCACCCTGGCGCACACCCAGGCGCAAGAGCACGTTGGCGAAGCGGCAGGTCTCGCGGTGCAGCTGCTGGTAGGTCAGGATGCGGGCGTCGCCGGGCTCGCCCTCCCAGATCAGAGCGGCGCGGTTGCCGCGGGTGGCCAGGTGGCGGTCCAGGCAGTTGTGGCTGAGGTTGGTCTCGGCGCCGTCGAACCAGCGCGCGCTGGGCGGCTGCCAGTCGAGCACCTGCGTCCACGGCTTGGTCCAGCGCAGATCCAGCGCGACGCCGGCCCAGTAGGCCTCGGGATCGCGCTCGGCCAGGTCGTACAGCTCCTGGTAGCGCTCCAGCGAGGGCACCCGGGACGCGACGGCGAACTCGTGTGGGGGCGCAAAGACCCGGTTTTCTTTCAGGATGGAGTCGATACCTGCGCCCTGGCTCATCGCGGTCTCCTGCGTTCTGGCTACGGCTGGATGCGGATCACGCCGAGCCCGAGCGGGCGCAGCGAGGCGGACAGCGGGCCCAGCCCGACGAAGCTCGACTTGCCGGGGTTGGCCCCGAGCGGGGTCGCGACCACGCCGAGCTCGAAGCCGGCGCCCTGGGGGCGCGCGGCGCTGGCCAGCAGCACGCGGGTGTCGGGGCTGACATCGAGCGGACCGACCCAGGCGCCGGGGGCCGCGAAGGGGGCGCCGCCGCCCTCGACGTCGGTGCTGAGCAGGGCGCCCGCGGGCGGCGCGCTGACGCCATGCTCGAGGGCGTCGCTGGGCGCGGTGCTGAGGTAGAGCGGCGCCTTCTCGGGCGCGATGCGCACCGTGGTGCCGGAGTCGAGGCGCTGGCCCCGCGTCAGCGCCAGCCCCAGCGGCGCGCTGGCCCCGGTGACCTCGGCCGAGCGCCACATCGCGACCTGCTTGGTCGCGCTGCCGTCGGGCGACGGCGTCAGCTTGATGGCGGTGACGCGGGTCGGGAAGCGTGACACCCCGATGCTGGCGGCGTTGTCACCCGACACGATCCACAGCGTCTCGCCGTCGGCCGCGAAGGCCATGCTGCGCACCAGCGGCGCGCGCTCGCCGGGCAGAAGGTCGACGGTGGTGACCACGCGCGGGTTCTCGGGGCTGGAGACGTCGACGCTGAGCAGGCGGTTCTGATCGCCGAGCAGCAGGGCCAGCATCTTGCCGTCGGGGCTGAGCTCGGCGGCGATGACCGGGCCGGCGACCGCGACGTGGGGCAGCGTCCAGGGCGCGTACGGGCTGGGCGCGTGCGGCAGATCGAGGGCCAGCAGGGTGACCTCGGCGTCGCCGACCACGGCGGCGAACGGGGCCTGGTCGGCGGTGGTCAGCGCGACCGGCTCGCGCGGGGCCACGCCGATCCCGCCGGCGACGCGCGGGCCGCCGGCGGCGCCCATGGCGACCAGGATCAGGCGCGCCTTGGCGGCGCCGTGGGTGGCGACATAGGCGGTGCTGCCGTCGCTGGAGTAGCGCACGAAGCGGGCGCCCGGCAGGGCCACGGTCTTGCCGGTGGCCTTCACGGTCTGATCATCGACGGTGACCACCGCGAGGGCATCACCGGCGACCATGAGGGCGTAGCGGATGATGGGGATGGCGCGGCTGTGGCGACCGTCGGAGGTCACGACCTCGACCGGCTGCTGGCCGGTGGGCACCGCGGCGGGGATACGCGCGATCATGGCGCCGCTGGTCAGGCGGCCGAGCAGCCTGGCCGGGCGGCCCGCGATGCGCAGGCTGGGCTGGCGACCGAAGCCGCTGCCCTCGACCAGGACCAGCTCGCCGACGCTGAAGACGCCGTCGGCGTCGGGTTTCGGCAGCGCACCGACGTCGGGCAGCCGGATGGCGCCGAGATCGATGACGCGCGCGATGTGCGGCGTGCCGCCCGCGCTGGGCACGTCCCCCGGCCGGCTGGCCATGGTGCGCACCCCGCTGGCGCCGGGGCCGCACGCCGAGGCCAGCGCCACCAGCGTGACGGCCGCGAGCTTCGCGCCCCGGCCCTGCCCCGCCCCCGTGCGCGACACGTCAGGCGCCCTGGGGGCCTTCGGTGACGCGGAACCCGGTCATGACGTTGGGGATGAACGACAGCTCGGCGTGGTGCTCCAGCACCTTGCCGTTGGCGTCGTAGAGATCGACCCGGCTCATGCGCATGACCTGGATGGGCCCGGTCTGCGGCAGCACGCCGCTGACATAGCCGACCAGGCGCGCGCCCGAGTCGAAGTCGAAGGTGACACGGTGGCTGACGAGATCGCGGAGTCGAGTGTAATCGGGCACGAGGAGCCTCGAGGTGATCGGCGCGCGCATGATAGTCCAACCAGCGCGGGCCGTGCCAGGGATGTTGGTGCCAGGCGCGATCAGGTCCTGGGCGGCAGCGGCAGAACCAGAGTGAAGGTCGAACCCTCACCCTGGCCCGGGCGACTCGTGACCTCGACCGCGGCGCCGTGCGCATCCACGATGCCCTTGACGATGGCGAGGCCGAGGCCGACCCCGGCGTCGTTGCTGTGGCTCACCTGCCAGAACCGATCGAAGATGTGCGCCAGCGAGTCGGGCGCGATCCCCGGCCCGGCATCCGCGACCGCGATGCGGATGGAGCCCTCGAGCTGGCGGGCAGTGACCTTGACCTGGCTGCCTTCGGGCGCGAACTTGATGGCATTCGAGAGCAGGTTGCCGAGCGCCTGGAGCATGCGGTGGCGATCGACGCTGACCACGGGCAGGTCGGCCTCGATGGCGATGCACAGCTCGACCTGCCTGGCTGTGGCCAGCGGGCGGTGCAGGCCGACGGCCTCCTCGATCAGGCCGCCGAGGGCCTCCTCGCGCCAGTCGAGGGGCAGCTTGCCACCGTCGATCAGGGCGGCGGTCAGAAGATCCTGGACCAGCCGGTTGGCGCGCTCGGTGGCGCGGGAGATCATCGCCGTCTCGGCACCGTCGTAGTGGCGCGCCAACAGCTGCGCCGCCAGGTGGATGGTGTTGAGAGGCGTGCGGAGATCGTGCGACACGACGCCGAGCATCTCGTCGCGCAGGCGCTTGGCCGCCAGCGCGGCGCGATACAGGCGTGCGTTCTCGAGCGCGAGCCCGACCCAGGCCGCGACCGCCTGCGCCAGCGCGAGATCGTCGGCGGCGAACCGTCGCGCCTGGTCGCCATCCAGCGCCAGCGACAGCACGCCCAGCGCCCCGGCGGAGCCGTGGATGGGCACCTGGAGCCGGATCGGGGTCAGCGTCGCCGCCAGCTGGCCCGGGACCACCTGCCAGTCGCCGGGGACGGGGACGCAGACGTCCTCCCGCCGCGCCTCGGTCGCACGTCGCCCGGCGCCACCCTCGAGCAGGTCTACCGCGCACAGATCCGCCAGCGCGGGCACCAGCACCGTGGTCAGGTGGTGCAGGGTGACGCCCTCATCGAGCGACACCCGGGTGCCCAGGTCGGCCAGGACGCGCAAGGCACGCGCGGCACGGCGCTGCTGGGTGACATCGTGGAAGGTCAGGCAGGTGCGCTCGACGCCGCTCGCGAGGGTGAAGATGACCGACGAGGCCTCCGCGATGAAGCGGGTACCATCGCCGCGCAACATCACCAGGTCACCCTGCGCGCGACCGACACGTCGGCGCTCCGCGAGCAGCCCCGCCAGGTTGGGATCTGCCGGGTCCACGAGGCCACTGCGGCCGAGCTGGCAGATCTCGGCCTCGGTGCGGCCCAGCAGCCGCCGCGCCGCCGGATTGGCCGCCAGGATGTGGCCGTCGGGGTCGGTGAGCAGGATGGACTCGCCGCTGTGCTCGTAGACCGCGCGGAAGCGGGCCTCGCTCTCGTCGAGGGCCGCGTGCGCACGACGTTGCTCGGTCACGTCGCGAAAGTAGACCGCCAGTCCGTCGGGCGACGGGTAGGTCCTGAAGGCCACCCAGCGCTGCTTGACCGGCGTGAGCAGCTCGAACTCGACGGGGACGCCGCCCTGCGCCGCCCGCAAGAGGTGGCCCTGCGCCTCCGAGCCCACCGACGCGGGGAACACATCCCAGGCCACCCGACCCAGCAACTCGTCGCGGCTGCACCCGAAGTACTCCTCGGCGGCGCGGTTGAGGTAGGTGAAGCGCCAGTCGCGATCGTAGGCCAGGAAGCCATCGCTGATGCGCTCCAGTGCCACCGGGAGGGCGCTGTCCAACGGCGCTCGCTGGGTCATGCATCCCTACCTAAGTGCGCCCGCGAGGAGGTGCAAGCACACCGGCGCGCGACGCAAGATCTGCGCGATCCAGCCCGCTCCCTGGTTAAGGCGCTTCGCGGATGTGGTCGAAGGTCAGCTTGAGATCCTTGGCCGGGGCGTCGACCTCGAGCATGGCCTCGACCTCGCCCTGCTTCTTCATGGGGTCGCCGTCCTTGTCGACCACCAGGGTCAGCAGGACCTTGTCCTTGGCGCCCAGGGTGGCGGCGCCGCCGGTCATGCTGCTGGCGGCGCTGAGCTCGAAGCTGAGCGGCAGCTTGTCGACCACCAGGCGGGCGACCGCGACGATCGACTTGGTCTTCAGCGAGCGCGCCGACACGAACACCACCGCGCCGACCGGGACCTTGTCCTTGAAGGCGGGCGCGACGTCCACGGTGCCCGAGATCAGGCTGGGACCCGCGGCGGCCGCCGCGCCAGGTGCACCGGCCGCACCCTGGCCCATGTTCATGCCCGCGTGGGGATCACCGGCCGCGCCCTGGCCCATGTTCATGCCGGCGTGCGGATCGCCGCCGGCGCCCATGCTGCCGGCACCGCCCATGTCGAGGCCGGCGTGGGGGTCGCCGGTCCCACCTTGGCCCATGCCGCCGGCGCCCATGTCGAGGCCGGCGTGGGGATCAGCGGCGCCGCCGACGCTGCCGCCGGCCGCCGGCATGTTGTCGTGCACGCCCATGCGCTGGCCGTCCATGGGAGGTAGCCCGCGCGGGGCGCGACCACCGCCGCCGGTGACCACCGGGGCCCCGGCGCCGCCGCTGGCTGGCTTCTTCTTGTCGCAGGCAGCCAGGCTGAGGGCGACTCCGGCGGCGAGGATTGCGAGATGGCGCATCGGCATGTAGCTTCCATAGCATATGGCCGAAAGTCGGGCACGGGTCACTGGGCTGCGCCGCGTCGCCGCGGAGACGCTGGAGCTCACCCTGGTGCCGCTCAGCCCGGCGCGCTTCGCGTTCCGCGCCGGGCAGTTCGTGTCCCTGGCCTGCGGCCCCGACCAGGCCGGCAAGCTGCAACGGCGCTCCTACTCGCTGGCCAGCCCGGCCAGCTCGACCGACCGCGCCACCCTGCTGGTCAAGCTGGTGCCCGACGGCCATGGCAGCCGCTATGTGGCCGGACTGCGACCGGGCGACGAGGTCGGCTTCACCGGGCCGATGGGCTTCTTCGTGCCGGCGCTGACGCACGCGGGCGATGTCGTGTTCGCCGTCACCGGCGCCGGCCTGGCCCCGGTGGTGCCCATGCTGTGCGAGCTGCTGGCGCGACGCGAGCCCGGCCGGGTGGTGCTGCACTGGGGCTGTCGTCACGAGCACGAGCTGTTCTATCGCGAGTGGCTGGAGGAGCTGGCCACGCGCACACGCCTCGAGCTGACCCTGCACCTCAGCCAGCCGGGGCCGGCCTGGGGCGGTGCGCGCGGACACATCAACGACGCCGTGGTGGCCGAGGTCGGGCCGGGGCGCGACTTCTTCCTGTGCGGCGGCGGCGAGATGGTGCGCGACCTGACCGCGGCGCTGGTGGCGGCGGGCTGCGACCGCAAGCGCCAGATCCACAGCGAAATCTTCTACCCGGTGCGCAAGGTGGCGACATGACGCCGCGGCCGCGACACCCGCGCACGCCCCCGCGCGTGCTGGCGCTGGCGCTGCTGGGCCTCGGCCAGCTCACCTGCAGCGGGGTGTCGCCCACGCCGCGGCTCGACGAGGTGCTGCCGGCGTCCGCGCTGCGTGATCGGCCCACGCGGCTGCGCCTGCACGGGGAGGGCTTCGCGCCGCTCATCAAGATTGACAGCATGTCAGGGTCGCGGATCGTCGACGCGCGCTTCCAGGTCCACCTCGGGGAGCTCGCCCTGACCGAGGTCGAGCGCATCAGCGACACCGAGCTGTGGGCCACCTGCCCGCCCGGCGCGCCGCTGGGCGCCGCCGACCTGGTGGTGACCGACCCCCGCGGCCGCACCGCCCGGCTGCCCGGCGGCGTCACCGTGCTGGACGGCGACACCGTGGCGCCGCGCGTGGTCTTCGAGAGCCCGGCGCCGGGGCCGGTGCCCGCCGGCGCCAGCGTCACGGTGCGGCTGTTCGCGCGCGATCCCAGCCCCGGCCTGGTCACCGATCTGACCCTGGACGCCGACGCCGGGGCCCCGCGCAGCGCCCAGGTCGTGGTCGAGCCCGCGCTGCCCGAGGTGGTGCGCGACCTCGACTTCCGCATGCCGACCGATCTGCCCGAGGGCACCCGGGTGCTCTTGACCGCGCGCGCCCGCGACGACGCGCCGCAGCCCAACGTCGGCGAGGCCACGCTGGAGCTGACGGTGGGGCCGCCGCTGCCGGGGCCCCAGATCTTCTCCATCGTGCCGGGCCGAGGCCCCATCGCTGGCGGTCAGGCCGTGGTGGTGACCGGGACCGGCTTCACCGCCGACACCGTGATCGACCTCGGCGGCAGCGCGCTGCTGTCCCCCGTGCTGGAGGGGCCGACGCGGCTGCGCGCCCGCACGCCGCCGCACGCCACCGGCGATGTCGACGTCACCGCCCGCGATCCGCTGGGGACGATGGTGGTGGCCGGGGGCTACCACTACGGCCAGCCGCCGCTGATCGTCGGTCTGGAGCCGGTGTTCGGCGTCGAGACCGGCGGTGACACCGTGATCGTGACCGGCTATGGCCTGGATCAGGCCACCGCGGTGCACTTCGGGGTGCCGGTGGGCAGCGCGCTGACCCTGGTCGACACCCAGACCGTGCGCGTGACCACGCCGCCCGGGCTGGGCGCGGTCGACGTGGTGCTCGACGGCGCCGCCGGCGAGACCGATCGGGTGACCAGGGGCTTCACCTACCTGCCCCGCGTCGGCCTCGAGCAGGTGCGCCCGCCGATGGGCCAGGCCGGGCGCACGGTGAACCTCAAGGGCGGCGGCTTCACCGTCGGCATGAAGGTGTTCTTCGGCGGCGTGCCCGCGACCGGCCTGGTCGTGGTCGACGCCACCACGGCCCGCCTGACGGTGCCCCCGGGCGCCGGCCCGGTCGACGTCGTGGTCTCCAACGCGGTGTCGACGGCGACGCTGGCCAGCGGCTTCCGCTACAACTGATGCCCGGGCGCTCCCCATGAAGCTGGCCGGCAAGCTGACCATCCTGACCCTGGCCGTGGCCACCGTGCCGCTGGCCATCGCGGGGCTCAGCCTGGGCCGGGTGTCGCGCGCGGCGCTGAGCACGCAGCTCGGCGAGGATCAGGCCGAGCTGGCGCGCTCCGTGGCGGCGCGCCTGGGCGACAACCTGTCGGCGCTGCGGCGCGAGCTCGAGCACGCGCCCAGCCTGCTGCCGCCGGGCGACAGCGCCGACGACCTGCTCATCGGCATGCTGCGCGTGGTCTACCACTCGCGCGACGAGATCAGCGCGGTCTGGCTGCTGGATGGCGCCGGGCGCGAGCGGGTGCCGGCGCAGCACGTGCCCGAGCCGTCGCTGTCACGCGGCCTCGGTCAGCACCAGGCCGCCAGCGTGGACGAGGTCGAGCGCCGCCGTGCCGTGGTGCCCTGGCAGGCCGCGCTGACCGGCGGCGCCGCGCTGGAGCTGTCGCGCGAGCCCGACGGCGGCGCCCACCTCATGCTGGCGGTGGCCATCGTGCTCGACACCCGGGGCGGCCCCGAGGCCCACGTCATCGCGGTCGACCTGGCGCTGACCCGGACCGGGGTCCTGCTGGCCGAGAGCGCGGGGCCGCCGGGCCGCGCCCTGGCGCTGGTCGACGCCAGCGGGCAGCTGGCCTCGGGGCGCTTCGCGGGCAACCCCGGGCAGCGCGTGCTGCGCGCCGAGGCGCCGGTGCCGGGCGGGCCGCTGCTGGTGGTGGCCACCGCGCTGCCCAGCGTGGCCTATGCGCGGGCGTCCGATCTCGACGCCCGCATGTGGTACTGGCTGGCGGTCGCCACCCTGGCTGCGGTGGTGTGCGCGGTGGTGTTCGCGCGCGGCGTCAGCGCCCGAGTGCGTGCGCTGGCGGCGCGCTGCACGGCCATCGCACGCGGCGACTGGAAGGGCTCGGGGCGCGTCATCCGCTCGGCCGACGAGCTCGGCGAGCTGAGCCGCACCATCGACAAGATGGCCGCCGACCTCGACGCCAAGCGCACCGAGATCACGGCGTGGACGCGGGAGCTCGAGCAGCGCGTGGCCGACAAGACCGCCGAGCTGGCGCAGGCCCAGGAGCAGATCCTGCGCTCGCGCAGCCTGGCCGCCATCGGCACCCTGGGCGCCGGCATGGCGCACGAGATCAACAACCCGCTGACCGGCGTGCTGGGCATGGCGCAGATCCTGCTGAGCGAGCTGCCGGCCGACGATCCGCGCCGCGAGATGGCCGAGGAGATCGAGTCGCAGGGGCTGCGCATCCAGAAGATCGTGTCCGAGATGCTGCAGGTGTCGCGCAGCGAGGACCGCGACCAGATGGTCCCGGTCGATCTCAACGCCCTCATCGACGAGGCGGTGGCGCAGGCCTCGGGCTCGCTGGCCGAGGTGGGGATCGCAGTCGAGCGCCGGCTGACCGCGGGGCTGCCGCGCGTGCTGGGCAACCCGGCGCGGCTGGCCAAGGTGTTCGACGAGCTGATCGGGAATGCCCGGCGCGCCATGCCCGAGGGTGGCAAGCTACAGCTCGAGACCGTGGCTCCCGACCCCGGCGCCGTGGTGGCGCGCATCGAGGACACCGGTCAAGGCATTCGACCTGAACATGTTGGCAAGATCTTCGACCCATTCTTCACGACCAAGCAGAACTGGGCGTCGACCGGCATGGGGCTGACCCTGGTGCACCGCATCGTCGAGCAGCACCAGGGGCGCATCGCAGTCGAGAGCAGCCACGGCCACGGCGCCACCTTCACCCTGACCTTCCCGGCCGATCCGGGGCGGACGCTGCTGGAATGAAGCGGCTGGCCCTGCCCCTGCTGGCGCTGGCGCTGATCGTGGGCGGCGCGCTGGTGGCCTACCCCTGGGTCTTCGGGGGGGGCCAGGCGTCGCACGTGCGCGAGACCCGCGCGCCGGGCCGCGCGCCGGTGGCGCTGGCGCCGCGGCCACAGCCGCGCGTCGATGCCGGACCGCCGGGCTTCTCGGTGTCGCACGCCGAGGGTGGCGTCGAGGTGCGCGCCGCCGGGCAGAGCGCGTGGCGCCTCGCGGTGGCGGGCCAGGCGCTGTCGGCGGACGACGAGGTGCGCACCGGGGCGGCCGGGCGCGCGGTCCTGCGTGCGTCGGATGGCAGCGAGCTGACGCTGCGCCCGGGCGTCGAGCTCAAGCTGGCGGTGACGCAGCAGGTGGCCGCGGTCGCGCTGGCGCGCGGCTGGGTGCGCGCGCAGGCCGGCATCGAGGGCCGGCGCTGGGAGATCACGGCCTCCGAGGTGCGCGCCATCGGCAGCGGTCAGAGCGGCGAGCGCTTCACGGTGTTCGCCGGCGAGCGCGGCGTGGTCGCGGTGGCCACCGAGCGCGGCGAGGTCCGCGTCATCGCGCGTGGCAAGGAGGTCGCGGTCGGGGCCGGCTTCGCGACCCAGGTGCCCGAGGGCGGCGTGCCCGCGGATCCCAGCGGCATCCCGGCCGAGCTCCTGCTCTCGGTGGCGTGGCCCGACCTCGAGCGCAGCGGGCGGCGCGCCCGCGTCAGCGGCACCGTGGCGGTGGGCAGCGACGTCAGCGTGGCCGGGGCGCCGGTCGTGGTCGGGCCCGATGGCAAGTGGAGCGCGGAGATCGCGCTGGAGCGCGGCACCAACGTGGTCGATGTGCGGGCCGAGGATCTCAGCGGGCGACAGAAGACGGTGACCTCGCCGCCCATCGTGGTGCGCCCGGGTGGACCGGCGCTGGATGTGGATCCCAGCAAGCTGTGGGACAAGAAGCCTTAGAGCACGGACAGACAGGCGACCGGGAACAGGCGACAGACTCGGCCGACGCCGGGGCGTCGACCACGGTTCGGCGAAAATAGGCGCGGGGCGGTAAGTCGTGTACTCCTCGAACGAGGTTGCCGTTAGAGGTCGAACATTTGCCTCGGTGCTC